>NZ_FUIH01000007.1:1314165-1971247 GCF_900162695.1 Virgibacillus siamensis
AATACGTTTTGCACTTTCGGTGTTCATCAAGCTTTTTAATTTTAACAGTTTATCATAAAAATGCTGAAGCGAAGTGTCAGTCTGGTTGGATGTGTTCCAAATCAATTGTCCTTGGGAACCACCATATGCAAATGTCCGTGCGATTCCAACCGCTCCGATCGCATCTAGCCTGTCAGCATCTTGTACGATTTTCCCCTCCAGTGTATCGGGTGTTTTTCCTTTTTGGAATGACACATCATCGGCAGTATGACGTATTTGTTTATATTCTGCATCAGAAATATCGATGGATTGTAAAAAATCGGTTAAATGATTCAATACTTTATTTCGATTTGAAAATAACTTCGCATCACCGATATCATGGATCCAGGCAGCAGCTTCACAAATAAAAACATCTGCGCCCTCTTCCAGAGCAATATTTCTGGCCATTTGAGCAACCCGCTTCATATGGAAAAAATCATGTCCGGTGCAATCATCGCTAAAAATTGAATGGGCATAATCGCGGATAGCATTTAATTGATAAGACCCATCCATTAGAATAAACCTTTTATTTTCCCGTCTTCCGTTACATCCATATTTAATGCAGCCGGTTTTTTTGGAAGTCCAGGCATTGTCATCATATCACCGGTTAATACAACAATGAACCCGGCACCAATGGATGGTCGTAATTCCCTTATTGTTACAGTAAATCCGGATGGTCTGCCGACAAGTGATGGATCGTCAGAGAGTGAATACTGTGTTTTGGCCATACACACCGGTAACTTACCCCACCCCTGTTTTTCGTAAAAAGCCACCTGCTTTTTAGCTTTTGATGTTAATTCAATTCCATCAGCACCATACACTTTTTGTGCTACTTTTCGAATTTTGGTCTCAAGTGTGTCTTCTAATTCGTAAATCCGCTGAAAGTTTCTTTCCGGACTTTCAGCTGTTTTCATTATATTTTCAGCCAGTTCTATACCACCGGCTCCACCCTGTGCCCATATATCAGTAAGTGCAACATCAATACCTCTTGATTCACACCAGTCTTTAATATAATCAGTTTCAGCGTGTGTATCGGAAGGGAATTTATTAATGGCAACGACAAATGGCAGACCAAACTGATTGACCGTTTCGATATGCTTCTCTAAATTGGCCATGCCTGCCTGCAATGCCTTCACATTTTCTGTTTGTAAATTGTCTTTTGCCACACCGCCATGCATTTTTAATGCCCGGACAGTTGCTACAATGACTACAGCATCTGTTTCAAACCCACCTGCGCGCGATTTTATATCGAGGAATTTTTCGAGTCCCAAATCTGCACCAAATCCTGCCTCGGTCACAACGTAATCGCCAAGCTTTGCCGCTGTCTTGGTAGCCATAATACTGTTGCATCCGTGAGCAATATTCGCAAATGGTCCGCCGTGAATGATGGCAGCCGTATTTTCTGTTGTTTGCACAAGGTTCGGCTTGATTGCATCTTTTAGAAGTAATGTTAATGCCCCTTCGATTTTCAAGTCTTTCACCGTTATCGGTTCCTCGTCGTAGGTGTATCCTATCACGATGTTTGAGATTCGTTCCTTCAAATTTGTTAGACTGGTAGCCAAACAGAGGATTGCCATAATCTCCGAGGCAACGGTAATATTAAATCCGTCTTCTCTCGGCACACCTTTCAGGGGTCCGCCGAGTCCGACGACAATTTGCCGGAGAACCCGGTCATTCATATCCATTACCCGTTTCCATTCTATGCGGCGAGGATCGATATTCAATTTATTTCCCCGATGTATATGATTATCAATAAACGCACTAAGTGCATTGTTGGCACTTGTAATGGCATGCAGGTCTCCAGTGAAATGCAAATTAATATCTTCCATTGGGAGGACCTGTGAATAACCTCCCCCTGCTGCACCGCCCTTCATTCCCATAACAGGGCCAAGCGATGGTTCCCGCAGTGCAATAATTGCTTTTTTTCCGAGTCGATTTAATGCTTGTCCGAGGCCGACAGTAACAGTTGATTTCCCTTCACCGGCAGGCGTTGGATTAATGGAAGTCACTAAAATGATTTTACCATCAGGTTTGTCCTTTAATTTGTCCAATAAGTTATTGGATAACTTTGCTTTTGTGTGTCCGTATGGTTCCCAGTCATCCTTTGACAAATCAAGACTAGCAGCAATATCCTCAATCGGCTTTAATGTAGCGCTCTGTGCAATTTCAATATCAGTAGCCATACATGAAGCACCCCTCTCGATTAGTTAACTATAGTGTAACGTATCAAGTTGTCTTTTTATATAATTATTATGAATTTTTTAAGGACCACTTATTTTTATGCGTTAATTAGTATAAAAAATCAGAAATTCGCAAATATATATGACATTTTCTTGACTGACAGCCTAAAATACGCTATATTGGACCTAAGCAAAGAAGATGTATGGAATCATTATTGACAGGCAGCTTCTATAGAAGTAGGTGTACATGTGATTCTGCACTTCTATACGGAGATGTCTTTTTTTGGTATTCATTTATCTGCCTTTGTATTACCACGTTTTACGTGAAAGTTTTTAGGAGGATTATTCACATGGAAAATGGAGTAGTTAAATGGTTCAACGCAGAAAAAGGTTACGGCTTTATCCAAGTTGAGGAAGGAAATGATGTATTCGTACATTATTCCGCAATTCAAGAAGAAGGCTTCAAATCCCTTGAAGAAGGTCAAGAAGTTGACTTCGAAATTGTCGAAGGTGAGCGCGGACCTCAGGCTGCAAATGTAGTTAAAAAATAACGATATCATATATAAAGCGGTGATCTGATGCAGATTGCCGCTTTTTTTGGCGTTTGTCGCCCAGATCTCAATTATCCATTAATTTGTCACCTCTTTCCTGCAACCTCCATGTCACTTAAAAATCCGTATTGCCTTTCCGGTTATTAAAAAGTATAATGGATGATGTTGTTTTACGCGGTTCGCAAACTCCCGCGTTACCAAAACTAAGGAGGAATAAGGATGCCAAATGAACTGATTTGGTTTTTATTTGCAATGTTGAACTTTTCATTGCTGTTATTTTTTTATCGGATGTTTGGGAAAATGGGTTTATTTGTTTGGATCGGGCTGGCTACAGTTATTGCGAACATTCAGGTCCTCAAGACCGTTGAGCTGTTTGGATTGACTGCCACACTTGGTAACATCATTTATGGCACCGCCTATTTGGGAACGGATATTCTCAATGAAAAATACGGAAAAAAAGATGCGAAAAGAGCTGTCTGGATGGGATTTTCGACATTAATAGCCATGACCGTGATGATGCAGATTTCCCTTGTATTCAATCCTGGACCAGATGATATCGCACATGAGTCGTTGGAGACGATTTTCGGCATGATTCCGCGTGTTGCTGCCGGAAGTCTTGCCGCCTATGCAATGAGTCAGTACTTTGATGTATTAATTTACGACAAGCTGCGTAAACTGTTTCCCGCAGATAAGTTTCTTTGGGTGCGAAATAATGGAAGCACAATGCTCAGTCAGCTTCTGGATACAGCAGTCTTCTGTTCTATTGCATTTTTAGGTCAGTTCCCGATGACAGTCTGGTTTGAAATTTTCATAACAACCTATGTTATTAAATTTATTGTTGCACTAATTGATACACCTTTTATGTATATTGCAAAATATATACACCAAAGCAAATAAAAAAGATCTCGCTCCCCTTTTATATGGTGCGAGATCTTTTTCGAATTTAGGGAAATTATGTTGCTGCATTCCGCAGTGCTTTTTCTTCACGGGGAATTCGAACGCGCAGCAGCATTATGTGAAGAATCGGAAAGATAACCGCGGTTACTTGTGCTCCAATCATAAATGGAATGACAAACAGTTCGATTGCAACAATAATATAATTCGGATGCTTCACATATTTATATGGTCCTTTTCTAATCAGCGCAACGCCGGGCAATATAATTACCTTTGTATTCCAGAACCTGCCCAGTGACTGGATGCACCAGATTCTGCACATTTGCGTTAAAAGGAATACGGAGAACCAGAAATAACTGAAATTCATGTTGGATGTGCCATCGACAACAACTTCTGTCATCATGGATAGAAAAAAGAAACAATGCAGCAGGATAAACCATTTGTAATGTTTTTCTCCCTTCTCTACTCCACCTCTCCCCTTCATCCAAATTTCGTTTTGTTTTGCAATAAACAGTTCAATTATTCGCTGTAATATAACAACCAGTATAAACAGCCATATCCATACACTCATGATTTACCCCATTCCATTAACAGTAATTCTGAACTGAAACCAGGCCCCAATGCAGAAATAATACCCAGCTCCTGATCAGGTATACTTTCCCGCATCCACTTGTCCAATACATAAAGAACAGTCGCGGATGACATATTTCCATGATCACGCAATACCTGATAGGAATGCCTGAATTTCTCGCCTGTAACATCTAATACTTCTTCCATTGCTTTTAGTACCTTTAGCCCCCCTGGATGTGCTACAAAGGAATATATTGCATCCTGACTGATATTATTTTCAGTTAAAAATGCATCAATATGCATGCTCCAAAAAGATTTAACCAATGAGGGGATACTTTTTGAAAAAACAACTTCCAAACCATTATTAGTTACATCCCAGCCCATAACATCTTCGCTATTCTTCATCGTCCGGGTGTTTGTCTGTCGAAGAAATGGTTTTTTGTTTCGATGATAAGACGTATATGGTGAAGTTTCCCCTGTTAATAAAACAGAACTGATTCCATCACCGAAAAGCGCTGTGCCAATAAGATTGCTTTTCTGCCGATCATCTATTTGAAATGTTAAACTGCAAAGTTCACAGCACACCAGCAGAACGTTTTTATCCGGATGAGCCGACAACCAGTCAAATGCTCTTGCAAGCCCTATCGCACCACCTGCGCAGCCTAATCCCCATAATGGCATTCGGAACACATCATCCCGGAAAGGACGTTTATTCATTAATGTGGTATCGATGGAGGGGGTTGAAAGCCCGGTACTCGATACAAAGATTATGAGGTCAATTGCTTCATATGGTATATCTTTTGTTAAAAATGCTTCGTTGGATAGACAATCATCCATAGCCTGCAATGAATATGTAACAGCATGTTGACGGTACAAATCATTTTTTTCCTTGAAAGTATGTCTCTTCCCGAACCAATTGGCATCTGTCACAAACTGTCTATTTTCAATTTTTGCATGGTCGAATACCGGCAGAAAGCGACGTGCTTCCCTGCCGTCGATTGAGAAAATATCCCTAACAAGCTCTCTTACTTCATGTTGATTGATATTATATTTGGGGATTCCTTTTCCGACTGAAGAAATATATGCCATGTCGTCACCTTTTTACCATCAGTTTGCGACAAATAACTAAAAAAGATACATAAAAAAGCAGGGAAATTCCCTGCTTTTTAGTATTAATAAATTGTTGAATATTTGGTTTTTAAATAGTTCAATAAATGATCGGGATTTAGTTTTTCCTTTGTTACATCTTCTATAATGTCCAGTGGCTTTTTCGTTTTTCCGTACTGGTGAATATGTTTGGACAGCCAATTGCGGATATTTTCATATTTACCGTTTCGCACAAGATTGTCAACGTCCATCTCTTTATTCATAGCGTTGTAAAATTGTGCTGCGTACATATAACCAAGTGCATAGGATGGAAAATACCCGAAATCGCCTCCCGCCCAGTGAATATCCTGCAGAACGCCTTCACGGTTTGTTGGAGGTATGACACCAAGGTAGTCATCCATTTTTTCATTCCAAAGCCCAGGCAGATCACTCACATTTATTTCATCGTTTATAAGTGCATTTTCCAGTTCGTACCTTATCATGATATGGAGCGGATACGTCAGTTCATCTGCTTCGATCCGGATTAATGATGGTTTTACTTCGTTGACAGCTTTATAAAAATCATTCAAGGATACCTTTTGAAACTTATCTGGTGCATATGATTGGAATACATGGTAATGTCTATCCCAAAAAGCTTTGCTCCTTCCAATAAAGTTCTCCCAGAAAAGCGATTGAGATTCGTGAATTCCCATTGAAGTACCAGTCGCCAAAGGTGTTCCGGCTAATTTCGGATCAATGTTCTGTTCGTATATGGCATGTCCGCCTTCATGAATGGTTCCGAACACTGCCATCCGAAAATCCTCTTCATCGTATCGTGTGGTGATTCGTACATCATTCATATTCAAAGCTATTGCGAATGGATGGATCGTTTCATCCAATCTTCCGGATGAAAAATTATATCCCATTTCCTTCAGAATATTAATAGTAAAAGCTTCCTGGTCCTTAACTGGAAATTGCCCTTTCAAAACAGATGGATCCGGTTTTGAAGTACTTTCATTAATTTTTTCGAGTAAATCCGTCAGCGACTTGCGTACTTTTGGAAAAACGGTATCAAGCGTTTCCGTCGTTACGCCAGGTTCAAAATTATGCAGCAAGGCATCATACCTATTTCTTTGATAACCCCAGTATTCCGCGAATTGCTTGTTATAGCCTGCCAGTTTTTCAAGGTATGGCTGAAACAATGCAAAATCGTTTTTCTCACGCGCTTCCTGCCAGATTGCTTCTGATTTGGATTGCAGCATAACATAGGCTTTATATTCATCGGTTGGTATTTTCCGGTTTCGCTCGTACGTCTCTTCACATTCTTCAACAGCTTTTCGAATAAGTGAATCTGTTGTACTTTCCTTTAATTCATCAATGAAGTATTTCATTTTCTCGGAGGTTTCAATTTGGTGTTGCTTTTCCGATAAAAATCCTACTACTTCTGAACGCTGCTCAACACCATTTTTCGGTATTTTCGTCCGCATATCCCAAAAAGTGAGCATGGTGGCTTCCTGATATGCATTTTGTTCTTTCAATAACTTAAGAAAATCCTGCTCTGTTTGTTTAAGTGTTGTCACGCATCTCTCCCCTCTTTCCGTCCAAAATATTGGTAATAATTCGTTTGAATAAAGCCGTTAAATAATTTTCTTTTCTTCGTTGCATTCATGCCATACGCCTTTTCAAATTCTTCGTGTGCTGTCATGATGTATACACTCCATGAAGGATGTTCGCGCATAATGATGCCAATATCCCGATAGATGGTCGCAACGGCCTTCTTATCACCAATGCGCTGACCATATGGCGGATTACCAATGAGATAACCGTTTCCCTTTCGAATAAATAGATCCTTTACCTGCATTTGTTTCCAGGAGATTAGCTCACCGAGTCCTGCTTCCTTTGCATTGTCATTAGAGACCTTTATCATTTTATGATCAATATCGGATCCGGTTATATCGAGTTTTTGTTCATAATTTGCCAAATCTTCTGCTTCAGCAAATGCTTCATCCCAAACGTTTTGTTTTATAAAATCCCAATCTTCCGAATCAAATTCCCGGTTGAATCCCGGAGCAATATTCTGACCGATCAGCGCAGCCTCAATCGGGATTGTGCCGGACCCGCAAAAAGGATCGATTAACGGAAGATCAGGTTTCCAATTTGTCAGCAGTATAAGTGCTGCAGCCATTGTTTCTTTTAATGGAGCTTCCCCCTGGCCGACACGGTAACCTCTTTTATGAAGACCAGTGCCTGATGTATCAAGTGTCAGCAATGCCTCATCTTTATGTATTGCAACTTCTACCTTATACATGGCACCATTTTCAGGCATTTTATCGGCGATTCCATACTTTAATTTCAGTCGTTCAGCAATTGCTTTTTTTACGATGGCCTGACAATCCGGAACACTGTATAATGTCGATTTAACGGATTTACCTGATACCGGAAACTTTCCCTCCTCGGATATAAATTGTTCCCAAGGCAAAGCTTTTGTCGACTCAAATAATTCATCGAATGTAGCAGTCTTGAATTTCCCGACAAGTAATTTTACCCGGTCTGCCGTTCGAAGCCATAAGTTACAGCGTGGAATAGCGGATATTGGTGCCTGAAATATTACTTTTCCGTTTTCAACTTCGGCTTCGTATCCCAATTGTTTGATTTCTTTTGACACAATTGATTCCAAGCCCATTGCAGCTGTTGCAATTAATGTTACATTTTGTACCATTTCGTTAATTCCTTTCACTTTCAAAATTCGATTTGTACTGTATATCATACCGTATTTAAAAAAACCTTTCCAATAGCAAGTATGCAATCAGAAAGGTTCTGTATCCTCAAATTAAACATATGTAAAGGAGGGCATAACCTTGCCCTGTTCAATGGAAAGACCTGTGAATACCCGGTAAGCCATGTTCTGTACCGTTGTACTTCAATCGGTGGTCAGCCTTGTACATTGGTCGTAATCATCTATCTACAAGCATTGCCTGTCCCTTTTTCGGTTCAATTCCCTAATCAAGGATGCCCCTACCATTATTTGGGTTGCTCACTCGTGGGGTTTACCTCGTTCCACCCGGAAGGTTTCCCAACCGGCTTCGTCACTGTGGCACTTTCAAGTGTACTCGTCCATATCGCATTGAATTAGGACTTTTCACTGCCGTTAACCATACGGCTACCCTGACTTATGATTTCGTCAGGCACGAACACTACAGGCATCGCAGCCTGTGCGAGCATGGACTTTCCTCTGCATGAAATACATACAGCGATTACGCAGGTACTCATCATTCTCCTTATGATTATAACACAAATATTTCCCGTCAGCATTGGTAAAAACCGTCATCTGCTCACGAATCTGCATATTTTTTGCCAAAGACCGCCTTTTCCAGGTTTGACAATCGTTTTAACACGTCATAATTCACCTGGTGATTTGGAGTTGTAGATCTTGTTCTCGATTGATCTGACTGCTTACGTAAACGTTCATTTTCCTGTTTTAATTTTTCAATTTCCTGTTGATATGCTTCATAGTCCTGAATAACAGTATCAAGAAATTCATCTACCTCTTCTTGGTGGTAACCGCGTATTGCCGTTTTAAATTCTTTTTCCAAAATGTCTTTTCCGCTTAACTGTATTCGATTTGCATTCATATAGAGTCACCTCAAAATTTTCATTTTTAACCGATTTTAATTATCAATGTTAAGTGTATTTTCTATGATTCTAAATATGCATGTACCTATTCTTCTACATAGTATAACATTAACTGATAAACTTGTCTTTTTAGGCATAAAAAAGAAGCCGAAAAACGGCTTCGTTCATGTGTAACGCTTTATAGTCCTGTTAAATCATCCTGCTGAAAGGAAAATGGAAGTAATTCTTCCATCGTAATCGTTTTTACATCGTTATCCAAATTTGTTAAATGGATCGCTGTATCGGAATGGAAAAATTCGCTCATTACCTGCCTGCAGGATCCGCACGGCGGCACGGGCCTTTTTGTGTCTGCAGCAACCGCCATCTCACTAAAATCACGCTCACCGTCAGAAATCGCTTTAAATATTGCCACTCTTTCCGCACAACAACTTACAGGATATGCAGCATTTTCGATATTGCATCCGGTGTAAATTTTTCCTGACGTTGTCTTTAGCGCTGCACCTACAGGAAATTTCGAATACGGGACATAAGCTTTTTCTCGTATTTCGACAGCTGTACTGATTAAATCACGTTTATTCATACTGCACCCCTTTCACATCATTGGAAAATAATTATAAAAAATCTAATCATCCTTGTAAAGCATTCTATCTTTCATTTAACTCATTGATAAGCTGATCGAATATGAAGTTTACCGAATGGTTAAGCTCCATATACCGTTTTCGCTTCACATCGATGTAAAAACTGTGCATCAGTAAAAGGCCCATATTTTCTCTTGTAGATGTAACCTGGTGCGGATGGAGTGATACCTTCTTCTCTTTAACCAGCACAAGTGTTTCTTCCTCCCACTCATCCAGCATGATATATATTGGTTCGGTGTATGTTTTTACGTTTAAAAAGAAATCCTTGTCTTTTCGATTTTCCGGAGGGCTGTTTTTTTCGTATTTTGTTTTTAGGTTCTGTAAATATTGTTTCAGCTGCTCTGTTTTTGTTTTTACATCCATTATTGCATCCTGCCTTTTTTAACGATGTCATGGTACACATACATTTTACCATCAGAACATGAAATAATCAGCAGTTACGATAATTTTTTTCGAACTTTAAAGTTTGGTGCGGAAAATTTTATCTCCGGTTTCAGTTTTGAAAGTTTTTTGATTGATGACTTGGTCCGGTTTATTTGTTGTTGCTGGACATGGAACTGTTGCAAAATAGTGTCATCCACCCGTAACGTATACTTTTGTTCCATCAGACGAATCTGTTCCGATAACTCCGAAATTGTATCCGCAAACTTCTCCTTTTCCAAGTTTTCAACAGCCATACGATTCACCCTCACTTTTTAATTGGTTATACAAGTAATTCGTGATGAACTTGCTTTCCCCTTCCTGTTCGACAAAACTAGAAGAAATGAAACAAAACAAGTGTAAATTCAAGAACAATTAGACAAACTATTCACAGAAGGAGGTGCATGTGGCATGGAGAAAAAACAATCCGATCAACGTAAGGAACGTAAACCAAACCGAAAACCGGAAGATACCGGAAATAAAAAATTGGATGGCCCTAACCGTCCATCAACATGATTGCAACCTGAACCTGGCCACATGATATAAGCCAGGTCCGCTATAATATTTTTTTCATATAGTAGTATGCAGTAAGTATCTTCCTTCTCCTGTAGAAAGAAGTACTGACATCCTGATTAAATTCAGCAGACACTTTTTTCAGCCATTTTTTCTTGATGCCCCCTTGTTTATACCAATCTTTTCGAATTATATCCTGATGTGAAATTACCGGATATACCATACGTAACATGGGGGCTCTTTTTGTTGGAACAGCAAAATACTTCTCGTAATCACCTCGTGAACCGGTATGTTCATTGGTTGAAACAAACGTATAAATGGATGGATATACAGAAGGATGAAAAATAATAGAGGCAATCTTTTTTCCTAACGTAATTCTATTGGATACTTTTGTAAAATCATGTACATTCACACCATATAACTCATTAGAAGTTGTCGGCAGTATAATGGCATTTAACAATAAAATATCCTGAAGCAGGTACGGCAGACGCAAAAATACATGATGCTCGAAATAGGACTGATGAACAACCGGCTGCTGGATAACATTCTGTTCATTGATAATCAGTGCCAGCATGAGCCGCTCCCTGTCACCGAATTTCCAAAATGTCTGCCATTCCTTTATCATGTATTTGGAGACATGAAAATCAGGCAACAAATGGAATAGCGGTCTATTTTGTTGTATGGAGAGCTGATAAACCAGAAGCTGCGGGTAAGCATCCGAAAAGATAAGCCAGTTAGCCCGCTCGTATGTCATAAATAATTGGTTCCGCTCCTTCTTTCCCAGTATATCAAGAAATGCCGGCAGCATTAGATCTGTCATATTCCAACCGGCATTTCTTGAAACCAAACTTGCAACTAGGGCCCATTTTATTTCCGGAAATCGGGTATAAAAGTTTTGATATGCATTTGTTCGGGAAATGTTATCCGAATTATGTTCATTGGTTTTTTTTGTTATATAATGTAGACAGTGATGTTTTTCCGATTTACAATGCATGAACATACCCACTTTCATTTTTAAATAGATAATGCTTATCAACGGTGCCAATATTTGATATGATACTGTAATATGCTGGGGGGAGTAAAAATGAAATACCCGAATGGGACAGGGAAAAACATCAGGAAACAACGGCTTCATCCTCGGCAAAATCACGGGCACAGCAACCGTGGAATGACGCTGGAGGAAGATATTAATGTAACCAACACTTATTATTTGGCTGCAGGGAAAGCAATTATTCATAAAAAGCCTACTCCGGTTCAAATCGTCAAGGTGAATTACCCGAAACGGAGTGCAGCGGTAATTACGGAGGGATATTTCAAGCAGCCGTCAACAACCGATTATAATGGAATTTATCGTGGCAGGCATATTGATTTCGAGGCGAAGGAAACGAAGAATAAAACCCGTTTTCCTTTAGCGAATATACATGAACATCAGATAAAACATATGAAATTAATTGTGGAACATGGCGGAATTTGTTTTATTATCATACGATTTGCGGTCTTTGATGAAACATACTTAATGCCTGCTGAATTACTATTCCCCTATTGGGATGCTAAAAATGACGGCGGAAAAAAATCCATTCCTTATGATCAGATTATACGTGATGGATTCTTGATTCCCTTTCATTATCAAGCAAGGGTGAATTATTTAGCTGTCATAGATCAGCTTTATTTTGCGGATAAGAAAATGTAAAACATTATTGCCGCGTATGTGCAACTTGGGCTTTCACCTTGAAAAGTCCAGTGGATAAGCCTAGTTTTCTAATTGATTGGAGGAAGATGAGTTATGGCAGGAAATGGCCAGTCTCGTACAGCAAGACGTAAACAAAAAAACTCAAAAAAGAAACCGATTTGGAGACGCATTTTTCTACTGGCTCTCATTGCTATACTGGTTATTGGGATAGGAGTTGCGGCTTTATTCTCCTACTATATTGCCACAGCCCCGGAAATTGATGCATCCAAACTGAAAAGTCCCTTTCCATCAAAAATTTATGACAGAGATGGAGAATTGATTGCCGACCTTGGTAATAAAGCACGCACAAAAGTAGAATATGAGGATTTACCGGATGTTTTAATTGATGCCGTGACAGCTACAGAGGATTCCCGATTTTTTGAACATCCTGGCATTGATATTTGGCGTATCGGCGGAGCGGTTATCGGTAATATCACAAACGGCTTTGGCTCACAAGGTGCCAGTACAATCACACAGCAGCTCGTTGAAAAATCGTTCTTGAGTCATGAGAAGAAAATCAGTATCAAGGTACAGGAAATGTGGCTTGCCTTACAGCTTGAACAGGAATATTCCAAAAAGCAGATCCTTGAGATGTACCTGAATAAAATTTATTACGGCAGTGGTGCTTATGGTGTAGGGAAAGCTGCTGAAGTATATTTTGGAAAAAGTGATTTAAGCAAACTTACATTGCCGGAAGCGGCGATTTTAGCCGGACTTCCACAACGTCCGTCTGCTTACAACCCGTATGAGAATCCGAAACTAATGAAAGAACGGATGAAAACTGTCCTGTATCTGATGGTTCAGCACGATCGGATTACGAAAGAACAAGCAGAAAAAGCAGGCAACGTTGACATTAAATCCCTTCTCTCCAAAAAAGAGGAGAAAAATAATAAATACCTCGCTTTCCTTGATCGGGTTCGAAAAGAAGTGAAAAATAAAGTTGACGGTGCAGATATTTATACGGATGGATTAAAAATCTACACTACCATTGATACCGATATTCAGGAGCATGTACAATTTCTGTTATCTGAAAGTGAGAACAATCCTATCGATTATCCAGGTCCAATAACAGATTCAGAAGGCAATCAAGCCAAAATGAAAGCTGGAATGGTTGTACTGGACACGCAATCCGGAGCCATTAGAGCAATCGGCGGCGGACGTAATTACAAACATGGATTGAACTATGCAACAGACATAAGCCGGCAGCCGGGATCGACTTTCAAACCGATAATTGCATATGGTCCTGCAATTGAATCCAAACAATGGTCAACGTACCATCAGTTGAATGATGACGGCCCATTTGAAATCAAAGGAACAGATCAGGAAATCCATACTTGGGTAAACGGCGGTCACTATTATGATTGGGTCTCCATGCGGTTTGCACTAAGGGAGTCGCTTAACGTGCCCGCTGTAAAAACGCTGACAGAGGTTGGATACGACACAGCACAAAAGTTTGCGGAAAATCTTGGAATTGAATTTGCAGATGATAAGCTTACATTGACAGATGCAATTGGTGGGTCCGCAACAGGAACAAATCCGATGGAACTTGCTGGTGCCTATCGTGCCTTTGCAAATGGCGGTATTTATAATGAACCATACGCGGTTACCAAAGTAGAGTTTCCGGACACGGGTAAAACAGTAAATCTGAAACCGGAACCGGAAGCAGTTATGTCTGACTATACCGCATATATGATTACCGATATGCTGAAAACAGCAATTACAGAAGGTACCGGTAAACTGGCGGATATACCCGGCATGCCGGTTGCAGGTAAAACAGGTACCACCAATTTGGAAGGAGTAGATGGCAGTCCGGATTCATGGTTTACCGGATATACGACCAATTATACAATTTCAGCATGGACCGGATATAATAATCAGAAACTGGTGCTTCCGAACACGAAAATTCCACATGCCTTGTTCAAGAATACCATGACGGAAATTTCCAAGGATATGGAAACACCTGATTTCGAAAAACCTGATTCGGTTGTTGAAGTGGGCGTTGAGGAAGGTTCAAGACCTGCTAAACTACCGAGTGCTTACACACCATCATCCGAGATTGTAAAGGAACTGTTTGTCAAGGGCCATGAACCAACATCAACTTCCGAAAAATTTGATCAGCTTGATCCTGTAAGTAACCTGAAAGGAACATATGATAAAGACGCTAATTCCATTAAGGTATCATGGGATTATAGCTCCGATGATAATGTTTCCTTTGATATTAGAGCAAGTGTTAATGGCGGTTCCATGCAAAGTTTGTCATCGACTGATGACCAATCACTTGAAATTTCCAATGTAGAACCTGGTGCATCGTATCAAATTCAGGTTATCGCCATCAGCGATGATTCACAGGTCGATAGCAGTTCACCTGAAACAGTAACAGTTAAAGTACCTGGTGAAAACGAAAATAAAGAAGATGAAGAAAATGGCAATGAACCGATGAAGGTAACAGGTGTCAACGCATCATTTAATCCAGACAATAAAAAAGTAACCATGTCGTGGGATTATTCCGGACCACCTGCAACGTATAATGTTGTCATTCAAGGAATATCTTCACAGGAAGTTTCATCGACAAATGCATCCTACTCCTTGGAGTTTCCGCATCCCGGTAAAACATATACCGTTTCGGTTGTCCCTATTGGTAAAAAAGGAAGCAACCAAGGACAGCAGGGTACTCCTGGAACGACCCAATTTACCGTACCAGCTGATTTCGGAGCTGATGAGGGCGGTGACGATGGAACGGGCGGCCCTGGAGAAGATGATGAAAACGGCGGGCCCGGCGGTGACAATGGAGCTGGTAACGGAGAAAATGGTCCCCCGGGAAATGGCGATGAAAATGGACCGGAAGATAACGGAAATTCAGATGAATAACAAAATCCCGTATCACGATTATCGTGGTACGGGATTTTTCGTTTGGTATTTAACCTGTCAACGTATTTTTAGTAAACTAAGCTTTTTTGACTGCTTTATCAAGCTTCTTCATTCGTTTTTGTCCCTCTCTGCACAACTGCAGCAGCGGACATTCCGGACACTCCGGGTTACGTGCTTTACAATGATACCGTCCAAAGAAAATCATCCTGTGATGGGTATCAGCCCATTCTTCTTTAGGCACCTTCCGCATTAACGTCTGTTCCACCTCCAGTACGGAATCTTTCCATCGGCAAATCGCCAGACGCTTGGCCACACGTTCCACATGTGTATCGACCGCAATTGCAGGTTCTTTAAAAGCAACTGAGGCAACAACATTCGCAGTTTTCCTTCCTACCCCCGCGAGTTGCATTAACGCGTCCCTTGATCTCGGTACCTCACCGTCATATTCGTCAAGCAGCATTTGACAGAGTTTACGGATATTCTTTGCTTTATTTCGGTATAAACCGATTGACTTAATGTCCTGCTGCAGTTCTTCAAGTGGAACAGCCAAATAATCTTCAGGGGATTTGTATTTTTTGAAAAGCGGTTCTGTAACTTTATTGACAAGTACATCTGTGCATTGTGCAGATAATAAAACAGCTATTACAAGTTCAAAAGGATTGCTGTGTCTTAATTCACATTGGGCTTCCGGAAACATTTCCTTCATAATGCCAAGGCAATATTCAACTTGAGACTTGTTTAACATGCCTACTCCCCCTCTTCCAGCCAGTTATAGTAAAAGGATGTATCTCTCGTTTTCGGTTGTTCTTCTTGTTTATCTGCTTGCCGATTATGAAACTGTTTGCTTGCCTGACGCGCTTCATCAACGGAGTGGATTCCTTTCTTTTTCCACTCGCGAAGTATTCGGTCAATGTATTTGAAATTCAATTTCCCCATTAATACTGATTCCCGTAACGCCGCTTTTATCAAGGATGGTACGATTTTATCTTCATCAAGCCATACATTGATCATTTCTATTTCAAACGGAGAAAGCGGACGCCCGAATTCTTGTTCAAAGAGGATAAAGATCGTGCCATCCTCACTTTTTTCCGATGGTTTTTTTTCTTGTTCTTTAAACAATGTGTTCCATAACGGATTTAAACTGTATGCTTCACTTATCTGATGTGATTCATTTTCAGTTTGTTCAATCGCAATCAAATTACGTTGAATTAGTTTGCGCAAAATCTCAGCACACTCTTTCTCCCCGAATGATAAATAAGATGCCAAATCTTCTGGTGTGGGAAAATCATTTTGTTCATTTAAAAAACGATGAATATGAATGATTACCATAACTTCTTTCTCATTGAGGTTTAATGAACTGTATGATTCAAGCAGTTTGAGTGGTATCTGAACCTGATTCAGCAATACGTCCTGAAAAGAAATGGACTTCTTCATTTTATAACACCTCGTTAAAAGTATAACATGCGTAATAAAATCCCCTGCCATTGGAGCAAGGGATTTTCAATCTTTATGGATAAAGTCTGTTTAATAAGCGTGGGAATGGGATTGTTTCTCTAACATGTTCAACTCCGGACAGCCACGCTACTGTTCGTTCAAGGCCAAGACCAAATCCTGAGTGAGGAACACTACCGTACTGACGAAGTTCCAGATACCATTTATAAGCGTCACTGGTTAAATTGTGTTCTTCGTAACGTTGTTTCATTAGTTCCAAATCATCTATTCGCTGTGAACCGCCGATGATTTCACCATATCCTTCCGGTGCAATCAAATCAGCACATAGTACAACTTCGGAACGTTCCGGATCAGGTTTCATGTAAAATGCCTTTATTTCTGCAGGATAATTTGTAATAAATACCGGTTTATCAAAATGCTCCGCAATTGCTGTCTCGTGTGGCGCCCCAAAGTCTTCACCCCACTCAATATCGTTAAAGCCTTTCTCCTGCAGCAATTTAATCGCATCATCATAACTGATTCGCGGGAAAGGTGCCTTAATGTTCTCAAGTTTTGATGTATCCCTTTCAAGTATATTCAATTCAAGTTTACAATTTTCCAATACAGACTGAACAACGAAACTTACGTACTGTTCCTGGATTTCCAAACTTTCTTCATGATCCACAAAGACCATTTCAGGTTCAATCATCCAAAATTCAATAAGATGTCTCCTGGTTTTCGATTTTTCAGCTCGGAAAGTCGGGCCAAATGAAAAGACCTTTCCAAGTGCCATCGCTGCAGCCTCCATATAAAGCTGTCCACTTTGCGATAAATACGCTTCTTCATCGAAATATTGTGTGTGGAACAATTCAGTTGTTCCCTCAGCAGAGGATCCGGTCAAGATTGGCGGATCTACTTTTACATAACCATTATCATTAAAGAATTGATACGTTGAGCGAATAATTTCATTACGGATTTTCATGATGGCGTGCTGTTTTTTTGAACGAAGCCATAAATGCCTGTGATCCATCAGGAATTCAGTACCATGTTCTTTTGGTGTAATCGGATAATCGGTTGCTTCCTGAATTAATTCAATATTGCTTACTTGCATTTCATATCCAAACGGAGAACGTTTATCTTCAACAATTGTACCTGTAATATACATTGATGATTCCTGTGTCATATTTTTGGCCAAATGAAATGTCTCTTCTGATACATCATTTTTCACAACGACTCCTTGCATAAATCCGGAGCCATCACGAAGTTGTAAAAAAGCAATTTTACCACTGGACCGTTTATTGGATAACCATGCCCCGATTGTCACTTCCTGTCCAAGTGAATTTGGTGCTTGTGAAATTGTTGTCTTCAAAAAAATTACCTCCACTGCCTAAGATTGATGGTTTATTACAAAACGTTTTATGCGTGCCGCCGCCTCATTTAATAAATCAATTGAAATTGCATATGATAATCGTACATTATCGGGAAATCCGAATCCTGATCCTGGTACAAGGGCCACTTTTTCTTCTTCCAGAAGTGCTTTTACCCAGTCATCTGTTGAATCAAATCCATTTTTCTTCACAGCTTCTTTCACATTCGGAAATAAATAAAACGCCCCTTTTGGTTTCTGACACGATACTCCCGGAATGTCATTTAATAATTCATAAAGTGTATCCAGGCGCTCACTAAAGGTATTACGCATTTCGTCACCAGCGTCTTCTTTAGAGCAATAGGCAGCAAGTGCAGCATATTGCGCTATTGATGTCGGATTGGATGTTGACTGTGAAGCCAGGCTGGTCATAGCTTTGATGATTTTTTGCGGTCCGGCGGCATAGCCAATCCGCCAGCCAGTCATGGAATGTGATTTGGAAACACCATTCACAACAATGGTATGCTCTTTTAACTGCTCTGATATACTTGCGATTGATACATGCTGATCCACAGTATAAATAAGTTTCTCATATATTTCATCTGACACAATTAAGATATTGTGTTTCAGACAAATTTGCCCGATTTTTTCAAGTTCATCCTTGCTATACATCATACCAGTCGGATTACTTGGTGAATTAATGATGACTGCTTTTGTTCTGTTTGAGATGGAATTTTCCAATTGCTCAGGTGTTATTTTGAAATTATTTGCTTCATCAGCTTCAACGACTACAGGTTTTCCACCCGCAAGTTTAACCTGTTCCGGATAGCTTACCCAATATGGTGCAGGAACAATAACTTCGTCCCCTGCATTTAACAATACCTGAAATAAGGTATAAAGGGCATGTTTTGCACCGGTTGTAACGATTATTTCATCGGAGGAGTATGACAAATCATTATCCTGTTTAAACTTGGCCGCAATTGCTTCTTTAAGTTTCGGAATACCTCCTGAAGGGGTATATTTCGTAAACCCGTTTTGCATAGCTTCATTTGCAGCATCTATGATAAATTGCGGTGTATTAAAATCTGGTTCCCCTGCTGCTAAACCAATCACATCATGTCCTTCGTTTTTCAGTTCTTTCGCCTTTGCTGTTATCGCCAATGTTGATGATGGTGTTAATGTTTTAACTCGGTTTGCTAACTCCATGTAGTAATCCCCTTCCTAATTGAACATCTGTTTTAATCGAATCTGTTCAATCCGGCTTCCATCAAATATGGACAAATAATCGAAGACATATCGATCTGATTCATCAATAAATGTAACTTCCCAGGCTGCTTTCTCACCTATTAGTGCTGGTGTGATTTCGACAAGTTCGCATGTTCCGCACTGGGATTTCCATGCCTTCTGAATGGAAGTCTCCGGAATGATTTTCTTTCTATCGATGACTTTTATATTGCCGCCTTTATCAGAAGACGGGTAAAAAGCAATTTTCTTTTGCATTTTTTTAGTTTGACCATAAACAATGTAGTACGCTTTTTCACCATGATACTGTTCAATTTTGTCAATAGAGCTGATGTTTGTTTCGTGTTTGACCGTTTGCTGTACTTCCGGATAGGATGCTGTCTTTGTTTTCTGGATATCATAATACAAATATACACTATAGATAAAACAAGAAAGTAAAATAATACATAAGATGCCGATTGTCCATTTAAGCCAGGCTGGTAAGTAAATGTTCATCTTCATGTTTCCAGCTTTATGAATTGTATATCCATCATGTTACCTCCATTTAAAAATGCTTCTTGTTTTATCAAATTTTGCTACTCATAGAGTTCGCTGCATTGACCAAACTATAAGTAACGTTGTAAATAAATGAACCCAATAAACAGTATAACAAGCATTGCAGCTAATGTGTTTAATTTTATTTATTTCAACAAAATTTTTCCTTCCCATACCAGCTTATACTGATGCATCAATCGGTGCATCAGTATTTTTTTAATAATAACATTTTTTTAAAACCACTTATCGGCTTTATCCATCAATTTTTCAGTCGAATCATAAGAAATTGGTACATCAGGTATTGATTTTGTGAAAAATTTACCATAACGCGATTTAATTATTCGTGCATCACAAACAAACACTATTCCCCGATCACTGGCAGATCGGATCAGACGGCCAAATCCTTGTTTAAACCGTATTACTGCATTAGGCAAAGCTAATTCAAAGAACGGATTTCTGCCCTGGTCCTTGAACCGTTGTGATTTTGCTTCATAAATTGGATGATTCGGCGGCTGAAAAGGGAGTCGTACAATCATAAGACAGGATAAATCATCGCCCGGGATATCGACACCTTCCCAAAAGGAACTTGTTCCCAGCAGAATAGACTGATCAAATGTCTGGAAATTTTTCTTTAATCTTGACCGGCTTCCACTTGAAATACCTTGTGCAATAAGCATATATTCGTTCGTATCCATCGTATCTTTCAGAAGCCAATATGATTTTCGAAGCATTTCATATGACGTAAATAACACCAGCATCCTTCCCTGTGTAATTCTGGCCAGCGATAAAATTGCCTCACAGGTCGAATATATAAACGCTTCCTGGCTCCCCTGTCTGATGTCCGGAAAGTCATCGGGAATCATCAATTGAACTTGATTCTGATATGAAAACGGCGACTCAATTTTAATTGAGTTTGTATCTTCTTTCGTTAAACCAAGTCGGTTTTGAACAAACGAAAACGAATTTCTCATGGTTAATGTTGCACTTGTCAAAACAATACTCTCTTTTTCATTAAAAAACGCATCTGCAAGTATAGTTGACATATCCGTCGGTTCGCTATACAGGTAAACGGCGTTTTTTGCACCGTATGCGTCAATTTCTATCCATTTTACCTGCTCGTCTTTTCCATCCTTTAAAAGGAATAACTGCTCTGTCCGATCAATAATGGACTGTAAAGCCTCGATCGCATCAACCAAGTTATTTTTATCATTTCTGTCCATCTTTTCCGATTTGGTGATATAATAATCCAGCTGTGACAACATATGGATTAAATCACGCACATAAAAAATAAATCGGGAGACCATCTCCAGAATGACATTCCACTTTTCCGATTGTTCCTCGCCATCCTTAAACCGATATTGGATCCGGCCAATATCACTTAATGAACGGTCTCTTTGTTTTTGCTCAATTACATATTGAAAGATGAGGCGGAACAGGTCATCAACTTCATGTTTTGCTTTTTGGAAAGTATCATTCCAGGTTTCGAAAGCAAATTGTTCATTCGTAAAGCCATACTTTCCTAATGTTTTACCCAGCAAGCTATCTTCATCTGCAGTTCCTATTTGCGATAGTGTGTACTGTACGGAGACGTAATCAAGCTTCATACCATAATGTTTGGAAGCCGTTTCTTCCAGATGATGCGCCTCGTCAATGATTGCTTTATTATAAGAAGGCAGAAATTGATAATCATGGAACATATCTGTACTGAGTAATGCGTGATTGGTGATTAAAATGTCTGCCTGTTGGGCTTTTTTTCGGGCTTTTTGGTAGTACGACTTTGCAAACCATGGAGAATTCGGATCAGCATATCCTTCCGTATCACTGGAGATTCTTCGGTAAAAATAATAACCGCTTGAAGGAAGTTGTATTTCATCAATATCCCCTGTTTCTGTTTCCGTTAACCAAACAAGAATCATCGCTTTCGTCAAAACAACATCATAATTGTCAGACGTGTTATCTGCCAGTGACCGCTCAAATTTCTCAAGGCTGATATAATGTTGTTTTCCTTTTAATAATGCAACATTAAAAGGAAATGAAAGCAGACTTCGCACCAAAGGTATTTCTTCATCCATCAGCTGTGACTGGAGCTGAGTCGTATATGTACTGATTACAATTCGTTTTTTAATCCTAACAGCTTCATAAACTGCCGGCAACAAATAAGCAAGCGACTTTCCGGTTCCGGTTTCAGCCTCAATGAGTGCATGATTGTTGGATTCGAATGCATCGTATACCGTTTCAGACATCCATCTTTGACCAATTCGTTTTTCATATCGATCCATTAATTTCTGCAATCGACCGTTTTCCTCATAAATATCGTCCAGAAAATTTCCAAACGTAACAGGCAGATCCTGAACTTCTTTTTTTTGAATTTCAATTGCTCTAAAAGCAAGCCCTCTGAATGTATCAATGCCCTTTTCCGGCTCAGTTGAAATACCAAATGATTGTTGAAGGTCTTCCAGTAACTCATGTAAGTCGGATTTCAAACTTTTTGAAAGGTGCAATAAATGTGTAATCGTTTCATACGGCAATGTAGATAACTTCTGTTTTAGGGCAAGGAATAGTTCAGCTGTAACAATCGCATCTGAAAGTGCACGATGTGGATCATGATGATCCAGTTTCATGTACTCCGCGAGCTGGCCAAGCTTGAATCCCGGTGCCTTGGGGCAAAGAATCCGTGCCAATTCAACTGTATCAAGAACAGGGTTCGTTAATTTGGCTAACCCGGAAGCAGCAAACGCTTCGTTGATAAACCCGAGATCAAATGGCACATTATGTGCAATGATATAGCAATTTTGCAGCATATCAGCAATTTCATGTGCTCTGTCAAGGAAAAGTGGTGCATCCGCTACATCTTCATTTGTGATACCTGTCAGTTTAGTTATAAAAGAAGAAATCGACTTTTCCGGATAAAGCATTGTGGAAAATTCATCAGTGATTTGGTCTTTCTCTATAATGACGATTCCAACTTCAATAATTTTATCGCCTTTTGAAGGTGAATGTCCTGTTGTTTCCAAGTCAATCACCGCAAAACGCTTCTCCATTGAATCCACCCGTCTTCCGTCAATTTACTCCTATTACAAATCAAAGTTTGTAATAGAAAAAAGGCTGGGACATATTCAAAACGTGTCATTTAAAAGACGAACCAGCCTTATTTCACCATTCCGATCGTTACAATTCTGTTAATGGTGCTTCCTGTTCAACAAGCTGCATAACCTTGTTATCTTCATCCATTAGGGCGACTTTTGGTTTGAAGGTAGCAAGTTCATCATTCGATACCATTGCATATGAAACAATTATAACAATATCATCTTTTTGAACAAGTCTTGCAGCCGCCCCATTTAAACAAATTACGCCGGTCCCGCGTTCACCGGGAATGACATATGTCTCCATTCGAGCACCATTATTGTTATTTACAATTTGTACCTTTTCATGTGGCAGAATATCTGTATTCTCAAGAATATCCTGATCAATGGTAATACTGCCCACATAATTCAAATTGGCTTCGGTTACACGGGCACGATGAATTTTTGCTTTCATCATGGTGCGAAACATACCGGTTCCCCCTAGTTTATCGTAGTAGCTTTCCTTCTCTGTCAAAGATCAGATTGTCAATCAGCCTTGCCTGATTGAAATTTACAGCAGCAGCGATAATGATGCTGTTATCGTTTTCTGTGACCGGTTTTAGTTCCGGATAACTTAGAACCTCCACATAATCCACAGATCCCGACGTTTTGTCATGAATAATTTTTGTTGCTTCCTTTACCATCTTAGCAGGATTTAATTCACCGTCAACAACGATTTTTCGTCCATGTTCCAGTGCCTTCTTCAGCCATATTGCTTCCGCCCGCTCCTGCTCGTTTAAATTAACATTCCGGCTGCTTTTGGCCAATCCGTCCGCTTCCCTGACAATTGGAAGTGTAATCAGTTCAATCGGAAAGTTCAAATCCTTTATTAGTGCTTCAACCACAGCGGCCTGCTGTGCATCTTTAATGCCGAAATATGTTTTATCTGGACGGACTATATGAAATAGTTTAATTAATACAGTGGCAACTCCTTCAAAATGCCCCGGCCTGGATTTACCGCACATGACGTTTGTTCTTTCTTTCGCAATGATTTCAAGTGTCATTTTCGAAGGGTACATATCATCTGCTTGCGGGATAAACAAAAAATCCACCCCAGCCGCTTCCGCTTTCTTCCTGTCATTTTCCAAGTCACGCGGGTAACGGTCAAGATCCTCATTTTCACCAAACTGCAGCGGGTTCACGAATATACTAGTAACGGTTATATCATTATCTTTGACTGATTCCTTCATAAGTGAAATATGTCCCTCATGGAAATACCCCATCGTGGCTACAAAACCAATCATGTTTTCCTTGCCAAGTGTCAGCATCTTCTTTTGCATTTCATTTACTGAATGAATAATTTGCATACCATCTACTCTTCCTTATTGGTTTCCGGTAAAAATTTCCGGTCTTTGATCTTAAAGGTATAATCTGCTGAGGGAAAACGCATTTCTCGTACATCAGCAATATATGATTCCAATCCGCGCTTTCCTTCCGAATTAAAATCGGCATAGGCCTTAACAAACTTTGGAAGTCTGTCAACGCCATACTGTAAGATGTCATGATATACAAGTACCTGTCCGTCACAATCAACCCCAGCGCCTATACCAATCGTCGGGATAGAGATTTCAGCTGTTATAATTGCCGCCAGTTCTTCCGGTACACATTCCAAAACAAGAGCAATTGCTCCACTATCTGCCAAATTTTTAGCATCTTGAAGCAGTTTTCCGCCTGCCTCTTTGTCTTTTCCCTGTACCTTATATCCGCCGAGAACATGTACGGACTGTGGTGTAAGTCCCAGATGAGCGACAACAGGAATTCCCGCTTCCGTCAGGCGACGTGTTGCTTGAAGAATTTCTTCACTTGCCCCTTCCAGTTTCACAGCTTGTCCATCTGTTTCCTGGATGAGCAGTTGAGCATTTTGCAATGTTTGTTCCAATGAAATATGATAAGACATAAATGGCATATCAATTACGACAAATGTATCCGGGGCACCTCTTTGAACAGCCTTGCCATGATGGACCATATCATCCATCGTTACTTTGACAGTTGAATCGTATCCGAGTACAACCATCCCCAGCGAATCCCCGACCAGAATCATGTCAACACCTGCAGCTTCAGCGGTTTTGGATGATGGATAGTCATACGCAGTAACCATTGCGATTTTACGATTCTCCGTTTTCATTTTTTGCAAGTCAATTCTGCTCAGCATTATACATCCCCCGCTTCCTCAAACCATTCTATTTCCGCAGAATATATTTGTTCAATTCGATTATTGTTACCCTGAATTAGTAATGCGCCATCTTCACCGATTCCGATAAATTTTGCATACCATTCATCGCGTAATGTTTTAATTAACAGCCGCTCTCCAATCCGGTATCCATAATGTTCCCACTTTTGCTTAACTGTTTGAAAGCCATTTGTCATATATGTATCATATGCACGTTCAAACGTCATCAATATTTGCTGAATCAGATCTTTTATGTTCGAATTTTGGCCGCTTTCAATTGCTAATGATGTAGCCTTATGCTTAATGTCATCCGGAATTTCATCCGTTTCCTGATTCACATTGATTCCTATCCCAATCACAACATATTGAATTTGGTCCTGTTCTGCCTGCATTTCGGTCAGAATGCCTGCTGTTTTTTTGTCATGGATCAGCAGATCATTGGGCCACTTAATCTTCGGCTGTACATTCACGTAGGAGGCAAACACATCCGCAAGTACTGTTGCTGTAAGCAATGTCAGCTGTGGGGCAAGATTTGGCGGGATATCCGGTCTGAGAATAAGACTCATCCATATCCCTGTTCCTTTGGATGAATGCCATTGCCGATTCATCCGGCCCTTCCCTTTTGTTTGTTCATCTGCAATTACAACCGCACCGTTGGCTGCCCCATCTCTTGCAGCTTGATGGGCTATCTCCTGGGTAGTGGAAGTTGATTCCCTATGTATAATGGATTTCCCGATCCAACTGGTGTGCAGTCCCCATTGAAGTGTATTCTCACTGACTTTATCCGGGAAATGAATTATCCGGTACCCTTTTCTGGATACGCCTTCAATCGTATACCCGTCTTTCTCAAGTTCACGCATATGTTTCCAGATCGCACTTCTGGAAATGTTCAATTTCTCAGAAAGGAGTTGGCCGGAAACATATTTATCGTTGCTCGATGACAGAAGTTCAATTAATTTGTTGCGGTTGGATTCCATTTTATCCATTCCTTTAAATCGTTTTTATTATTATTTACTTGACCAGTTATAACAGAATACTCTACAGCGTTTATAATTTCTTTGATCCACGCCCCGCTTTTTCGGTTCGGGAACAACTGTTTTATCTCGTTTCCATTGATCATTAAATCGCCTTTGGAATGAATTGGCAACTCGCGATATATGTCCATTAAATAATCAAGTTTCAGTTGTTCCTGAAAAAGTATATTCGCCAATACTGTAAAGGCCGAAAAATGATTGAAAGACAACTTGTAAACGAGCCAGTTATTTAGCCCGTTTTGTTTCAATTCCTCGAGTCCCCTGCTTAAATTGGCTGCCTCATACTTTTCTTTATTGGAACATTTCCAGTTTCTGATCCAGTCCTGAATGGTAATTTCAGGATTCAGATAGTGGAATAATGCGACAAGTGCCCCAAACGAAGGTACAGGTGCCATTTGGTCAGGAAGATTGTTAAGAAGTCTTTGCTTATCTTCAAAAACGGGTAAATACTCTTGAAGTCTTATTTCCTTTAAATAGAACAGGCCATGCTGCACGTCAAATCCCGCAAAAAGTTTTTCGATTTCCTGTTTTATTCGTTCGACTGCTATATTTTTGATTTCCTGTTTAACCTGCTTCATAGCAGTCATTGTGTCTTGATGGATGGAAAACCCAAGCTGACTGGAAAACCTTAGTGCCCTGACGATACGAAGCGGGTCTTCCTGAAAGCGATCATATCCATTACCGACTGTTCGAATAATCTTATCCGCTATATCTCTTCTTCCATGGAATAAATCAATTATGGCCCCATCTTTATCCATTGCAAGTGCATTAATTGTAAAATCCCGACGTTGTAAATCCTTATCAATAGATGTCAGGAAGGTAACGGAATCAGGATGCCGATGATCGGAATAAGTCCCTTCTGAACGAAAAGTTGTCACCTCAAACGACTGCTGCCGATGGCGTACGATGACAGTCCCATGCTGCAGGCCAACAGGAATGACATTTGAAAATATCTTCTGCACATTTTCCGGAGAAGCTGATGTGGCAATATCGATATCGCCAATATCTCTTTCAAGGATCAGGTCCCTGACACATCCTCCCACGAAATAAGCTTCGAAATTATGTGCTTCAAGACATTCTAATACTTCTTTTGCATGATTAAAAATAGCTGATTGCATATCGCTCACCGTTTCAAAATTTCCTCATAGAGGGCATTATACTGATTTACAATATCCAAGGAAGAAAAGCAGTTTCTTGCATGCTCAAGTGACCTTTTGGAAAACTGCTCCTGCATCCCATCGTCACTTAACAGCCTGATTGCATATTTGGCTGCCTGATTTGTATCGCCTACATCGACAAGATAGCCTGTATTTCCATGATCAATTACTTCCGGAATCCCACCTATTTTAGTTCCGATACAAGGGACTTCACATGACATTGCTTCGAGTAAAACAAGTCCGAAACTTTCCTTTTCGGATAAAAGCAGTTTCAAATCTGAGATAGAAAGCAGTTCACTCACATTCTTTTGCTTGCCCAGAAATAGTACCTTATCTTGGAGACCGAGTTGGTTTACCAACTGAACCATGTCCGAATATTCAGGACCATCTCCTACCAGCAGCAGCTTTGCGTTCAAATGCTCCTGTATTTTGTCAAATGTATGGATAACATCCTGTACCCGTTTTACTTTACGGAAGTTTGAAATATGGATAATTACTTTTTCATCTTCGCGGATCCCGTAGTGTTCTTTAATGCGTGGATGCTCCTGTTTTACATAATTATCCTCATTAACAAAATTATAAATAACATTTATCTTATTTTCCACACCTAGCATCTCTTTTGTTTGATTAACGAGGCTGTGTGAAACAGCTGTGACCGCATCCGACTTTTCAATCCCGTGCCTGATCATTTTCTTAAGTGAATGGTCATATCCCAATACCGTAATGTCTGTACCATGCAAAGTCGTGACAATTTTTACATCATGGTTGGCAATATCCTTGGCGAGTATGGCACATATTGCATGCGGCATTGCATAGTGAACGTGAAGAATATCCAATTTCTCCTGATCGATTACTTCTGCCATCTTATTAGCCATTGCAAGATCAAATGGCGGGTATTGAAAGACTGGATAATGATTTAATTCTACCTCATGATAAAAAATCGCCGGATTGATATGATTTAGCCGAAACGGCAGGCTGGATGTAATAAAGTGGATTTCATGTCCCTGTTCCGCCAGCAGCATTCCCAGTTCAGTGGCAATGACACCTGAACCGCCCACTGTTGGATAACAGGTGATTCCGATTTTTTTCATTGATTATTACCTTCTTTTTGTTGCTTTGAAATAACTTCTCTCCAAGAAAAGTCCCCGCGTCCCAGAGCACGAATAACAATTTCAGCTGCCGCTATATTCGTTGCCAGTGGTATCAGGTGTACGTCACATAAGCGCATTAATGCACTTACATCCGGTTCATGCGGCTGTGCAGTCAATGGATCTCTTAAAAAGATGACAATATCCATTTCACTGTTGGCGATTTTAGCGCCTATTTGCTGGTCGCCGCCAATTGGGCCGGATTGAAAGCGGAAGACATCCAACCCTGTCGCATCGGCAATTCTTTTTCCAGTTGTACCTGTAGCAAATAGATTGTGATCTTTTAAAATATGTTCATATGCAATACTGAAATTTATAATATCCTGTTTCTTTTTATCGTGGGCAATCAAGGCGATATTCATTTGTCCTTCCCCCTAGTCAAGAATATTATCCAGTCCATATACCAGTTCATTCAAATTCATTACTTTGTTAACTGCCAGTTTTACCCCTGCCATAAATGATTGGCGATTATAAGAGTCATGTTTGATTGTAAGGGTTTGTCCCGATCCGCCGAACAGAATCTCCTGATGGGCGACAAGGCCGGGAAGACGAACACTGTGAATATGAATACCGTCCGTATTTGCACCACGCGCACCTTCCAATGTTTCATGTTCATCGGGGTGACCCTGCTGCTTTGATTGCCGCGTGTCTTTAATCATCTCTGCAGTTTTAACCGCTGTGCCAGACGGGGCATCCAGTTTGTTGTCATGGTGTTTTTCAATAATTTCCACATCGGGTAAATATTTTGCAGCTTCTTTCGCAAAACGCATCATCAATACTGCCCCCACAGCAAAATTCGGGGCGATAATACAGCCTGTACCATGCGATTCAGACAAATCCCTCAATGCTTCGATTTGATCGGAAGTAAATCCGGAGGTCCCGACAACCGGACGAATGTCATACAGTAATGCAAGCTTTGTATTAACAAATCCCGCCTCTGGAACCGTCAGATCAATCAGAACATCTGCCTCTATGTTCTGAAAGCATGCCTCCGGATCCTCGTAAAATGGCACTTCCAAATCAGGTAATCCATCGATCTCATTCATCATTTTTCCATCATTCTTCCGGTCAATGCAGGCTGCCAAGTTAAAGTCTTCTTCATTATTCACCATTTGAACTGCCTCAGACCCCATACGTCCTCTGGGTCCTGCGATTATGATCCTGATGCTCATCGTAGTATTCCTCCAGTTAATTGTAATTGATTAATTTTTCTTAGTCCATCTGTCTTTATCTCTGATTTCTATTTTGCTTATTGACTGTTCAAATGCTTCGGATAAATCGATGTTCAGCGAGTTAGCAAAACAGGTCAAAACGAAAATGATATCGCCAAGCTCCTCTTCCACCGTTTTTTCTTTTTCAGTAGTTTTTTTCGGTTTTTCTCCAAAGTAATGGTTGATTTCCCGTGCTAATTCCCCTGTTTCCTCAGTCAGTCTCGCCATTAGACTGAGTGGAGAAAAGTATCCCTCCTTGAATTGGGATATGTAGGAATCAACCCTTCTTTGAATTTCCTCCGTACTATATGGCTGTTGATTTGTTCCCATGTATCTATACATCTCCTAAGCTAATGAATCTTCTTTAATGTTAGCTAATCGAACATACTTTGACAAATGTTTCGTTTATATCGGAAAAATCGATTTGTTCAAGTTACCGTTATTGTCTATAATAATAAGAGTGTTTATGGATTGGAGGTACGGTTAATGGTTTTTGGATTAAAAATAAAAAATATCTTGTTCATACTTTTGGGTTCTGCCATTTTTTCGTTTGGCGTCGTTCACTTTAATATGCAAAACAACCTTGGTGAAGGTGGATTTACCGGAATCACATTGCTGTTTTATTTTCTTTGGAAATGGGATCCTGCGATTTCGAACCTGATCTTAAATATCCCGGTCTTTTTTATCGGATGGAAATTTTTAGGAAGAAATACATTTCTTTATACAATCATTGGAACTGGTGCAGTATCCATCTTTCTGTATGTTTTTCAGATAAACCCACTTAAGATTGACTTACATTCAGATATGACGCTTGCAGCATTGTTTGCCGGGGTGTTCATTGGCGTAGGACTGGGAATCATTTTCCGATATGGCGGAACTACTGGTGGTGTTGATATTATAGCAAGGCTTGTCCATAAATATATCGGTTGGAGTATGGGAAAAACAATGTTCCTGTTTGACTTTGTCGTCATTACCACATCGGTATTTACGATATTGGATTTAGTAAATGGAATGTACACACTTGTAGCTGTATATGTCGGTGCCCGTGTGATTGATTTTATTCAGGAAGGTGCCTATTCCGCACGAGGGGCAACAATTATCTCTAATAATAATGATGCTATTGCTGAAAAGATCATCAAAGATATGGACCGTGGTGTGACAGTCTTATCGGGGCGTGGCAGTTTTACGGGTGAAAAACGCGATGTCTTATATTGCATCGTTGGAAGGAATGAAATTGTGCGTTTGAAAAACATTATTAATGATATTGACCCACATGCATTTGTCGCAGTAAGTTCGGTGCATGATGTTGTTGGTGAAGGATTTACACTTGATGAAAATAAAAATCCGATAAATGATTAAGATAGTGTACACACTTGTTTTTTGGAGGTAAATTTCTCGGATAACTAAAAAAGTGTCATGTTTTAAAAATAAACATGACACTTTTTCAGTTTTCGTTCGATTGTAGTTTTAGAAGGGATTATAAAAACATAGCCCTGTATTTTATTCATTGCTGGCAGCATAGATAAAAATAAATCTTACCAGTTCTGCAACAGCAACAAGTGCAGCAGCTACATATGTCAATGCAGCAGCATTTAATACTTTCTTGGTTTCCCGTTCCTCATTATTACGGATGATCCCTGTTGAGACAAGCTGCGCCATCGCTCTGTTGGAGGCATCGAATTCAACTGGCAGTGTAACCAGCTGGAACAGTACGGCAGCTGACATAAATATTATGCCAAACAGGAGCATTCCGGCCATGTTAAGAAGAATTCCGGCTATGATCAGGAAAAAGGATATATTTGATCCTGTTGAAGCAAGCGGTGCCAGTGATGATCTGAAACGCAGAAATGCATAATCATGAGCATCCTGTATCGCATGTCCGACTTCGTGTGCTGCAATAGCTGAAGAAGCCATTGACTGACCATGATAGTTGCCTGTTGATAATCGAACAACTTTTTTACGCGGATCATAATGGTCAGACAAAACACCTCTTGTTTCCTCAACATCCACATTATATATACCATTGTCGTTTAATATCTTGCGTGCCACTTCGGCACCGGTCATGTGGGACGAAGTTGCTTTTTTCGAATATTTTTTATACGTGCTTTTTACTTTAGATTGTGCCCATAATGGTATTATCATTAGCAGCGCAATGTATATTATATAACCACCAAGACCACCCAGCATCATACATTCCTCCATATAATGTTTTGATAAGGTCAATTTTAGTCAAATTTTAACGAAAAGTCAACTATTTGGATCCTTATTTAAGTGTTTTTTCTTCTCTGCTTTATATTTTCTCCAGCTTACATACGTTAATGTTATGGCGATACAACCACCAACAATAATGGTCATCCAAAACAATGGTTCCATTGCTGAATGATTTGCCTTGGCAAAAATGAGTATTGCTGTATTTTCTTCCGCACTGACTGAAACGGGTGCAAACAATAGCCAAATCCCTATGAGAATGCATAGTTGGTTGAATTTTCGCTGATGTTTCATAAGGATCACCTCACATAGCATCTTCTAATCTAATGTATGTGAACCACCAACAATATATAACAAGCAGTTATTTAACGAATTTATTTTTACGATGCACAGTCAGCCAGTATGCGATAGCAATGGAAAGAATGCTTAACCAGAATGTGAAATATCCAATCTCATTCATATAGGAGGTTAAGGAAGAATATACAGGCATCATTTCAAAAACATAGTCAATAATGTCATTATGCAATGTCCATATTGCTGCCACCATTATATGCCGAAATTTAATTTTATAAAAAGGGGCATATAGCAGTCCCTGAATCGCCATCGCACCATGTGAAACCATAAGCATATATCCTTGCCAATTTAATGTACCATCAACAATTAATGTAAACAAATTCATGATAACGGCCCATATGCCATATTTAAACAGTGTAATGATGGCCAGCGATTCAATATAGGGCACATTTCTCCCAAACAGGAAAAACAGGAGAAAAATGGTAAAAAACAAACTCGCGGTTGGACTATCCGGAACAAATATAAGAAATATATCCGGCGTTTCCGCAAGTTGAAAACGATACCAATAATAACCGTAAATTGTACCCAGCAGGTTAATAATAAATAACGTTAAAATAATTCGTTTATCCGACAATATGTATTTGATCATTTGTTTGATCCTTTCTGTTACGTTTCTAAAACGGAAGAGCACCTTCACCAGATGGCAAAAGTGCTCCTTACGTTTACTTATTCTTTTGCTTGCTTATTAACTGATACAATAAATTGGACTAACTTTTCAAGTTCTTTATCGGAACCTTTAAACATACCCGGAGGCATTTGTCCGGTACCTTTTTGGGCAATTTTAGCAATTTCTTCAGGTGAATGGTCAATACCAATCAGTGATGGTGCTGCTGATCCTCCCTGCAGATCTTCACCGTGACAACTCATACAGTTGCTTTTGAAAATTGCATAGCCTGGGTCTTCTTTATCAATTTCAACCTGCTGAGATGGCGGAATCGGCTGATTTGCTTCAGCGCGTTTTTCCCAATCCACATGGGCTGCAGATTTATATGTCAGCCAAATACATGCCAGAAGGCCTAAAAGCATCATTCCAACTGCTACCGGACGCTTATGTGGACGTCTTCCTGGTCCATTATCCAAAAACGGAGCCAATAATAGTCCTCCGAAAGCCAGGCCAGGAATAATAATGATACCAAACAATATATATGGTCCACTTGCAAAGTCAAATTTTAAAAGTTCATATAAAAATAGGAAGTACCAGTCTGGCAAAGGTATATAGCTTGCGTTAGTCGGATCAGCCATACCTTCCAGTGGAGACGGATGTGCCAATGTCAAACACAGGAAACCGACTAAAAATACAGAGCCCGCCAACCATTCTTTTAAAAGAAAGTTGGGCCAGAATGCTTCGGTTCTTCCGGGATATTCAGAATAATCTTTTGGAATATTAGGCTTTCGTTCGGCTGATATTCGTGAGTCGCCGACGAATTTCATTCCTTTACCCTTATGCACAGTTCTACCTCCTTTTATTTTATAATGGTCCGGAAATACCCTGTCTGCGAATCAGTACAAAGTGAACAGCCATTAAACCGAACAATGCGGCAGGTAAAAAGAAAACATGAATTGCAAAAAATCTGGTCAGTGTTTGTGCACCGACTATTTCCGAATCACCTGCAAGTAATGTTTTAAGTTCATCGCCAATAAACGGAACCTGTTCTGCAATATTCAACCCTACTTCTGTAGCAAAGTAAGCTTTATTATCCCAAGGCAGCAGATAACCAGTAAACCCAAGTCCGAGCATTGTGAAGAATAAAAGCACTCCGACCATCCAGTTAAGTTCACGCGGTTTCTTGTAGGCGCCCTGGAAAAACACCCGCAATGTATGTAGTAGTAACATTACAATAACAACACTGGCCCCCCAGTGATGCATTCCTCGTACAATTTGGCCATGTGCCACTTCTGTTTGCAGATAGTAAACAGACTTCCAAGCATTCTCAATATCCGGAACGTAATACATTGTTAAAAACATTCCAGATAAAATCTGAATGACTACCACGAAAAATGTCAATCCTCCAAAACAATAAACAAAAGCTGAAAAATGATGGGCAGGATTAACATGTTCAGGAACTTCATGATCCGCAATATCGCGCCATATTGGCGTAATATCGATACGATCATCAATCCAATCATACATCTTCTGTAACATAATTACGCCTCCCCTTGAGGATGTGCTTTACCTATAAACAGCATCCCGTTTTCAACTTTGTGCTCATAAACATCCAATGGTTCTGTTGGCGGTGTATTAGGTATGTTCACACCATTTTTTTCATAACGTCCACCATGACATGGGCAATAAAACTGATTTGGAAACTGATCACTGCCTTCCCATGAAACAACACAGCCAAGGTGTTTACATATTGGGGAAAGTGCTACAATGTCGCCGTTATCATTTTTATAAACCCAGGCGGATTTACTGACTTTTGATTCATACCAGCCATCGACCTGTTTAACCTTCCAGTCGACACGTTGTGGTTTATTCGTAATGTCATCCACAGCAATGCCCGCATTCGACAATTCACCTGCACTTGACTTCTTGAAAACCGGATCAATAGCCATTCGAATCGGTGAAATCATCAGGCCAGCTGCCATAAACCCACCTACACCGGTTAACGTGTAATTCAAAAACTGGCGACGGGATACTCGCTGCTTATCTTCGCTCATGATTTTCCCCCCTCTTTATACATTTTTCACGGACAAAATATAATTTAATCAGATTACTAGGACATTACCATGATAGCGCAAACTGTTTGTCCGGTCAATATATAATCGACATTATCATAAAAGATTCGAAATTAAACATCCTTTACAATAAGCTATTCTGCCCAATAGGTTCGGATTAATTCACTAACTTGTTCAACCTGGCTGCGAATTAGACGCTGCATTTCTTTTGAATCTATTTCACCGTCTGTTATGCCTGGTATCCACAATAATGTCCCCGGCACAGCTTGTTCAACTTTTTTCCAGGAAGAATCAAAGGTTGTAAAAAACACATGGTTAACTGGCTGGCTGTTCATATCTTCTGTCCATGTATTTATCCGGTCGATTTCCGATTGCTTATCGGCAGTTTTCAGGTAGTTGTAAGTTGGTGTCAATATAACCCTGCCTGTCAGCTCCTGTTCAAGTTCAGTTGAAAATGCTTCCAAAACTTCACGTTGAAACGCATCTTTTGTCACGTCCGAATCCTGTGATAATTGAAACGGCAATAATGGAATAATCATCGTATCTATATATTCCTTTGCACTTAAATACTGTTCCAACTCATCTTTTTTCCATCTCATACCTTACCCTGCCTCTCTGATAACTAGTACATCGCCTCAGTCCTTCACAAGCAAGCGACGTTAACGTTAATGTTATCCTATCAACACAAAAAAAATCAACCAATGATTTTTTAAATCAGGTTGATTTATTTCGCTCCTCTTCCAAATGATGCAATTGGTTTACAAGCCGGTTAAATGTACCGCGGTCATTTTGGTCCAGCGCATTATCAATTTCATGAAGGAGTCTATTTTTCCTGGTATCAAAAAGCAGTGTGTCCAGTATATTCGCAGCTAATTCTTTATCTTTTTGGGTAATAAAATACTCGTCCGGTATAAACGGGTTCTCCACCAACACGGCAGCATAATATATATTTTGGTTTGCTTTATCAAAATTTAACTGAATATATAATGGGTCATGCTGATTCAGGCGTATATCATGAAATGATTTCTCGGCATCTGTTGTAACGAGTTGATTTTTATAAAAGCGAAAAGGAACTTCATCCGAACAGTGGCTTGTCATGATGATTCCCCGCGGACAAAATTTTGCTTCCCGGACAAAATGTACATTTGACAGAACCTCATTATGATTAACCAAGTAGTTCAATATCCAGACACTTTCCCGCTTTTTCAACTGATAATGATTTAAAAACCATTGAATAAAGCTTTTTTTATCTTGTAAGGAAACAGGAGTCTGCAATGATCACTTACCTCCTTTAGCATCTATTTTGCGTTAATCAGTTCCTTCCATCTGTTTAATTCTGCTGATGTACTCTTCAATCTCAATATCTTCGGGCTGCTGAGCTAAATATTTTTCAAAAACCGAGACTGCTTTTTGCTGCCTCCCTTCTTCCATCAGAAAGTATCCGTATTCCTTCAGAAAGTCGCTGTCTTCGTTTAAACTATTATATGCTTCATCGTAGTGAGTTAATGCATTGTCAAATAATTCATTTTCGTTATACGCTTTTGCCAGCTCCCATTCATAAATTGGATCATTTGCACCTATCTTTTTAATTTCGTTAAGGAGGTCAATAATTCCTGCTTGATTATCATTCGTTTTAAATAATTCAATCAGAAAAAGGATTGCCTCTTTATAATCAGGATCAAGTGCAATTGCTTCTCGTATCCATTTTTCACTTTCATCATTGGCATTCAGCTGGTGAGCAAGAGAACCGGCCAGGAAGAACAATTCCTTATTAAATTCATCGACCTTCAGCCCTTTTTTAGCGGTTTGATACGCTTCATCCGTCATGTCCTCTGATTCATAAGTTTTGGCAAGCTGATAATATGCAGTGTGATAGTACATATCAATCTCAATTAGATATTCCCACGCTTTAATGGCAATATCCGATCTTCCTGCATGCAGCGCGGTAAAACCGTATTTGAATAATGTATCCGAATCCTCACTGTCAATATCCTGATAGATTTCTAACGCCTTTTCATACTCACCTGAAGCGGCATACGCTTCTGCCAGTCTGTCATTAATCGAAACATTGGCTATTTCCTTCGTGATTGGCAGAACCTTTTCATAGTACATAATGGCATTCGTATAAGAACCTGTTGAAAACATCAATTCTGCCAATGCGAAATCGATAATCGGTTCGTTCGGTTCATGCTGTTTGGCAGTCAGAAGTTTCTGTTCCGCAACTTCAAAAAGCCCTTGGGCCTGATACAAATCAGCCAGTTGAATCAGTGTTGACGTATATTCCGGATCATCCGGCCCAATTTCATTAAGCAGTGCCATTGCTTCTTCGTCCCTGTCCAATTCCACGTATACATCAGCAAGCATTACTTTCAGTTCCCCTTCTTTTGGAAATTGTTGTAATAATTCCTGCAGTATGAAGCTTGCTTCTTTCAGAAAACCCCATTGTATATATAATTCAGCTATGGTATATCTTTCTTCGACATCCGCCTGTGGCAAATAATTCTCCAGCAGTGAGATTGCCTTCTCCGACTGTTTACTCTCCATCAGACGTACCGCTTCCATAATTTTCTCGTCCATCCGTTACTTCCTTTCTTTCTTCGGACATTATCATTCAGTGATTTCAATCATACAAAAATTTACCGCTTACTTCAAACAGAAAAGAATCTGCCAAGAGCAGATTCTTAAGGTGTCGATTTAAGTGTATCCAGATGTTTGAAAAAATCAGGGTATGAAATTGAGACAGAAGAAATATCGTCTATGATGACTTCCTCATCGGCAATAAGTGAAGCAATGGTAAGCATCATTGCGATACGGTGATCATCAAATGATGAAACATGCCCTCCCGTTAACTGGGATGTTCCATGTATAATCATTCCATCCTTCGTTGTTTCCAGATTGGCACCAAGTTTTCTCAGTCCTTCTGCGACTGCTTCAATCCGGTCTGTTTCTTTCAATCTGAGTTCCCCGGCATCACGAATCACGGTCTTACCTTCTGCCTGAGTCGCGACAAGTGCAATAATTGGCAGCTCATCAATCAGTTTTGGGATTATGTCACCCTCAATAACGGTACCTTTTAGCTTTTTATAGGTTATTGTCAGATCACCAATGGGTTCGCCGCTCACCGTTTTTTCGTTGGAAATCGTTATATCTGCACCCATATTAAGTAATGCATCAATAATTCCGGTTCGTGTATTGTTAAGTCCGACGTTTTTAATCGTAATGTTACTGCCAGGCACAATTGCAGCTCCTGCCAATGGAAATGCAGCTGAAGAAATATCGCCGGGTACAAAGACATCTGTTGCATATAACGGTTTATTAGAAATATAAACTGTATTGCCCTCGACTTTCACTCCTGCACCAAAAGCGGCCATCATATTTTCTGTATGATTTCGGGTTACTGTTTGTTCCGTGACTTTGGTAACACCCTTAGCAAACAATCCAGCCAATAAAACTGCGGACTTTACCTGTGCACTTTTTACCGGCAAAGTATATGAGATAGATTTTAAGTTCCCGCCGCGTACAGCCATCGGCAAAAACCCTCCATCAGAGCGTCCATCTGTTAAAGCCCCCATCTGCTGAATCGGTTTAATAACCCTGTCCATCGGTCTGACAGTCAAAGATGGATCGCCATAGGCTGTTGTAAAAAACGGCAATCCAGCTAATACACCGAGCATTAGACGTGCGGTGGTCCCCGAGTTCCCGAAATAAATAGGTTCAACCGGTTCTGTCAATTTATCCTTTCCTGCACTGCATATCGTCACGTTTGTTGCATCCTGTTCAATCGAAACTCCCATTGCCCGGAATGCATCAATTGACCGCAGACAGTCTTCTCCGTTTAGGAAATTAGAAATTTTAGTTGTCCCATTTGCGAGCGAGCCAAAAATAATAGCACGGTGTGAAATTGACTTATCACCAGGCACTTCCAATTCACCTTGTAAAACGTTTTTATAAGGTGTTAACTTTAATGTGGCCACATCCATTCACTCCCTTCTATTCATCTATTTATTCTGCAACCATTAGTTCATATCCATTTTTCTCCAAAATCATACGGCTTCCCTGCAAATCTTCTTTGGATGGAACACTGAGCCGTAATACACCGGTTATTCCTTCACGAATTTCCAGGATTTGAATGTTTTTAATGCTGATATCCGCTGTTGCCAATATATGGGCAACAGAGGCAATTGCCCCGGGCTGATCCCGGATATCAACGTATAAATCATAAAATGACGGAATGGCGCCTTTTTTGGCAGAGCCCAAACCATCACGATAATCTTTCGCCTGTTGAAGATACGCAGTTATCCCATTTCGGTTATTGTGATCAATAAGATCTTTTATTTCGTTCATTTCGGCAATCCAATCTTCCAGCAAGTGGGACATTTTTTTTCGGTTATGATAAAAAATATCCTGCCACAATTCCGGATTACTTGAGGCAATCCGGGTAATATCACGAAACCCGCCAGCAGCGAGTTTTGGAATATATGCATGTGTGTTCTGCCATTTCCGTGCCTGATGTACAAGAGATGAAGCAATCAGATGCGGAAAATGTGAAATAATACCGGTCATTTCATCATGATCATTTGCAGGCAAAACGATAAAATTACTCTTCGTGACCCGTAAAATATCTGTCAGTGTATCTACCGCATCATTTCTGCAATTTTTCGAAGGACTTAAAACGTAAATCGCATTTTCAAATAAATGCTCTTTTGCCGCAATGATTCCATGCTTATGTGATCCTGCCATCGGATGGCCCCCGATGAATTGAATGTTTTTATTCGTAATGGACGCTGCCTTTTCCATAACGGTTGATTTAACAGAAGAAACGTCTGTTACGATTACCTCATGGTCAAACTCGGTTTCATCCAATTTGCCAATAATCCTGACCGTTTCTGAAATGGGTGTACCCAGAATGATAATCTCTGCTTCTTTCAAAGCTGCATTCAAATCCTCACAAGAAGCATCAATAATGCCGTTCTTCAAAGCAAAGTTAACTGTTTCCGTATCCGAATCAAATCCAATAATATAATTGTTGTTATCGTGTTTCAGACTTTTGGCGAGTGACCCCCCAATAAGTCCAAGGCCAATGATGAATATAGTTCGCTTCAAGATTGAATCTCCTCTTTTATGGTGTTGTTCAACTGTAATATTATAGCTTGCAATTGTTTCATATCAGTCTCATTTCCTATGGTAACCCGGATTGTCTTCTCTCCCGCGGGTCGTACAATAAAGCCGTTTTGTTGCAAATACTCAAATACTTTTTCGCTGCTGATTGGTGTGGAAATAAACAGGAAGTTCGTTTCTGAATCATAATAATGCCAATCAATGGAATCCAGAAATCGTTGAAATTCTTCTTTAATTTTATTGTTTTTTGATATCGACTCGGCGATGAATGCATCATCCTCCAATGCAATAAGCGCTGCTTTTTGTGCTATGGAGGAGGTATTGAATGGGCCTCTTACAACATCCAGCTTCGCTGTCAGTTCGGAATTGCCAATTGCATATCCTATACGTAGTCCTGCCAGCCCATATGCTTTGGAAAAAGTTCTTAACACAAGCAGATTTTTATATTCGGATAAACAATGTAAAGCATGTATGTCTTTTTCCTTATCGAGATATTCATAATAGGCTTCATCCAGTACAACCAGCACGTTTTCAGGGCATTGATCCAAAAAGGAATAAAATTCATTGGATGGAATTGCACACCCTGTTGGATTATTTGGTGAGCAAAGCCAAACCACATTTGTCTTATCATCAATTGCCTCAAGCATTGCCTGCAAGTCGTGGTAGCCATTTACTACCGGTATTTCTTTAATTTCAGCCCCTTCAATCAAGGCATTATGTTTATACTGCGGAAAGCTGGGTACAGGCATTACTGTATTGACTCCCGGGTATAGAAATGCACGACAAATAGACGTAATGATTTCATCCGATCCGTTTCCAAAAATAAGCTGATTCTCTTCAACGTTCAATTTTTCCGCCAAAGCTTTGCGTAATTCGGCGGTATAACCGTCCGGATAAATTTCAAGCGATGGTGAAAATGCATTCAGATTATCAAGTCTGTTTGAGTAACCAAATGGATTTTCATTCGACGCCAGCTTTACAATACGTTCCAGACCAAATTGCTCTTTGACCTCACGTATTTGTTTCCCTTGCTTATATGGTGTTAATTCGCCCAAAATTTTTTTATAATCCATTTATTACCCACCTATCCTTTTTATAATCTGGTTGATAGCTTCTTCTTAAATAATTCAAGATGATTCTTTAAATCTGCATCACTGACTTCTACCGTTACAGGATGCGCAATAGACTTCAGCAGCACCATTTGTATAGTTGTACCTTCTGTTTTTTTATCAAGTTTCATTGTATTTATAATATGTTGAAGGTCCATTTCGGGTAATTGTAATGGATAGCTGTTTGTCTCGAGCCAGGAATACAACTTATCAAAAGGCAACTGCACTGAAAACACGGCTTCGCTGACCTGAAGTGCAAAAAGCATCCCGATTGCAACAGCTTCTCCGTGTGCTATACCGCTGTATCCCTGCAGTGCTTCCAATGCATGGCCGAACGTATGGCCGAAATTCAGATGCTTTCGGATTCCTGCCTCCTTTTCATCTGATTCCACCACTTCTGCTTTTATGGCAATTCCTTTATTGATATGGCTGGCAATTTCCGCATTGGTCAATCTGGATAGTCCGGTCTGCATAAGTTCATCGAAAAAATGACGATCAGCAATCAAGGCTTCTTTCACAATTTCTGCATATCCTGACCTGAACTCCTGTGCGCTCAGCGAGTGAATAGTGTCAACATCATAAACAACAGCTGCCGGGGAAAAAAAATTACCAATCAGATTTTTTCCTTTCTGATGGTTAATGGCAACCTTTCCCCCAACACTGCTGTCATGCGCCAGAATTGTTGTCGGCATTTGAACAAAATCAATCCCCCGCATATAAGTTGCTGCAACAAAACCGGCAAGATCACCAACTACCCCGCCGCCCAATGCAATAATAAGTGACTTCCTATCCAATCCATAATCAATTGCATCGGAATGCAGCCGGTAAAAGGTATCAATCGATTTCGAGCTTTCTCCGTGATTAATAATGGATGTATATACACGATCATATTGTATAATGCTGTTTCGAACATCCTCCAAGTAGTGCCGTGCCACCAAATCATCCGTAATAATCATTACGGATGAGTATGATTTTGGCAATAGTGATTCGATTTTATATCTGAGCTGCTCGCCGACATATACATCATAAGTTCCGCTATCAGATTTTACCCTGGTAACTTTCACTAAAAACACCTTATTTCTTCACGATATGCATCGATAGCTTCTTTCAATTTCGGAAACTGATCAAAAGGAAACTGTTCCAACAGAGCTTTGGCAATTTCAAAAGCAACCACATGTTCCATCACTACGGAGGCAGCAGGAACAGCACAAGAATCTGAACGTTCAATACTTGCGTTAAATGGTTCTTTCGAATCTATGTCCACGCTTTGCAGCGGTTTATACAAGGTTGGTATGGGCTTCATTACCCCTTTAACAACAATTGGCATACCTGTAGTCATACCACCTTCAAAGCCTCCCAGACGGTTCGTTTTACGAAAATAACCATCCTGTTCATTCCAGGCTATTTCATCGTGGACATCGCTTCCGTTTCTGCGTGCAGCTTCGAAACCTAGTCCAAATTCGACTCCTTTGAATGCATTGATACTGATAACACTGCCTGCAATGCGGGAATCCAGTTTGCGATCATAATGGACATAGGATCCAACCCCTGCTGGCATGCCTTCCACATATACTTCGACAACACCGCCAATTGAATCTCCATCTTTTTTTGCCTTGTCAATTGCGTCCATCATAGGCTGTTCCGCATTTTTATCCAATGTTCGGACAGGGGATTCTTCTGAAATAGTTTGTCGTTGATTCATACTTAAGGAAGGATTATCTTCAGCAATAATTCCGGCAATTTCTTTTACATATCCGGATATCTCAATCCCCAAGTGTCTCAAAAGTGTTTTTGCTACAGCCCCTGCCGCTACCCGTGCAGCGGTTTCTCTTGCCGATGATCGTTCCAGTACATTGCGCATGTCACGATGACCATATTTTAATGCTCCATTCAAATCTGCATGCCCGGGTCTTGGCCGTGAAACAGTTCGTCTGATATTTGTATTTTCTTCCAGCGGTTCTTCTCCCATGATATCTGTCCAATGTTTAAAATCATCATTGTGTATGACAAGCGAAACAGGAGAGCCGAGTGTATATCCATGACGTACACCACTCATTATTTCCGCCAGATCCTTTTCTATCTGCATACGTTTTCCTCTTCCATGTCCTTTTTGTCTCCGAAGCAATGATTCATTGATATTATCAATGGTGAGAGGCATCCGAGCAGGAAGACCTTCGATTATTGTTGTAAGTTGTTTTCCATGTGATTCACCTGCAGTTAAGTAGCGCAAAATGATCCCCCTTTTCAGGATTTTCATATTACTATATCATATTTGTTTTCATTTTTGTGAAAAAATCATCATTATTTTGCATAAAAATACGAGGCCGGGCTAAAGTGTCTTATCAAAAGAAAGATTCCAAAGCGGTACACACCGTCCTGTCTATCTCCCATGTTGGTCGTTTTTGAATTACACTTTTTTAATAAGTCCCAGTCATAAAGAAAAAGCCTCCGTGTTAACGGAGGCTCAGACTATTTAATAGATCCATTCACTGTCTTGTTTTGAATAGGACAATACTTCTGCATCCTTAAAGAAGAGTCCAATTTCTCGTTCAGCACTTTCCGGTGAATCAGATCCGTGGATAACATTTTTGCCAACAGTCACACCGTAATCACCACGAATCGTGCCTGGTGCAGCTTCAAGTGGATTGGTTTTACCCATCATTTCTCTTGCTGTAGCAATAACATTCTCACCTTCCCAAACCATCGCAAAAACCGGACCGGAAGTAATAAAGCTTACCAATTCACCGAAGAATGGGCGTTCTTTATGTTCACCATAATGATTTTCAGCCAATTCGTTGGTGATTTGCATTAATTTCGCACCAGCTAATTTAAAACCTTTACGTTCAAAACGATTTACAATTTCGCCAACCAGATTACGCTGGACGCCATCCGGTTTTACCATTAGAAATGTTTTCTCCATATTCAGCACCTCGTTCATATGTATTTATATTTGTCCAACCGTTAAGAGTTTATCAAATTTTAGTTTAAATAACAATGTTTCTAGGAACGTCTTTTACCAATATATTTTGCAATGTTCAATAGCGTTGTTTTTGCTTTATGATTTGGAACGGAATCAAGTGCATTTAAAGCCTTATTCAAATAATGATCACTTACACTGTAAGACTGTTGGATTGCATTTGTTTTCTTTAATTCACTTATTAATCGTTTCATTTCCATTTCTGTTACGTTTTCAGGCGATTGAAAGGTACTCATAAGCATCTGCCTGAAAGACTGATCCTTCATCGCAAACAATACAGGCAATGTTATATTGCCCTGCAGCAGGTCATTTCCAGCTGGTTTTCCCAATTCCTCCGCGGAAGAAGTAAAGTCCAGAATATCATCTATGATCTGATAAGACATACCGATATAATAGCCATACTGATATAATTTATCCTGTTCTTTTTCCGGCAAACCGGAAACGATTGCTCCCAGCTTACAGCTTGTCGCAATAAGCAGCGCAGTCTTTCGTTTAATTCTTCGCAAATAATCGCGCAGATTTTGGTTCCAATTAAATTTATCCTTTATCTGCTCAATCTCGCCGACAACTACCTGTACAATTGTTTTGGACAATTCCTGATGTGCACTGACAGTAGGAATGGTAGTTATATTCTCCAGGGCACGAGCAAGCATATAGTCCCCGGTATACATCGCAACCCGATTTCCATATAGCTGTTTAATTGTTGCCTTTCCCCTGCGCAGTGATGCATCGTCAATAACATCATCGTGAACCAATGAAGCCATATGAATCAGCTCCAATGAAACGGCAACGGTTTTAATGCGATTGAGATTATAATCACCAAACTGCCCGCATAACAAGACAAAAACAGGGCGAATACGTTTCCCCCCTGCTTGAAGCAATTGCAGTGATGCTTCTCGTAATACAGTCTGTTCGGCTTGAATTGCATTATTTAATGCATGTTCAATAATATCCAGTTCTTTTTTTAAATATCCATATGTTTTACTTAATTTCATGCAATTCACCTTTTACCTTGAGTTCCTGTAATAATGGTTATGACTATTTTTTAGTTCCCATATGCATTGCAGCAACGCCGCCTGTATAACTTTTGATCCATACTTGACTGAATCCCGCCTCCAGAAACATTTCCTTCAGTTTCTTTTTATCCGGGAAACTTTTGGCAGATTCATGAAGCCATGCATATTCCTTATAGCTTTTAGCAAACAATCGGCCAATCAATGGCATAATAAAACGAAAATATAAATAATATCCTTGACGAAATCCAATCAAAGTCGGTTGTGATGTTTCAAGACATACAACGTGTCCACCCGGTTTTACAACCCGGTACATTTCTTTTAGAACAGTCATATAATCAGGAACATTACGAAGGCCAAAGCCGATTGTAACATAATCAAAAGAATTATCCTCATATGGAAGGCTCATTGCGTTCCCCTGAACAAATGAGAGTTGTTCATACTGAAAACGCTCATTTTTCTTCCTGGCCACTGAAAGCATGTTAGAACTGAAATCAATACCAATGACCTTGCCATTTTTTCCGGTTGCTTCTGCAAGTGAAAAAGACCAATCTCCAGTTCCACAACAGACATCTAGTGCGGTCGTTCCCTCCGCAACTTTCATTCGTTTCATAACATCATTGCGCCATGCCTTATGACGTTTGAATGAAATAATTGAATTCATCGAATCATAATTGTCATAAATCTTCTCAAAGACGCGATGAACACGTTCCTCTTTGGATTGCTGCATTCTTTTACCCTTCTTCCACAATGATTCTGGAGTCTGATGCCTTCCCATTTAACCTTTCCACAAGGCTTGATTTAACTGGTTTCAAATGTAGGGGAAAGTGAACCAATAATGACTTAAGCCGGTTCACACTATTGGAAATTTGCTGATTGATTATTTCCTTTTCCTGTAAGAGTTCGTAATTCGGAAGGTCAGAATAAATTTCCGATGATGGTAATGTGCCATTCAATTCCAGTTCATTTTTTATTCCCAGCAATTTCTTTGTCAACAGCCAATCTGCAGCAGTGCTGCTTATACTATTTTCTTCTGCAAGGTCTGCAACATGCTTAATCAATAATGAATCAAGTTTCGATATAATAAATAATAATTCCTCTAGAGATGTTGATTCCCTGTAATATAATTGCATTTTATATTCATTGATTTCCTTAATCGCTGAAGCAAGTGTATGAACCAATTTTATATCCTCTATTCCGGAAAGGATCAAATAATATAAACCACTATAGTAATCACCAGCAAGCACTGACAACTGTTTTGCTTTGCTTTCCCGTGCCGTTTGTTCCGGTTCATTGGATTGCGGTACTAAATCATGCGTATCCAGGGCCATTTGAACAAGCATTGTAGTAACGATGTAATTTTCTTTTTGAAATTCGGTTAATGTCGTATTTTCCAATACGTTAAATAAAATGAACAGCTTATCATCATTAATTTCCGGAATTTGCACGTATTCATCCAAGTAGGTGTGCTTCATCTTCTTACGTATTAATGATTTAAAGTTGTTCAGATCCAAATCGGAAGTCTGCAAAACAACCACCCGTGCCCTTTCATACATTCAGATTAATAAAGACATTATAGCATATTTTATAGGTGTTCCATAATTATAATTTATTATCAGAATACATGGAAAACAGTTACCGGCAAATTAACATTCACTGTTCACTTCTCCATAACTATTCTAATCTAATTCAGGCTAAATTTTACAAAGAAAAAAGGGCACGTAAACACGTGCCCTTTTTCGCCCTATGTACCTTATTACTTAACGCTCTCTTTTAGGGCTTTTCCTGGTTTGAATGCAGGAACCTTGCTTGCAGGAATTTTGATTTCTTCCCCTGTTTGAGGGTTACGACCTTTACGAGCAGAACGCTCACGTACTTCAAAATTCCCGAATCCGATCAATTGTACTTTTTCACCTTTTTTAAGTGAATCCATGACAGATTCGAAGACTGCATCTACAGCTTTTGTAGCATCCTTTTTAGAAAGCTCGCTCTTTTCTGCGACTGCATTTACTAAGTCTGTTTTGTTCATGATATTCACCTCCTCCCAAAAGTTCAATCGACACTGGAACAAAATCACCTAATTTCATTTGTTCCCAATTTGCCATTTTTTATACGCAATGCCACCAATTCATTGATGACAAGGCTTATATTAACTGAGATTAAAGCAAAATTCAACAATAAGTGCCTAATTTTACGGGATTTATTTTATTTTTAGCTAATTTTTCCCATGAGTTTATCCAAAATTTACAAATGATGGAAAATCCTTGTCATCACTAGAGGCACCAACTATTGAATGCATCATTTTAACCTCTTTATAAACTATACGACAGAAGATGTCAAATTCCTGCTGTTCATCAAAAAAAAATTTAATTTAAACAAAAAAAAAGCAACCTTTTCAGCTGCTAGAGGATAATTGCTATTAAACCACCGGATCCTTCATTGATAATTCGTTCCAGTGTATCTTTCAGCTTATACCGTGCATTTTCCGGCATAAGGGCTATTTTTGCCTGAATTCCCTCCCGAACAATGGAACTTAAAGACCTTCCAAAAATGTCTGATTCCCAAATAGATAATGGATCTTCTTCAAAATCCTGCATGAGGTATCTCACTAGTTCCTCACTCTGCTTTTCTGTGCCGATAATTGGAGCAAACTCTGATTCCACCTCAACCTTTATCATATGAATTGATGGTGCGACCGCTTTGAGTCTTACTCCAAACCTGGATCCCTGACGAATAATCTCCGGTTCGTCCAGTTCCATATCTTCAAGTGACGGTGCAGCGATTCCATAACCCGTTTGTTTTACCATCTGCAATGCCCCGGAGACCTGGTCATATTCCCGTTTTGCATGTGCGAAATCCTGCATCAATTCAAGCAGATGATCTTTGCCGCGAATTTCCTGACCGACAATTTCTTTAAGGATGTCATCATACAGATAGTCCGGAGCATGCAAGTCAATCTCTGCTACCCCATCGCCCATCTCCATTCCAGCGAGATTTGCTTTCGCAATATAGTCATAATCCTCAAAGTCATCAACGATACTGTCCACGTCACGCAGCCTTTTGATATTTTGAACGGTTGACTGAATCGCATCCTGATAATTTCTTCTTAACCAGTGGTTTTCTTTCAGCACCATTACCCAGCTCGGTAAGTTAACATTTACTTCCAGGACAGGGAACTCATACAATGCTTCCCGTAGAACACTATAGACATCATGTTCCGACATCGACTCAATGCTCATCGCCAGTACTGGGATATCATATTTCTCGGTTAATTCCTGACGGTACAATTCTGTTTCCTGGCTGGTGGGACGGGTCGAGTTAACCACCATAATAAATGGTTTTCCAACCTCTTTCAATTCTTCTACAACCTTTGATTCCGCTTCCTGATAGTCGGAACGCTCTATTTCTCCGATTGTCCCGTCAGTTGTAACAACGACTCCGATCGTTGAATGCTCCTGTATTACTTTTCTCGTTCCGATTTCCGCTGCATCATGAAAGGGGATTGGATCTTCATACCATGGTGTATTGATCATGCGCGGACCATTTTCATCTTCAAATCCTTTCGCCCCTTCAACTGCATAACCGACACAATCAACAAGTCTCACGTTTACATCCAAACCCTCATCCACGTGGACGGAAACTGCCTGGTTCGGAATAAACTTTGGTTCAGTTGTCATGATTGTTTTGCCTGCTGCGCTTTGAGGTAATTCATCATGCGCGCGTCCTCTTTCCCCTTCATCCTCAATATTTGGCAATACAACGGATTCCATAAACCGTTTAATAAAGGTAGACTTACCGGTTCGGACTGCACCGACAATGCCAAGGTAAATATCTCCATTCGTCCGTTTCGAAATATCTTTAAAAATATCAACTTTCTCCAAACGATCCCCTCCCGATCTCCATTTCCGGTAATCCTGAATAACCTGCGAATAATTGACATTACAAGTCTATGATGTTGTCCTACCAAATTATGACTTAATTTTGCTTATAAAGAATAAAAAAGATAATAACGGATTATAGAAAGCAAAAATCCCTTGCAACACAATATATGTTGCGAGGGACTTATTATGCTATATTAATCAATTTGTGTTCGAAAAACAGGTTCTCCATTTTGGATAGTATATGGTAAAGAATAAGAAGGGACAAAGGGTGAATGCTCTGCAAGCAATGTTCGGATATCTTCGCCTTTTTTCATTTTGTGGTCATATTCTTTAAGAGCTTCATTTAAATCGATACGATAATCCACATAAAGTTTTCCTTTTGCATCCATCACAATTGGAAGATTCTTATGCGAAAATGGACTGACAACGTAAGGTTCTGATTCCAATCCTAATTTTTTATAATCTATTTTAAATACCCCGTCTGCTATTCGTTGACCGAATGGAGGATACAGATGTTCATTACGGTACATATTTATTTTCATATTCAATTCCCGAATAGCGTCTGTAACACGCAAATCAATTAATTTTACAGTAGGGTCTGTTTCGGCATGAATGATTGTATACTGATAAATGCCGCCGTTTTCAAAAGCCGTACCGGGGATCTCCGAAATAATGTTATGTTCTTTCAATATTTTGAAGTTAATCAGATATTTGCGGAATTTCGGGGTATCCTTGTCCTTTGTTTTTATTGGCAGTAATCCGCCTGTTTGTTCCTGATAGGAATCAACTGCTGATTGCATCATTTTTAATTGGGCTTCATTCGGAATCTTATTTTTGGATAATTCACCTTCCGGATAAAGACAGCCGGTCAATAATATCATGATTGTAAATGCAATACTTACCTGAACAGCTGTATGTTTCATGGAAAATCCTCCTAACTTGTCGGTCCGCTAAAGACAATATATAAAATAATTATTCCTCCAAGCATTAAACAAAGATAGGCTAGTACTGATACGATACCTGCAAGCCAGCCTTTCAGTTTATTCCTGCTTAATACAATGAGTCCGATCGAAAGCAGAAGGAGTGCCATACCGACAAATGATATCCACATATTCATCATGCTTTGTGACATTTATTTCACTCCTGGTTCAAATTCAACATAATTGCACAACGTATTATAACATACTGTTACAGCTTCCCATATTTAAAACAAATTTAAATCATAAAAATGTCACAAATTGTCCACTGGCAATAATTTTATCTTTTCCCGGACAAATAAAATCCGGGACAGAAGGGGCTCACTCCATCCCGGTTTGACTAAATAAATTCCACAGCAACTCTATAATGAATGCTTGTGCGATTTATTTTATGCGATCATACTCCTTGTTGTATCCTCACTTGCCCAAATATAACTACTTTTTAAACAGTTGATTCAAAGTCTGCATATCTGTAGGCATGTTGTTGTTCGTTATGGATTCCACAATTTTATCTTCTTTAGCCTTTGAAATAGGCTTTCCGGCAATCTTTGAAAGCCTCTGAATCAACATTCTCACTGTTTTTTCATCCGAAAAATCGGCATGCTTGACAGATTCAGCCACTTTATATATTTGGTCCGGATTTACATTTGCCTGCTGCTGAATTTTGTCAAATGGATCATTTCGGGATTCACTCACACGCTCGCCTCCCTGCATTATTACTTCAGCATAGTATATGCAAGGTATGCGTTTACGTGTTATTTGGAATAATTTCCGCCTATCAAATCTGCAAGATCATCCATTTCTTCCCGCTTATTTCGATTCATCAGTTGTTCAACGATGTCACGTGGGTTTTTATTATTAAATAATATCTCATAAATACCATCTGTAATCGGCATTTCAATTTTCTGTTCCTGTGCAAACTGATGGGCTGCCTTTGCGGTACGTACTCCTTCAACCACCATCCCCATCTGTTCCAATACTTCATCGAGTTTTTTGCCTTTTCCGAGCAGGTTACCCGCTCGCCAGTTACGGCTGTGTACACTTGTACATGTAACAATCAGATCACCTACACCCGGTAATCCCAAAAATGATAATGGATTGGCACCAAGGGATGCACCCAGACGGGTAATTTCTGCTAGCCCCCTTGTAATTAATGCTGCTTTGGCATTATCACCATACCCCAATCCATCCGATATTCCTGCACCAAGTGCAATGATGTTCTTCAATGCACCTCCAAGTTCAATCCCAACAACGTCCGGACTTGTATAAACCCGAAATGATTCATTGATAAATAAATCTTGAGCAAGTTCGGCATTACCGCTGTCCAATGATGAGACAGTAACTGTTGTCGGTAATCTTTTGCCTACCTCTTCCGCGTGACTTGGACCAGACAGTACAACAATATCTTCATAACTATATGCATCCATTTCCTCACTGATTATTTGCGACACACGTTTCAGGGATTCAGGTTCAATACCCTTTGTGGCGTGAATAATTGTAGTATTATTTTCCACAATAGGATTCAATTGTCCGCATACTTCCCGGATTGCTTTTGTTGGAACCACAAGAACGATTGCTGTTACGCCATTAATGGCTTCCTTTAAACTATCAAATGCCTTTATTTGGGAAGGGATCTCCACGTTTAAATAACTTTCGTTTCGGTGTGTTCGATTAATTAGATCTGCCTGTTCTTTACGGTGTGTCCATAATCGTACATCATGACCATTGTCAGACAGAACAATACTGAGTGCTGTTCCCCAGCTTCCAGCACCTAATACAGCTACTTTACTCAATGATATAGCCTCCTTATTGACGTCTTCTTGCGAATATTTTTATTGGTGTACCTGTAAATCCAAATGCATCCCGTATTTTATTTTCAAGAAATCGTTTATACGTAAAGTGCATTAAATCAGGATCATTAACGAAAACAACAAAACTTGGCGGTTTAACAGCCACTTGAGTCGCATAAAGCACCTTCAGTCGTCTTCCTTTAACAGTTGGCGTTGGATTCATCGCCAGTGCATCCATAATTACATCATTTAAAACATTTGTCTGTATGCGTTTTGCATGATTTTCACTTGCAGTCCTTATGGAAGGAATCAGTGTATGCAATCTTTTTTTGGTTTTGGCCGAAAGAAAAACAATTGGCGCATAATCAAGAAACTGAAAATGTGCTCTGACCTTTTTTTCGAATTCCCGCATTGCTTTATCACTGGATTCAACTGTATCCCATTTGTTGACGACAATAATAATTGCCCGTCCAGCATCATGTGCATAGCCTGCGATTTTTTTGTCCTGTTCTCTGATTCCAGTTTCAGCATCAATTAGGACAAGAACAACATCAGACCTTTCGATTGCCTTCAGTGCACGCATTACACTATATTTTTCAGTCGTTTCGTACACTCTGCCTCTTTTGCGCATGCCAGCAGTATCAATGATGACATAATCCTGTCCGTCCTTTTGCAGATGTGTGTCAACAGCATCTCTTGTAGTACCTTCCATTTCGCTGACAATGACCCTTTCTTCATTCAGCATAGCATTAACAAGAGAAGATTTACCTACATTTGGCCTGCCAATCAGGCTGAAGTAAATCGTATCTTCACGATCTTCCTCACTATCAATTTCAGGAAAATGCTTCACGACTTCATCAAGCAAATCGCCTAATCCCAATCCATGTGAACCGGAAATTGGATATGGTTCCCCGAAACCGAGTGAATAATATTCATATATTTCCTGCCGCATTTCCGGATTGTCCATTTTGTTTACACCAACAACTACCGGCTTATTCGATTTATATAACAATTTGGCAACTTCTTCATCTGCTGCAGTTATACCTTCTCTGCCATTCAATAAGAAAATAATGACATCAGCTTCATCGATTGCAACCTCAGCTTGCTGCCGCATTTGTACGAGCAATGGTTCATCTCCGACGTCAATTCCGCCGGTATCAATCAAATTAAAGGTGGTTGTAAGCCACTCCCCCTCTGCATATATCCGATCCCTTGTCACACCTGGAATGTCTTCAACGATTGAAATTCTTTCTCCGACAAGGCGGTTGAAAATAGTTGATTTGCCAACGTTAGGTCTGCCCACTATCGCAACTGCAGATTTCCTCATGAAAGGAACATCCTTTCTATCTTTTCATTCACATTTTATTTGCTTCTATGTATACAGCATTTACTTATTCTAGCAAAAGAAAACCATATAGACAATTATTAACGGAAAATAGCCTGCGGGAATGCACAAAAAAATTGCTCCTTCCTGATGGAAAGAGCATTCAATATATTTATGATTTATATTTATCCAATTTATCACCGATGAAATCACCGACTTGAAAGCCAAGCTGATCGTCATCTTTTTCATATTTTTTGAACTCCTGTGCTTCCTGCTCCGCTTCCAGTTCCTTAATGGAAAGGGAAATTCGCTGGTCAGCTTCACTTACATCCAAAACTTTTACTTTAACCGTTTGTCCTGTATCCAAAACTTCTTGTGGTGTACCGATATGTCTGTTGGCAATTTGCGAAATATGAACAAGACCTTCTACCCCGGGCAGAACTTCGATGAATGCACCAAAACTCACAAGACGTTTTACCTTTCCTTCAAGCACATCTCCCTTTGATACCTTTTCCTCTATATCTGTCCAAGGTCCCGGAAGTGTTTTTTTACGGGACAGGGAAATTCGTTCATTGTCGCGATCAACTGATAAAATTTCCACCTTTATTGTATCTCCTTCAGATACAACATCCGAAGTTTTTTCCACATGCTCATGTGCAAGTTGGGAAATATGCACAAGTCCGTCAATGCCCCCAAGGTCCACAAACGCACCAAAACTTGTGATGCGTTGTACAGTACCTTCAAGTACTTGTCCTGCATCCAGTTCTTGCAGCAATTGTTGTTTTTTCGTGTCTGCCTCATCCTGAATAACGTCTCGATGTGACAAAATAACCCGATTCTGTTCCCTGTTAAGATCAATAATTTTTACTCGCATAACCTCATTTTTATAATCTGAAAAATCTTCAACAAAATACGTTTCAACCAATGAGGCTGGAATAAAACCGCGCAGACCCACATCAACAACCAGTCCGCCTTTTACAATATCCTTAATTTCTGTTTCAAATACTTCATCATTCTCAAACTTTTTGGCAAGTGATTCCCAAGCTTTGTCTGCATCTACAGCCTTTTTGGATAAAATGACCTCATCGTCTTCAATCTTTTTGATCTGCAATGAGAGTTCATCATTCTCCTTCACCACATCACCGGCTTTTTCAATATGGAGGTTGGACAATTCACTTATTGGTACGATACCTTCCGTTTTATATCCAATATCAACAAGAACCTGTTTTTCCTCCACTTTAACAACGGTTCCCGTGATAAGTTCACCCACGTTCAGTTCCGGTATTTCATTATTATATTCACTCATTCAAAAGCCCTCCTTAAAGTACAAACCAACAAAGAATCGAATTATCTCTTTTTTATAACTTCTAATATTTATAATTATTTGTCAAGCAATGCATGTCAGGAATTGTGATTATCGATTAATTTTTTTATTTCACCCATTATAGCTTCTGTTGTATCTTTTGCTGAAGACTTGTTTTCCCGATAGGTTTCTATATCCATCGGTTTTCCATAGATGACCGTTAGTCGTTTTCCTGGTTTATAGGGTCCGATTATCGCACAAGGTACAATCTTTGCTTTTGAACGTAACGCGAAAAAACCTGCACCTGCCAGACCTTTTCCCACTGTTCCGGTTTTACTTCGTGTTCCTTCCGGAAAAAGTCCCAATGTTTCGTTCTCCTTCAATATTCCCAGGCCTTTGCGAAGCGCATTTCGGTCACCCATCCCTCGTTTTACTGGAAATGCATGGATTTTAATAAGCAGTTTCCCCAGAATTTTTTTTTCAAACAATTCACCTTTTGCCATAAAATAAATATCCCGAGGGGAGGTGATTCCCACAACAGGAGGATCCAGATTGGAAATATGATTGGAACAAATGATTACCGGGCCATGTTTGGGTACATTTTCTTTACCGATAACCTTGAATCGGTATATCGGGAACAGAAGGATTGCCACCACTGTTTTAGCAAATTTATATAGGCTCATTTCAATCTCCTCTTGTTCCCATTACGTTATAAACTTCTTCCAAAATTTTATCTGCCACTTCGACGATGGTATAAGACGTTGTATCAATTTCAATGGCATCCTCCGCTTTTAAGAGTGGTGAGGCTTTCCGCTGTGAATCTAATAAATCGCGTTGTTCGATTTCCTTTTTCAGTGTTTCCAAATCAGATGAAAACCCTTTTTGCAAATTTTCCTTATGTCTTCTTCTTGCGCGTTCTTCCACACTCGCTATCAGGAAAATTTTCACTTCGGCGTTGGGCAGTACGTGGGTTCCAATATCCCTTCCATCCATAACTACTCCGCGTTTTTCGGCCATCCGCTGCTGACGGTTGACCATTTCTCTTCGTATTTCAGGATGTTTGGCAACATAAGAAACATGATTTGTAACCTGTTCTGTCCGAATTTCATCTGTTACATCTTTTCCATCCAACATAACATGCTGATTCTGTTCCCCTTGAACCAGTTCAATTTCAGTCTGTTTTAACAGATCACCAAGAAGACGCTCATCATCAACGTCTACCCCGCTATTAAGTGACTTTAATGTTAATGCCCGATACATCGCGCCTGTATCAACATAGATATAGTTAAGTTTTTGGGCTGCGATTTTCGCAACAGTACTTTTCCCTGCAGCCGCAGGTCCATCAATTGCTATCGCTATTTCAGCTGTATTCATTTATGCCTTTCATTCCTCTCATTATTCCTGCAAATTATAAAATAGCACCTTCCAAATTTCCCATGACTCTACAGTAAATAATAACATATTATTGAAATAGAGGTCTATTTGTTTTGATATAACCAGAAAAAAGGAAGGGGTCGCCTCCCTTCCTTCATCAAACAAATATTTTATTTATCTTCTTTCATAGTGATTAGGAAACTGCAGAAAAGTCAACTTCCTTTCCATCCAACTTTTCAACCTTTTCTTCTGTCCCATCCTTCGCATTGATAAAAATACGGTAGGTTTCATTACCCAGTACTCCAAGAAATTCATATGTCAGTACTTCTTTTCCCATATCATTGTCAATTATCGCAAGGTGTTTTTCATTTATTTTTACATCAGGATTTACATGGCTTTTTGCTTCTTTTGCAGAAATTTTAGGTTCCGGTATATTCCGCTTTTTATGATTCATAAAATAATTTTTGGCAGTAAAACCAAGGAGATCACCGTTATCCAGGGCGACTTTAACCTCAACTGCATCGGAATATACACGTACACCATCCTGATTATATAAAAAGGAGTAAACACCAATGTTATCATACTGATTGCTCTGGAAAATTTGCATCTTTTCAAAATCATTTTGCTGCAAGTATGATTTTGCTTTTTCCATGCCTTCATTCAAACTGATTTTTTGTTTCCCGATTTTACGGTTAACAAGCAGCGAAATAGGATGTCCTCCTTGTTGCGACATGTCCATATAAGCATTTTTGTCGTCATTGCGATACGAAATACTGTAGATTGGTAAGTCTGAACCCTTTCCGCTTTTGGTAATTTTGATATGATCTGTATTGTTTACCTGGAAGATTTTTTTGCTTCGCTGCAACGCTTCCTCTTTACTAATCGTGTTTTCCCCTTTTAAAAACTGATAATTATGTTCTTTGGAGGAAGTTCCGGAAAGTGGTGAGTCTACATTGCTTTCACTGTACCCCTCCACCTTCTTTTCAACCGTTTTAAATCCATCAACAATCGTGTTGTCGGATTGTTCATCCCCTGTAGCAAGGGCCATTTGCACATCCATCCAGCGCAAATTCTCTTCCAATACAACATTTTGTACCTTACGCAATTCATTTTTGATATCTTTGGATTGTTTGTAGAGATTCTCAAGCCTTGATACTTCCTTATCGGTTAATGGCTTCTTACCCAAATCCCTGACCGCAGTTTTATACGTAAAATCACCAATCTCGGACAGAAATTCCTCGGTTTTGTTAAATGGCATCAATACGAGCGGGAGCTGTCCAACATCAGAGTTAGCCTGTGATGCCAGCCGCCATATTTCCACTAACTGTGGGGACAAGCTTTTTCTGGAGTTCATTGCCAGTGCCGTTCCGATTTTATCATTCAACAAATCAACATGATAAGTAAGTTCGTGAAATGCACGCTGGTAATCATTTTCCGCCTGAACGAGGATGTCATTCTTTTCCTGATGCTCCTGATATCCCCAGACAGCGGTTGCTGCTATTCCTATTGTTAGAACTCCGATTAAAATCCAACGTATCATATTTTATCTCACACCTTTCTATTTACAGAATATATGCTTGCCAATTTTTTTGATTTGAGGGCGTGACCATATCCAATCCGATGTTGCAGTTTCCGGATTGAAATAATATAGTGCTCCCCCGGAAGGATCCCATCCGTTTATTGCATCCATTACTGCCTGCTTGGACGTTTCATTCGGTGTCAGCCAAATTTGCCCATCTGCTACTGCAGTGAACGCCCTAGGCTCAAAAATCACACCCGATATAGTATTAGGGAATGTAGAACTTTCAACACGATTTAAAATTACCGCGGCAACAGCTACCTGACCGACATACGGCTCACCCCTTGATTCTCCGTGAACGGCATTTGCCATCAGTTTAATATCATTCTGTGAATATCCTTGAGGCACGTTTACCGCAGTAGGTTTAGGTTTTGCCTGTTTTGTCGGCTGTGTGGCAGTATTATTATTGCCTTGTTGTGATGGTGCTGACTGTTTTGATCGGTCAACACCGCCATAGTAGGTGAATTCATTACCGCTTCTAATTTGACTTTTGACATATTGCTTATCGTATTTACTCTCCTCGACCAGTTTATTTTTGGTTACCGGGCCGGCCAATCCATCCACTTTCAGTCCAAATTCATATTGAAAGTTTCTTAATGCCCAGTAGGTCCCCCATCCAAAGACGCCATCAATTTCTCCATTGTAGAATCCTAAATATTGAAGTCTTGCCTGAAGTTCAATGACATCATCACCTGTTGCACCATGCTGGATTACTTGCGGGCTAAATGCCTCTGCCTGATTCATAGGCGCTGCAGTTTGTAATCCAACGGCAATGAAACATATAATAATAATGGACAGAGATAATCGTTTTGTTCGATAGGTCATGTTATTTCCTCCTGCTGCTAGAAGATATGATGTACCTATTTTTCAACTAAAAGCACTTTTTATTCATTTTCTTTGTAAATAGAAAAATCCCGTGTATGCAATTGCATACACGGGATTGATTAAATCTTTTTCAACTTATCCGGCTGATTGGCAGCTTTCATTCTGTTTATACAAACAACCCATAGTATAATCATAAACGGGACCAATAGTCCGAGCCAATCACTTGATACCGTTTTAAGGATAAAATTATATGTCCCATGAAGAAGAAACGGCAGTATAAACGCGAGGGTTACGTTCCACTTTTTATGAAAGTCCGTCATTTTGGCTTTTCCAAAATAATAACCCATAATCACGCCAAATAATGCATGCGATGAAACGGGAAATAGTGCTCTTGAAAAAGCGTACTCTATTCCGTTTGTGACCAAATATAATACATTTTCAATAGTAGCAAAGCCAAGACTTATGGAAACAGCATAAATAATGCCGTCATAGTGTGCATCAAATTCGGTATGATGATAGATCACATAAATAAATATAAACCATTTAAAAAATTCTTCAAAAAAGCCAATTAGCAGGAACGATTGGACAAAATTATTATCGCTGAAATTCTCGACTTGAAACGCATATTGAATAAACATAATTGGAAAGACAAGAATCGCGCCGGAGATGAACGTTTTAACGATTAAAGAAATAGGCTCTGAAAAACGATCCTTTAGATAAAAGAACGACATCAGCGCGAATACAGGTGCAATACTGGCTGATATTATTGCAAGCAATGCATTTTCCCCCTTCCCATTATGCTGAGTTAATCGTACCATTAAGTATCGGGAATGAAAATAGATAAAGGAGGCTGTTCCGATGAAAAATATTTTAATTATCCATACTGGCGGAACTATTTCCATGCTGGAAGATAAACAAACGGGAGAAGTTTCGACAACTGCCAAACACCCGCTTACCGATTTGTCCTATTACTTTACTTCATATGCAAATGTTGAGGAGATCATTGAATTTTCACTGCCATCACCGCACATTACTCCAAAGCATATGCTGCAATTGGCCGAAAAAATCAATGAAATAAGCAGTGAATATGATGGAATAGTCGTGACACATGGGACAGACACATTGGAGGAAACTGCATATTTTTTGGAACTGACTGTTAATACAACAATTCCGGTTATTATAACCGGAGCGATGCGTTCAAGCAATGAAATCGGATCTGATGCTCTCTATAATTTAATCAGTTCACTCCGGGTAGCAATTGATGATGAAGCATCCGGAAAAGGAGTTCTTGTGGTAATGAATGATGAAATCCATAGTGCTGTCAACGTCACGAAGACATCAACCAGTAATGTGGCAACCTTTCAGAGCCCGCAATATGGACCATTGGGAATCATTACGAAAGAATCTGTTATTTTCCACCATACGATTCTTTCAAGATACTCACACCCGGTTACACAAATTACAAAAAATGTTTTTTTATTAAAGGCCTATGCTGGGATGGATCAACAGATTCTGGAAGCATTATATGCCGGAAAACCGGACGGGCTTGTTGTTGAGGGTCTTGGACAGGGTAACCTTCCTAAAAATACGGTGACATCCATTCAAAAATTTATTGCTGATAACATTCCAGTCGTTCTCGTTTCCCGCTGTTATCAGGGAATTGTACAGCCTACTTATGCCTATGAGGGCGGTGGAAAACAACTGAAAGAAGATGGTGTCATTCTAACAAATGGTCTGACTGGACCAAAGGCACGTATAAAATTATTAATTGCCCTTGAAAAAACCAATGACCATAATTTAATACGCGATATGTTTGAAAAGGAAAAATAAAAGGCCGGTGCCAAAGATTTTTTAACACAATGCAGCACAGTAAGGTTCCGTCCGGATATAGCGGGGACAGCTTTGTTCAGCGCGATTCGGATTTTCTTCGGCGGAGAAGCGATTTTGTTCAGCGGGTTTTGGAATTTCTTCAGCGGGTTTGCGGTTTTGTTCAGCACATTTCAAGCTTTATTCAGCGCGTTAACCTTCCCACTGTCCAATAAGCGGGAGCACATCCTATCTCGAATGGATGTGCTCCTTAACCGTTCGGGCAGTAAACAACAGGTTCTCCCATTATCCTTCCCGGTATATAACTGATACGCGCTGAATTCCTGCACTGTCGTCTTTCGGATTACGCATTTTCGATGCTTTCCAGCTTTTTATTCACGATATCATCCGCAATTTGTTTGCCATGATGCCGTCCATTTTCAATGAAAATTTGATTGTTGTTATATCCTGCTGCGACAACACCTGCAACATAAACATTGGGTATATTCGTTTCATACGTCATTTCGTTAAAAGCTGGCTTGCCACTTTGTTCATTAATGGAAATACCAATCCGCTTCATAAAATCATTATTTGGCTTATATCCTGTCATCGCAAATACAAAATCATTGCTGACTGATTTCGTTTCGCCATTAACCATATATTTAACCCTATCATTTGTAATTTCAAGTGTTTGCGCATTGAATTCCATTCGAACGATATCTTTTCTGACTAGTGAATCAAATTCTGGCAAAATCCAGGGCTTTATACTTTTGGAATACGTATTTCCCCGATAAAGTACTGTGATGTTAGCACCTGCCTTATTCAATTCGAGGGTTGCATCCACGGCAGAGTTTTTTCCTCCGATGACGACAACATCTTTTTTGAAAAATGGATGTGCTTCCTTGAAATAATGCATTACTTTCGGAAGATCCTCTCCTGGAATATTCATTTGGTTAGGCTGATCATAGTAACCTGTTGCTATAACCACATGCTTACATTTATATTCACATTTCGTGTTGTCCGATTTTTCGGTTCGAATTAAAAAGGATTCTGCTTCTTTGACTACTTCCGTTACCTTCTCGAAGGTTCTTAGACGCAGATTTGTCCGGTCTGCCACAGATCGGTAATATGCTAAAGCCTGGTTCCTTACCGGCTTTTGCCGTTCGGTTATGAATGGGATATTTCCAATTTCAAGTTTCTCGCTTGAACTGAAAAACGTCTGATGTGTGGGAAAGTTATAAATCGTATTTACAACGTTTTCTTTTTCAATAATAAGTGGATTAATACCTTGCTTCTGCAATTCAATGGCACATGACATCCCACATGGTCCACCGCCAATAATAATCGTGTTTTCCATTTTCATATCTTACGCACTTCCTTTATTCCGTTCATGATCATTTATAAAGACATGCTCATAATTTTTTGCTGCTTTTTTATAAACACCTAAACACAAAAAAACTCCTATCCAACTATACATGATAAGAGTTCTTTCGTCATTTATTCTGTTTTGAAATGTTCGCTTAGACCCAGCCACGAAATCTTGCGGCTTCAGCCATTTTCCGCACACCAATCATATACGCAGCAAGTCGCATATCAACTCGTCTGGTTTGTGCAGTATTATAAATATTATTAAAAGCCTTAATCATGATGGATTGCAACTTCTCTTCAATCTCATCTTCTTCCCAATAATATCCCTGGTTATTCTGCACCCATTCAAAATAAGAAACAGTCACACCACCAGCTGAAGATAACACATCAGGAACAAGTAAAATCCCACGTTCGGTTAATATTTTTGTTGCTTCAAGTGTAGTCGGACCATTGGCAGCTTCAACTACAATATCGGCCTTAATGCGATGTGCATTTTTTTCGGTAATCTGATTCTCAACTGCCGCCGGTACAAGAATATCACAGTCAAGTTCCAGTAATTCTTCATTGGTAATTGTATCATTGAACAATTTTGTAACCGTTCCAAAACTGTCTCTTCTATCAAGAAGGTAATCGATGTCAAGACCATCCGGATCATGCAGTGCACCATAGGCATCGGAAATTCCGACTACTTTGGCACCAGCATCATGTAAAAACTTGGACAGAAAGCTTCCGGCGTTTCCAAATCCCTGGACAACTACCCTTGCCCCTTTTACATCAATTCCTCTCTTCTTCGCAGCTTCATTTATAACAATTGTAACACCTTTTGCCGTTGCAGATTCTCTTCCATGGGATCCGCCAAGTACGATTGGCTTACCCGTAATAAATCCAGGACTGTTAAATTCATCAATACGACTGTATTCATCAAGCATCCAAGCCATAATTTGTGAGTTTGTAAAGACATCCGGTGCGGGTATATCTTTTGTCGGACCTACAATTTGACTAATGGCACGTACATATCCGCGGCTAAGTCCCTCAAGTTCACGGAATGACATTTCGCGCGGGTCACATACAATCCCGCCTTTTCCCCCACCGTACGGTAAATCTACAATACCTGCCTTTAAGCTCATCCAAATGGATAATGCTTTCACTTCAGTTTCGGTTACATCAGGGTGAAATCTGACTCCACCTTTTGTTGGTCCAACTGCATCATTGTGCTGTGCACGGTATCCGGTGAAGATTTTGATTGATCCATCATCCATTCTGACAGGAATTCTTACTGTCATCATGCGGATAGGGTCTTTTAATAATTCAAATACTTCATCAGGGTAACCCAGTTTTTCCAGTGCGGTTTTAACAACAGTTCGTGTTGAACCTAACACATCCATTTTATTATTTTCTTCTTTGGTAGAATCTGCTGCTTTATCGGCTACCATGAAATTTACCTCCTAGATTGTCAATTAATAATTATTTTGATTATAGCTTCACTCAGAGATTAGTATACACTTTCATAATAAATATGCAATAATATAAATCTATTTTCTTAGAGAATTTTCGATTCCACTGTAAGCGATTGCACTTTTTTGGGACTAAACAACCAATTTCAGCATAAAAATGCGTTTATAACTTGGTTAACTGCTTTTTCTGACATAATTACCTTTCCATACTCCTTCAACCGATAAGAAGTAATAATACTCGGCGTTGAAAACTCTGACATAACAGCGATAATATCCTCCTTGTCAATACCTACTTCTTTTTCATGCAGAAGCATGTAATACCTGCTGTCAAAATAATAAACCTGACCGCCATCCACGTTAAAACCTGCCAAATAGGAGGAAACCTGGATGATATCTTCAAATTCCTCAAAAGAAAAAATTAATTCCTTGCTTTCATCCAAGGTAACTTTCATTTCAATAAAATCCTCATCCCAGCTTATATTTTCATTCTTTTTGGTTACGACAACATGCATACCCTGCGCTTGCATTAAATGAACCTGGACGAGCAGAATTCCCTCCAGTTCAAAATCCAGTTCGGTACTTGCTTCGTACATCATGTCACTGAACAGGCTGCGAACATTCGAAACATCATGCCACAGATCTTCTTTTGTAAAGCCTCGTTCTACCAAATCATCGAATGTAAGAAAAATTGTGAACTGACTGCTGGATACTTGTTCTATTCGCATAAAGCATCCCCCTTTACATGCCAAATGGTTTCTTTTCAATCCTGTTTCTAATAGTATATGTCATTTTGACAATTGTTGAACTACACAGGCAAATTATACATGCCCAATCTATAGCAAAACATGTTATACATTAACTTTACTTTCAAGGATATTAGTATTATGCCGCCAAGTAAACCCATTCCATTCAAATTGGAGAAGATTTTCTGATCAGGGTGATGGATAATGTGTAAGACGCCGAACAATGCATTTTAAAGAATGTTTTTATACCGTTGGATAACTTTGAAAAAAATGGGGAATCAGACAACCCCGAAGTTCATACACTTGAAAAGAGTCTGTTAAGTAACTTGAAAGGAGGATAATATGTATACCCAATATAAATACTGGGAGCCTTTTGTAAGCCCAACTGATCCATGTCCGCCTAAGCGCATTAAAACCTATGCCACTCCCCCTGAAGTATATATTCCTTTTCAGCCTCCCGGATTTCCACAATATGAACCAAAAGACGCGTTGTACCATGGAACTTTATGGAAGCCATTGTTCAGCCCTTATCCACCACCGACAAGAAGAGGTGAACAAATTGAGTAAAACACTTTCCCCTGAATATTATCAGATGCTCGAGGAACTTCAGGCTGTTGATTTCGTTCTGGTCGAATTAACGCTTTATTTGGATACGCACCCTTATGACTATGATGCAATTGAACAATTTAATTTATACGTCCGAAAAAGCAAAGAACTGACCAACAATTTTGAGGCGAAATTCGGTCCGCTCATGGAATTTGGGAAAAGCTATTCAGACTATCCATGGAACTGGAACGATACTCCATGGCCATGGCAGGTATGAAGTGAAAGAAGAACCGGTATTTAGGAGGAGATAGTTTGTGGTATTATGAGAAAAAACTTCAATACCCTGTTAAAGTCAGAGAATGTAACCCGCATCTGGCGAAGTTTCTTACTGAACAATACGGCGGAGCAGACGGTGAGTTGTCCGCAGCATTGCGATACCTCAATCAACGGTATACAATTCCGGACAAAGTAGTTGGTTTGTTGAATGATATAGGTACAGAAGAATTTGCCCATTTGGAAATGATTGCCGCCATGATTTACAAATTAACCAAAGACGCAACAGCAGAAGAAATGGATGCTGCAGGACTAGGCGGACACTATTCCAGTCACAGCCTTGCCTTATTCCCGGAAAACACAGACAGAACACCATGGACGGCTTCATATATCCAGGCAAAGGGAGACCCAATAGCGGATTTATATGAAGACATTGCCGCTGAGGAAAAAGCAAGAGCTACTTATCAGTGGATTATCAACCTTTCAGATGATCCTGAATTAAATGACAGCCTTAAGTTTCTCCGTGAAAGAGAAGTTGTCCATTCAATGCGATTCAGAGAGGCTGTTGAAATCTTAAAAGAAGAACGGGATAAGAAAATATTTTTTTAATATACGAAAAGGTGCCTTCATGGTTTGGCACCTTTTATAGTTGCCTCATAATGATTAAAAATTTCCAGTACATCATTACCCCACATATAATACATTCCGGCTATAACCAATATTAACAGTAGTATGACAATAATCAGCCGCAGCAATGCTCCGTTGATTTTAAAGGTTGTACGGTGTTTTGTGTTGCTATGTACTTCTTTACGAGGCGGCAAATTTAATATGTCAATTTCCCGTACCTCCCCCGTTTCACGAACAGGACGAACTTCATCGGTTTTTTCTGCCTTACTCTCTCCGTTTTGCACCTCGTTGAATAATCTTTTCAATTCTTTCGCCTGTTCATCTTCTTTTTCATGTTCGTCATTCACTTTCGGCACCCCACTTTTGAAAACGGATTACAATCCCCAATGTAAAATCAACTATAAAATGCGACGTTATCGTGACATACAAATTGTTGGTAAGCAAAAAAATGTTACCAATATAAAAACTGACAGCCAGTACTGATAGAAGCAGAACCGGTTTTTTTAAGTACCTGATATGGACTAAGGCGAATAAAATACTGGCAAACCAATAACCGAATGTTGTCTGAATTACCCCTCTAAACAGAATCTCTTCAGAAATTGCCACCAGCAATGTCAGCATAAAAATTCCCTTTATTGACCGGTTGCTGAAGATTCTTTCGTTAATACCGTCATCATCATAATAGCGTCTTGGGACAATTTTGATAAGAACCAAATCAAAGAGAACAATTAATAATCCTGAAAACACCCCATAGTAGATGATTTCATCGATATCAATAGTAAACAGGAAAAGCCAATTAACAAGTTGATCAAAAAGAAATACACTTAACAGAAACCCCGCAAACAGCATCAGTAATTGTGATAATACAAGCTGCTTATTCAGTTTTCTGTCTGTTAACTGCGTTATAATTTCACTTTGCTTTGTCATGATGTTCTCCATTTAAAAGTATTTCACTTAATTTCTTTTGCCAGGTTGGAGTACTTTCTGCAGGAGCGGTCTGCTTCGGTTCCCAACCGCGTAATGAAAATCCGCAATTACTGCAGCACATACTTTCGACCTTTTCATATGTATCCTGAAAGTTTTTGTATAAATGCCTGCGCAAACATTCTTGCTGATTAATCCAGCCCATGATTTCACGTAATTTCCGTTCCTTTACATGCTTTCTTTCTGTAATCAGCTTGTCAATCCGTTGTTTCGCTTCATTCCATTGTTCGCTGTCCACAATTAATTTATTTTTCTTTATCATATCATGATTTTCAAACTGATAGTGCAAAAAACGCCATTGAATTTCATTCAGTTCAAATTCCATTGTCAACTGTTCTTCAATTTTAGCCAGGTCTGTTGTGACACTGCACAATTCAGTTAATCTCCGAAAGATTGCAGACAGAGCATTAGATGAAGGGAGTTCACTTTCAATGATGGATTCCGGAATTTGTTCATCACCATTGGAATATAAAAGGAAAGCGATACTTTGTTCACCGTCCCGCCCTGCCCTGCCAACTTCCTGAATGTAGGATTCAAGCTGAACCGGTAAATGATAGTGAATAACCAGCCGGATGTTATGTTTGTTGATTCCCATTCCAAATGCACTGGTACAGCATATGATATCCAGTTGATCATTCATAAATTGCTGCTGAATCGTTACCCGGTCCGATTGATCCATCCCGCCATGGTAAAATGCAATCCGATGGGAAGGTAACACTTCGGTCAGATATTGTGCTGTTTCTTCTGTCATCCTTCTGCTCGTGAAATAGATTAAGGTTGGAACACGATACCGCTTAAACAGATCGGCCAAAAATTGTTTTTTTTCGATATTCCCGTTCACGTGTTCAATTGAAAATGTAATATTGTTTTTGTCAATGGGATGGATATGTTTTGTAATAGCCCCCCTATTTAATGCTGCAATTATATCACGCTGAATTTCCTCCGTTGCCGTTGCACTTAATGCAAGTACCGGGGGGTTCTTTAGTTGTTCCAGGATTCTGCCAAGTCTTAAATAATCCGGTCTGAAATCGTGACCCCACTGAGAAATGCAATGTGCCTCGTCAATCACGAATAAACTGATCTCCACTTGTCGTAACAGATCTATTACCTTTCGCTGCTGCAACAATTCAGGTGAAATATATATTAAATGAAATGCATCGATATTCCGAAACACATGTTTTCGTTCTTGAGGTTCCATGAAACTGTTTAATGCTGCTGTTCGCTTGAAACCTTTTGACCTAAGTTGTTTTACCTGATCCTGCATTAACGAAATCAGTGGTGATACAACAATTGTCAACCCGCCCATTACCGCCGCGGGAAGCTGATAGCATAATGATTTTCCGGATCCGGTTGGTAAGATTCCCAGTACATCTTTACCCTGAAGCACGTCTTCAATGATCTCTTTTTGCCCCGGGCGAAATGAATTGATTCGGAATTGCGTTTTCAGTTTATCATCCAAAGTTGCCTGACTGGTCAAATTCATCACCTTATTCCTTGTTTGTTTGCCGCTAATACAAGTCGTATTTGGAAATAGCTGATGCTATCCTCAACTTTACTTTTAATATCTTTCAGCTTAAAACTTTGAACACTTCTGATTGCTGTAATGATTTCACTCTGCTGAGCAGTTGAAACATATGGTTCAATTGGGAATTCTACACGATATAGACTTATTTCCACAATATGATCATAAATGGTGTTTATTTTTAAATTCCGCATACTGGCTATTTCGGCAGAATCGTATCCTTCTTGCAAAAGGATGAATGTTTTTGCAGCGGATTGCGAAAGCCTATGATCGTTTTTCAAATCTTTTAGAATAGAAAATAGGACAGGAAATTCACCTGAATTCCGATGCAATACCTCAAGCATACGGTGCGTGATTGCTGTCAGTAAAAGCGGAACATCATACGTATCCAGATCATGATGAATTGCCAACTGATGACTGCTCATCCCATAATATTCATAGCCTGTTATACAATCAACAAAAAGTTGGGCATCTTTTTCCGGAAACCCTTCCAGCAATTCACGCAGTTCATTGTGAAGAACCTGCAGTACGGCTTTCTGTTTTGGTTTCATGTGCTGATAGTAACGTTTAACCCAATTGGTTATTTCCGGTTTATCAAATATCGGTATAAATGTAAAATGCTGTTGGACACTGTTGGTAAGTGTCTGGATGAGCAACAATAAACGCTGCCGGAATATAATATCTGAATTGAAATAATTCATTCCATTAAGGTAATCCAAGTGGGGGAATTGATTAGCCTTGTCAATAATGACAGCACCTCTTTCACCGGGAATTACTGAATCACCAGTCTGTTGCAAATAGCCCTGTTTCTGCATTTTTTGAATGGTATCATCAAACGAATATTTAGGGAGATGTTTATAAACTCCATAGAATTTATCAAGTTCGTACAAAAAGGCATCCTGCTGAGTCTGAATCGATCTTCTTCCTTTCAACAGGTGATAAATTGCTGAAGTGGTTCGCTTATCCCGAAATTGGCTGCTGCATATGAGAATCATGTTTTCAAACAGCATTCTCCATTCCCCTTTCACGTTTTAGACAATTAATAGCAATTGAAGTATCATTCTGTTTCTTATATTATCATGACATCCTATAGTTGAAATGACTTACAAACCGCTCTAAAATAGACTTATAGTTTTATTAGGAGGAATATTGTATGCCGAAGTATACAATAGTGGATCAGGAGACATGTATTGCCTGTGGGGCTTGTGGTGCAGCAGCACCGGATGTTTTTGACTATGATGACGAAAGTATCGCTTATGTAATATTGGATCATAATAATGGAAGTAAAACAGTTCCTGAAGCACTGGAAGACGATATGCTCGATGCTCACGAAGGTTGTCCAACAGATTCCATCAAAGTTTCAAATAAACCATTTGACGGTGACCCATTAAAATATGAAGAAGATTAAACACCATTAATCTACCCTTACAATATCACACTATACAAGCTATATAAAGCCAAAATAAAGCACAGTGTCACCTAACACTGTGCTTTATTTTGACAGGATTTGCCCCCGTGGGAACGTTAATCGGTTCAGATAAGTTGTATACCCCAAGCAATTGAATTCCGGTATTCTGAAATTGTACTTGCTCAAATCCATAACTTCCGGCAGTCATTAGGATTGCTTCAATCATCGTCAAATTTTCCTGATTTTGCTTTAAATCCCCGGAAAATGTCACCTCTAGCACCCTGTTATTTCCTTGAACACTGACTTCCACAACATCTGGAATTGTACTATATATATTAAATTTTTTCCGGTTTTGTTTCATTTTGTTTATCGCGCTTTTAATTCCATTCCCTTTATCCAACGTAACCGGTACCAAAAAGCTTCGCCCGGAATGCCCGGGTTTATACAGTTTGTAGGCTGCTTTTCGTTCCTGGCTTACTTTCAATTCTTTTACAGTACCGATTGGACCGAGACTGATTTTTTGTGTAAATACTGCTTTCTCAATTCCATTCGTACCAAACATTGTCTGGATCGTTCTTGTGAACATGTTTGCCTCTGTACTTGATTGAATTGAAAAAGAATCCGGCATGTTTAACACAACAGTACTTTTGGATGGGTTGACCTGAAATGTTGCATCATGCAGCATATACGTACCTGCTTTAACCAGTTTTCCTGTCAAATAATCATCCATTAATTGATACCGTTGATCGGCACTAATAGTTTCAGGAAAAATAAACGTTACAGGTATAATGAACTGTGCCTGTTTATCTGCAATAGCCCCGCGTACAATCGTTTCAGAATCAGTAGTGCTGGTAATAACATGAGATTGAAAAGCTTTATCTTTTCTGAGAGTATTTGCCTGGTGTTGTGTTGTACTGGCGCTTTCCTGTTTGCCTGATTGATTATTTGCCGCACCCTGTTGTTTGTCAGAAACACTTATTTCCGGGTGAGACTGTTCATGAAGACTGTTGGTCGATAGATGATTTTTCTCCAGTAATATTGGTACGCTGATAAGGACAATTGCCAATACCATCAGGACACTGAACAAAGGAATTAATTTTCCATTTCGCGACGTCTGTCTGCCCGTATTCTCATTTAGCCGGGAGGAGATCTTCCTGTACAGTTCATCTTTGTCCCAATTGTTCTTAATTCCGGGCATCTTTTTTAGTGAATCAGTAATTTGTTTGTCATCGTTGTCACGGGATTTCATGATACATCCCCTCCCTTCTGATTCTCCTCGGACATCCATTTCTTAAGACGTTTGATGCCGCGATGCTGCACGGTTTTCACTTTACTGACACTGAAACTTAGAATTTCAGCGGTTTCTTCTATTGAGAATGATTGTATGTAGCGAAGAATCAAAACACTTTTCTGATCCTGACTGCACTTATCTAAATGGTAATAGACCCGTTTTATTTCTTCATTACGCTCTGCTATTTCGTCAGGAAGCATGTTTTTATCTTGTATGAACTCTCCATTTGATCCCCAATCAAAATACTCAGCGATTCGGCCGCGTTTTCGTTTTCGCTTTCGGAAAAAATCCATCGTGACATGACGCGCAATGGAAAATAGCCACGTTTTTTCGTTGCTGTTTCCTTTAAATGTACTGTAGGATTTTAAAACTTTTATATAGACTTCCTGCACGAGATCTTCACATACTTCCTTATCTTTCACCATGTAAAAAATGAATTGATACAAATCATGATGGTACTCATTGTACAATCGCTCAAAAACGGCCTTCATAATGATCCTCCGTTCAGTTAATCAGTCGTTTTTACCGATCAAAGGTTACAGCTTATTTTAACTATATTGGAAATAATGTAAAAGTGAAAGAGAATTTCAGGAAAATATTATGAATAAACGGATCTAAATTCTCACTATAAAAAGATAAAAACACCAGTTTCAGCTGGTGTTTTGTAAATAAAAATGTTTTTTCGCGTATGTTTTAAACAAGTGTGAAACAATTGGATAAAAAACAACCATAAAAATTGCATTTCCAACCGCATGATTAACGGAAAACGGTAGTCCAGCAAGGTAATACGGCCAAAATTCTCCCGCAATGGAATATGTCATCAATGAAATAATAAAACCATATAAAAAACCGCTGAATATAGAAAAGATAACGATAAACCAAAAGGGAAGTTTTCTTGGGTACTTTCCAAGAATTCCACTTAATAAACCGATGAGTCCCCATGAAACTATCTGCCAAATTGACCAGATCCCCATCCCTAACAGCATATTGGACAAAAAAGTGGTTAGTATTGCCATAATAATTGCTGCCAGTGGTCCAAGCAGCAATCCACATATAATAATGAGTGAAGTAACAGGCTGTACATTTGGAAGAAATGCAAAAATATATCTGCCCACAACTGCAAGTGCAGAAAGTACAGCCAACAGTGTTAGTTTATATGTGTTCAATATGCATGCAGATCAAATGTTATTTGATCACCCGGTGATAATTTGAGATCTTTCGCTCCTACTTTTGCATTTTCACCGTTAACTTTAAACATCCATGCGGTCTTTCCCTTATCCTGTGAAACACCTTCAATCGCTGTAATAAATCCACCATTGTGGGATGTTTCCAGTTCAAAGTTCTTTTCCATAACTGACATTAAAGTTGTTCCTTTTTCAATTGTAACTTCTTTTTTTGCAATCTGTTTCTCCCCGTTATTTTGGGAAAGAACTATTGTAACGCTATCTTCTTTTTGTTCAGCAGCATTCTGATTCTCCGTGGAATCCGCACCTTGACTACTCTGTTTCGCTGATTGTTCACTATCAGTCCCACAGCCGACGAGTACACCCAATACCAATAAGAGTGATGCCAAACCTAAAAACCACTTGCGCATTGTTCCTATTCCTCCAGTTCCTTATTATTGAGGGGGAATGAGACGATAGAACCTTATCCCAGCGTTCAAAAATTACACTAAAAAAGCTGATCCTGTTCCAGGAATCAGCTTTACAGACAATCGAACCATAGACATGTATCCGGTTGTCCCAATCGCTCAAATCCTCGAAGCATTGAAACGGCAGGTTGTTTGGCAGGTCTACTGACTTGTGATCATTTCCTACTCTAAGCCCTTCCCATATGAAAATCATACAGTGGATTATGCTTATTTCGTTTATCACTTACAGTTGCGAGGACAGTTTCAGCTTTTCACTGAATTCCCTATTAAGTAATAACACCAAAAACCTTCTAGTATTCAACTGCAGTTATTATATCATAAATACCAATCCTGTACAGATTCAATCTTTCAACGGAAGTTTAAAGACAAATGTTGTACCTTCTTTGTCAATACTGTTCACGGTGATTGTTCCATGATGGGCGTCCATAATATTTTTAGCTATTGCCAATCCAAGCCCTGTACCCTTCTTTTTAGAATTTCGGACACGGGATTTGTCCGCTTTGTAAAATCGTTCAAATACAAATGGAAGGTCTTCTTCAGGAATGCCGCTTCCATCATCCGAAATGGATACTGTCAATTCATCCGTATTGGTTTCAACCGTTACCGTAACGTTACCGCCTTCACCCGTATGCCGGATTGCGTTGTCAATCAGATTGGTAAAGACCTGTTCAATACGGTCCGGGTCAATTTCAATTTTATTTTTAGTTAATTTCTTATTCAATTCCAGGTTTACCTTATTATCGTTTGCAAGGCCGGCAAATTTTTTAACGATTCGCTCCACATACGAATCCAATTCGACCTTTTCCAAGTTAAGATGAATCTGGCCGGCTTCCATTCGGGCAAGATCAAGTAATTCGTTGACCAGCCTACCCATTCTCAAGGATTCTTCGTAAATAATTTGCGCAAGCTCATTCTTTTCTTCTCCGCTTTCGGCAACATTATCAACAATTGCCTCACTATACCCTTGCAGCATGGAGATTGGTGTACGTAATTCATGCGAAACATTGGCGATAAAATCTTCACGCAGTTTATCCAACCGGCGCTCTTCTGTCATATCCCGGATTACAGCGACTGCCCCGCGTACATAAGACTGATCATACAAAGGTGTCATAATCATGACCCAGGTACGTCCTTGAATATTTATTTCATGGATTGCTTCTTTTTCCTCCTGAATAACCTCTTCTAAGATTCCGAACAACGGATCTGGCAATTTGTTATTTTCATCACTTAAGGATAAATTATTTTTGTAATAGAGATTTTCAATGAATCTGTCTGCAGGAGGATTAGATACAAGCATATCGCCATTCCGGTTTAATGTGATGACACCATCTGCCATTGAACTCACGATTCCCGACAATTGCTCTTTCTCCTGCCTTAAGGCATTAATATGGAACTTCAGTTGACGTCCCATCCGATTAAACGCAACCGCAAGTTCACCTATTTCGTCATGTGTCAGGATTGGCACTTTTGTATTAAATTCACCTCTGGTCAGATCAAAGGCAGCTTCCCGCATTTTGATCAGTGGTGAAGTAATTCTCGTGGACAGAAAGAAAGCAAATATCGTTGTCAAAATAATCGCAATCCCTGCCGCCAGCAAAATGATTTTTGTTGTCTCTGCTTTGGTTTTATTGACAACATCTAGTGACTGATAGACAAATACAGCCCCATTATTATGAATTGGTGTTCCGACAAGCATGACTTGTTCCTGCGTTTTCGGGAGTCGCATCTGCTTCTTTACATTTTGTCCTTTATTAAAAACAGCTTTTAAAGATTCCTTATTTCGATACCAGGCTTCATCAAGCTCATGAAGATTATCGATACTCTGTGATGCCCAAAAATCACCGTCTCCGTAGACAACTGCAATATGTGTGGCCGGATCTTTTATCCGTTCAGTCGTCGTATAAGCTAATTTCCGATCATCATATTGCTCAATCATCTGTCTTACTTTTGTTGCCGTTTGCATCATTTCATTTTCTGCCTCTTCCACATGAAAATTCTCAAAAAACTCCAAAAGTAAGATTGTTAAAATAAATAATACAAAAGAAACCAGCAATAAAATAGTTATTGCCAGTTTCCCAACTACACTCCGCCAAAACATCAGACATCATCTACCTCAAATTTATATCCGACACCCCATACAGTGACAATCATTTTTGCGGCGTCTGCGGATACATTATTCAGCTTTTCTCTTAAGCGTTTCACGTGTGTATCTACTGTTCGCAAGTCCCCAAAGAATTCATACTCCCATACTTCTTTCAACAAGAGTTCACGGTTAAATACTTTATCAGGAGACTTGGCCAGGAAACAAAGCAGTTCATATTCCTTCGGTGTCAGAGCAACTTCCTTTCCATCAGCTGTTACCCGATGGGCATCATGATCAATCGTCAGATGTGGAAATACCAATAAATTTTTGGTTGGTGCACCATCACGGAAATCGCCCGATGAAACCCGTCTTAACAATGCTTTCACACGCAGCACAACTTCCCGTGGACTGAATGGTTTTACAATATAATCATCCGTACCTACCTCAAATCCCTGAACGCGATTGGCTTCCTCGCCTTTCGCTGTCAACATAATAATTGGTGTGGATTTTTCCTTTCGCAATTCCTCTGTCACTTTGATTCCATCCATTTCAGGCATCATTATATCGAGTAAAATAACATCGTAATCATTTTCAAGTGCCTGCTGCAATGCTTCAGAACCGTTTTCAGCCTCTTCAACCATGAAATCTTCTTTTTCCAGATACATCTTAATTAAACGACGAATCCTTTCTTCATCATCAACAACCAATACCCTGGCATTTGTTTCCATGAACTTCCCCTCCAATAAATTACTGATTGTAAGCTACAATGCAAACCTATGCATAGGAATGCAAACCGGCAAGGACAAGATTTACTGCTACCAGATTAAACATGATAATGGCGAACCCGCCAACTGCGAGCCAGGCAGATTTTTCACCATGCCATCCTCTTGACAGCCGCAAATGCAGAAAAGCTGCATAGAAAAACCAGGTTACTAATGCCCACACTTCTTTCGGATCCCATCCCCAGAATCGATCCCAGGCAATTTGGGCCCAGATGGATGCAAATATTAATCCGCCCAGTGTGAAAACCGGAAACCCAATGGCAACAGCGCGGTAAGAAACTTCATCCAGTAAATCCGGTTTTACCTTTTTCAAGAGTGGTTGAATCGCTGCTCCGATACGTTTACGGGTAATTAAACGAGCAAGTATATAGATAACAAATCCGGTAAAAATTGACCAGATAACTGTATTAAATTTCCGTGCAGCATCTGCTCCGCGCATCCATTCGGGCGTTTCAAACCATGGTTCCATAGTGCCTTCCGTGACGAGTTTTCCCTCATGCGGACCTGCGATTGCCGGAAGCGGATAATCTGCCGTTAATGTAGCACCATCTTTTGTATATTCGAACTGAGCTTCATAGCCGATTGAACTGAATGTAACAGAGATAACACTAAATCCAATCAATACAAATATGGAAAACAGAATCACTTCAAGCCATGCTGTCCGTTTAGTCGCTTTTGTCTGATCGATTTGCCGGATCAAATAAATCAGCCCGGCAACGAAACTGATGGAGAGAATCGCTTCACCCAAAGCCACCGTTGTTACGTGAACATAAAGCATCCAATGCCGTAATGATGCCACAAGAGGTGAAATTTCGCTTGGGAACATACTGGCAAAACCGAGTACTGTGAGTGCAATTGGAAGCGCAAATACTCCCAGCACCGGCAATCGGTAAATAAAATATATAATGATAAAAGCCAGTACAAGCCCCATCCCGAAAAACGTCATAAACTCAAACAGATTGCTCACTGGAACATGTCCACTGACAACCCATCTTGTAATAAAGTAGACTAATTGTGAAGCAAAACCTATGATTGTAAAGGTAATCCCTATAGTTCCAGCTTTACCCTTTTTTGAATCATCAGCCGCTTTTTTTCCTTTGATTGTTGCCCCAAAGAAAAGTGTGGCAATCAGATAAAGGACAAATGCCGTGTATAGCGATATATTACTTATATTAAGCAATGTTTCCATCTGTATCCTCCTCTTACTGGCATATTAGGATAGTTCTTCCAGTTCCTGCTGGTCTTCTGTCATTTTGACATTGGTTCCATCGATGATGCCTTCAATATCCTTTTTGATACCGTACCAGTTTTTATTCGTATGGGCCGCCATCAATATCCCTTCATCTTTCGGACGAATCCAAATTCGTCGATGCTGCCAATACATACCTTGTATGACACCAATCATAAAAATAACAGCTCCAATAATAAATAGCGGCAGCGTATAATCACGCCGTACGGTCAGTCCGCTGACATCACGCATCTGAAAGTCTTGTATTCCAAGTTTATAATCATTATTTTTACTTGGATCCACATTTTTGCCGATGCCGACAAAACTTACTTCTGCCTTTTCACTTCCTGGAGGGTAAATGAAAAATACGAATGCCGGATTTCGCGGATATTTTGTTTTGGATTTTGGTTCACCATTATCCAAATAGTAGTCAGGATAATATTGGTCCATAACTACCCGGAAACCATTATCCAGTTTATACTCCTTCTTTGGTGAAGTTAAATCAATCGTAATATTGCCAAGTGATTTTTCTTTTGGATCATTTTTTTTGTGAATTTTAAAGGTCATTTCCGTGAATTCATTTCGTTGATAGCCGGCCTGGTATAAAGTGTATCCGTCAAATTTCAGCGGGTGATTCATTCGGATTTTACCTTCCGCCACTTTATTCAATTTCTGTTCAGAACCGGGAATGGAATTTTCCGCCTCTTTGTAAACAACTGCATTGGTTTGGTAATTCTTCACGACCTGTCCTTCTTTTTTCAATGCTGCCTTAAATTTCTCATTGTCCTCGGAATATGTCTCAAGGATGAAATCTTTATTCTTTATGTAATATTCCCCGTCCGTTCCCGGGATAACAGTCTGTTCACCTTCCCTGACCCAGACATATTCATCCAAATACATCGGCGTGGTCATCCGCAGTAAAGCTGCAATTAGAATAATAATGAGACCAATATGGTTGACATATGGACCCCAGCGGGAAAATCTCCCCTTTTCGGCCAAAATATGTCCATCTTCATTTCGTACTTTGTAACGTTTATCTTTCATTGCGTTAACAAGCTGATCCTTTTCTTCCGCACTCACGTGATCTGTCTTGCTGAACAGGCGCTGTCTGCTTAAAAATGTTTCGTGCCGTTTTGCTTTTTGAATTTTTAATGCCTTATATAAAGGAACAAACCTGTCAATGCTGCAAATCACCAATGAGATTCCAATTAAAGCAATTAGAATCAGATACCATGCGGAACTGTACAAATTATGAAATCCCAGCTGATAATATATTTGACCCAGTATACCATATGTCTGTTCGTAATATATGGAAGGATCTCTTGACTCCGCGCTTGCCGGAATATACATCTCCTGCGGAAAAATGGTGCCGAGTGCCGAAGCTACCAGTGCAAGAACAATTAACCAGACTCCCACTTTTACAGAAGAAAAGAAATTCCAGGTTTTATCGACAATTGATTTATTATAAGTCTGTGATCTGCGGGCACTGCCGTCATATCGCATATTCAGCAATTTTTTTTGATCATTTCCGTCAATATGCTGATTACCTTCAATCGGTTTACCGCAGGCTTCACAAAGCACGGTACCTTCCGGATTCACATGTCCGCATTCACACTTTATGTTGTTCATAATTATCCCTCACATTAATGATGTTACTCCGGTTGAATCTCTTTCAAATGATCTTCCAGTTTATCAAGCGTTAATGCACCTTCAACAACCTCAATAATCTCCCCTTCCGGACTAATGAAAAATGAACTTGGAATCGGTCCAACATTATAAAGGTTCATCACCTGGTCCTTGGAGTCGTATAATACCGGGAAGGTTAAATCATATTTATCAATAAACCGATGAACGACAAATTTATTGGCATCCAAGTTTATTGTTACAATTTCAACACCCTTCTTCTTATATTCAGGGTATAACTTTTGCATAAACGGCATTTCCGCTTCACAGGGTTTACACCATGTCCCCCAAAAATTCAGCATCACACCTTTGCCTTCCAAGTCACTAAGCTGAATGGAATCTTTTTGATTATCTTTATTTATCTGATTAAGCACAAAGTCCGGCGCATCATCACCTATATCAACCTTGGTGTCTTCCTTTGTCAGATTGGATACCAACGCGTATATCAATGCAATCAGGAGTACGGCCAATACAATTGATCGAAAAATCAGCCGGTTGCGCTTTTTTGCTTTTTTGCCTTCTATTCGCTGCTCCATCTTCATCTTCTTCACTCCCTATGCAAGTATACCATGCTTGCATATTGGCAAATTTGACTATTCTTTAACAATTCATCGTGATACTTGACGCATTTTTTTTACTTCTTTCGGATTCAGTGGACGGAAATCACCGGGCTGCATACCTTCCAATGTAAGCAATCCATACTTCTCACGTTTTAATTTGGAAACCGGAAAGCCTATCTCCTCCATCATGCGCCTGATATGTCTGTTTTTTCCTTCATTCAGTGTTATTTCCAATAACATTGTATTCTTTTTTCTTTCGACACGCATAATTTTATAACCAACTGCCCTTAACAACTCGCCATCAGATTTAACACCTTTTTTTAACTTGGCTAAATCCTGTTTATCAGGTATTCCCTTTACTTTACATACGTATACCTTTTCAACGCCATGACTGGGATGCATCAGCAAGTTGGCAAACTCGCCATCATTCGTAAGCAGTAATATTCCGGATGTATCGTAATCCAGCCTGCCAACCGGATAAATTCGTTCCGGCACTTCCTTTAGAAAATCCATCACGACTTTTCTGCCTTTATCATCTCTTAAACTGGAAATAACGCCTCTTGGTTTGTAGAACATATAGTAAACCGGAGCTTCCTTCTCCAGCTTTACACCATTTACCTCAACCTCATCATTTCCGGAAACTTTTGTCCCGAGCTCTGTTACAACTTTATTATTGACCTTAACTTTTCCTTCCATAATAAGTTTTTCGGCTTTTCTTCGGGAAGTGACCCCGCTCTGCGCAATCACCTTTTGTAATCGTTCCATCTTCATCACCAAACTCCTGTAGTATTTGCATTTCGCAGCAACTGTATTTTACCATCAAACATAATAATAGCGTTAACCACATGTTAACGCTAATCATAGTACTTATCCAAATATTATTGTAACAATGATAATCGAGGCAATTATACCAACTAAGTCAGCTAGTAGTCCAACCTTTAGGGCATATCCCATTTTTCGGATTCCGACAGCGCCGAAATAAACGGTTAGAATATAGAGGGTTGTATCTGTACTTCCTTGCATCGTGGAAGCCAGGCGACCGATAAATGAATCAGGTCCATGTGTGCTGATTAATTCTGTTGTCATTCCAAGTGCAGCAGTCCCGGATATCGGTCTGACAATTGCTAACGGTACAATATCGGGAGGGACACCTATTTGGATAAGCAGGGGGGATATGATTCCTATTAAGGCTTCCAAAGCACCGGAACTCCGCAAGATTGAAATGGATACAATCATCCCTACTAAAAAAGGAAGTAAAGAAAATGCCATTTTGACACCTTCTTTTCCTCCTTCAACGAACATTTCATAGGTTGGGACCTTTTTCCAGGTTGCAACAACCAACACAACCAATATAAAACAAGGAATCAGCCATGTACTGATTGAAGTTATCACTCCCATTTTATTTCCTCCTGATACTTCTATAGTAAAAAAACCGGTCTATTAATAATGCACTTAGGGAAGAAATGATTGTCGCTATGATCGTTGTACCAACAATTTCAGTCGGGGCAACCGATTTATATTGCATTCGGATGGCAATCACTGTGGTTGGTATTAAGGTGAGACTTGATGTATTCAATGCAAGAAAAGTTATCATGGAGCGTGATGCTGTATTTGTGCCGCTCAATTCCTTCATTTGTTCCATTGCTTTGATGCCCATCGGTGTTGCAGCATTTCCCAGACCAAAAATATTGGCGGTGAAATTTGACAGAATGTATCCCATTGCAGGGTGGTCTTTGGGTATGTCTGGAAAGATGCGTGCAACAAATGGTCTGAACGCCTTAATTAATACTTTCAGGATTCCTGCTTTTTCAGCGACCTTCATTATCCCAAGCCAAAATACAAGGACACTAATTAGCCCAATCGATAAGGTTACTGCCTCATTTGCACTTTCAAACAAAGCTTTATTGACCTCTTCCATCGTTCCATTAAACATTGCATAAATTATCCCAATTCCGGCCATCGCAGCCCATATCAGATTTACCATATTAATACAGCCCCATTAGCTGTTTATACACTTTATTCAAAGATGACAGGAAACTTGTCTCACGTTTTTTTTCTGCATAAATGGGTGTTTCAAGTACAGGCACTGAATCGATAAAATAAATGGTTTTTCCGATTATATCTGTAGAAACATCAGTTGCGTCTTTTAGAATAAATGATTTACTTTCTAAAGATTGCAATTCGTTGTAGTTTAATGGATACGTAATATCATGGTGCAAATAACCGATCGTACTCTCCGAAGCGTCATCGAGATTATATTCGACCTTCCCTTTATTTCCAATCGTTTTCATGTCAAACTTGTCAAATCCCCATTCAAACAACGAAATATGATCCTGCCAGTCATCCGGTCCATTCAGCGTCACTGCAATAAGATCCATTTTGTTCTTTTTAGCTGTTGATACGAGCGTCCTTCCTGCAACTTGCGTATATCCCGTTTTTCCCCCTGTACAATATTTATATAATTTGGTTAATAATTTATTTTTGTTCATCCACGAGTATGACCTGTTTTCTGATTGAAAGGATGTTGTCCCGGTAATTTTCCGAAACTGCTTGTTTTTCATGGCGTAACGCATTAGCAGAGCCATATCATATGCAGTCGAATAATGATTGTCCGCATCCAGCCCGTGTGGATTTGCAAACGAAGTGTTCGTCATACCAATCCATTTTGCTTTTTTATTCATCATGTGAACGAATCCTTCAACACTTCCGCCGACATGCTCACTGATTGCCACAGCAGCATCATTCCCGGAGCGAAGCATAAGGCCGTAAACCAGATCCTTTAGTTTTATTTTTTCTCCCTGTTCCAAATAAATGGAGGATCCTTCTGTATATACCGATTTTTTGCTCACAGTAACTGTTTCGTTCATCATACCTGATTCAATTGCGATGATTGCGGTCATAATTTTGGTTATACTCGCGATAGGCTGCTTTTCGTGTGCAGCTTTAGCAAATAATACCCTGCCTGAAGACTGCTCCATCAGCACCGCATTGTTGGCAGAAACGCTTGGTTTTGCTTGTCCGATTGCCGGAAAAACTATTAAACTGATAATCAGGCTTATTGCAATAAAGATATGCCGCATACTTGGAACCTCCGTATTGAATACTATTCTGTACAGTTTATGCGCCATGGAACAAGATATGCCATTAAGCAAAAAAAGACCCATGCATGTAATTTACTGCATGAGTCCGGATCATGTATTAAGGTCATCCTGCATTTTTCCAAAAAACAAATCAGCATCTTGTTCAGCTTCATCTTCATTTTCCGGAAGCGGCGGAAGTTCCTCCAGCGATGTCAGTCCAAAGTAGGTCAGAAAATCTTTTGTTGTAGCAAAAAGAATGGGACGACCAATGCCTTCTCTTCTTCCCACTTCCTCAATCAAGGACCTGGCAACAAGTGTCTGTACCGGCCGATCACTTTTAACACCGCGGATTTCTTCGATTTCAGTTCTTGTAATCGGCTGGCGATACGCTATGATGGCAAGTGTCTCCAATGCTGCCTGAGACATTTTTGATATCTGGGGGGACTCCAGATATTTTCTGAAATAATTGCTGTGTTCCGGTTTTGTAGTCAGATGGAAGGCATTCCGTGAATGAATAAGCATGATCCCCCGGTCTGTACAATCATAATCAGATTTCAATTCATCAAGGGTATGGCTTACAGTTGTTTCCGTTATTTCAAGGATTGTTGATAATTGCTTTTTGGAAATCCCTTCATCCCCACTCGCAAATAACAATCCTTCAATAATAGCCTTCAATTCATTTAATTCCAATGTCATGCCCCCATGTATACAACATATAATGCATCAAAATGTTTTTTTTGAACACAATGAACCTCATGTTCTTTCATTAGTTCCAGTACTGCCATGAATGTAGCAACAATATGCGCTTTGGATGGTATTTCAAATAAGTGATCAAACGAAACTCCTTTTTCCGATGCCTTCACAATTTCCAGCACTTCAGTCATCCGCTGTTCAATAGGTATTTCTCCGCTCTGTACCTTCGTTTCCAAAGGTTTATTCCACTCTTTCCGTTCAAATACCTTTTCCAGTGCATGGAGCATATCATAAATTGAGGTGTCACTTTTTTCGATCGGCCGGTTTCGTTCGACGTACTCAAAGGCAACCGGCGGGCGGGTAAAGATCTGATGTTCATCATGTTCTTTTTCTTTCAGCTTTTCCGCGGCTGCTTTATATTTTCTATACTCAATTAGGCGCTGCATTAGTTCATCACGGGGGTCTTCCATATATTCATCATCTTCTTCATCCATTTCTTGAGCAGGCAGGAGCATCTGGCTTTTAATTGCAAGTAAAGTAGCAGCCATGACAAGATATTCACTGGCAACATTGAGCTCCAGCTGCTGCATCGCATGGATGTAATGCATATACTGTTCGGTGATTTTGGCCACAGGTATATCATATATATCAATTTCATACTGGTTAACCAAATGAAGAAGCAGGTCAAGAGGTCCCTCGAATGCATCCAGTTTTACTTCATAAGGTTTATTCATACCCCTCATCCCTTCAAAAATAGGCAGATACACCAGGATATATCAAAAAAAATGTGTACTTTGTCATATGCGCCTATACACTATGCCTGCTGCCAACATAAATTATAACGTAAGATAAATGTTACCAAAAAAACATTTATTCGTTAAGTGGAAAAGGAGGAATTTAGTATGAGTGGCAACTATGGTGGAGGATTTGCGCTAATCGTAGTACTGTTCATTCTGCTCATTATCGTTGGTGCTGCCTGGATGTAATTCATTCGCATCCGGTTAATCCAGCTAATACGCTTAACAATAGCCAGCTCTATGAAGAGCTGGCTACTGTTATTTCACATGATTTCATTGTTTCTTTTGGCAATCACAGTATTTATTGTAAAATTCCTGAGTAAACTCATCCGCACAAACAGCGTATTTTTCACTGTAAATTTTCTCCACTTCTTCTATCATTTTTTTGCCGATGCCCATATTCCGATGGGATGGGTTAACCGAGATATGCTGTACGACAGCATTAATCTCATCTTCTATTTTTACTCCTATTGCACCGATTATATCTTCTTCCTTCCATAAGAAGAGTTGCCAGTCGGGATTCGTTTCATATTCCTTTATGGTTTGCTGCAATTTTTTCACATCTTTACCTTCGGGCATAAATGATAATAACCCCATTGCGATTTTTTCCATATTCTTTTTGTAACGAATTAACATAGATACCCCTCATTATGAAAAATAACATTTCAATTTGTCAGCATAAAATAGTATAGTTTGTATATATATTTATGCCTCATCTTGCTGATTTTGTCAAATTATACTTTTAAAGAACAAATCCAAACCAATAGATGAACCCTGCAATAAAACCAATTGCCAGTAAAATGATCATTAACAGCCAATTCTTTTTCTTCTCGTTCAAAAAAACTCATCCTTTTATCAAGTATTGCCTGAAAAAACCATAATCATACCGCTTTTGACGTCTCTTCAAAAATCATTATTTCTGAATAAGCGCCATCAAGATTCGGCAGCCGTCTGATTGTCTTCCGCGTATTTGAAAGGGAATTATATTTATTCCAGCTACCCAAAAGTTAAATAGTGCAAGCAGTACAATTGAATAGTGTGGATAAATGCTGTTTACATACCACAACATAATGGCAAGCAAACTATTGCATATGGGGCCCGCAGCGGCAATCCAGATTTTTTCAAAACGGTCAAACGGCACTTCCCGCTCGCTGGATACACTTCCTCCAATAAAAAAATACAAATGAATGATCACTTGAATGTTTCGTAATGTAAATTCATAAACCCTTCTGCCTGTTCCGATGGTCAGAAAAATGCTGTTTGCCTTGACTAGTGAAGCGCCTAATGCATGACCGCTCTCATGAACAAATGTACCGATTGGCGCAACTACGAATACCAGATAAAGAAGTGTATAAACGTCCATTTAAAATCTTACTCAGAGACTACCCTTATTTCCTTCATTGCATCCCCGTTTTTCATAGCTTTTGCATGTTCAATTCCTGATGTTACCTGACCAAAAACTGTATGAACACCGTTTAAATGTGGTTGTGGTTCATGTACAACAAAAAATTGACAGCTTCCAGTATCTTTACCGGCGTGTGCCATCGATAACGATCCTTCAACATGTGTATGCGGATTTCCTTCTGTTTCACAATTGATTGTGTACCCGGCTGAACCCGTTCCATTTCCATTTGGACAGCCGCCTTGACTGACAAACCCTGGTATTACCCGGTGAAAAGTCAGCCCATCATAAAATTGCTCATTAGCCAGTTTTTCGAAGTTGGCTACTGTATTCGGTGCTTCGTTTGGATAAAGTTCAAATTCAATTTTATTACCATTTTCCATTAATATATACCCGGTTTTATTCATCTCGATATCCCCTTTTAAATTCTTTAAACACTGTATATCTTACCATTTTCCAAAAAATAATTAAAGCTTCCTATTCTTCATAAGGCAAATCATTTTTCACTAAATCTTTGTAGGTTTCCCGTTTTACAACGAGCTTGTCCCGGCCGTTTTCCACAAAAACAACAGCAGCATTCGGAAATCTGTTGTAATGATTTGCCATAGAATAACCGTAAGCACCTGTTGAAAAAACAGCTAATACATCTCCGCTTTCAACCTCAGGCAATGGTAAATCCCAAATCAGCATATCACCCGATTCGCAACATTTACCTGCTACAGAAACATCTCCGGAAAGTTCAGCATCAGCTTTATTCGCTAGTAATCCCTCATATCTAGCCTGATAAAGTGCTGGTCTTAAATTATCCGTTAATCCACCGTCTACGGAAATATACGTGCGAACATCCGGAATTTCTTTAATTGAACCAATCGTATACAAAGTCAATCCTGCGTTTCCGGCAATTGAACGACCTGGCTCAATCCAAATTTCCGGTATTGGTATTTCAAGAGAGGCGGCATGTTTTTTTACTGTTTTCACGAGTTCTTCGACATAAGCGGAATATGGAAGCGGGTTATCCTCATCTGTGTATCGAATACCGAATCCTCCTCCAAGATTCAGAACATCCGGTGTATAATCATATTGGTCTTTCCATAACTTCAATTTTTTGAATAACATTTCCGCAGCAAGTTTAAATCCATCTGTTTCAAATATTTGTGAACCAATATGGCAATGAAGACCCTTGAATCGGATTTTGCGGTGTTCTGTTAATTGCAAAAACGCTTGATCAGCTTGACCATTATGAAGATTAAACCCAAATTTCGAATCTTCATTTCCAGTCATAATATACCTATGTGTTTTTGATTCAATCCCTGGCGTAACACGCATAAGGACATCCATTTCTTTTCCGTACTGCTCCAACAAACTCGTGATTAAATTAATCTCGTAAAAATTATCAACTACAATACAACCAACATTATTCTCGATCGCCATGGCAAGTTCATCCCGGCTTTTATTATTTCCATGCATGTGAATTTTTTCGACTGGAAAATCAGCCTGTAATGCTGTGTACAGCTCTCCTTGTGACACAACATCCAAACTTAAGTTTTCCTGTTTCATCACCTGGAGCATTGCAATCGAAGAAAAAGCTTTACTTGCGTATGCAACCTGTGCTTTAACGTTTAGTTTTTTAAAAGTATCCATGAATTCCCTGCAGTTGTTCCGAATTACAGATACATCATATACGTACAACGGACTTCCATATTCGGAAACCAATTTCATTGAATCCATTCCACCGATTTCCAAATGGCCCTTCCCGTTAATAGTGAATGGGTAATTTTCCAGTGTCATAATACATGTCCCCTATTCAAAAGAATAAAAATACTGTATCATAAGCCGAAAAAAAACAAAAGGATAATGCCGGCATAACTTTACCGTTTAACAGGCTGGCGGTAATTATTTCGCGGGTGTACAATGCTTGGACGCTTATTGGATTTTGGAACCGGCACTCGAATAAGAATTTGAACAATCGCACCTGCATTGAACGGCAAAAACGGCCATAAGTAAGGGGTTCGGATTGATTTAAGTCGTACGAGGTATAAAATAAACGCGGTAAATCCAACAGCAAATCCAATCACTCCAAATAATCCTGTCACAACAATCAGCACAAATCGCGTTAGTTTATTTGCAACACTTAGTTCATAACTTGGGGTAACATACGATCCGATAGCACTTACAGAAACGTATAAAATAACTTCGGGGCCAAACATTCCTACATCAATGGCTATTTGACCAATCAGTACAGCAGCAATCAAGCCCATTGCTGTTGACAGGGGTGTCGGTGTATGGATTGCGGCCATTCGTAAAAATTCCACACCAAGATCCGCTAATATAATTTGCAGTACGATTGGTACATTGCCTTCCTCTTGCGGTCCAATAAACGCCAGTTGCTGCGGAAGTAAAGACGGCTCAATTACAAACAATAGCCATAGCGGCAGTAAAAAGATGGACGCAAGGATTGCCAAAAACCTTACCCATCTTATAAATGTACCGACCATTGGCGCCTGCCGGTATTCTTCTGCATGTTGGACATGATGAAAATAGGTGGTCGGCAAAATAATAATGCTCGGTGATGTATCAACCATCAACAACACATGGCCTTCCAGTAAATGGCTGGAAGCTACATCAGGACGTTCTGTATAACGTACCAATGGATAAGGATTCCATCCCCGCTGCACAATAAATTCTTCAATTGTTTTGTCTGCCATTGATATGCCATCGATTTCAATATCCTCAATTTTCTTTTTAATAACTTCAATTAAACCTTCATCCGCAACATCGCTTAAATAACAAACGCATAAATCTGTCTTCGATCGCTCTCCCACTTTCAACATTTCCATGCGAAGTCTGGCATCACGTATTCGCCTTCTTGTTAAAGCAGTATTTTCGATGATGTTTTCCGTATATCCATCCCGAGATCCACGTACAACATGTTCTGTATCCGGTTCCTGGGGAGTACGCCCCGGGTAATGCCGTACATCAACAATGAAGGAATGTTTTTCTCCATTCACGAAAATAACAATCAAACCGGACAATAACTGATCCACCACTTCATCCATATTTTCTGTTTCTATTACTTGTTGATGTATAATCCGGTTGTGTATGATTTCGGGTATCTTTCTTCGTTCCCGCTCACTATCATTAATATCGACTAATTTTTTTATTACTTCTGCAATAACAGATGTATCACAAAGTCCTGTTAAATAATAAATCTGAACTTTTGTTTTCAACAGGGTTAATTCCCGAAACCCCAGATCAAACGATGTACCCAGACCGATTTTGTCTTTCATGTATGCTTCATTTTCTTTAACTTTTCCGGAGACCAATGTCACATCATCACGCATTTTCATAACTTAACACCTCGCTTCGAACTTTGCCTGTTCACTTCATAAAAAACGTCCATTGAAAAATGGAGCCGGCAATCTTCCCAAATACGATTGCCATCAGAAACCATAACAGTTTATCTTCCATTCTTATACGTTTGGAAATAATCGGAAACACATTTAATACTTCCGTAAGTGCCGCTGCAAGCATTCCATTAAAAATACCGTGGAATGTTCCCCACAAAATCAAAACTGCCGTCGGTTGATCCCAATTTACTTCCGCAAAAGACATATACGTGCCGAATAATGTTCCTGTTATGACACTGATAACATATACGTGTATATATTTTGCGGTACGGCTTAATTGAATTAATCTCGGAATAATACCCAATACAGTCAGAAAAGCAACAAATCCTCCCCCAACCGCCAATCCACCAGCAAGACCAATTATGACCTCCAATATGCTAATGAAAAGGTTTGGTATCATTTAACCGGTTTTCATAGTAACTGACGTATTGATCCAAATCCTGCTGGTAATTATAAATTTCAACTTCAAGCGGACTGGGTTCTTCATTGAACCGTTTGGTGAACCAATGATTGAAGAATAGCAGCATACCAATGCCCAATCCGAATGAATAAGGAATTTGTATCCACAATGGGTATTCATTTTCTTCACCGGTCAATAATAAATGCAGCTTTTGCTGAACTTCCTGCATACTAACATCATAATGAAAATTCATAATCGTCATGGCCGTTCCGATAAACAAAAGAATCCAAACAATGGATGCAAGCAGTATACTTGGTGTTTTTTTTACTTTTTTGATTCGGATAATTGACTGTGCCGGCCCAATAAGCTGAAACTCCAGTCCTGAATATTGCTCGTTTAAATGGTCAATAACGATAAAGCTATCAATGATGATTATGTTTTGATCTTTTTCTGTTATGTTGTAGATAAAGGTATTCTCCAACTTGGATTTAAGCGCTGAAGGCGCTGATATATACGCGATATCCTTTAAATACAAACGCTGCATTTTGTTCAGTTCCACATTTTTCTTCATCCGGAGATAAATGATGTTATCCATATAAAATCATCCTCCGTTTTGTGATGTACTATAGTGTTTGTTAAAAAAAATTTGTTATAGCTAGCAAAAGTTGACAAGTAGAAGCTAAAGTGCAGTGACTCATTCGGTAATCGAATTATACACAAGCATAAAATTTTATTATTAAAACAAAAAAATCACCACTTTAAAAGTGATGATTATCATTGATTCATATTAACTTTCATTTCGTACAGTATTTTCTTCTCGAGTCTTGAAACCTGCACTTGTGAAATACCGAGCCTTTCCGCTACTTCCGATTGCGTTCTATCTTTATAATAACGCAAATATACAATCAACCGCTCACGCTCATTGAGCCCCCTTATTGCCTCCTGTAACGTCAGTTTGTCAAACCAGTTTGTATCTTCCTCTGCTATTTGATCCAGCAATGTAATCGGATCGCCATCATTTTCAAACACCGTTTCATGAATGGAGTGCGGAGCTTTCGCTGCATCTTCTGCATGCACAACATCCTCTGGCGAAATATCCAAAGCATCAGCTATTTCATGGATGGCAGGCGATCTTCCAAGTTGTTTCGTCAGCTCGTCCCGTTTTTTTCTGATTTTATTTCCAGTCTCTTTCAGGGATCTGCTGACTTTAACACTTCCGTCATCACGGATGAATCGTTGGATTTCCCCGATAATCATCGGAACCGCATACGTGGAAAATCGTACATCATATGACAAATCAAATTTATCAATCGCTTTGATAAGCCCGATACTTCCGATTTGAAATAAATCATCCGGATCATAGCCTCTGCTGATAAATCGCTGGACAACGGACCAGACAAGCCTGACGTTTCTTTCGACCAAAATATCCCTGGATTCTTTATCGCCATGTTGGCTTTTATAAATATATTCTTTTACCTGTTCATCTGTTAAAGCCTCTCTCTGATCATTGTAATCATCTTTTTTAACATTTACATCCATAGGCATCCCTATTTGCAAACCGTCTTGCTTTTTGTTAATTGTTTTGTCATATGCACGGTAGTTCCGTCACCAGGGCTGGAAATAACTTCAACAGAATCCATGAAATTTTCAATGATCGTAAAACCCATTCCGGAACGTTCCAGCTCGGGTTTCGATGTATACAGCGGCTGTCTGGCTTCATCCAAGTCTCCAATACCAATACCATTATCCTTAATTGTCAGTTCCACTTCGTCATCGTTCAAGGCGCATCGAATAGAAACCTGATTGCCGGGCCTATTATTATAACCATGGATTATTGCGTTTGTTACCGCTTCTGATACGACTGTTTTTATCTCAGTCAATTCATCCATTGTGGGATCAAGCTGTGCAATAAATGAACCGACTGTCACCCTGGCAAAGGACTCGTTCTCACTTACACTGGAAAATTCTACACACATTTCATTATTCATGAAGCCACCCCTAACGTAAATAACGCGTTTTCTTCGTTCTCCTCTAAACGAATAATTTTAAAAATACCCGACATTTCGAATAAACGTTTTACTGGCGGCGAAACTGAACATACGACCATTTCCCCGCCAAGCTGCAGAACCTCCTTATACCTTCCCAGAACAACCCCCAGTCCGGAGCTGTCCATAAATGATACAGCTTCAAGATTTAAAATCACATGCTTTATAGCATTCTGGTAAATCATTTCCTTCCATTCATTCCGCAATGCTTCTGCTTCATGATGGTCCAGTTCCCCTGAGATTCGAACGATTAATACGTCTTCTTTCACTTCAAACGCAGTAGACAGAACCATTTTGTTCTCCTCCTTACAAATTGTTGTATTATATTTTTCTTTATATGTCTTCCTAATTCCTGCATGATGACAAAAGAAGTGCCTATTCGTTCAAAATAGTAAAAATCAACCGCTTTTCGCCAAGTTTTGCAGTGTCCTTTTCAGTAAGGTGAAATAACTTGCTGACTCAACATCCTGATTAATGACGAGCGGTGATTTGGAAACTGTTTTTCCGGATTTTTTGATCACAATTTCCCCCACTTTGTCGCCTTTTTTAAGCGGTAATTGGATATCTTCCGACAACATAGATTTTGCAGTAATATCTTCGGTTGATTCACCTTTTCGATGAATGGTGCTGATTGACTCTGAAGCGACAACATCGATATGCTGCTTTTCTGACTTCAATAAATCCAATGTTGTTACTTTGTCACCTTTTTTAAATAAGTTTTTTGTTTCAAAATGGTTAAATGCATAATCAAGCATCTGGGATACTGTTCCATTGCGCTTTTTCGTCGAATCGGCCCCCATTACAACCGCTATTACACGCATGTCATTTTTCTCTGCTGTAGCAGTAAGACAATATTTAGCCTCATTGGTATACCCGGTTTTTAATCCATCCACCCCCGGATATGACTTAACTAATTTATTTGTATTGACCAGCCAGAACTCGTTCTCCTGACCCTTTCGTAAATAGTCTTCATATACAGAAGTATAATCGGTTATAGATTCGTATTTTAATAACTCTTTTGCCATGACTGACATATCATGAACGGTGCTGTAATGGTTCTCAGCAGGCAAGCCGGTTGAATTTCCGAAATGAGTGTTCTCCAGCCCAAGTGCCTTTACTTTTTCGTTCATTTTCTTAACAAAAGCTTCTTCGCTTCCGGCAAGCCGTTCGGCAAGTGCTACCGTAGCATCATTACCAGAGGCAATGGCGATTCCTTTCAATAAATCATTAACACTCATTTCTTCGCCTTCCTCCAGAAATATTTGTGAACCTCCCATCGATGCAGCCCGCTCACTGACACGTATCATATCATCTTTCTCGATTTTTCCTTTGTCGAGTGCATCCATAATCAGAAGCAGAGACATAATTTTTGTCATACTTGCGGGTGGCAATTTCTTGTTGGGATTTTTCTTGTAAAGTACTTTACCGGTATCCCGCTCAATTAGAATAGCTGATTTAACATCCGGCGCAAGATTAATATTCTCACCGGACTTTTCGCCGGAATCCCCCTCCTTGCCGTAAACAATACCGGATGCAACCGCCATATAAAAACAAACGATACTGGTCATTATTACAAATTTTTTCATGGTTTAACCTCCAACAATCAATATAGTAAAAGGATTAACGTAATGACATCAATTTATACTTGTTGAAGGCGCAAAAAAACACACATGGGAGATGTGTGTTTTTTCATCTAATATCTCTGTTATTCTGTTACAGTTCCATAAATAAGGGTAGGCGATTCGACTGGTGTATCAGAAATTGTGATACTTTTATAAAGCTTCTCTTTAACGTCCTCAATGTCAGTGCTATTTGTATGAATCGTTAAAAGCGGTTCGCCCTCTGTAACATTGTCTCCGATTTTCTTATGAAGCACTATGCCTGCAGCCAAATCAATGACCGATTCTTTGGTTGCTCTTCCCGCTCCAAGCATCATTGCTGCGGTTCCAACATCATTTGCAGTAATTTCAGCTATCGTACCGGTTTTCTTTGCAGGCAATGCAATCTTATAATCTGCCTGGGGAAGCATTTCCGGTTGATCCGCCACAGTGGTATCCCCACCCTGGGATTCAATAAATGTTTTAAATTGACTGAATGCCTTTCCGTTGCGTATATTTTCCTGGAGAAGTTTGCGTGCTTCCTCCGTCGTCTCCGCTTTCCCGGCAAGCACTGTCATCTGACTGCCTAATACGAGGCATAATTCGGTTAAATCATCTGGACCGTTACCTTTTAATGTATCAATTGCCTCTTTTATTTCCAATGCATTGCCAACTGCATTGCCAAGAGGCTGGCTCATATCCGAAATGACCGCCATCGTATTTCTTCCTACCTGGTTTCCAATGGATACCATAGCTTCAGCGAGTTCTTTGGCATCATCCAGTTTTTGCATAAAAGCCCCGGATCCAGTTTTAACATCAAGTACAATACTATCGGCACCAGATGCTATTTTTTTGCTCATAATGGAGCTTGCAATTAATGGGATTGAATTAACAGTTGCAGTTACATCCCTTAAGCTGTACAGTTTTTTATCTGCCGGTGTAAGGTTCCCGGATTGTCCAACCACTGCTACCTTGTTTTTATTGACAAGCTGGATAAATTCTTCACTGGTAATTTCAACATGAAATCCCGGTATGGATTCCAGCTTATCGATGGTTCCGCCAGTGTGTCCCAGACCTCTGCCGCTCATTTTTGCAACCGGAACCCCAAGTGAAGCCACCAACGGAGCAAGTACAAGTGTTGTAGTGTCACCGACCCCGCCGGTTGAATGTTTATCGACTTTGATACCGGTAATTCCTGATAAATCTATTTTGTCGCCTGAGTCAACCATTGCACTTGTCAATTCCGCACGTTCTCTCTCATTCATATCCTGAAAATAAATAGTCATCAGAAGTGAACTCACCTGATAATCCGGTATCTCGCCGTTTGTATATCCATCAATAAAATAACGGATTTCCTCATTGGTAAGTTCTTTGCCATTACGTTTTTTTTCAATTATGTCATACATTCTCATCATCCATCACCCTCGCTCTTTAATTGGCAATGTCCGGATTATTTCTTTGACAAACCGCAAAAAGTTTTCTTTAACCTTATCCGTTGTTTCAATCACTTCATTATGGGTCAGAGGCTGATCAAGAATACCTGCCGCCATATTTGAAATGCACGAAATACCCAGTACACGCAAACCGGAATGTGCAGCAGCAATTACTTCCGGCACTGTTGACATACCAACTGCATCACCGCCAAATGTGCGCAGCATTCGAATTTCTGCTGGTGTTTCGTAAGCGGGTCCGGTATTCGCGACATATACACCATGCCTTACTGTCAGACCAATTTTCTCAGCACATTGATCTGCGTGGGCAAGATAAACGGAATCATAGGCTGCGGACATGTCCGGAAATCTGTCGCCCATTTCCTCCTGATTCGGTCCAATCAATGGATTATTCCCCATGTTATTGATATGATCGTCAATCAGCATTAAGTCACCCGCATGAAACGATTTATTTATTCCTCCTGCTGCATTCGTTACAACAAGGGAGTCAATTCCCAATTCCTTCATAACCCGCACCGGAAAAGTCACCTGCTGCATTGTATATCCTTCATAGTAGTGAAACCTTCCCTGCATGGCGATTACTTGTCGCCCTTCCAGTATGCCGGCAACCAACTGGCCCTTATGCCCGGAAACAGTTGACTCCGGAAAATGCGGAATCTGTTTATACAGGAAAGATACGGGGTTGTCTATTTCATCAGCAAGTACTCCCAGTCCAGAGCCCAATATTAATCCTATCTCCGGTTTTTCAGTCAAATTTTTATTCAGAAACGCTGCTGCTTCTTTAATACTTTTTTGATCCATGAACTACCACTCTTTCTATTTAATTTCGTTTAAAAAACTTTTCCCGTGCTCAGGCATGGATATATTGAAATTGTCGGAGATGGTTGCTCCGATATCCGCAAATGTTTTGCGGATTGGTAATTCTTTTCCTTCACGGATTCCATTATGAAAAACAAGCAATGGAACATATTCACGGGTATGGTCTGTACCGTGATGGATTGGATCGTTTCCGTGATCAGCGGTAATGATGAGTAAATCATCGTCATGCAATCTGTTTAACACTTCCGGCAAGCGCGCATCAAATGCTTCCAATGCTTTCCCATAACCTTCCGGATCCCTGCGGTGACCATATTTGGCATCAAAATCAACCAGGTTTAAAAAACTGAGTCCGAAGAAATCCTTTTCCATCGATTCAACCAGCTTTGTCATGCCATCCTCGTTATCGGCGGTCCGAATTGCAGACGTAACACCTTCACCGTCATAAATATCCGATATCTTTCCTAAAGCAATCACATCATGATCAGTGTCCTTCAATTCATTCATAACTGTATGTCCAAATGGTTTTAAAGCGTAATCATGTCTGTTTGCAGTCCGCTGAAATGCCCCTGGTTTACCTGTGAAAGGTCTGGCAATCACCCGGCCGACCATATACTTTTCATCCAGTGTCAGTTCACGGGCAATTTCGCATATTTTATACTGCTCTTCCAGCGGAATAATGTCTTCATGGGCTGCAATCTGCAGTACCGAATCTGCTGAAGTATAAACAATTAAAGCTCCCGTTTCCATATGTTCTTTACCGAGCTCATCCAATATAACCGTACCGGAAGCCGGTTTATTCCCAATAACACCACGGCCTGTTTTTTCTTCCAGTTCAGTAATCAATTCATCCGGGAATCCATTTGGGAAAGTGCGGAAAGGCTGTTGGATGTTCAGACCCATAATCTCCCAGTGGCCAGTCATCGTATCTTTCCCATTGGATGCCTCTTGCATTTTTGTAAAATGTGCCTGCGGATTGTCCTGTTTTGCAATTCCCTCTATTTCCCGGATATTGCTCAGACCCAGCCTTGCCATATGTGGCATATCCAATCCATTCATCCGATCGGCAATATGGCCAAGCGTGTCTGCTCCCTTATCATCAAATTTTTCCGCATCCGGGGCTTCACCGATTCCCACTGAATCCATTACAATTAAAAATACTCGTTTGAAATCCTGCATAATATCCCTCCAGTAATAATATGATCTTTTCCGGCATAATTTATCGTATCTAATTTTGTTGTAGGATGTCTGACATCTTAGTCTATAATTATGCCCTTGGATGGTATGATTGGTAAATATCCTTCAGACGTGTCCTGTTAACATGCGTATAAATTTGCGTTGTGGAAATGTCCGAATGTCCAAGCATTTCCTGAACGGACCGCAAATCCGCCCCATTCTCCAGCAAGTGTGTTGCGAAAGAGTGGCGCAATGTGTGCGGCGTTATTTCTTTTTTGATTCCTGATTCCCTGGCTGCCGCTTTCAGTATCTTCCAAAACCCCTGCCTTGACAATGGTCTTCCGTGCTGATTAACAAACAATGCGTTCCGGTCCTGTTTTCGTCTGGTAAGCTGTCCTCGAGCATCCTGCAGGTATTTTTCCACTGCTTCTTTAGCGACATCCCCCAATGGAACAATTCTTTCTTTTGAACCTTTACCGTAACACCTGACAAAACCCATAGTCAGGTGAAGATCACTAACCTTTAAACTGATTAATTCCGACACACGCAATCCTGTTGCATACATTACCTCCAGCATTGCCTTATTGCGGATACGTAACGGAGAATCCGCCTGTAATGTCAATAAGGTTTCAACATCCTGTGCAGATAAAATGTCGGGCAATTTTCTTTCTCTTTTGGGGGTCTCAATATGAATACTGGGATCCTGGTTCACCATCTGTTCCCTCATCAGAAATTGATGAAAGGAGCGGATCGATGAAATGATTCTTGCAATTGTTGCGGATGATTTCCCATGGTCCTTAAGGTCATATAAAAATCTGACAATATCCTGACGTTCCACATCAGCCCAATTTTTTTTATGTATTTTTTGATCAACAAACGACATGTATTGTCCCAAATCCCGCCGGTAGGATTTTAATGTATTGTCCGATAAGCCCCGTTCTACCTGTATATAATGTATAAAATCCTCAATACCGGATTTTAGCATAACGGCTACTCCCCTAATTGGAAAAATATGTTTAATCGGTCGATAATGTCATCCCCCTGCTCAAACACCTTAACAGAAGGACCTTCAGGTGGATCATAACGGTGATTCTTTTCATATTCAGCATGCATTACCTGCAATCCTATATAAAATAAGCACGTACAGGCAGCGAAAATCACAAACACCTTCAATGTATCCCATATCATCTCTTTCACACTGCATGTCCCCTCTTTTGATATCTATTAATAAAAGATATGCAAAAAAAGGATCCCAATATACATGGGAAACAATAATTATGTTTCGTTTATTCAAACGTAACCCATTTATGCTAAAAAGTAAATTAATATGGCAGTTTTCTGAAGGACTTCCAACCGCCGCAAATCAAAACAAAAGCCTCTTTCCGTTAAGAAAAAGGCATCCAAAAACGTTATGATGTTGCAGACTGCACAGATGCTTTCTGACATTGCTTGCAAAGTCCATGAAATGTTAAACGGTGATCCTTAACTTGAAATCCCCAGTCATTTTCAACGATTTTTTCAACGTCTTCAAGCAAATCCTCCACAATTTCTTCAACAGATCCGCATTCAATACAGACCAGATGGTGATGAAAATGTTCCGCACCCTCTTTGCGAAGATCGTAACGGGAAACACCATCACCAAAGTTTATCTTATCGACAATTTTTAATTCGGATAATAATTCTAATGTTCGATACACCGTCGCCAATCCGATTTCAGGTGCCAGTTCTTTAACAAGTAAGTATATTTCCTCTGCACTTAAGTGATCTTCTTCACGTTCAAGCAATACCCTGACAGTAGCTTCCCGTTGTGGAGTAAGCTTATAGCTTTGTGCATGGAGCTGTTTTTTAATCTGTTCAATTCGATGTTCCATGGCAAGTCTCCTCCCTGATATCCCCATCTATATTATATGCACACAGATAACCAGTGTCAAAGTATAATAATTATAAACTGTTACCGATAATTATTATTATATAATATAAATTATCATTTATAAAATGATTGGATCAGAACTTCCATTGCTTCATTTGCAACAAATGCTTCCATGGAAGCTGCGACGAATGAAGCAGCGAAAAGCAGGAAAAAGATCATCATATAACGGCCAAACGGTTGAAAAATCGGCTGCGGAATCTTTTTTGAAAACAGTTTTCCAAGCAGCGTCAATGAGAATATCATGGACATGCTCCCGGCAATTAAATAGACCGGTATAATTAAAAAGTTCTGCGGCGCGATTGATAATGATGCCAGCAGCAATCCCTTTGCCCCGAGCTGATTGACAATAAATCCAACGGAAAATCCCACGACAAGCCCCTTTAGGAATATGAGAACCCATACCAATGGAAGACCAATAACAGATAACCCCAATATAAACAGTAAAATTAAATATTTGGCATGATATAGGAAGCTGGTCTTTAAGATTTCACCATTATCGATTTGCCCGCTCCCGCTAATTTGTCCAAAAAAACGTTCCAGGTAGAAAAACAACCCTTCCTTTTGTCCAAAACTCATACTGTTTACAATGATTGCTCCGAAAATGACACCCGTTAAGAACAGAATAATCATAAACAAATAAATGGTCGCATGTTCTTTTACATGATTTACTGCTAAAGTTCGTTTGGTATACATTGAAATCCTCCATTGTTCTTTTTTGCTTCTCTACTTAAAAACTATGAAGAATACCATGTAAAAATACCAAATTGCGGATGATTAATTCAGGAAGTTACACTTCCGTATCTGCCGCCCCCGCCAGCTCTTATTTCCAGCTTTCCTTCACGCATCCGGATAATAGAGGCAGCTAGTTTTTCAGGAACAACCTTTTTCAGATCCTCAAATGAAACATGGTGAATGACATTCATTTCCGTATCAAAATGGGATAACAGCTTTTCAAATGTTTTAGGACCAAGCTTTGGCAGATACTCCAATGGAACCTGATACAAATATGGCGGCCGCTCCACATTGCTTCCGTCGGCATTGGACAATTCCTGTATCCGGTCATACACACCTTTTATGATTTTAGTGGAATGACACTTATGGCATTGATCTGCATCAAGTGATAATGGCTCCAGACATTGACTGCAAACTGTTGTATGATATTTTCCCAAATGCGGATTCATACCGAAATTTTGTTTGATGGACCGCCCATTTACATTGCTTAATGCCCATTCAAATTCTTTAAAAGAAGGCTCTTCCATGATAATTTCCTGATATTCCCTGGCGATTTTAGCAAGCGAATGCGCATCAGAATTCGACACAAATGTATAGTCATGTAATTCCTTTATTTGATCAGCCATTGTCGTATCCGAACTCAATCCGAGTTCAATGGCATCAATCAAATCAGGATCAAATACCTCTTTTAATGATTGATGAACACCTTTTCCGTATAAACTTTTAAACGGGGTAAACGCATGGGCGATGATAAACAGCCCGGAAAGTTCTTTCACTTTGTACTGCAGTTCTTTAGCAGAACCATAATAACGCTGGGAACTCAGTGTGACGTTTTTCATTCTTCCTGTCAACCACTCTGTAAACGCTTCAATCGTCTGAAGTGTCGGGAAAAAGCAAAGCACGTGAATAGGTCCATGGCAATTTTCATCATATACCTCAATTTCCGAACCGGGCAGCAATGTTACCTTTTCAAATTGAATTCCCCCATCTGCCAGCTCATAGGCTTTCCCCGCTTCAATTAATTGTTTTATCTCTTCCTGTACCGCCGGAGCATGACTGTCAATCACTCCTGTCATATGAATCCCCTTGTTTCGGCTTGCTTCTATCAAAATATTGGTAAGGGTCAATGTTTTGGCTCCGGTTATCTTTACCGGTTTATTGTACATATCTCTCCCAATATGGATGTGCATATCAGCAAAATATGAGTTCAGCATTTTCTACATCCTTTCCAGTGATTCAAGATACAAAATTGCATAATTTGTTTTGGCGTCATGAATGCGCTGTTCCCGTACATACTGCTTTGCCTCGTCCAGCGTCAGTTCAAGCAATTCAACAAATTCATCATCATCACCTGACACTGCATTTTTCAGCGGTTCCAGTTCTTCTGTCATATAGAGATACATAAGTTCATCCGCGAAACCAGGCGACGTGTAAAATGATGCTATAAATTGAAGACTGCCCGTTGTATAGCCGGTCTCCTCTTCCAGCTCACGGACTGCAGTTATTTCGGGTTTCTCACCGGGTTCGAGTTTCCCAGCCGGCAGTTCCACCAGTGATTTTTCCAATGGTTTACGATATTGTTCAACAAAGACAATTTTTCTATCCTTGGTAATCGGAATAATCGCTACAGCACCCGGATGCTTAATCAGTTCACGTTTTGCTGTTTTGCCATCTGGAAGCGTCACATCATCCACCTGCAATTTAACAACCTTCCCATCATATATTTGTTCTGTATGGATTGTTTTTTCTTCAAATTTTTTCATATGTTGGTTCATCCTTTTTTTCAGCACTAATATTTATTCTAACACACCTGTTTAGTTGAATTTAGCGGAAACAGTTTCTTACAATAGATTAAAGAACAATTACTGGAGGGAAACCGCATGAAAAAAAATCAACTTGGCCAATCAGATTTATATGTTTCTGAACTGACACTTGGATGCATGTCGCTTGGAACAAAGCAGCAAAAGGCCAGTAATATTATTGACGCTGCATTAGATGCTGGCGTTAACCATCTGGATACCGCTGATTTATATGATTTTGGTGTGAATGAGGAACTTGTTGGCGAGGCAATTAAAAACCGGCGGGAACAGGTTATTTTAACGACAAAGGTAGGCAATCATTTTAATAAGGACAAAAAAGATTGGTTTTGGGATCCGTCACCCGACCATATAAAGAACGGTGTAAAAGACAGTCTCCGTCGTCTTAAAACAGATTATATCGATTTTTATATGCTTCATGGCGGAACAATTGACGATCCCATCGATGAATCAATTGAGGCGTTTGAATCCCTTAAACAGGAAGGTGTTATTCGTGCATATGGCATTTCTTCCATTCGCCCCAATGTTATTCGTGAATACGTGAAACGATCCAATATCGATGGGGTTATGATGCAGTACAATATGCTGGACCGGCGTCCGGAGGAAGAAATACTGAATCTGCTGCATGAAAACCGTATCAGTGTGCTGGCTAGAGGACCACTTGCCAAAGGTATGCTCAGCAATAAAGCCGCTGAGCAGATTAACAAAAAAGGACAGAATGGATTTTTGGGTTATTCCTATGAAGAGCTTAAAACAGTTAACGATAAGCTGACCGAACACTTCGGGAATGACTTTTTGTTAAATGAACTGGCGTTGAAATACGTGCTCAAATCCCCTGCCGTTGCCACTGCTGTGTTTGGTGCAAGTTCAACCGGCCAGGTGGCGGAAAACACCGCCTTCAATTATTCCAAAACAATGACCGATGAAACGTATGAAGCCCTGCAGCAAATTACAAAAGCAATTCAATATGCAAACCATCGATAAAATGAAAGAGGCTGGGACAAAAGTGCATTATTCAAAGAAAAACCCGAACAATTTATGGAGCGTATAACCGCTCCGGAAATATACTTCGCTATCCCCCTTATTGTTCGTTTTTTGTATCACACGTTTTTGTCCCAGCCTCCTTTTCTTCATTGCCAACATATCCACGATTTTGCCCGGTATATTCACGGTTTTCAACTCAATATTCACGATTTCGGGCCCAGTATCCACGGTTTTGCACTCAATATCCACGCAATTGAATTCCCATCTCTCAAAGCCAATACAATAAATTTCCATTGCTAAAATTTCAACAGCTGGCATATAATAGAACAAATGTTCCTTTTAGGTGGTGAATTCATTGGATTATTCCGGCTATCCAAGAAATGACGTGCTGTGCATCGATATGCGCTCTTTTTACGCGAGTGTCGAAGCTGTCAAACTGGGACTGGACCCCATGACCGTACAACTGGCTGTGGTCGGTGACACAAGCCGGCCGGGAAGCATTGTACTGGCGGCTTCTCCGGAACTAAAGAAGAAACATGGCATCAGCAATGTCAGCCGCTTTTTTGAACTTCCCGATGATCCGGAAATTGTGATTGCCCCCGCACACATGGCTGACTATCTGGAAGTATCCGTGGAAATCACAAAACTGATTAATCAATATGTGCCAAAAGAAGCTATTCATCAGTATTCTGTTGACGAAGTATGGGTTACTGTAAATGGACTTCAAAAACAGTTCGGCACTCGTCAGGGAGTTGCCATGTCCATTAAGCAAGACATCCTGGAAAACTTCGGTATCACTTGTTCGATTGGTATCGGTGACAATAAATTTCTGGCAAAAGTTGTGATGGACCTGCATGCAAAAAAAGCAGGCATAGCCGAGTGCAGATATGAGGATGTGGAAGCGAAATTATGGCCGTTTCCTGTTCAGGATATTTGGGGAATCGGCCGAAGAATGCAACGTAATTTAAACCGAATGGGGATTGTAAAACTCAAGCATCTCGCCAATTTCCCGCTGGAAAACCTAAAAAGACGCTTTGGAATTATGGGGGAACAGCTTTATTGGCATGCTTGGGGAATTGACCTTAGTCCCGTCTTCGGTAATTTTACCAAAACGGAGCAAAAAGGATTCGGTCACGGTATTTCTTTATTGCGTGATTACACCGGAGAGGAAATTGCCGCCTGTATTCTTGATCTTTGTGAGGAAGCCTGCCGCCGGGCAAGAACGGCAAACAAAGCGGGACGGACAATACACCTCGGAATTGCATATTCCAAAGAAACAGGCGGTGGATTCGGACGGTCGAGATCTGTACAGTTCCCGACCAACATTACAATGGATGTTTATACTATTGCTATGCAGCTTTTCCATGAATTCTACGATGAGACCAGTAAAATCAGACATGTCTATATAACACTGGATAATCTTTATGAAAACAGGGAAACCCAGCTTAACTTATTTGACGACAGGCCCAAGAAAAAAGATATCGGTTTTGTGATGGACTCAATCCGTGATAAATTCGGGGCCACTGCTATCTTGCGGGCCACAAGTTATACAGATGCCGGAATCACCATTGGCCGCAGCCATAAAATCGGCGGTCACCAGGCATAAACCATTATTTCCTGTTAAACTGTTTTTTCAAAAGCCTTTCCATCGTTCCCGGAAACAAGTGATACAATTTGCTGCCCAGTTCCATCCAGCCCGGTAAATTGATTTCCCGCTTGTCCGTAAACAAAGCTTTTACAATTTTCGCAGCCACTTTATCGGGAGGAAGCATATAACGCTCCATGTTTTTCTGATAGTCACCGGTCGAATCAGCCCCGGCAAAAAAATTAGTTTTTACAGGCCCCAGATTAACTGATGTAACACGGATATTATAGTCAGATGTTTCCAAGCGGAGTGAATTGGTAAATCCGAGAACAGCATGCTTGGTCGCGGCATAACCAGCAGCTTTCGGAGTGGCAATTTTACCCGCCTGTGAGGCAACATTTATTACATGCCCTTCCTGGTGCTCTATAAAATGCGGCAAAAGAAGTTTTGTCCCCTGTATGAGCGCAAATACATTTAATTGAAACATACGCTCCACATCTGTCCATCGTAAGTCCTTGACATAATCAAACACACCTGCACCGGCATTGTTGATTAAACCATGAATTTGTGAATGCTCAGACAGGATTTGAACTATTACCTTATCAAGTTCCTTTTGATTTAATAAGTCCGCCTGATAAGCATAACTGTTAACCTGATGTACCTTTTTAATCTGCATCTGCTGATTTTGCAGTTTATTGATGGAACGGGCGACCATGATTGGAACCCCGCCGTTTTCGGCAATTTGCCAGGCAATCTGTTCGCCGATGCCGCTGGAGGCACCGGTGACAATAATTTTTTTACCGGCAATTCTATTTTGCATAATAATAACAAACCCCATCTTCAAGTGATTTACCGACAAGACCTTCATCTTCCAGGTAATCAAGCTGTCCGGTCGTTTCGGAAATAGTTAAATCAAGCTGACTTTTATATTGTTTCGCAAAGATTTGCCGGCAAATTTCAAATATCGACTGTGGATGATCCTTTAAAAGCGTTAGCACATGATCAGCCCGCTGCTCCTGCTTTTTCAAACGGGAAGGAATCAGTGAAGCGACATCTGAAAAAACCTCCCCATGCCCGGGAAAAACTGTACGGATTCCAAGATGCAAGCATTTTATAAGGTTTGCCCGGTATTGCAGCATTGGTTTCGGACGATCTCCCCCATCCACCGGTGCCTCCAGCAGCGGATTGGATGAAATATGCTGAAGCAGGTGGTCTCCGCCAATAAATGCACCGTCACATTCTCGGAGAAACGACAAATGACTTTGCGCGTGGCCCCTTGTATCAATAACCTGCCAATCATTATGTCCCGGCAATGGATCGCCCGCTTTCATAATTGTATCGACATGTCCTGAACCGGCAAAATTCAGCGGTCCCCGAAGCTTTTTCAGTACATCGCGGTATTCCGATGGCACACCGCATTTTATAAAAAAGTCGGCAAAGAATGCTTCATAGCGCTGGAAGAATGTTTCATTTCGGCTTAGCCATAAATCAACGTTTTCATGTGCTGCAATTTGCTTAACCCGTGGAAACTGATCGACAAGCCCAATATGATCCGGATGATGGTGTGTCAAAATAATTTGTTCAATATCAGCCGGCGTATAACCAAGTTCGTTCAATTGATCTTTCAGCGCTTCCCATGCCTCTTTCGTTTTAACCCCTGCATCCACAAGGGAAAGGATGTCTCCCTTAAGAAGATATACATGGGTATCCCCAACAGCAAAAGGTGTCGGTACTGTAATCTGACTGATTGTTTTGTCCATTACTTTCATCTATATTCCTCCAAATGAATGACTGTTCATTTTAGTCATATTGTATATCCTTTGCCACAAAAAGTCATCTGATGGATATTATTTGTCAAACAGCTGATGAATGGCTTCGGTTAAAATAGCAGGTAAATAGTCAAAGCTGTATGTCAATTCAAGCCGTTCAGTCCATTGGTGCGGATCTTTTCCCAACGGCCCTATATTCAATATAGGCATCGTCAACTGCTTCATGACATCTTCCGGAAAAAGAAAACCATTATGCTGCAGCGGCATATTAACAGTCAATTGCTGCAACTGGCTTTCGGCTGTTGCGGGTCCAACAAAACTCAAATCGGACAACCCGGTAAAAAACTCCGACACGGTCAATTTTTTGCTGTAGTGTTCCTTAGTATAGGTTTTTACATGGTCCATCACCTGCCGAATACGCGGATCATCATAGGATGATACGGCAGGATAAAATGGCGGGCTGTAGAATAAAATAATCATTGGTGCTAGATCTTTGCACATGGATGCCAGTTCCTGAACAAGCAATGTGGAAAAATCCCGGTCTCCTGTGTCGCGCTGACTGACAAGCAGATTTTCCCGACGTTTCACCTCATTTGCACCATGGCGCTTTACAGCTTCTTTATACAATTCATCATACATCATAACACGCACATGAAGATCAGGCATTGTAAAATCATCGGCTACGTCAGCAAAATGACTGGCCTTTGCATAAACATATTTTTCAACCTTACGGGCAGCTGCCTCAGCACCTTCCAATAATTTGCCATTGATCTGGTCGAATGACTGTTTTAAAAAAAGCACGTTAAACATCGAAATGGCGGTGTGCGGCGTCTGGACGGAATATTCCTCTTTCAAATCCCGCTGCATCAAACTGATTGGCGGGGGTGTGACTTCATCGCCAATTTTTTCGATAAAGGCTTCGTTTAGTTCCAGTTGCTGGGATAAAAAACTTGTCATTAAATTAGGATTAATTCCGGCAAATGGTTCACCGACATGTGATGCTTTTCCATAGCAATAAAAACCGGGCAGCATTTTACCGATCGAACCGGCATAAACATAGTAATTCGTATCTCCCGGGTATTTGCTGAACATCGGCTCACCGTTCAGGCATGCGGTATATGTAAGTTGTTCTTCTTGCTGAAGCTGTTCCAGCACCGGAAGTGCCGTTACCATTCCCAACGAATTTACTTCTTCATCGGGAACTGAAACAAGTAAAATATTTCCGTTAAATTCACCGGCGATGGCCCGTTCAATCATGGAAAAATGCAGTGTAAGTCCAGCCTTCATATCCATGGATCCACGGCCGAACAACCACTCACCGGACGATAAGTCTGATTGGACAGCTTGGGGAAGCCGGTCCTTTATTGCCTCCATTTCCTTTGTCAGTTCCCGTGGGTAAAAAGCAAGATTTCCCAGAGAGCCATAGTCATCAATACCAACAACATCAAAATGGCTTAGCAAAATAATCGTATCTGATGAAACACCGTTTTTCACCAAAGCTGTTAAGAGATGTCTTCCATCTGCAAGTGGATGAAGATTCAGATGGTCCGGATTATTTTGAAAATAATTTTTCTGCATCAGTAAATGATGCATATATTCCGCTAAAGCAATTTCGGCATTGCTGCCTGTTATGCTCTGGTGTTCCACCAACGAACACAATAAATCAGTCAATTGCTCCTTTGTTTGCCAGTTTTTCATATAAACCTCCAAAAAAATTGACTTATTTCAAAAAATCAAACACAATCAACGTGAGGTGAACGAACTTGTCAACTGCAATCATAGCCCATCGCGGCGCCAGTAAAGTTGCCCCTGAAAATACGATGTCAGCCTTTAAAATCGCATACCAATCGGGGGCGGATGGAATTGAAACAGATGTGCAGCTGACGAAAGACCGCGTGCCTGTTCTGATGCACGACGAACGTCTGAAGCGCACAACAAATGGTTCCGGTTACATAAAGAACTATACGTTTCACGAATTGCAAAGTCTCGATGCTGGTTCATGGTTTTCCAAAAATTTTTCGGGTGAAAAAATCATAACACTTCATGAACTGCTGAAATGGCTGCTCAACAAGCCTTTATATTTAAACATTGAACTGAAAAATAATAAAATAGACTATGAGAATCTGGAAAACATCGTTGTTGATATGATATCACAATTTCATCTGCAAAACCGAACCATCATTTCAACATTTAATCCAACAAGCGTCCGGCGTTTGAGAACAGTAACACAACAAATCGAAATTGCTTATTTAACGTCAAAACGCAAACACAATATTATTAGGAACGCCAAACAATTGGGAGCAAACGCTGTTCATGTAAAATACCGTCTCCTCAGTAAAAAACTGATGCAGCAGTCCAAGGAGGAAAACATGCCGGTTCGCGTGTACACGGTTAATAGACCCGGCCGCATGAGGCGCTGTTTTGATTATCAATGTGATGGCATTTTTACGGATCAGCCTGAACAAGCATTGCATTACCGTAGACAGTTTGGCAGCAATTTTTTGTAATATACAGGAGGAAATGATATGACGAAACTATTTTCACCAATCGATTTAGACGGAATTACACTTAAGAACCGCATTGCTATGTCTTCCATGTGCATGTATTCATGTTCTGAACAGGATGGAAAAATAACACCATTTCATCAGACACACTACATATCCCGTGCGGTCGGACAAGTAGGACTTGTAATGACCGAGGCAACTGCTGTTCAACCGGAAGGACGTATTTCACATGAGGATCTTGGCATCTGGAATGATGACCATGTGGAGGGGCTGAAACAATTAACGGATCAAATCCACCATTATGGATCTGCAGCCGGCATTCAGCTTGCACACGCTGGCCGTAAAGCAGAATTGGACTCCTCCATTTTTGCACCGTCTCCCTTGCCATTCAGTGAAAATTATAAAACACCGGTTGAGATGAATCAGAAGGACATTAAGGAGTCGATCAGTGCGTTCAAAGCTGCTGCTGAGCGCGCAAAAGCGGCAAATTTTGATCTTATCGAAATCCATGCAGCCCACGGCTATTTGATCAATCAGTTTCTTTCACCACTTACAAATCATCGGACGGATGAATATGGAGGGACTGCGGAAAACCGTTATCGTTTTCTATCTGAAATTATAACAGCGGTCAAAGGTGTATGGAATGGTCCGTTAATTGTGCGTATATCCGCAGATGAATACGATGAGCATGGGAACAGCCAAGAGGAAATCCTATACTTCGCTGAACGCATGAAACGTGACGGAGCAGCATTGATTGATTGCAGTTCCGGAGGGGTTGTACCGATTTCGGTCAAATCTTATCCCGGCTATCAAATTAAACGGTGTGAAACAATCAGAAAAATAGCCAACATTAAAACAGGTGCCGTCGGATTAATTACCAGTGGACTGCAGGCGGAAGAGATTGTCCAGAATGACCGGGCAGATCTTGTTTTTATTGGGCGTGCCTTATTGCGGAATCCGTATTGGGTTAAACAAGCTGCAGATGAACTTGGCTATCAGCTTGAAGCGCCAAAACAATACAAACGGGGTTGGAGATAGCTATGGAACTCATTTTTCTCGGTACCGGTTCAGGGATTCCATCCAAAACCCGGAATGTATCAGCACTGGCACTAACTCTGCTGCAGGAAGAAAACAGTATCTGGCTGTTCGATTGCGGTGAAGCAACACAACATCAAATCTTGCATACGTCCATTAAGCCAAGAAAAATTAATAAAATATTCATCACCCATTTGCATGGTGATCACATTTTTGGCCTCCCTGGGCTGCTCAGCAGCAGATCTTTCCAGGGAGGGGACGATCTGTTAACCATTTACGGCCCGCCAGGTATAAAAGAATATGTGGAGACAAGTCTGAAAGTAAGTGGAACACATCTGACCTACCCGCTTTCAATCAGCGAATTCCAGGAAGGTGAAATAGTTGCGGATGAAAATTTTTCTGTCTCCGTAAAAAAATTGGAGCATGGGATTGCAAGCTATGGTTTTCGTATTATTGAAAAGGATAAAACAGGTCCTCTTTTAGTTGAAAAACTGCAGCGGGAAGGTATCAAACCTGGTCCCATATATCAGCAAATAAAAGAAAATGATACGGTTACGACGAATAACGGGAAAACAATTTATCGTAAGGATTTTCTTGGACCGCCGAAGAAAGGACGCATCCTGACAATACTTGGTGATACAAGAAATCCTGTTCAGTTCCAGGAATTTGCGGCAAATTCAGATGTACTTGTTCACGAGGCGACATTCGATCATTCAAGGAAGGATCTTGCCCGCCAGTATTTTCATTCAACATCGGTACAAGCGGCAACACTGGCGAAAGAAAGTCAATCCGGGACTTTGCTGCTGACACACATATCATCCCGATACCAAAGGGAAGAATCAGAAAGGTTGCTGCAAGAGGCAAGAGCTGTTTTTGCAAATACGGAACTTGCAGACGATTTTTACAAGGTAACGATAGATTCCAATTAAAGGGGCGATAATGATGGAACAAATCAGTCAGCTTGTAAACAGTCAACGGGAGTTTTTTAAAAGTGGAAAAACACTGGATTATGCATTCCGCAGGACACAATTAAAAGCGCTAAAAAGCATGTTAAAGAACTATGAAACTGACATTTACCGTGCGTTAAAAAAAGATTTAAACAAATCAGCCCACGAAGCGCTTACAACCGAACTTGGCATCCTTTATGCAGAAATTGATTTTGCTCTGAAACAGTTAAAAAACTGGATGGAACCGCAAAAAGTGGATACCCCCATTACACATAAGGGGACAAAAAACTATATTTATAAAGAACCTTATGGTGTTTCTTTAATTATAGCACCATGGAATTACCCGCTGCAGCTTTTAATCGCTCCCGCCATTGGTGCAATTGCAGCCGGGAATACCGTTGTTCTGAAACCTTCCGAATTTACTGGAGCAACATCAAAACTTCTCGCCTCCATGATCAAACAAACCTTTGAATCGCAATTTGTGTCAGTCATTGAAGGGGCAAAGGAAGTAAGCGAACAACTGCTTGAACAGCGATTTGATTATATTTTTTTCACCGGCAGCCCTCAAGTTGGCAAAAGTGTCATGCAGCAGGCAAGTAAACATCTAACCCCGGTTACATTGGAGCTGGGTGGTAAAAGCCCTGCAATTGTGGATAAGGACGCAACAATTGATCTGACAGCAAAACGCATTGTCTGGGGTAAATTTACCAATGCCGGACAAACATGTGTCGCACCCGATTATATCTATGTTCATGAGAAAGTCAAAGCTAAGTTGATCAAGGCAATGAAGAAACACATAAAAGCATTGTATGGCAACCACCCAATTGACAATGATGATTATGTCCATATTGTACACAAAAATCATTTCAACCGGCTCATGAAGTTCCTGAATAATGGCTGCATTGTACATGGCGGCACAGCAGATGCAGAACGGTTATCAATTGAGCCTACCCTGCTTGATGGAATTACATGGGAAAATTCTGTTATGCAGGAGGAAATCTTCGGGCCCATAATGCCAATCCTAACTTTCCGCAAACTGGATGATGTGATTACGGAAATGAAGGAAATGGAGAAACCCCTCGCTTTGTATTATTTCGGTGAGAAGGAGAAATCGCAGAATAAAATGATGGAAAACGTATCCTTTGGCGGCGGATGCATTAATGATACCCTTTATCATCTCGCAAATCCACACCTTCCTTTTGGCGGTGTCGGAACAAGCGGTATAGGCGGTTATCACGGCAAATACAGTTTTGACACATTTTCACATCAAAAAAGCATGATGAAACAAACAACTAAATTCGACCTTCCATTGCGATATCCTGGTGGAAAACTTACAAAAACACTCGTCAAACGAATTATGAAATGATAGATACCCTTTCCATGATGAAAGTGGCTGGGACAAAAGTGAATTTGTTATGTCCCAGCCTCTTCCCAAATCAGATTTATTTATAAGGATTTTTGCATCAGCATGTCTGGCTGATGATATTCCTTAAGCGTAGAAACCGAATCTGTTGCTGTTTCGGCACTTTCCACAGCTGCATTTAATGTGTCCAGACATGTGAACAGTGGTACCTGATGTAAAACGGATAAATCACGTGCCATTCTTCCCAGTCCTTCTTCCTGAAATCCGGACGAAATAATAATAGATCCGGCCAAGGTTTGTTCTTCAAAAACCCCGATTAACGCTTCCGTACCACTTATAGAATGACTGAAGATTCCATGTTCAGCTAAAAATGCGCTTGTCTTCTGTGAGGCAAACAGCTGATATTTACTGTTCATGTTATGCATCAATGGCAAACTTGCTGCTTTTTCTTCATCGGCTATCGAGCAAAACAAGTAAGGTTTTTCAGTATTTCCGGCAAGTACAGCTCCGGTCGATTGCATTGCCTTCGCAAGAGCCTTATTGTACGTTTTGGCAATGCCAATGATTTCGCCAGTTGACTTCATTTCCGGTCCTAACACAGGATCAACACCCGCCAGCTGAAATGATGAAAATGCCGGTGCCTTCACTGTAAAACTCTCAAACTCACCAGGAAAAATATCATTTTTTAACGGATTACCCAATTGTGTCTGAACAGCATGATGAACCAATGATACCCCGGTAACCTTGCTAATTAACGGAACAGTCCTTGAGGCACGCGGATTCACTTCCAGCACATGTACGATTCCATTTACAATAATAAACTGAATATTAATCAAACCGACTACTTTTGCATGTTTACAGATTGATTTTGTATAATCGAGCATAACATGTTGCTGGTCTTTCGATATACTTACAGGGGGAACAGTTGCCATACTGTCACCGGAATGAACACCCGCTTTTTCAATGTGTTCCATTATCCCCGGGATCATAACATTTTCTCCGTCACTGACACAATCCAGTTCAGCCTCTACTCCATCTGCATATTTGTCAACAAGAATTGGCCAGGCACTTCCATTAAAATTAACCAGTTCGTCAAGATAGCCAGCCAAATCTTTCTCGTTATGGATAACATGCATAGACTGGCCGCCTATGACATATGACGGACGGACGAGCACAGGATACCCAATCTGATGGACGCATGTTTCAATTTCTTTTGGGGTGTCAGCTGTTTTTCCTTCGATATGCGGGATTTTTAACTCATTCAACAATTGGTAGAAGTGCTGACGGTCTTCAAGCACATCAACCATTTCAACGGGAGTTCCATAAATGGTGATTCCGGCATCTGCCAGTTCTTTCGCCAAATTGATGGCAGTCTGACCACCAAATTGAATCATGACCCCGGATACGTTTTCTTCCTGAATTACCGATAAAATATCCTCCGGCGTAAGCGGCTCAAAATATAAACGATCAGCAATCGAACTGTCCGTACTGACAGTTTCCGGATTGTTATTAATAATGATTGTTGTATAACCCGCATCTTTCAATGCATATATGCCATGCACCGTGCAGTAATCAAATTCCATCCCCTGACCGATCCTGATTGGACCGGAACCGATTATAAGAACGTTATTAGAGTCATGTTCTTTTTCCTGATTGGATACATGTTCCCATGTTGAAAAATAGTAAGGGACCTGGTTCACTGACTTTGCTTTTTCATAGCTTGGTGCCAGCTTTTGATCGGCTAATATTGCCTGTATGTTACGCTTCGTTGTATCAAGAAAAGCGGCAATTGCTTCATTACTGATTTGCATCTGTTTTGCCTCAAGCAACTTTTCAGCGGTAATCGACTGCAATGATTCATTTTTGAGATTCTCTTCCGCGCTGACAATGCGTTGTATTGCCGTGAGAAATGGTTGGCTGATTTTCGTTTTATGATAAATTTCATTGACAGACTTCCCTCTTCTAAGCAATTCGGCAATTGCAAACAAGCGTAAATCAGTCGGCATTGTCATATGTTCCAGAAGAATCGATTCATCGCTGCCCTTAATCATTGGATGTGATAAATCCGCAAGACCGGAATCCAAGGATCTTACCGCCTTATTCAAAGCCCCCTCAAAAGTAAAATCAATTGCCATCGTTTCCCCGGTGGCTTTCATTTGTGTTCCAAGTTTCCTGCTGGCTGAAGGAAACTTTTCAAATGAAAAGCGGGGCATTTTAAGTACTGTATAATCAATGAATACATCATAGACCTCGGAATTTTTTTCCGGAAAATAGCTGTCGAGTGAATGACCTAATGCACATTTTGCGGATAGTTTTGCAATTGGACAGGCTGTTGCCTTCGAGGCAAGCGCCGAAGAACGGCTTACTCTCGGATTTACTTCAATTACATTATATTTTTCGGTTGCCGGATCCAATGCAAACTGAATATTACATGCACCAACAACACCCAAATTCTGAATGATTCTGACTGCAGCTGTTCGAAGTTTAGCATATGCAGTCTCCTGTAAGGTTTGAACAGGCGCAACTACTATGGAATCACCTGTATGAACCCCTACAGGATCCACATTCTCCATACCGCAAACAATTACACAGTCATTATTCATATCACGAATTACTTCAAATTCAATCTCTTGCCAGCCCTTAATGCTTTTTTCCAGAAGGACTTGATTGATGGGACTTGCCTGTAGCCCGCTTGCAACAATGGAGCGTAATTCTTCGGCGTCAGCCGCAAAACCCCCGCCGGATCCACCCAGCGTATATGCTGGTCGAACCATAACCGGATAGCCAATATCAGCTGCCTTATCCAATGCAAATTCGATACTGCTGATAATGTGTGATTCTGGAACAGGTTCTCCCAGTTCATGCATAAGCTGACGGAATTTATCACGGTCTTCACCATTTTGAATGGTTGTCATGGAAGATCCCATTAATTGAACTCCATATTTTTCAAGCAATCCGGAATCACAAACATTCATGGTCAAATTCAGTCCAATCTGACCGCCAAAAGTTCCAATCAAACAGTCAGGCTGTTCTTTCTGAAATATATTTTCGATTGTTTGTACAGTCATTGGCTCCATATAAATGGAATCTGCAACTGTTTCATCAGTCATAATTGTTGCCGGATTATTATTAAGAAGCACCACTTCCATGCCTTCTTCCTTCAATGCCAGGCATGCCTGTGTACCCGAATAATCAAATTCGGCTGCCTGCCCGATTATAATTGGACCTGACCCAATAACAAGCACTTTTTTCCCTTTATTCAGATTTTCTTTGCCAATAGCCTTCATGCGTTTTCACCTCTCTGAAAATAGTTATTCGTTGATGTAAAATTTTTCGGATACTGTTTGGAGCACGTTCCTGAACTGTTCACAAAACAGCGATACATCTTCAGCTGTTACATTAAGTGGTGGAAGTATACGCACTACATTCTGACCTGCCATTGTAACAAGCAGATTTTCTTTTATTGCTGCTTTCACGATTTGAATTGCCTGCCCATCCACAATAATCCCAATCAGCAGTCCTTTCCCCCGAATCAATTTGATAAATGAATATTCAGCCTGTAAATTCTTCAACTCAGCGAAAAGCATTTCGCTCATTTGACCGCAATTTTCCAGAATATTGGACTGAGTCATTTCTGTGACGGTTGCAATTCCTGCTGCAGTTGCCAGCGGATTTCCACCGAATGTACTTCCATGACTGCCGGGCTGAAAAGCATTGGCCGTCCCATCTTTTGCAAGCATGGCGCCTATCGGAAAACCAGATCCAAGCCCCTTTGCAAGGGTTACAATATCTGGTTCAAATCCATACTGTTCATAAGCAAAAAATGTACCGGTCCGCCCCATCCCAGTCTGAATTTCATCAATCATGATAAGTATTCCTGCATTGGTACATACTTGAACAAGTTCCTCCACCCAACTTTGTTCAGCGGGTATTACACCGCCTTCCCCTTGTACTAATTCGAGCATGACTGCTGCCGGGGGATTCTCTTTCAGAACATTTAAACTATCAAAATCATTGTAGGTTAAAAAAGTAAACCCCTGCATCAATGGCTCAAATCCGGAATGCAATTTTTTCTGACCGGTTGCACTCAATGCAGCCAGTGTTCTTCCGTGAAAAGATTGACGGAAAGCAACAATATGCCGGTTGTTTGGGTTATTTGCACGCACCAGCTTGATTGCCGCTTCATTCGCCTCTGCACCACTGTTGCAAAAAAACACCTGATCCAGGCAGCTATTCGCAGTAAGCAAATCAGCGAGCTGCTGTTGTGGTGCTATTTGATATAAATTCGAACAATGCCAAACCTTTTCCAGCTGTGAGGTGATGGAATCCTTAACCACATCGGGAACGTGGCCAAGGTTGCATGTTGCAATACCTGCTGTAAAATCCAAATATTTAGTTCCATCTATATCCCATACATAACCGCCTTTAGCCTTATCAACTGTGATTGGAAAACGATTATACGTATTCATCAAACTGTTCGTAGGTATATCTGCAAGTGCCAATTAGATTCATCCTCCCTTCTGAATTTCCATCATCTCGTTTTCGCCAATTACTGTACCGACCCTTTTTCCGGCTATAACATCCGGAATACTGTCTTTTGCAAGTCCATTCAAAATAACAACCTTTTTTACGCCTTGCTGCACACAGTCAAATGCAGCCTGCACTTTTGGAATCATACCGCCAAAAATAGATCCATCCGATACCATTTCTTCTGCCTTTCCCTTATCCAATTGATTAACCAGTTTTCCGGAGTCCATCACACCGGAGATATTGGACACCATATACAACGGTGCATCCAACCGTATTGCGATAGCCGCCGCTGCCAGGTCTGCATTAATATTCCAGCGCTGTCCATATCTATCTGCTGATAACGGTGAAAGCACAGGGATAATTTGTTGGGCAGTTATAGCCTTCAATCTGTCGGTATTCACAGCAATAATTTTGCCGACATATCCGAGATGCTGACCCGGTTTCATTTCCTCTGCCTCCAGCAGCATGCCATCCACACCACTTAATCCGTAAGCAGTACCGCCAGCTTTATTAAGGTTGCGAACAATTTTTTTATTGACCAGACCTGACAATACCAATTCGGTTATATCCAGCGTTTCCTCTGTTGTTACGCGCATACCTCCAACAAATTCAACGTCCACATTCAACCTTTGCAAATAATCGGAAATATGCGGACCGCCACCGTGTACGATAATCGGATTAATGTCATATGATTGAGCCATCTGCACAATATTTTCGTAAAATGATTCCGGAAGTTGATCCAGAACACTGCCGCCGCATTTAATTATCGTGTATGACATGTCAAAACCCCCTTTAGGTTCGATAGGAAGCGTTGATTCGTACATACTCGTACGAAAGGTCACATCCCCATGAATAAGCTTCCTCTTGCCCTTCATTCAAATCAACCGTTATGTGAATTTCTTTTTCATGTTTCAGATAGTTCTGAACAACTGGTTCATCAAAAGCCAAAGGTAATCCATAACGGACGATTTCGATATCCCCCAATGACACGGATACTTTTTTTGTATTAAACGGGATACCACTGTAGCCTGCCGCGCAAATAATTCTGCCCCAGTTAACATCCGCTCCAAAAATTGCCGTTTTCACAAGACTGGAACCGACAATCGATTTTCCGATTGCTTGTGCGTTTTTACGCAATTGGCATCCCTTCACATAAACTTCCACCAGTTTTGTTGCACCTTCACCGTCACGTGCGATTTGTTTTGCCAGTTCCTTGCACACAATTGACAATCCATGCTGAAACAATTCCAAATCTTCCTTGTTTCTCATGGTTATTGTTTGGTTACCGGCCATCCCATTGGCCATCACCATCACGGTATCATTCGTACTGGTGTCACCATCGACTGTAATAGCATTAAACGTCTTATTAACAGTGGTACGGAGTGTATGGTCAAGCGCTTCTGTTTCAATCGCAGCATCTGTTGTTACAAAAGCAAGCATAGTTGCCATATTCGGATTGATCATTCCGGAACCTTTCGCAGACCCTCCGATGGTAACGGTCTTTTCATTTATTACCAGCTGTACATAGGCGGTTTTTGTAAACGTATCTGTCGTCAATATAGCCTGATTAAAATCATTGCATGAAGCCATATCAAGCGTAATTTGATCAATCCCATTCCGGATTTTATGCATCGGAAGCTGCTCCCCGATTACACCGGTTGAATTAACAGCAACATGGTAATCCTGCAGCCCCATTTTTTCGGCAAACCAATGCCTCATCTGGTAAGCATTCTGAAGTCCCTCTTCACCAGTACAGGCATTAGCCACTGCCGAGTTGACAATCAACCCCTGAAGCGATTTTCCTGCTGCAATAGTTTCCTTGGTCACCTGCAAAGGTGCAGCCTGAAATAGATTGGTTGTATATACTGCCGAAGCAGTAGCTGGAACTTCCGAAAACAACCAGCCAAGATCTTTCCGTTTCCTGCGCATACCACAATGCAGCCCACCGGCATGAAATCCTCTTGCTGCTGTTACCCCTTCTTCCATCACTGTCAATTTGCCAGCAGGCTGTTTTATTTTTACCGCCATGAATTATTCCCTCCCTTATGGATAGACAGGTACTGTATCAAGACCTGTTTGTTCATCCCAGCCATTGATCAGATTCATATTTTGTATAGCCTGTGTAGCAGCGCCTTTTCCAAGGTTGTCAATGACAGAGATTATTGACAATACATTTGTACGCTTGTCGACTGAAATGCCGATATCACAATAATTTGTTCCATAAACATCTTTTGTTGCCGGCAGATTACTCTCTGGTCTGATCCTGATAAATGAATCATCCTTATAAAATTCCTCATATAATTGAATGACTCCCGTGCTTGATATCGTTTTATCAAGCTGTATATAAACTGTACATAAGATTCCTCTTGTCATTGGAACAATATGCGGATTAAAACTAATTCTCGAATCCGTTCCTGTTATCTCCGCGGCAGCCTGTTCCATTTCGGGTGTATGACGGTGACTTCCCAGGTTATAGGCTTTCGTATTTTCGTTTATCTCTGCATAGATAATTCCCGTTGATGGTTTCCTGCCTGCTCCGGATACACCTGTTTTCCCATCAACAATAATTGGAACGGAAAGGTTCGCCAAATTTGATTTCAGTGCGGGTGCCATCCCTAACATTGCCGCTGTTGGATAACAACCGGGATTGGATATAAACGAACTCTTTTTTATTTTGTTCCGGTATAATTCAGGCAGTCCATATGTTGCTTTTTCCAGATATTCCTGTGGCGCAGGTGTATTTTTATACCATTCCATGTATATACTGCCGTTTTTCAAACGAAAATCCCCTGACAAATCAATACATTGAATCCCTTTATCCGCAAAATCGGGGGCATGATTTTTGGCTATACCGGCTGGAGTTGCAAAAAATAAAATATCGACCTGTTCACTAATTTCACTTGCATTAAACCCATTCAATGGCAAGTCAAGAATAGTGTGGAACTGCGGAAATTGTTCCGTTAATTGTTCGCCCTGAGTTGAGTTGGAAACAAGTAATTCAAGCGAAACATTTGGATGGTTATGTAAATTTCGAAGGAGTTCTCCCCCTCCATAACCACTTGCCCCGATAATACCTACCCTCATGAATATCTCTCCTCGAAAAATGATTTGAGAATAATTATACATAAATATGTATAATTATTCAACGGTAAATTTATAATTTTCTATTTTAAAAAATTACGTCCTTAGACTGGTGATCGGATGGTATGTATCGCACCAATAAAATAGTCTTAAACTGCCAATAGTGATGTACATGAAACGTTTCTAATTGGAATCTTAAAATTCCGGGAGTGTTAGTCGACCGCTGCGGAAATACACTTCGCTTTATTTCTACCCTGAGACGGAAGTTTTTCAAAACCTCTGTACTCGTTTAACACTGCGAATGTCGAGAAACAAAAAAATCCATTTTGAATAAAAATTTAATCAAAATGGATTCATTCTCCTGAGGGTTATGCATTTTTTTATAAAAGGTCTGATTAATTACTGTTGATCAGCCTTTATTCATATTACTAATTATTCAACGCAATTTTTATATGTTCCAGGTGGTGCTCTTCGTGCCAAGCTAATTTTGCAACCTTTGTCGCAACTGTTATTTTACCGTTTTGCCGGTGCGTAAAAGCCCGATCCAATTGCTCTTCCGTTAAGGTGTGCCCTAAAGATACGATACGCGCATTTATACCTTCCAGCATTTTAATGGAACTTTCAACAGGAAGCTTTGTATCCGGTTGAATAGCCCACTTTTCTTGATCAAAAGCTGGTACTGTTGGATTCTCATCTGTTAAAGCGAGCTTTAAACGTTGATACATATTCAACTGAGAATCGGCAATATGATGAACAAGCTGACGAACTGTCCAACTGCCATCACGATATGTTTTGCTTAATTCCTCGTCACTTAATGCGTCAACCGTTTCTCTCAATCGCATCGTGTACGTTTCAATTTCTTTTAGCCATTCCTGAACATTCTCCAATGATACTTCGTTCGGAACTTGTAATTCCCCAATTGGAAATCTTACATTCATTTTTAATCCCCTCTTCTCTATTATTATTTTCACTATGCATTAAAACCTTTTATATATAGTAACATAAATGTATTACTGAATAGCACGGTACAACTCAATGATTTATCGACTTCAATCTTTATAGTCATCCAAAAAGTCCTTTTGAAAACTCGTTCTGGGCTGTTGATCATCTTTTTGCTCATTTTTTAATTGCTTAAACGTACTATTTCCGTATTTTTCGTTGAGCTTTTCAATAGCTTCATACAGATTTTCCTTCTTTGCTTCCTTTTCATACGTAAACAAACTTAATTGTTGAGCTATATACCTTTTCTCCTCTACATCCTGGACGGTTATTCCAAGTAAACGAATTGGGTCTAAATTCCAGTGCTTTTGCAGCAATTCATTGGCGAAATACAAAATATCTTGTTTATTTTCAATATAGCTGTGCAGCTTTTTGCTGCGGGTGATTGTTCTCCGGTCATAATAACGGATTGTAATCTGGATACTTTTTCCTGCTGCTTGTTTGCGTTTCATGCGGCGTTCCACATTTTCGGCAAGCAGATTCATCAGTTTGCGAATTTCAGCATCATCTGTAGTATCAGCCGGCAATGTTTGTGAACTTCCGATACTTTTGAATTCATGAACAGCGTCAGGATCAACTGGTCTTGTATCAATTCCATTAGCACGGTTTTGCAGACGTTCACCGTTAATACCAAGCACCTGTTTTAATTGATATAAATCACCGTTTGCCAAGTCCCCAATTGTGTTTATATTGATTCCCTGCAGTTTTGCAGCAGTTTTTTCACCAACACCGTACATTTCCGCTATCGGCAACGGCCAAAGTTTACGAGACAAATCCCTTTTGCGCAATACGGTTATCCCCATCGGCTTTTTCATATCGGAGGCCATTTTAGCCAAAAATTTATTTGGCGCAATTCCAATACTGCTCGGCAAATCCAACTCCCGTTTTATTCTGCCTTGAAGATTCTTGGCAATTTCCAGTGGGTTCCCAAGTTCTTGACAGTCTGTGACGTCCATGTACCCCTCATCAATGGAGACTGGCTGCACAAGCGCGGTAATTCCGGCCATCATTTTAAAAATCTCACGGGAAGCGGTACGATATCGATCGAAATTCGGGCGGAGCACCAGCAATTCCGGACATAATCGTCTTGCTTGCCATAACGGCATTGTTGTTTTAACCCCTTTTGCTCTCGCTTCATAACTGCTTGTTACAACAATCCCCTTTCGTTCTTCGGGATTTCCAGCGATTGCCAAAGGGATGCCCTTTAATTTCGGGTTATACGCCATCTCGACAGATGCATAAAATGAATTCATGTCCACATGAAAAATAACCCTGCCTTTTTTTGGATACCATTGCTGCATGCATAACATCCTTTGCGAACATCCGTTTGTTAATTAAATTATAACATAAAATAACCCCTATGATGGATACATAGGAGTTATTTTCACTGTGAATGCCTCGGCTGAATATAAAATTATTTGGCTGCCTCTTCCACAATAGCAGTGACCATTTCCGTGATTTTGACCAATTCATCGACCGGAATCCGCTCATTCGTTGTATGAATTTCTTCATAACCAACTGCCAGATTTACTGTTGGTATTCCTAATCCTGCAATAACATTTGCATCGCTTCCGCCGCCACTTTTCAGCAATTTGCTTTCACGGCCGATTTTTTTAGCAGCACGTTTTGCCACTTCAACTACTTCATCACCGTCCTGCTGCTTAAATCCCGGGTACATAACAGTAACTTCAACATCTGCAGATCCACCAAGTTCCTGAGCAGTTGTTTCAAAAGCATCCTTCATTTTGGCAACCTGTTCTTCCATTTTGTCCGGAATCAGTGATCTTGCTTCAGCAAGTACCTCGACATGATCACACACAATATTCGTTTGCTTGCCGCCTTCAAACCGGCCGATATTTGCGGTAGTATCCTCGTCAATTCGGCCGAGCGGCATTTTGGCTATAGCTTTAGCAGTCAAGGTAATTGCGGAAACTCCCTTTTCCGGCGCTACCCCTGCATGTGCTGTCCTTCCCTTTACCGTTGCAAACAGTTTCGCTTGAGTTGGTGCTGCAACGATGATGTCACCAACTGTTCCATTACTGTCAATTGCATAACCATATTTAGCATTCAGAAGAGAGCCATCCAATGCCTTTGCCCCAACAAGACCAGACTCTTCCCCAACAGTAATTACAAATTGTATATCGCCGTGCTCTATATTATTTTCCTTTAACGTACGTATTGTTTCGAATATTGCCGCAAGCCCGGCTTTATCGTCAGCTCCTAAAATCGTAGTCCCGTCAGATACAATGTATCCATCGTCTATGGAAGGTTTGATGCCGTTTCCGGGAACAACCGTATCCATATGGGATGTGAAATAAATTGGATCTGCATCCTGTTTAGTTCCTTTTAACGTGCAGATCAGATTACCGGCGCCATGCCCCGTTGTATCCTTACTGTTATCTTCTGTAACTTCCAAACCTAAGTCTATGAACTTTTTGGTCAGTACCTCGGCAATTTTTGTTTCGTGTTTTGTTTCCGAGTCAATTTGAACGAGTTCAAAAAATTCATCAATCAGTCTGTCTTTATTAATAACTGTCATCGTTGTACCTCCTGGTCTGATTAAAGTGGAATATTTCCATGTTTTTTTGTCGGACGTTCTTCGGTTTTATGATAAAGCATCTCCAAAGACTGAATCAGTTTTACCCGTGTTTCCCGTGGGTCAATCACGTCATCAATCATTCCCAGTCCGGCTGCTACATATGGATTTGCAAATTTTTCACGATAAGTGTCAATCTTCTCCTGACGTGTTGCCTCCGGATTTTCACTGTCCGTGATTTCTTTGGCAAAAATGATATTCGCTGCACCCTCAGGACCCATAACTGCAATTTCCGCATTCGGCCAGGCAAATACCAGATCTGCCCCAATCGATTTACTGTTCAGTGCGACATATGCGCCGCCAAATGCTTTTCTTGTAATAACAGTTATTTTTGGTACAGTTGCTTCTGAATACGCATATAAAATTTTGGCACCATGCCGAATAATTCCACCATGTTCCTGCTTCACACCAGGGAAAAATCCGGTTACATCTTCAAATGTGATTAATGCAATGTTAAAGGAATCACAGAAACGGATAAAACGGGCAGCTTTATCACTGGAATCAATGTCCAGGCCACCAGCCATATATTTAGGCTGGTTGCAGACCAGTCCGACTGTCTGACCATTAATCCGAGCAAAGCCAACAACAATATTTTTGGCAAAATCTTTATGGATTTCATAAAAACTATCCGGATCCACCACTTGTTCAATTACTTTTTTGACATCATATGGACGAGTGGCATTAAATGGTACAATATCAGTCAAATCAGGACGCGTTTCATCATTTACGTTAAAATCTTTTAATGCTGGTTTTTCCTGATTATTGGCTGGTAAATAGCCAATTAATTCTTTCACGTGGTCCAATGCTTGTTCTTCACTTTCTGCTTTAATATGCGCGTTCCCGCTCTTGGAATTATGTACGTGTGCTCCACCTAATTCCTCGGATGAAATGGTTTCTCCTGTTACTGTTTCAATCACTTTCGGTCCGGTAATAAACATCTGGGAAGTTTTTTCAACCATAATGACAAAATCCGTTATCGCAGGTGAATAAACAGCTCCCCCGGCACTCGGACCCATGATGACGGAAATTTGCGGAATAACACCTGAATAAATAGAGTTACGGTAAAATACCTGTCCATATCCATCAAGGGACGATACACCTTCCTGAATTCTTGCACCGCCGGAATCATTAAGTCCAATAAACGGAACACCGTTTTTGGCGGCAAGGTCCATTACGGCTGCAATCTTTTTACCATGCATTTCACCAAGTGCTCCACCATATACGGTAAAGTCCTGAGCAAACAGATAAACGGGGCGTCCCTCTATTTTTCCATATCCGGTAACAACGCCTTCCCCATTTCCGTTTAAGTCACCCATACCAAAGTCTGTTTCCCGATGTTCCATAAACGGATTCAATTCAACGAATGAACCTTCATCCAGTAAATAATCAATTCGTTCTCTGGCGGTCAGTTTTCCTTTCGCATGCTGTTTATCAATTCGGTTATCCCCACCGCCAAGTTCTACCTTTCTGCGTTTGTCATAAAGCTCATTAATTTTATCAAAAATATCCATTACGAATCACTTCCCTCTTGTTGCTGACAGAGTTCAAAAAGAACACCATGTGCTGCCTTCGGATGAATGAATGCAATTTGGCTGTTATGTGCACCCGGTTTTGACTCTTGATTGATTAACGGAATACCACGAGTCTTGAGTGTCTCAATTCTTTTATCAACATCATTAACATCCAACGCAATATGGTGAATTCCTTCTCCTTTTTTATCAATAAATTTTTTAATTGACGATTGATCATTGGTTGGTTCCAGCAATTCAAACCGTGAATCACCGATTTTTAAAAAGGCAACCTTTACACCTTCCGACTCTACTGACTCCACACCTTCCAGTTCAAGCCCAAGTGTATCGGTATAAAACGGCAGTGCCTTTTCGATTGTATCAACAGCAATCCCAATATGTGAAACTTTATTTGGTGCTTCCGCCTGGTCGGAATCCGGATCAATCAGTTGTTTAATATAAACAGCCAGAGCTTCTGTTGAGGAACCGCTAGTAAAAATCTTGCTTACCCCTTTATCCAGCAAAAATGGAATATCCTCAGCGGGAATCACGCCTCCCCCAACAACCGGTATATCTTCGGCGTCACGTTCTTTGAGAACCTCAATAACTTTTGGAAATAAGGTTTTATGTGCACCTGACAGTGATGAAAGGCCGATAACATCAACATCCTCCTGAATAGCGGCTTGGACTATTTGAACTGGAGACTGTCTGAGTCCGGTGTAGATTACTTCCATTCCATGATCCCGCAATGCCTGGGCGATAACCAACGCTCCTCTGTCGTGACCATCCAGCCCGGGTTTTGCGATTAAAACACGTATTTTCTTCATCTCAATTCCCCCTGTTAAGCTCCCGTATATTCACCAAACTCTTGTCGTAACACATTACAAATTTCCCCTACTGTGGCATAAGCTTTAACAGCATCTAAAATAAATGGGATTAAATTTGCATTCGGATCCTTGGAATTTTCGCGGATTGCAGACAAAGTCCGGTCAACATCTTGCTGATTTCGCAGCTGCCTGGTATTTTCAAGCGAATCTATTTGAGCTTGCTCCAGTGCCTCATCTACTTTAAGAAGGTCCGGATTTACTTCTTCGTCAAGTTGATATTTGTTCAAACCGACAATGATTTCTTCCTCTTTTTCAATCTTTTTCTGTGTTTCATAGGCATTATGATGAATTTCACGCTGCATAAACCCTTCTTCTACTGCCTGCACAGCCCCGCCTATATCAGAAATTTGGTCAAGGTATTTTTTAACTTCATTTTCCATTCGGTCTGTCAGTTCTTCCACATAATAAGAACCACCTAATGGATCAACCGTATCTGCTGCACCACTTTCATTCGCAATGATTTGCTGTGTACGAAGTGCAATCCGTGCCGAATCCTCTGTTGGCAGTGATAATGCCTCATCCCGGGAATTAGTGTGAAGACTTTGGGTCCCGCCCAAAACCGCGGCAAGTGCCTGAAGCGTGACACGTACAATGTTATTGTCAGGCTGTTGTGCTGTAAGTGTCGAACCGCCTGTCTGAGTATGGAAACGCATTTTCCAGCTTTTCGGATTTTTGGCTTGATACTTTTCTTTCATGATTTTTGCCCATATTCGTCTTGCAGCGCGAAATTTAGCCACTTCTTCAAAGAAATTATTATGCGCATTGAAGAAGAATGCAAGCCTTGGGGCAAATGCATCAACATCAAGCCCCGCCTGAAGCGCGGCATCAACATATGCCATCCCGTTAGCGATGGTGAATGCAGCCTCCTGAACTGCTGTAGAACCAGCCTCGCGTATATGATAGCCAGATATGCTGATTGTATTAAATTTCGGTACATGCTGCTGACAGTATTCAAAAATATTCGTAATTAACCGCATCGAAGGTTTTGGCGGAAAAATATATGTTCCGCGTGCAATATACTCTTTCAAAATATCATTCTGAATAGTGCCAGTCAGTTTTTCATATGGAACACCTTGTTTTTCTCCAACAGCTATGTACATGCACAGTAAAACGGAAGCAGGTGCATTAATCGTCATCGATGTGCTCACCTGATCAAGCGGTATTTGATCAAGAAGCTGCTCCATATCATGGAGTGAATCAATTGCCACACCAACTTTACCAACTTCTCCTTCCGCCATCACATCATCTGAGTCGTAGCCGATTTGTGTCGGCAAATCGAATGCAACCGACAGTCCTGTCTGGCCCTGCTCAAGCAAATAACGAAAGCGTTTGTTTGTTTCCGCTGCCGAACCGAAGCCGGCGTATTGCCGCATTGTCCAAAAACGACTCCGGTACATTGTCGGCTGAATCCCCCGTGTATACGGATACAAACCAGGGAACCCCAGTTTTTTTTCATATTCCGTATCATTTTCCGGAAAGTGGAGTCGGTCCACTTCAATGCCGGAAGACGTTGTAAATGGATTTTTCCGCTCTGGAAAGCGTTCCACCGTTTTGGCAGCAGATTGCTCCCATTGGTCTTGATTACTGGAAAACTTATCATCACTCATTGATGTAACCTCCAATTATTATGTTATAACATGTTAAAAAATAGATAGCACTTGTCCAATCCCTGCTTACACGATAAAATACAAGTATGAACCGGGATTGAAGGAGGATTAAAAATTGACAAAACAACAGACAAAAGCTCAACCACCAAGGAAAAAATCAAAACGTGAGCGACGAATGAAAATTGTCATCTATCTGATGATATTGGCAATGTTTCTGTCATCACTTACGTACGGACTGGCAATGCTCATATAAGTTCCCACCGAATATGTTCCTTAAAGACTGGTCCTTAAACAGTACCGGTCTTTTTTGATTTCTTTCTTTTTACATCACTTTCTTTAAACTTTTTCTTCAACAATAAATAATCTTCAATTTCATGAAGCAGCCGGAATAAATTCGCTCTTGTTTCAAATTCTTTTCGTGTCACTGGCAAAGGTTCGCGATCAAAATCCTTCCTCAGTTCATCCAGTTGTTCCAAATAAATTACCGCAGTATTTCCGGGATGAACCGCATCCGATAATTCATCAAAGAAATCTGCAATTTTAATCGAGATGGAATCAATTTTCGGTAAACGGCTTACCAGCGGAAGCATTTTTTGCAGTAATTCAAATTGGCGGCTGCGCATCGTAAAATAATCTGCATACGGATGCTTGCTCCGCAGTAAATGATTCTCTCTATCCAATGATACCAAATTCGATGCTTCCTGCAACAACTCTTCACAAATCGTTATTTCAGTGCCATCCCATTCCTGTTTATCGGTACGTATGTATAAAGCAATTTCATGCAGGATTTTTTGAAAATTATGTTCCAGTTCTATTTGTTTTTCACGAAGCGGTTTATCCAAACTGGGCATATAAAGGTTAATTAAAAGAGCTGTACCAACACCAACTACAATAAGAAAAAACTGATTTATTAAAAAAGGAACCGGTATGTCGCCAGCACTGTATAAGTTTAGGATGATAACAGAACTTGTTGCAATTCCCGGTGTGATTTTCAAAAAAACGGTAGCAGGAATAAAACATGCAAGCATAAGTCCCACAACAACCGGGTGGTAACCGATTGTTTCAAAAAAAACAAATGAAAACAGACTTGCCAATATACATGCCAAAAAGCGATGCCAGGCACTAAGAACAGACTTTTTCCTGGATGGCTGGATGCATAAAATTGTTAAAACACCAGCTGACACGAAATTGGACAGGCCCATAAGTTGCGCAATAGAAATAGCAATTGTAGTTCCTATTGCCGTTTTAATTGTCCGAGGACCGATTTTCACCATGGATTCTCCCTTTGTCTTATAATTCCGTGATAGTCGAACAATAATGAATCTATGTCATTTCCTAATAAAACGGGGCTGACCCTTATCACTGAGACAGCCCCATCCACACCGGACTCACCGGTATTCTTATATTTCCTCACAATGTTCATCAAATACATGCTGAAGCTTGCCAATCACATCAACCGCACTATAACCCTCAATATCGGAACGTTCAAGCATCGTTACGATTTTACCGTCTTTCAGAAAAGCAAATGAAGGGGATGAAGGTGGGTATCCTTCAAAATATTCCCGTGCTTTTTCTGTCGCTTCACGATCCTGTCCGGCAAAAACAGTGACAAGATGATCAGGGCGCTTATCGTAATGTATTGCATTTGCAGCTGCCGGACGTGCAACACCACCGGCACAACCGCACACCGAGTTAACCATAACAAGTGTGGATCCTTTGCGTTTCATTGCTTCATCCACGGCCCCAGTGGTTGTCAGTTCTTCATATCCAGCTTCGGCTATATCCTTACGCGCTGCGTCTACAACGTCATTCATAAACAGGTTAAAATCCATTTGAATTTCCATCCCCTTATTAATAGTTATTATTGTTAAAACCTGTATTCAGCTTATCAACTTTACGGGCAGATTTCAATTCAAATAACTTCTGCTAATAGATGTTTGTAGTGTCCTTATTAATATTTTCCAAAATTTCTTTTACCCGTGCAAGGAACTGTCCGCAAATCAGCCCATCCAAGATTCTGTGGTCAAGTGAAAGTGACAGATTCACCATATCTCTTGCAGCAAACATATCATTAATAATGACTGGTCGCTTCACAATAGATTCGATTTGCAAAATAGCAGCCTGTGGATGGTTAATAACACCCATAGAATGAATGGAACCAAATGAACCAGTGTTATTAACTGTAAACGTGCCACCCTGCATATCTTCAGATGTCAGTTTTCCGGAACGGGCTTTCATTGCCAGCTCTTGAATATTTTTTGCGATACCTTTGATGCTCTTTTCATCTGCAGCTTTAATAACCGGAACAAATAATTCCTGATCTTTTGCTACGGCAATAGACAAGTTAATATCCTTACGTTGAATAATTTTGTCTTCTGCCCATGTGCTGTTTAATTGCGGATATTCCTTCAATGCTTGCGCAACTGCTTTAACAAAGAACGCGAAAAACGTCAGATTGAATCCTTCGTTTTGTTTGAAGTCACCTTTTACCTGATTCCGGTATTTTACTAGATCGGTTACGTCCGCTTCAACTGTCATCCACGCATGCGGAATTTCTGTAGTCGAGCGCACCATGTTCTGTGCAATCGCCTTTCGAACCCCTGTAACCGGGATTTCAATATCGCCCGACTGTGAGGTTACCTGTTGAGCCGGGGCCTTTGCTGCTTTTTCAGGTTGTTCCGGAGCGGGCTCGGATTTTGGAACTTCCGCTGTTGGCTTTTCGCCGGATGCAATGATTTTTTCAATATCTTTACGTGTAATTCTGCCGCCTCTGCCGGATCCATTTACTTGCTCCAGGTCAATATCATTTTCCTGGGCAAGTCTAAGTACGGCAGGCGAATATCTTTTTTTCATAGACTGGTCAGTTGAGGATCCTTGAGTTTCTGCTTTTTTTTGTACATCTGTTTTTTCCTGTTTATCAGTATCTTCCTCGGAAGGAGTGCCACCTTCAATTTCGATATAGCACATTAGTTCCCCAACTTCAATTGTATCTCCTTCTTGTGCCACCAGTTCTTTAATAACTCCTGTAAAGGATGATGGCACTTCAGCATTTACTTTATCGGTCATAACCTCAGCAATCGGATCATATTTATTCACCTGATCACCTTCACTTACCAGCCAGGAACTGATTGTACCTTCTGTAACACTCTCCCCAAGCTTCGGCATATTTACTTTTTCAGCAGCCAAGATGAGTCCCTCCTTTTCAGATTAAAATTCAGCCAAATCTCTTATTGCTTTTTCTACTTTATCCGGGTTAATCATAAAGTATTTTTCCATTGTTGGTGCATAAGGCATTGCTGGAATATCCGGGCCGGCAAGACGTTGCACAGGGGCATCCAGATCAAACAAGCAATTTTCTGCAATGATGGCTGAAACCTCACCAATAATGCTTCCTTCTTTATTATCTTCTGTTATCAATAATACTTTGCCAGTCTTTTTGGCAGCTTCAATTATTGCCTGTTTATCTAACGGATAAACGGTTCTCAGGTCAAGGATATGTGTATCGATTCCTTCCTCTTCTAATCTTTCTGCCGCCTGAAGTGCGAAATGAACGGCGAGCCCGTATGTGATGACGGTAACATCAGACCCTGCCCGCTTAACATCAGCCTTGCCGATTGGAAGAACATAATCATCTTCCGGAACTTCGCCTTTTAATAGCCGGTATCCCCGTTTATGTTCAAAAAACAACACCGGATCATTATCACGTATGGATGCTTTTAATAAGCCTTTTGCATCATATGGTGTTGATGGCATAACAATCTTTAGACCAGGCTGATTGGCAAAAACTGCTTCAACCGACTGGGAATGATAAAGAGCTCCATGAATTCCACCGCCATATGGCGCGCGGATCGTCATAGGCACACTCCAATCATTATTGGAACGGTACCTGACTTTGGCCGCCTCAGAAATAATCTGATTAACAGCCGGCATGATAAAATCGGCAAACTGCATCTCAGCAACTGGACGCATTCCATACATTGCCGCACCTATTCCAACGCCGGCAATTGCCGATTCAGCTAATGGTGTATCAATTACACGCTGTTCGCCAAATGTATCGTATAAGCCTTTTGTGGCACCAAACACACCACCTTTTTTCCCAACATCTTCCCCTAATACAAATACTTTATCATCACGCTGCATTTCTTCATGCATTGCTGCAGTTACAGCTTGAATATATGACATTACTGGCATTTAATTCCCCTCCTTACTCTTCATATACGTATTTTAGAGCAGATTCCGGTTCTGCATATGACGCATTTTCAGCATAATCAGTGGCTTCATTGACAAGCTTGCCAATCTCTCCTTCAATTTCTTTCATTGATTCTTCATTGAGCAGACCGGCTTCTTTCAGATAATCGGCAAAGGTTATTAATGAATCTTTCTTTTTTGCCTCTTCCACTTCCGCACTGTCCCTGTATTGACGGTCGTCATCGTCACTGGAATGTGCTGTTAAGCGATAGGATACAGCTTCAATCAATGTTGGTCCTTCACCTTTTACTGCTCTTTCTCTAGCATTTTTTACAGCTTCATACACCGCAAGCGGATCATTGCCATCCACTGTTACACCTGGCATACCATAGCTTTGTCCCCGAACGGATACATTTTCCGAAGCAATTTGCTTTTCAAGCGGAACTGAAATTGCATATTTATTATTTTCCACCATTGTGATAACAGGTAGTTTATGAACACCTGCAAAGTTCAATCCCTCATGGAAATCACCCTGATTGGATGAGCCTTCGCCAAGTGTAACCAATGAAACAATATCCCTTTGCTCCATTTTCGCAGCCAAGGCAACACCAACCGCATGCGGAACTTGTGTTGTAACCGGCGAAGCCCCAGTCAGGATTCTGTTTTTCTTCTGTCCGAAATGACCCGGCATCTGGCGCCCGCCTGAGTTAGGATCTTCCGCTTTGGCAAAACCGGACAACATCAATTCTTTAGTCGTCATGCCAAACGCCAATACAACACCCATATCACGATAATATGGAGCTACATAATCTTCATCTCTGTTAAGTGCAAATGATGCACCTACCTGGGCTGCTTCCTGACCCTGGCAGGAGATAACGAACGGGATTTTACCAGCACGGTTTAACAGCCACATCCGTTCGTCAATTTTTCTGGCCAAAAGCATCGTCTTATACATTTCCATTACCTGATCATCCGTCAAGCCTAATGATTCATGGCGATTTTTTGCCATCCGAATCCCTCCTCTGAATGTTATCCGTGTATTTGATTACCATCAACAGCCAATGCTGCCTCACCCATCACCTCGGAAAGTGTCGGATGCGGATGTATGCTGTGTGAAATTTCCCAGGCAGTGGCATCCAGTACCTTTGCCAGCCCTGCTTCACTTATCATATCAGTCACATGTGGACCAATCATATGAACCCCAAGCAAATCCTCATTTGCCTTGTTTGTGATCATTTTCACAAAACCTTCCGACTCACCAAATACTAGTGCTTTTCCAATTGCCTGAAATGGGAATTTACCTATTTTAATTTCAAATCCTTTTTCCTTGGCCTGTTCTTCCGTCAGTCCCACACTGGCTACCTCCGGATTCGAGTAGATGCATGTCGGGACATTGTCATATTCTATCGATAAAGGATCTTTATCCGCCATATGTTCAACAGCAACAATACCTTCGTGAGAGGCCACATGTGCAAGCTGCATGCCGCCGATAACATCACCAATAGCGTATATATGTGACTCTTTCGTCTGAAAAAATGTGTTTGTGTGGATGTGCCCCTTTTCAACAACGATATCTGTATTCTCCAGACCTATATTTTGGGTGTTGGCTTCGCGTCCCACTGATACAAGCATCTTTTCAGCCGTATATGTTTGTTTCTCCCCATTTACTTCTGCTTCAATCGAAATACCATTTTTTGTCTCGAGTGTATCAGAAAGCACCTTTGCCCCCTTGACAAACGTTATACCTTTTTTCTTGAGCAACTTCTCTGCCTCTTTGGCAATATCATGGTCTTCGGTGGGTAAAATTTGATTAAGATATTCGACTACTGTTACCTCCACACCAAAATCGGCAAGCATAGATGCCCATTCTATCCCGATAACACCGCCGCCGACAATCAAAATGGAGTCAGGGAGCACCTCCATCTCAAGTGCTTCATCAGAGGTTATTACATGAACACCGTCGATGTCGAGGCCGGGTAATGTGCGCGGCTTTGACCCGGTTGCAATCAGCACATTTTTCGGAACAATCATCGTGTTTTCATCCCCATTTTCATGTTCAATGGAGATCGTTCCTGGCATCGGAGAGAAAATGCTCGGTCCCAAGATTCTTCCAAAACCATTATAAACGTCAATTTTTCCCTTTTTCATTAATCCTTGTACACCTTGGTGCAATTTAGCAACAATTCCATTCTTACGTTCCTGTACTTTCGGAAAGTTCAACGTTGTATCTTTTGTCTCTACGCCATAATCGCCTGCATCCTGCGTCTGTTTATATACTTCCGCACTACGCAGCAATGCTTTTGATGGTATACAACCTTTGTGCAGACAGGTTCCGCCAAGGTTACCTTTTTCAACGATGGCTACCTGCATTCCAATTTGTGCAGCTCGAATAGCTGCTACATATCCGCCGGTCCCGCCACCGAGAACGACAAGATCATATTCTTTTGCCATAAACTTATACACTCCCTTGTTTACTGTTTTTATTCGGGGTAGGTTTTGACAGCTTCTTTTCCTGACAGTACTCTTAATACTCCTTCATTCAAGGCTTGTAACTCATTTTCACCGGGGTATGTCATGATATCCGCAATCCATTTGACCCGATCGGAAATCAGTTTAATAAGGGTATTTCCAAATGCAAGATTGCCTGTTAACACAATTGCATCTGCATCTCCATTGAAAACAGCGGCCATTGCTCCGATTTCCTTTGCAATTTGATAAGCCATCGCATCATATATGTACATGGCAAACGGATCACCATCATCAATGCGTTTTTCAATTTCTCCCGCACTGTTTGTATGCAAATAACCTTTAAGTCCGCCATTTTCAACCAGTTTCTTCATTATATCCTCCCGGTAATAATTCCCGGAAAAACAAAGTGATGCTAATTCTCCGCTTGGTACTGTACCTGCCCGTTCCGGTGAAAAAGGTCCTTCACCATCCAGACCATTATTAACATCGACTACCTTACCTTCACGATGCGCTCCAATCGTTACTCCGCCACCCATATGAGCAACAATCAGCCGTGCCTCCGGATAGGTTTTTCCGAGATCCTTTGCAGCACGTCTTGCAGCAGCCTTCTGATTCAAAGCATGAAAAATGCTTTTTCGCGGAATCTCTGGTACTCCGGATATTCTTGCAATATCGTCCATCTCATCTACAACAATCGGATCAACAATATAAGATGGGATATTAAGTCCTTCCGCAATTCCATTTGAAATAACAGCTCCAAGATTTGATACATGCTCGCCATTACAGCCTTCCTTCAGTTCGCGAAGCATTATTTCATTTATTTTATATGTTCCGCCTTGGATTGGACGCAGCAATCCGCCACGTCCACAAACTGCATTAAAACGGGAAATATTAATCCCTTCGTTATCCAATTGATTTAGAATATGTTCCTTACGATACGAACTTTGATCCATCAACCATTGGAATTGTCTCAACTCATCTTCATTATGTTGAATTGTATTTTCAAAAATGCATGTATGGTTATCAAAAACCCCGATAGTCGTTGACAATGTATGAGGATTGATAACCAAGACACGAAAATGTTCCTGCGCCATAACCCGTCACACTCCGTTTTCACCAGAACAGTTTACCTTCTGCTCAGCGTATGGTGTCCGTTCAGCAAAAATTGATTGCGGGACTTTCGTAGTGATTCAATTCGTTCTTCGGCCATACGGTCTGCAGCTACATATGTTGGAATATTATCCCTTTTTGAAATCTCAAATACCCGCATCAGACTATCGTAAATTGTCTCCACTTTTCTCATGGCTCTTGACTCATTATATCCGTTAAGTTCATCTGCGACATTTATTACACCGCCGGAATTGATCACATAATCCGGAGCGTAAACAATTCCCTTTTCATGGATGATGTCGCCATGTTCAGAAGTTTTTAATTGATTGTTGGCCGAGCCTGCAATAACCTTTGCTTTCAGTTGCGGAATTGTTTCATCATTAATGGTTGCCCCGAGCGCACATGGTGCATAAATATCGCAATCAACACTGTAAATGTCATCAGGAGCCACTGCTTTCGCATCAAATGCATCAACAGCGCGTTTCACAGCATCTTCATTGATATCCGTTACAATGATATTTGCGCCTTCCTTATGCAAATGTTCACAAACAGCATAAGCAACATTACCGACTCCCTGAATTGCAACGGTGCGTCCTTCCAGTGAATCAGACCCGAACGCCTCCTTCGCTGCTGCCTTCATACCTTTATATACACCATATCCGGTAACAGGTGAAGGATTACCCGATGAACCAAATTCGGGTGAAATTCCAGTTACATAATCGGTCTCCATATGAATAAGATCCATGTCGTGAACTGTTGTTCCCACGTCCTCTGCAGTAATATAACGGCCATTCAGACTTTGAATATAACGTCCGAACGCACGAAACATTTCAGGATTTTTGTCTTTTTTAGGGTCACCGATGATGACAGTCTTTCCTCCGCCCAGATTCAGCCCGGCCGCAGCATTTTTATATGTCATTCCTTTAGCAAGCCTCAGTGCATCTTCAATAGCCTCTTCTTCAGAATTGTAAGTCCACATTCTTGTTCCGCCAAGTGCAGGTCCAAGTGTTGTATCATGTATGGCAATAACAGCTTTCAACCCTGAATTCTCATCTTGACAAAACACCAATTGTTCATAATCATATTTCTCCATATACTTAAAGATTTCCATTATAACTTCCTCCTCATTTGATTGTGTTCATTTATTTATTCGTCTTTCAAATCCTGATGACATTCTGCAGATTTGGAAGCAAATAAGCAATCATTATTTTTTCTCCAAAGATAACAATGCAAAAACCATGCCAACTCCATTATTCTTGAAAGCGCTTTAATTAACTTGAATTTCACTATGCAATTTTTTGCAATCATGAAAGATTTTGCATGTTATATTTTTCAAGTTTATAATATAAATTTCGAATTGATACATTCAGATCTTTAGCCGTTTTTGTCTTATTGTAATTGTTTTTTTCAAAGACTTTCTGTATATAATCTTTTTCAAAATTATTAACTGCCTGCTGCAGGCTGGTGTGCCGATTGTCCATTACAGCAAGAGAATGATGCTGGATGCCTGCTAAAGTTCCGAATAAATCCGGAATGTGTTTTCTTTGTATAATTTCTTCATTCATATCCATATAAATCATGGCACGTCCGATAACATTTTCAAGTTCACGTATGTTACCGGGCCAATGATAATTTTTCAAATAATCATATGCTTCCCGATTAATTGACTTAACATTACGACCATAATCTTCGTTCGTCTTGTCAATAATGTGCTGAATTAAATCAGGCAAATCATTTATCCGTTCTTTAAGGGCGGGAATGTAAATTGGCAGTCGATTTAGTCTGTAATACAAATCCTCACGAAACGTTTTGTTCATGATGGCTTTTTCCAGATTAACATTGGTTGCAGTAATAATCCGTACATTTAATGTAATCGGATTAGTGCCGCCAACCCGGACAATTTCATTCTCCTGCAGCACTCGAAGTAATTTCGCCTGCATATGGAGTGATAATTCACCAATTTCATCCAGAAAAATACTTCCTAAATTTGCTTCTTCAAATAATCCCTTCTTTCCCCCTTGACGAGCTCCGGAAAAAGCACCTTCCTCATAACCGAATAGTTCACTTTCTAAAATTGATTCAGCTATGGCCGCACAATTTACCCGAATAAATTTATTGTGTTTACGGTTGCTTTCATTATGAATGGCATGAGCAAATAATTCCTTGCCTGTTCCGGATTCACCTCTTAAAAGGATGGATGCAGGTGTTTTGGCACCTACTTTTGCCTGTTCCAGAGAAATTTTCATTTCCTCGGAAGATCCTATAATATCGTCAAATGTGTATTTCGCCTCCAAATTGCGTATAATCTGGCGCGCGCGCTTCAGTTCGCTTGTCAACGTTCTAATCTCAGATACATCATGAAGCACACCAACACTTCCCTTGATTTTCCCATCTACAATCACTGGGGCAACATTAACCAGGACATCCCGCTTGGCAGGCCCAACCTTCATTCGGACTCCACGAACCGCCCGGCGTGTTTTTAATACCTTCATATGCATGCTTTCACCTTCTGATATATCCGTTGATGCGGGTGCACCTACAATATCGGACTCTTTCATCCCGGTGATCCTTGTATAAGCAGGATTGATCATAATGCCTGTCCCACTATCATCCACAACGCTGATTGCTTCATCCGAAGACTGAATAATTGCTTCAAGCATTGTTTTTATTTCTTTTAAATCTGTGTTTTCTTCGGCCAGATTGACAACTTCCGTAATATCCTTAAATACAGCGAAGGCACCTACTATTCGATCTTCCAAATTAATCATCGGGATTCGAGTTGTTATGACTTGTTTACCATTTTCCAGAACAAGTTTCTGGTTTACCTCTTTTCTTCTGCTTCGTAATACATGGGGAAGCCTGGTAGCGGCAATAACATCTTTTATATCCTGATCAAGAAATTTTTCTTTGGACAGCCCAGTAATCCGTTCAGTACTTTTGTTTACAAACTGAACCTTTTCATCCCCGTTTATTACAATCATGCCATCCCGTATGTTATCAAGAATAAGCTTCTGATTGTCACTTTGAAGTTGGAGGCGCTTGACCAATGTCTCTTTTTCTTCCAGTAACTCGGAAATTATGTACGCAACTGATCCTGGTATCACGACAGTTGGTCTGGTCGTTTTATCAAGCAATTCTTTGAGTACATCCTCATCACCAGTTGCTTCAATGACGATATCAATGTCCTTATGAACCCAGTCCTGCCACTTTTGTCCAGTCGGTATTCCCATTTTACGGGCTTTGATGATGCCGGCAGCATCAAAATTACGATCTATAACGGCAGCGATCTTCATGCGATCTGTATTATATAAAATTTTCAACAAAGCATTTCCGCCTTTACCCGCACCTACAATCAATACATTTTTCATGGACTCCCCACCTTGCAATACTTTGCATAATTTAATGATACGTTATTCTGCAATTTTTGGCAAATCCAATTCGATTTGTATTTCGATAGCCATCTGCTATACTTAGGGAAAAGAAATAAAAGGGGAAGTAACATGGTTCGCATCATTGCAGCGCTAGTGCTTTTCATTCCCGGGCTGATTTCCGCATATGGAATTAAGCTCATGCGTGACACATTATTTGATGATTTTAACCCGATATTTTTACATATTGGTATTCAATTTACAATCGGTCTTATACTGTTCCTAGCCGGAATTGCTTTTATAGGCGGATTCATCGTTCATCGCGACAGAAAGAGGCAACTTCATAAAAAAAGAAATCAAAGATGACCTGTATATGTCATCTTTTTATTATGTGAAAATATGTTAAACTATAAAAAAAGTGAAAATGGAGAGATTTGAATGAAAGTAACCAAATTTGGGGGAAGCTCCGTAGCAAATGCGGAACAGATCAGGAAAGTCGGATCCATCATAAAAGATGATCCGGAACGAAAAATCATTGTCGTATCAGCACCGGGCAAGCGGGACAAGGATGATGTCAAAGTAACGGATCTACTGATTCAATTGGCGGAAAGTGTCCTTAATAAGGAAGATTATACGGCAAACCTGCAGGCAGTACTTATTCGTTTTTCTGAAATCACAGAGGAACTTGAAATTTCGTCATCCTTTTTAAGTGATTTGGAACAGACTATTCAGCGAATTATTACGGATGACATTTCTGACAGGAGTAAAATGGACACACTGAAATCAATAGGTGAAGACAGCAGTGCAAAAATTATTAGTATGCATCTGAAGAAGCTGGGACTGGATGCTACATATCTGAATCCAAAAGATGCCGGTATTATTGTCAGCAATGAACCGGGACAAGCTCAAATCTTAGATGAAAGCTATTCGGAATTGTACAAACTGCGGGAAAAAGAAGACGTAATGGTTATCCCCGGTTTTTTCGGCTATACAAAAGATGGGGATCTGATGACTTTCCCACGCGGCGGATCTGATATTACCGGATCAATAGTGGCAGCGGGTGTAAAAGCTGATCTTTATGAAAATTTCACTGATGTTGATTCGGTTTATTCCGTAAATCCTACAATCGTGAAAAATCCAAAGGAAATCACGACGCTGACATACAAGGAAATGCGTGAATTATCCTATGCAGGATTTTCCGTTTTTCATGATGAAGCTTTAATTCCCGCTTTTCAGCATCAGATACCTGTGAGTATCAAAAACACAAACAACCCATATGCACCTGGCACATTAATTGTTGCGGAGAAAAGACATCATGAAAAATGTGTTATTGGAATTGCCGGTGATACCGGATTTTCCAGTCTTTTTGTCAGTAAATATTTAATGAACAGAGAAATTGGCTTTGGACGTAAATTGTTGCAGATTTTGGAGGACGAATCCATTTCATTCGAACACGCTCCATCAGGAATTGACGATATGTCTGTTATTATCCGGGACTTTAACTTTTCTTATGAAAAAGAAAAAGTTGTGCTGAAACGTGTCCAGGAAGAACTGAAACCGGACAATATTAAAATGCACCGCAATTTGGCGATGGTGATGATTGTCGGAGAAGGATTAATGAGTACAGTAGGAATTGCCAAAAAAGCTGCCACTGCACTAACGACAGCGAATGTAAATATAGAAATGATCAACCAAGGATCATCTGATGTTTCCATGATGTTCGGTATACAATCCGATGATCTGGAAAAGGCAATTCAGTCATTATATGAAGTCTTCTTCAATGAAGAATAAAGAATAAGGAGGCCGGGACATATCAAAAAATGTGATTCATAAGACGAACAATCTGGAGCGGTTTTACGCTCCATTTTCTAATTAGTTGTTCGGCTTTACACTATTGTCCCAGCCTCTTCATTTTTTTATAATTAGTATTCACATAACCCGTACCCTTGCTTTACATTTACCTTCAGCTTGCTTTGTGTTCCAGGCGGAGACGGTCAGCTACCATTGCAATAAACTCAGAATTTGTAGGCTTTGCTTTGGAAATGCTCACGGTGTACCCGAATAATGCAGAAATGGAGTCCATATTACCGCGACTCCAGGCAACTTCAATCGCATGTCGTATGGCGCGTTCAACCCTTGAAGCCGTCGTATTGAATTTTTTCGCAATATCAGGGTATAGTACTTTCGTAATTGAGCCCAAAAGTTCAATATCATTGTATACCATTGTAATTGCTTCCCTCAGGTACATGTATCCTTTTATGTGTGCAGGAACTCCAATCTCATGAATAATATTCGTAATACTTGCCTCAAGATCTTTCTTTTTCAGATCTTTGCTTCCGGATTTTTTGGTGCTTGATGGGATTAAAGTATTAGCACCTTGTACCTGGCGAATCTGGTCAGACAAATTATCCAAATCGAATGGTTTAAGAATAAAATAAGATGCCCCTAAATCAACAGCTTTTTTCATTACCTCTTCCTGACCGAACGCAGTAAGCATAATAACATTCGGATAACTGCTTCTTTCGGTTTCACGTAATTTATTTAATACAGCAAGACCATCAACATGCGGCATAATTATATCCAAAATAAGAACATCAGGTTCTTTTTCTTCCATCATTTGCAGGCACTCCCTGCCATTAAATGCCGTTCCGATTACTTCAATATCATCTGTCGAGTCAAAATACTCTTCCATTAACTGAATTAGCTCCCTGTTGTCATCAACTAAACATACTGTAATTTTATCCACTGAAACTTCCTCCTTTATGTAATTCGAGCTCTTCCACAGTACATATTCGACATAACAGTCAAATATCCTTCTTTTATTTAAAAAACTTTATATTTTTTTTATTTTTCTTTTGTTTTCATTATCTTAAACGCAATATCGATTACTTTCGATAAATAATGACATTTTTTGTCGAAAAATATTTTAACTAAAAAAGACTTGTCATAGGTAATTCCCATAACAAGCCTTTTTATCAGCCAGCCTTATCCTGAACTTCTCCTTCAATTACACCGGCCTCCTGAAGCATCCATTCAATATGAACGCCATATCCGGATGTTGGATCATTTACAAATACATGTGTCACAGCACCAATGATTTTTCCATCCTGAATAATGGGGCTTCCACTCATTCCTTGAACAATCCCACCGGTTTTTCGCAATAATTCAGGGTCGGTAATTTGAATAATCATTCCCTTTTTGGCGGGATGACTTTGTGGAACACTGCTTACAATTTCTACGTCAAACTCTTCCACTTTTTCCCCTTCAATGACCGTTAAAATTTTCGCTGGCCCCTCTTTAACTTCGTGTGACTGTGCGATTGGCATAGGCTTAGTATATTTGCCGTATTTCAGTGGTTTGTTTAACTCACCAAAAATTCCAAAAGGGCTGTTTTTAGTAATGGAACCAATTTTGTCATCCTTAACGGAAAAAGTTGCCTGCTTTTCACCTGGTTTACCATTATCTCCTTTTTGAATGGACGTTACTGTGGACCGGACAATGGTGCCATTGTAAATTTCAATTGGTTTCTGCGTGTCCATATCTGAAATAACGTGTCCCAACGCACCATATTTTTTAGTTTTTGGATCATAAAACGTCATAGTACCAATCCCGGCTGCTGAATCCCTGATGTAGAGGCCAATCAGGTATTCGTTATCTTTACTGCCTTTTACGGGATCAAGCTTGGTTTTTAATTTCTTTTCACCACGTTTAATAGTAACCTCAAGTGGCTCATCGCTTTTTCCGGCCTTCTCTACAATCGGTTTAACGTCTTCCATCTTTTTAATATCTTTGCCATTCATTTTTAAAATGACGTCTCCAACTCGTATATTCGCTTTTTCACCAGGTGATACCATACCATTCGTACTCTTCACTTGATGATGCCCGACAACCAAAACGCCCAATGTATGCAGCTGTACACCTATCGACTGACCACCGGGAACAATCCGGAGATCACTTAAATCGGACGCTTCAGCCGTATTGCCTGGTATTCCTGTCAACTTATTTAACAGCTTTAATGGTGCAGTATCGGTCGAAGCGTTACCGCCAGCAACAGGAATATCAATTGTGGATTGTTTTTGGGCTGGAAAATGATCAGGAATGGATATATGTTGCATGAAAGGTACTGCCAAAAGAGAAAGAAGGAGCAGTAAACCTATCCAAGTTGTTTTTTTCAAATCAATTCACTCTCCTCGTTCCCAACCCATACCTTTATTTTTTTCTGCATTTATAATTTGGCTTCACAGGCCATTTTTAAACTGGTGGATAATAAGAAAAGATGTGTAAGATTTCCTGTTTAAATTTTGGTTGTACTTGAATAAGACGGAAGCATGCAATCAAGTGTAATCTTTAAATTCACTAATCCCACCGGTACATGTCCATCCGCCATAGAAAAGGAGACGTTGTCTGCAGGAAAAAATTCATTTATCAGTCACTTTTGTGCTCTTATCAGTTACTTTGGGGCATTTATCAGCCACTTTCGGCTCTTTATCAGGCACTTTGATACTTTTATCAGGCACTTTCAGCTTTTTATCAGTATTTCACTATACAAAAAAAGCCAGTTTTTTTAGCATCTGGCTTTTCGTTAAATTTATCCGTTATTTTTCTTTATAATTGGATGCCAATTCCAGCAATTCTTTTGCATGGTCCTTGGCAGTATCAGTCAGTTTTGTTCCAGTAAGCATCCTGCTAAGTTCTTCAATTTTCTTCTTGTCCGGCAGCTCCTGGAGACTTGTGTATGTCCGATTACTTTTTTCCTGCTTTGTTATAAGAATATGTGTATCTGACATAGCTGCTACCTGTGGTAAATGTGTGATACATAAAACCTGCGATTGTTCGGAAATCTGATTAATCTTTTCGGCAATGCCTTGGGCCACTCTTCCGCTGACACCTGTATCCACTTCATCAAATATGACGCTCGTAATTCCCTGATGTTTTGTGAAAATTGTTTTCAATGCCAGCATTATCCGTGATAATTCACCACCCGATACGACCTTGTTCAATTCTTTAAGCGGTTCACCGGCGTTTGTTGAAATAAGAAAGTTCACATAATCAAACCCATTTTGGTGTAAATAAATATCTGTTGACTGCTGTTCGTTCTTGGTATCAAATGCAACGGAGAATGATGCATTTTCCAAATATAGTCCTTTTAATTCATCATGGATGTCTTTTGTCAGGGAAGCGGCTGCCCGTTTCCGCAAATCATGCAGTTGCTTTGCTTCAAGATAGGCATCCTTTTTTATTCCTTCAATATCCTCCTGCAATTTGTTCAAGTGGGAATCTTTGTTTGTGATTTGCTCAATTTCTTCTTCAATTTTGCCCATATATTCAAGCATTTCTTCTACGGTTGTTCCGTATTTTTTCTTTAACCGGTTAATTTCATTCAGGCGGGCTTCAATTTCATTTAAACGTTCCGGATCGTATTGCAATGTTTCGGTATAATTCCGGACATCGTACATAAGTTCTTCAATCATAAAATAATGATTGGACATTTCCTCAGCCTTTTCGGCAATAAAATGATCGTAATTCCGGTTTTCCTGAAGCGCTTGATTTGCAACGTTTAACCACTCCAAGCCTTTTTGCTCGCCATATAACGCATTGTAGGCATCTTGAAGGCTTTTGTAAATAAGTTCAAAATTAGCCAATTGCAATCGTTCTTCCTCAAGCACCGTATCTTCATCCGGGATTAGACCTGCCTGCTCAAGTTCATTAAATTGAAACTGCAGTAAATCCAGCCGTTGTGACATTTCTTGTTCATTTTCACTTAATTCCCTATATCTTTTTCGAAGTGCGGAAAGCTTACGAAAGAGCTGTAGGTAGTCTTCCTTTGCCTTGGAAATTTTTTGGTCATCATACATATCCAGCAAACTGATATGATTTTCCGCATTCATCAATGATTGTGTCTCATGTTGACTGTGAATATCAATAAGAAGGCTTCCGAATTCCCTTAAGATTGCCAATGTGACCAATTTGCCATTAACCCTGCAAATGCTTTTCCCGCCTGCTGTTATAACACGTTGCAACACAACCATACCATCCTGAATATCGATTCCGTAATATGAGCCTGTTTGATAAATTGGATGATTAACCGATTCAAGTGTGAATAACCCTTGTATTTCTGCTTTCTTTGTATCATATCTTACATATTCAACTGATCCTCGGCCACCTGCAAGCAATTTTATTGCATCTATAATGATGGACTTTCCTGCACCTGTCTCACCGGTCAGCACAGTTAAGCCTTCATTCAATGTAAATGATATTTCATCGATTATCGCAAAATTCCTGATGGATAACTCTGTTAACACGATTCATCACTCCCAACGTTACAACATACCTAAAAATCGGTTTTTCGTCAGGACCGAATCTTCCTCTGTTCTGCATATAATCAGACACGTATCATCCCCGCAAATTGTACCCATTATTTCATCCCAGCCAAGATTATCAATCAGAACACCAATGGCGTGTGCATTACCAGGTAACGTTTTTAGTACAATGAAATGATTTGCATGCTCAATTTTTACGAATGCATCCATAATTAAGCGCTTTAATTTGTCCAATGGGTTAAAACGCTGATCAGCCGGCAAACTATACTTGTATTTCCCGCTTGTCGAAGGAACTTTTACGAGGTGAAGTTCTTTAATATCCCGGGAAACAGTTGCCTGGGTTACGTTATAGTTTAGCGACTTTAAAAAGTCCACAAGCTCATCCTGCGTCTCAATTTCGTTTTCAGTTATCAGTTCGCGTATTTTAATATGTCGTTGTATTTTACTCATGGAATGCCCTCCATATAGGTTTAATCAGCTTTTAATTTTGAATGTGCTTCTTCGACTGCAGCACTGAGATTTATTTGTTTGTCAAAACTGCGGGCAGTTTGCATTTTCCATCCGAGATGTGCCAGAAATTCAATGTTGCCATCGCCGCCGGTAATTGGCGAATAGGTCACATCGAGTAACTCAAATCCGATTTGCTCTGCAAAAGAAGTCACCTCCTGCAAAACCTCCAGGTGAACCTTTTTATCACGCACAATTCCTTTTTTACCAACTTTTTCCCGTCCGGCTTCAAACTGTGGTTTTATTAATGCAACAACTTCACTGTTATCCTGAAGTATTTCCTTCAGAACCGGTAAAATAAGCTTCAAGGAAATAAAAGATACATCAATACTCGCGAAATCAGGCAGGCCGAATTGGAGCATACTACGTGTCACATACCGAAAATTTGTACGTTCCATAACAATTACCCTGTTATCGTTTCGCAATTTCCAATCCAGCTGGTTATAGCCGACATCAATCGCATAACAATACCGAACACCGTTTTGAAGTGCGCAATCGGTAAATCCTCCAGTGGATGAACCGATATCGACCATTACGCTGTCCTGTACAGATATAGAGAAGTGTTCCAATGCGCGCTCAAGCTTTAATCCCCCGCGTCCAACATATGGTATTAATTTTTGTTTGATTGTTATGGGGATATCTTCGTCAACCTTTACGCCAGGTTTGTCAAGCCGGTTTTGATTACTCAGCACAAGGCCTGCCATGATTAATCGTTTCGCTTTTTCTCTCGTTTCAACTAAGTTACGTTCTACTAACAGAACATCAAGTCGTTTTTTCGCCATAATACAATATCCTTTGCATCTCTCTGATTTACTATTATTTGCTCTTTGGCAGCAGCCGTATTTTTAAATTCTTTTCAATAAAATGTACAACCTTGCCGGTGAAAAAGATAACTTTCGTGGAGGAATTAATGGCAGCATATTTGCCTAATGCCTTTCCCCCAACGGTCAATGCTGCGATAACACTGGTAATGATTACAGACAAGGTAATTTGAAAAGATGAACCATCCGCATGTCCAAGCAAATTGGATACTTGGATGACAACCATTCCGGAGGCAGTACCACTGACGATTCCTGAAATGTCACCAATGACATCATTACAGAAGCTGGCAAATTTATCCGCATTCCGAATTATAATGACAGCTTCCTTGGCTCCTTGCACCTTTTCAGCGGCCATAGCGTGAAATGGCGCTTCTGCGGCGGCAGTTGAGGCAATTCCGAGCATATCAAACAGAACCCCAATTAACACTATAATCAATACTACAATGGAACCGATAATCCAAATCACGTCACTTAGAATAGAAGTGGAAACCACTGAAAAAATGGCCGCTAGCACAAACGTGATAACGGCAATGGATAAACTGAATTTAATCGATTTTTTAAATTGTGAATTCATTCTTAACCTCAATCTCGAAAATATGTATAAAGGAATGGTCATCTAAAAAGTAAAAACTGCGGCATAGGTCCAGTTGGTTTTCCCAGATGATTACCCTATGTTGCCATATGGGCGGTTCCCCTTTAAATCCATCTCGGCCTTGTTGCCAAAAGCCGGACTGGATTACCACTTAGTCCGCACTATAATCCCTTTTAGATGTCCAACGAACAGTCTAGGAGATTTCCTCAGCAGTCTTTAGCCGCTCCCTAGCCTCTTTTGCAGTGCTGATTTCATAGAGATACAAATATCAACCGGCGGCCTTCCGTATTGATATCAACAAAACTCTAATCCCCTCAGCACCACTCAAGGCAGGCTACGCTGTATACAAGGTGTCCCTTACCTCGTTGTACAGGTTCATACCCCATTCCATGGTAATCCCTAGGCTTAGTTATCACCACAGAGATGGGCCTCCGCGGTAATCGGGTCAACGCCCACATGCCTTTGTGGATCGCCCGAAAACCTTAACTCCCAGCACTGACCCAAGGCTGGGCGCCTCAAGCCAACACAAGGAACTTCATCGATGTGCCCTTTGGCGGATTTTTAGCCCCGCCTTGAGGAACGGAGGACTGACTAGAATACTGCACCATTCCTTTCTGGTACTATTATAACATATTTTAAGCCATGCATCTATAATATTAAAACTCCCGATTACTGAAATAATCTGTCAGAAGCGTTAAATAAGAGGTGTTTGCTCCAGCATTTTCCAAAGCGACTTTTGCCTTATTTACATAGTTTTGTTTCTTTTCGATTGCTCCATTTAATCCAAGTAATTTAGGATATGTGTTTTTGTCATTTTCGAGATCGCTTCCAACAGGTTTTCCAAGTTTCTCGGGATCGCCGGTAATATCCAAAATGTCATCCTGGACCTGAAATATTAAACCTAAATAATACGCGTAATTATCCAAATGTTTAAGCTGTTCTGAGGAGGCACCGCCTATATATGCTCCTGCTCTAATGGCAAATCGGAGCAGTTCGCCTGTCTTCAGTTTATGAATCGTTTCCAGTTCTTCAAGGGTTACTTTTTTTTGTTCGGCTTCCATATCCAGTATCTGCCCTGCAACCATACCCTTTGGACCACTTGCTTGGGCAAGCATTCCGGTCAGATAAACTTTTTGACGATCAGTAAACTGCGGATCATTTGCTATTAATTCAAAACTGTATGTTAACAGTGCATCTCCTGCCAAAATTGCCGTAGCTTCATCAAATGCTTTATGGTTGGTGGGTTGACCCCGTCTTAAATCATCGTCATCCATTGCTGGCAGATCATCATGAATTAAAGAATACGTATGAATCATTTCCAAGGCAATGGCTGCGGAAAGTACCTTGTTGATATCCCTATGGAATGCATCATAACTTGCCATCATCAGAATAGGTCTCAGGCGTTTGCCGCCTGCCTTAAGTGAATACAGCATGGATTGCTTCAATTGATCAGGAATTTCCAGATTGCGAAACTGATTTATCATTTCATCCTCAACAATAGCTTTCCCTTTTATAATAAAATCGTCTAAATCTGTTTGCACAATCATTCTTCCTCTCGTATTTCAAAAGTCTCAAGTTCACCTTGCTCATTCACGATTTGTGTCATTTTTCCCTGCACATTTTTCAATTTATCACTGCATATTTTAGAGAGCTTCATTCCCTCCTGGTAATAAGTGATTGCTTTTTCGAGCGGGACATCTCCCTCTTCAAGCTTCTCTACGATTTTTTCCAAGTCCTCCATTGCCTGTTCAAAAGATACATTATTTTCACTTTCCATAAATATCCTCCTTCACCCCAAGTACATGGCAATCAATTGTTCCGTCAGCCATTTTGAGTGCAATCCGATCATCTCTGTTAACATTTTCGGCTGATTTAATAATACTGCCGGTATCCGTATACGGGATTGCATATCCGCGTTTCATTGTTTCGAGTGGATTTAACAGTGTTAACTTTTCAATTGCACTGTTAAGTCTGGTCTTCTTCTGTTCCAACAATTGATGCATAGCCTGATTTGTCTGTTTAGCGAGCCGTTTCACTTCTTTATCGGAACGGTTATACGGTACAGACGGATGCTGGGTCTTGAGCCGCGCCTTCAGATTGATATATGCATCCTTTTTCTTCTCAAAGCTGCTCTTCAAAACTTTATCAAGCCGTTCGACATGCTTATCCAGTTCCTGTTCCTTCTGTGTTATTAACTGGTCTGGATACCTGAAAGCATACGATTGTTTCATTCTGTCCAAAGCCTGTTTCCCATTGGCCAAATGGTCTTGCATTATTCTGGTTAACGTACGCTCCATACTATTTATTTTTTCTAAAATTTCCAGCTGAGAAGGAACAGAAAGCTCGGCAGCACCTGTTGGAGTGGGTGCCCTCATGTCAGCCACATAATCACTGATAGTTATATCTGTTTCATGTCCAACCGCTGAAATGACCGGGATAACGGATCGAAAAATTGCGGCCGCCACAATTTCCTCGTTAAAACTCCACAACTCTTCAATCGATCCACCGCCACGTCCAATGATTAACAAATCATAATCACCATTTTTGTTGGCTGCATCAATTGCTTCCTGAATGGAACGTGGGGAAGCAGTTCCCTGCACAAGGACCGGGATAACAATTGTTGAAGCAATTGGATACCTTCTTCGCAAAGTCGTTATAATATCACGTACCGCTGCACCTGTCGGCGAAGTGATAATGCCAATTTTCTTCGGGTATCTTGGCAATGCTTTTTTATGTTCTTTATTAAAATAACCGAGCTTATTTAATTTTTCTTTTAATTGCTCAAAGGCGAGATAAAGGGAACCAATACCATCCGGCTCCATTTGCTGTATATATAATTGGTATTGGCCGTATGGCTCGAAAACACCAATTTCTCCCCTTATTAGCACATTCATACCGTTTTCCGGTGTAAATTTTAATCTGCGGTTATTCCCGGCAAACATAACTGCCTGTATTCGGCTGTAGTCATCTTTAATGGTCAAATACATATGACCCCTGCTGTGATGTTTAAAATTGGATACTTCACCTTTTAGCCAAATGGATTTCAGATGCGGATCCGTATCCATCTTTCGCTTAATATATTTAGTGAGAGCAGTAACCGTTAAATAATTATCTTTCACTGATGGATTCCCCGTGCAGCTTTAATTGTATTTTTTAAAAGCATGGTAATTGTCATAGGCCCAACACCCTGTGGCACCGGGGTAATATATGATGCTTTATCTTTTACAGAATCAAAGTCAACATCGCCTGTCAGGCTTCCGTCGTCCAGGCGGTTAATCCCGACGTCAATTACCGCTGCTCCATCTTTTACATATTTAGCATCAATCACATTCGGCTTGCCGACTGCAGCAATCAAGATATCAGCTGTAGTTGTATGTTCCATTAAATCCTTCGTTCTTGAGTGACAATATGTAACAGTTGCATTTTCATTCAGCAGCAATTGACCGACTGGTTTACCCACAATGTTGCTTCGTCCAATAATAACGGCATGTTTCCCTTCCAGCTGAATGTTCCGTGACTTAAGCATGGTAATAATTCCATTCGGGGTACATGGTAAGAATGTGTCTTTTCCAGTCATCATTCTGCCGATACTGATTGGATGAAAGCCGTCCACATCTTTTTCCGGACTTATTGCCTCAATCACATGCTGCTCCTGAATATGCGAAGGCAGCGGCAATTGTACCAGGATCCCGTCAACATTATCGTCATGATTTAAGTCATCAATGCGATTCAATAGTTCCTTTTCCGTTGTCGAACTTGGCAATTCTATCAACTCGGATGAAATACCAGTTTCATAGGACGCCTTTTCTTTGCCCCTGACATATGATTTGGACGCAGGATCGTCACCGATTAAAATTACCGTTAAATGTGGTGTAATCCCCTGTTCCTTTAATTGCAGCACTTCTTCTTTCATCTCTTTGCGAATTTCCTGTGCAAGTTCTTTTCCATTAATTACTTCTGCAGTCATTGTTCTCATCCCCTTTTTCAGGCTGTGATGTTAGATAATACACCATTAACAAATTTACCGGATTTCTCATCACCATATAAGTTAGCCAATTCAACTGCTTCATTGATGGATACTCCGGCTGGAATATCTTCTTCATGAAACATTTCGTATACTGCTATCCGAAGAATCGTTTTTTCTACGGATGCGATCCTTTCAAGTGTCCAATTTTCCAAATGCGCTTTAATTGTTTGATCGATTTTCTCTTTATTTTCCGCAACACCCTGTACAAGTGTCATCAAAAAATCATCAATTTCCAATGTATCCAAATGATTCTCGATTGCCTGCTTAGGTCCAATATCATTTGTATCCAATTGAAAAAGGATTTGAAATGCTTTTTCTCTTGCTGCATGACGTTTCATCATCAATTGCTCCTTTAAATGTCATATCTCTGTTCAAATAATAACATGAATATTTATGCAAAGCTACACGCTATTCACGATCTTTGTACATACGCTAAAAGGCATTGGAAAATAAATGAAATCAAGGCCAAAGGAATAAACCTCTGACCTTGAATCCATCATTCATTATCGGCTGAATCTTCATCCATCTGAATACCAACCACATGGATATTAATTTCGTTAATTTCCAGCGCTGTCATATTTTTCAATGTCTGTCTGATACTGTCCTGGACTTTTTGCGCAACCTGTGGAATGGATACACCGAAATTCAGAACAACAAACAAATCAATTAAAATTCCTTCATCTGTCAGTTCCACTTTGACACCTTTTCCGTGGGACTTTTTGCCAAAACGTTCGACGACACCGGTGGCGAAATTCCCCCGCATTGACGATAATCCTTCCACTTCAGAGGCGGCAATACCGGTTATTACTTCAATCACCTCAGGAGCAATTTCGACTTTGCCTAAACTTGTATCACCACTCACGTCCAATAAAGGCTGTTCGCTCATGCTCAAACTCCTCCTTTACTCATCCTGCTTTTCTTCAATCGGATTTTCCTCAAGGAACTTCGTATTGAAATCGCCATTTATAAATACATCATGCTCCATAATTTGACGGTGGAATGGAATGGTAGTCTTGACACCTTCGACAACGTATTCATCAAGTGATCGCCGCATTCGATTAATAGCTTCTTCACGGGTTGGGCCGTATGTTATTAATTTTGCCACCATGGAATCATAAAACGGCGGTATGCTGTATTCCTGATAAGCAGCAGAATCCACCCGTACTCCCAGTCCGCCGGGAGGAAGGTATGTCTCTATCTTACCTGGGGAAGGCATGAAGTTCTTATATGGGTTTTCTGCATTTATCCTGCACTCAATAGCCCATCCGTCAAACTCAATATCTTCCTGTTTGAAAGAAAGTTCTTCATTATTTGCGACATTAATTTGTTCTTTAATCAGGTCTACTCCTGTGACCATTTCAGTAACTGGATGTTCCACCTGAATACGTGTATTCATTTCCATAAAATAAAATTCATGTGTCTTACGGTCAAAAATGTACTCAATTGTGCCTGCACCTACATAGTCTACAGCCAATGCCGCCTTGACAGATGCCTCACCCATTTTCGCACGAATTTCCGGAGTTAATGCCGGTGAAGGCGACTCCTCAACCAATTTTTGCAGCCTGCGCTGTATCGAACAGTCTCGTTCACCGAGATGGATGGCATTTCCATGCTGATCAGCCAATATTTGAATTTCCACATGGCGAAAATCCTGAATGTATTTTTCAAGGTATACACCGGGGTTTCCAAATGCTGTTTCAGCCTCTTTCTGGGTTACACGAATTCCCTTCAACAGCTCTTCTTCCGATTCAGCAACGCGGATTCCTTTTCCTCCGCCACCTGCAGTAGCCTTAATAATAACCGGATAGCCTATTTTTTCGGCAATCTCGATTGCTTCACTTTCATTTTCAATAATACCTTCAGAACCTGGTACAACAGGTACATTTGCTTGTTTCATTGTTTCCCTGGCAACATCTTTTATACCCATTTTTTGGATTGCTTCGGCAGTCGGGCCAACAAATGTTATATTACATGCTTTGCAGATTTCCGCAAAATCAGCGTTTTCAGCCAAAAAGCCGTAACCCGGGTGAATGGCATCAACCTTTGTTGATGTTGCTACACTCATTATATTTGTAAAGTTAAGATAGCTGTCCTTACTGAGCGTTGGACCGATACAATATGCTTCATCTGCCAACTGGACATGCAAAGCATCTTTGTCCGCTTCAGAATAGACTGCAACGGTTTCTATGTTCATTTCTTTACAGGCCCGGATAATCCGAACCGCTATCTCACCTCTGTTAGCAATTAACAGTTTCTTTATCACGAGCTACATCCCCTTATTTCTTCTTAACTCTGAATAGTGGCTGGCCATATTCAACCAGTTCGCCATCTTCTACTAATATTTCCACAATTTCACCGGATACCTCGGCTTCAATTTCATTAAATAATTTCATTGCCTCTACAATACATACAACTGTGTCTTTTTCAACCTTAGACCCTTTGCTGACATACGCATCGCTTTCCGGGTTTGGCGATGAATACATCGTACCAACCATCGGAGAAACAATTTCATAATCGAAGTCAGCTGAAACTTCCTCTTTTGGAACAGTTTCAGTATGTACAGCCTCTTTCTTCTCCTCTGCCTGTACCTTGGGCTCTTGTACCACAGTTGGCTCTGCTTGGCGTTCAACTGGTTTTGGCTCCTGAACAACCGGTGCAGGCGCTGAATGACTGCCTGATTTTTTCATTGTAACTGTAGTTCCTTCTGACTCATAAGTGAATTCATCGATAGCGGATTGATCGACTAATTTTATTAATTCACGTATTTCCTGTACTTTTAACATGTTTGGCACTCCTTCATTTCATACAAATTAAAAAACTGATTCATAATTCCCATAATACATTTTACGACAAGCCCCATTGAAAGTTCAACCGCGTCTGTGACTTGACGCGTAAAACGTTTCCACGAAATTATTATATCAGTGTTACCCGGATTATGCGAATAATTTTCATAATACCTGGTACCCAGGACCGTTTCTATTCCTCTCCTAAGGAGTGCCATAAATGAAGAAACCGGACATATCAACAGTCCGGTTTAGGTATCTTGTAAAATTTAGCTTTCAACAGGTTGTCTGTCAACGCTGACATCGATATTTCCGAATTCGTCATAAACCATCTGCATGATATTTACTACTTCTGTTTTAGACAGTTTATCTGCTTTCACATGGACATGAACTTTATCTTCATCATATCGAACCAAAACGTCTTTATAATCTTCCGATGAAATAATTGATTTTTCAAGAATTGCTTCCTTGCTTGTGTACTCGTCCAGCTGATTCATCTTATTGCGTGCTTTATTTTTTTCCTGAATAGTGGCGCCGCTTGATGCTACCACATCATCTAATCTGTCTTTCACCTTGCTTCGTTCATTTTGAATTTCCATGCGCATCGTTGTAAACAATTGATCCTCTCCTAAATTGGAGATTTCATTTACCTTTGCATCATCTTTTTTGGCTTTTTCAGTTGAAGCTTTTTCGGTTTCACTGGCATTGTCAGTGCCATCATTTACATAAGCAAAGTCTCCGCCGCTTGGTGATGTTACATAGTAGACACTCAATACAATCATAAGACTCAACATGGTTAACAGCCATACCGTTTGTTTTTTTAACATTATTACATCCTCCTAATTTTTTGGCATTACAGAAACTCTATGTGTTGGAACATCAAGTACCCGGGAAACAGCATCTATGACCCATTTTTTTACTGTTGCATGATCTACCCCTTCCGCAACAATAAATACCCCCCTTACTTCCGGCTTTTTTGTTTGAACGAGCAGTGGCACCTCCTTATCCCCTTGCCTTACCAGGACAACTTGTGTCTCTTTTGAACTATCCTCAATCTCTCTCGTGCCGCCTTTCTTATCGGTTTCCTCTGTCGTTTGCTGTCCGCTGATTAAGTTCTTCTCATATACCTTTACTTTCGTTGAATTGAGATTGACCATCACTTCCGCATTTGAGACACCATTGATCTTATTAAGCATTTCTGTCAGTTCCTTTTCATAATTTGTCTCAATTTCATCAACATTTGTGGACTTGTCCGACTTGTCGGAAAACGCTTCCTTTGCGGGCTTCTCCATCGGTTGAGGAGAATTTCCAATAGTCTGTTCTCCTTCCGGCTCTGAGGAGAAAGCATTTCCGATTAAAATCAGCAGCAACCCGATTAATCCGATTATAATAATATATCCGCTTCTTCCGGGCAGCTTGTCCGACTGTCCCGTCTTCCTGGATTTGAAAAAGTTTATTAGTTTCTCTTTCAAAGTGAACCTCCCTCCCATTGAACCGTGAGATTAAGCTTATCCTCAGGAATCTCCCATATTTCATAGAGCAGCGATGTAATCTCTTCCAACTCATTTTCGTCCTCGCTGGTAGCTGGCTTGTCCGTGTTGATCGTGACATGTTCTACTGTGTTCACTGAAGTTGTTTCTTCGTCTGTTTTTTCTAAGTAGACAGTTACATCTTGAAGATTTTGATAACTCGGGTTGCTTCCCGTTGTAAATTCATAGGAGATGTCTGAAATGTCGGCCTGGTATTTTTGTTGTAACGGATCTTCAGCCAGCTTTTTGAGTTCTGAGGTCATCTGTTTTAATACATATGCATGTTGTGAGGCTTGTATTTCATTTTTTTGCTTTTTCATCTCAATTTTCACTTGATTTTCCGTTCTGTTTTCTTTATCAAGTTGTTCAAATGCTGCTGTGACAGCTTGTTGGATATTAACATCAAACAGATAAAAAACAGGTTTCAATAAAATCAGGATTAAAATCAGTCCGACAACGAGTTTAATGTATTTTTTCATGGACGTTGCCGGAATCAATAAGTCAATAATCGATGCCAACAGCAAAAAGATAATGATTTTACTGACCCAATCAATCAATACTTCCATCCAATTCCCCCTAGCGAAGGAGCAAAGTGATATTCCCGGCCGCAACTATAATGACAATTGCCAAAAAGAACATTAACGTTACGGTCAGTAAACAGGCAAGAATATACAACATATATTTACTGATTGTGTTCAGACTGGTAATTAACGGACCATCACCAACGGGCTGCAGAACTGCAGCAGCTAGTTTATACGTGATGGCAATTGCGAGAATTTTTAATGCAGGAAAAATCGCGATAAACACGATGATAATAACACCAACGATACCGACAGCATTTTTCAATAAGAGGGACGCACTTAAAATGGTATCAGCGGCATCTGTAAAGGTCCTTCCTACAACTGGAATAAAATTACCAGTAATAAACTTCGTCGTTTTCATTGCGACGCCATCCTGGATTGCACTTGATGCTCCCTGCACAGACATGACCCCAAGGAAAATCGTTAAAAAAACACCCAATGTGCCCATCCCGACGGTTTTAAATAAATTCGCCAGATGAGACACTTTATAATTTTTATTTAGACTGCTGACAATCAGTAATAATGCTGATAGAAACAATAATGGCAAAATGAATTTCGACACGAGCACACCACTCGAATGAATCAGAAATACGATAATCGGGTGAAAAAATGAAACGGTGACGACATTACCCAACGTCGCCATAAGTGCCAGCATGAGCGGCAACAGCGCAATCATGAATCCACTCATCGTATCAACTGCATCTTTTGCATAGGATACCGCCATAAAAAAGCTGTTTAATGCAAGAAATATTAACACAATATAGACAACATAATATGCAATTTTACTGACAGTACCTTGCTCAAACGCTGTATGCATGGTTTGAAGTACAGTGGAAAACAATGCAAGCATCAATAAGAGACCGAGCAGCTTCCCATTTACAATCAGTTCATGAAACAGATATTCTATCAGCCCTTTTAATGTATTTTTTACGGAAAATGAACCATTGTCTTTTATAAAATCGTAAAGACTTGTCTTCTTAAGTACAGGGAGATATCCATCGTAGCGGTTGCCAAGTTTTTGCCAATATGTCTGAATACCATCAAGTGAAATTTGGTCCATCATTTTTTTCTCCGGTTGCTGAGTCTCCGGACTGGCATCAGCCGATTGCTGTCCCGAAAAGAGCATGATCAATGTGAACAGGGTAATGAATATCTTTTTATTTCGTATCATCCACAAGAATCTCTCCTTTCGGTAAAACGATTCAGGCTGAAGGAATGAAACTGATTATTGCTTCAATCACAGCCGTTATTATTGGCACAGCAAGCAGGAGAATGAATATCTTTCCAGCAAGTTCAATTTTGGTTGCAACTGAAGTCAGTCCGGCATCCTTCGTTAAACTTGCTCCAAGTTCTGCAATGTAAGCAATCCCGATTATTTTTAAAATCGTTGTCATGTACATTCCATTCACATTTGCCTTGTCGCCAAGTGATTGGACTAATTGGAATATAACTGTGATCTCCCGTAAAATTGCCAAAAGTATGATGATCCCGGTAATGAGGATAAGAAAAAACGCAAATGCCTTATTTACATCCTTCAAAATAATATATAAAATACTGGCGATGACACCGAGTATGACAATTTGAATAATTTCCATATATGCTACCCCTGAAAAAGGAAAACCGATTTTATTTGCTGAAACAGGTCGGAAAGCTCATTAATGACGATTACCATGACAATAATAAATCCAACCAGTGTGGCAAATTGGGCGATTTCCTCTTTTCCCATCTGCTTCAGAATGGTATGAATCAATGCCACAATAATTCCAATCCCTGCAATTTGAAATAATATAGTCGCATCAATAGCCATGGATGTTCCCCTTTCCTAAATGAGCAATATAACGATAAACAAGCCACATAACAGTCCCAAACTTTTTGCCATTTTACTATATCTGTGTTGGTTTTCCCTCGCCTCTTCCAATTCCCGGTCCAAATGCTTAATCGTAAGCTGAATATACTTCTGCTGCTGATCAAAGTCGTGCTGCCCAAGCGTTTGGCCGAATTGTTTCAATATTTCTCCCTCATTCCCGCCTAAAGAAGAAACATATAAAAGTTCATTCAGACAATAATTCCAATCACTATGCAAATCCGGATTTTTTCCCTCCAGCGACGCACCGGATTGATCAAAAAAATTGCCAACCGGTCCCGGAACTTGCCTCGCAATTGTCTGGAAAGCATCTTTGAGTGAAAGCTGACTATACAAGATCTCTGCCTCTAATATTTGCAACGCACTCTTCATTTGACGGATCTGTTTCGGTCTTTCGTTTAGCCTCTTGCTGATTTGGAAACCTGCCCATGTAGTTGCGGCAATAAAAATCAATGCACCAATCCATTTCATTATTTAAACACCCCGGTTTTCATTGGGATAGTCTCTCCATTCTGTGTACAAATTCGTCGGATGTTCCCGGGCTTTTGATGCCTGTCCATAAAAACAATTCGCTGAAAAATATTTGCTTGAAACAACACTTGCAATGATGGTCTTTGCTTTAATTCCTGAAGATCCTTGCCATGAATTGTGCAAATAATGGTTACCCCCGTATTGATAGCTTCCATCAGTGCATTTACATCCGCTTTACTGCCGATTTCGTCGACTGCCAGAATTTCCGGGGACATCGAACGGATCATCATCATCATCCCCTCTGCTTTCGGACATGCATCCATTACGTCTGTCCGCCTGCCAACATCATGTTGTGGTACCCCTTTTTTAGATCCTGCTATTTCAGATCGTTCATCAACAATACCAACTTTTTGTGCAGCTGTATGACCCCACCCAGATGAAATCAAACGGACCACATCACGAATAAGGGTTGTTTTTCCGGATTGGGGCGGGCCTGCAATAAGGGTGTTAAAATAGCTTTTCTGATGAAGATATGGCATTAATTTACTGGCACAGCCAATCCGCTGCTTGGCAATTCGAATATTAAAAAAAGCGATATGCTGGATAGCTTTAACAGAACCATTTACGGTATTGACTTTTCCTGCCAGACCGATACGATGCCCCCCTTCAATCGTGACGTAACCTTCGCGCAATTCATCTTCCATACGGTAAAGCGAGAACTCACTTATTCGATTCAAAATATGCATCGTGTCCCTTCTATCCGGAACGGTTTTATCAAGCCACACGGCATGTCCATCAAAGATGAGTTCAATCGGATGAAACATACGGACACGAATTTCCTGCAGAAGATGACGACGATGTAATGTTTGGTTATCTATCATTTTTCTGATAGATTCCGGAAATAACTGCAAAATTTCTTCCATAAAACTACCTCACCTGGAAAGAGCATTTTTTATAAATGTATGTTTGTCCTATCTAATTATGACTGCTTGTCATAAGTCAGTATCTCTTTTAAATTTGATACAAAAAAAGAGCAGCCCCTTTGGACTGCTCACCCGTTAATACGATTCGTTTATGCCCGTGAAACATATTTTCCATCAGATGTGCTGATAACCAACACATCACCTTGATTAATAAAGAATGGAACCTGCACAATCAATCCGGTTTCCATTGTGGCTGGTTTCGAGCCGCCACTTGCTGTATCTCCTTTAACGCCTGGCTCGGTTTCCGTAACAGTTAACTCAACATTTTTCGGTAATTGAACACCAAGGACTTCCCCTTCATACGTAACAACAGATACTTCCATGTTTTCTTTCATATAATTCAGCTGATCTTCAATTTGATTTGTCTGAAGTTCCAACTGCTCATACGTATTCGTATCCATAAATGCATGTGTGTCGCCAGAGGCATATAAATATTGCATTTTGTTATTTTCAATATGTGCTGTATTGACCTTCTCACCGCCACGGAACGTCTTTTCCTGTATATTCCCGTTTCGCAAATTACGAAGCTTGGAACGAACAAACGCAGCACCTTTTCCGGGTTTAACATGCTGAAAATCAAGCACTTGCCAAATTTCATTGTCAACTTCAATCGTCAGACCTGTTTTAAAATCATTTACCGATATCATGCGACATCCTCCTCAATGCTATAGTGTAATTAATTCTTCCGGTGCAAATGTCAATTTTTCATAGCCTGTTTCAGTAATGACAACATCATCCTCAATCCTGCATCCTCCAACATTTGGCACATAAATCCCGGGTTCAACTGTTACGACCATACCGGGTTCCAGTTTTTTCTCCGATTTGAATGACAGCCCCGGACCTTCGTGCACTTCCAGCCCGACACCGTGCCCAGTAGAATGACCAAAGTACTCGCCATACCCCTGTTCCGTAATATAATCCCTTGTTAAGGCATCAGCTTCCATTCCACTTATTCCAGGTTTCAGACCTTTTACACCACGTTGCTGTGCTTCCTGAACAATATGGTAGATTTTCCGTAACTCATCATTAATTTCTCCGACGGCAATCGTCCGGGTAATATCGGAACAATATCCTTTGTAATACGCACCAAAATCCAACGTTACCAGTTCACCTGATTGGACTTCTTTATCGGAAGCAACGCCATGTGGCAATGCACCGCGATATCCGGATGCAACAATCGTATCAAAACTTGACGATACCGCTCCTTGTTTCCGCATGTAAAATTCCAGTTCATTCGAAATATCAATTTCTTTTGCCCCTGGCTTAATATAGTTTTGGATATGAGCAAATGTATCATCCGCTATTTTAGCTGCCTTCTTTAAAATTTCCAGTTCATCGGCTGTTTTATTAAGGCGTAATTCCTCAACAAGCCCGCTTACCGGAATTAATTCAGCATCCATCGTTTTTTCATACAATTCATAAGCCGTGAATGTGACATGATCTTTTTCGAATCCAACCCGATTAACATTCATATCCTTTAACTGTTCATTAATAACTTGATGAATCGGCTGTTTGTGCTCAATAATTTTAAAATCAGCAGCTTGTTCGGCTGCCTGTTCTATGTATCTGAAATCCGTGACAAATCGTGCATCATGCATACTAACAATTGCCACTCCTGCTGTTCCAGTGAAATTGGTTATGTACCTCCTGTTATATGGACTTGTAATCAGAATGGCATCTAAATCGTTTTCCCCAAGTGCTTTGCGAAGTTTTTCAATTTTACTCACAACATCATTCCTCTCCATTTTTTTCTAAAAATGCGTGTGCAGCCAATCGATAACTCAACAATCCAAACCCAACGATCTGACCATAACAAACGGGTGCCAGCATGGATTGATGGCGAAATGCTTCCCTATTGTGCACATTTGATATATGCACCTCAATCACCGGTGTTTCCATTGCCTTAATACAATCACGTAACGCAATACTGGTATGTGTGTACGCCGCAGGATTAAAAATAATGCCTTCATATTTTCCATTTGCCTGTTGAAGGAAATCGACCAGGCTCCCCTCGTGATTGGACTGCTGGCTGTCCAGTTCATAACCGTGTTCATTCAATAAATTGGTCAGGTTTTCTTCAACATCCTGCAAGGTGAATTCACCATAAATGTCATTTTCTCTTTTCCCCAGCATATTAATGTTCGGACCGTTCAATAACAAAAGACGTTTCATAGCCCTCTTCCATTCCCTTTTATAATATTGGACTTTTATAGTTTATCATAAACAAACGTGTTTGAATAATCGTACGAATTTCAAGTTTCCTCTTCGTTTTTTTCCTTTGGAGAATTATTATCAGCGTAATCGTATGAAATGGAATAACCGATGAATGTTCCATACAGTATAAACAGACATATCGTTGAAACAATGGTATTACTGTTTAAATTTTCGATATCCGGAACATTTGGAAAAACCGGCTGCAAAATATAAAAAATGATAACCCATAGAATTAAACCGTAAGTTACACCCATCCATAAAGTATTAACCTTTCGAAACAAACCAAAGTAAATAAACGCGCTGACCAAAGACAGCAGTCCGATGATGATAATGGACAGAATATTTCCAAGCCAGCTGCTTGTCCATTCAGCTGTAATCCAGGAACGCAGCACATAACTTCTCGGAGCGACCTCTGAAAAACTGAAAAAGTACATGATTAATCCCAATGCACTCCAGATTATTCCGCCTGTAAAACCGGTGACAAGCGATCTTGTTGTTACAGACATTGGTTCTTCCTGTTTATTTTGACTTAATTCTTTATCAAGTTTCATTTTAATCACCTCAGTTGTATTATTACCAACTGAGGTAATTCAACTCAGGACTTTTTAAACTAGTTTTACACGGAATTTTCTAGTAAAATAAAGGTAAGGAAAATATTGTGTTTAGTAATCAATTTTCGGGAAATAATAATACTACTGCATATAATATAAAGGAGAAATGTGTTACGTATTTTTTTGATTATGCTATAAAATGGGAAATACGTGGTATATAGAATAATAAAGGGTAAAACTATAGAAAGGAGGATGTACTGATGCAAAATAAATTTTCCATCGTTGTTTATACAGTCATTGGTCTTGCTGTAATAGGAGTGGTTTCACAGCTATTCACAAACACAGTATCCTTTCTTACAACATTATTACTGATGCTTGTCTTTGGTGCAGCATTATCCGCACTTGTATATTTCCTTTTAATCAGAAAACGTACTCCTTCAAGCGACTCCAGGAAATTTAAAAAGGCGGTAAAACAGTCCAAGGCAAAATATGCTCCCAAAAATAAAAAACCAAAGAATGATGCCAAACGTTCAAAACCCCTACAAACGAAAAAAAGGAAACACAAACGTGCTTCCCATCTTCGGGTTATTGACGGCAATAAATCAAAACGAAAAGACCGAGCTACTTTCTGACTAGCTTGGTTTTTTTATATGTCATGGAACTTCCGCTATATTTTTCACGGCCAGTTTTTCAAAAATTGTGTTGCCCTTTCGTTTCCGATCTGAATTAACTTTTCCTTTTTCTCCTCATCAAGATTAAAATTCATTGCAGCAACATGACCGACGGGTATAAATAAAATATTATTCCGCTGTGATGTGGAAATATAACGTGTATCATGTGCCTGCAGCATGGTCGAAAATAACGCGTGAAACATATCAAGCGCATTCTTGATCTTTCTCGGTTTCTGCTGTTCCGGATATGCACTTAGTTTTACACCGAGTACTGGACGAATTTTTTCCTTCCGTTCATTTTCGAATATCCATAATGGGAAATTACTAAGCAATCCTCCATCCACGATAAGGCTTTTACGTTTCGATTTCCCAGGTAATTGTTTAGGGACAAAAAAGTAAGGATATCCAGCGCTCATCCGGACAGCTTTTGAAACCGGAAAATAGGCCGGATTCATACCGTAAATCCGCTCCAGATCATCGGGAATAATAACAAGTTTCCCAAGGGATATATCACTCACTACGACTTTCAGGCTGTCATATTTCAAATCTTTAAAGGTGTAAATGTTTTTAATTGCCAGATGACGGTGCAGCCATTTCTCCAATTTGTCACCTTTATACAATCCCATCCGAAAATACAGAAAAAACCATTTCGATATCGGTATAATTGAACTCAGTTTAGGGGGATCCAAAAGCTTTTGGATGTCCAAATCCTGTATGAGTTCACCGATTTCATCAGTATGATATTCAGCAGCTATCAGCGCGGCCAATATGGCTCCCGCAGAAGTTCCAGCGACCCGTTCAAATACCAATTCATGTTCATGAAAACTTTGCAGGGCACCTATAAGTGCATAAGCTTTCACGCCTCCACCGGAAAAAACCCCATCAATTTTCATGTGTTACCTCCCAGATGTACTTTCTACCATTTTAAGAAAGCAGCAGCTGGTTTAGAACCCATGAAATATAGAATAGCTTGAACTATTTATCTTTATTCATCTGAACATTACGCAAATCAACAATACGTTGTTCATTATCCCTTAAATATTGGACAAGATCACCAATTCGATCAATGGAGGTCCAGCTTAAGTGATGTTCAATTCCTTCCACATCCTCGTAGATTTTATCATCATCCACTCCGATAATCTCCAAAAAGTCTTCGAGTAATTCATGTCGGAAAACAAGTCGCTCGCCAATTTTCTTCCCTTTCGAAGTCAGAATAAAGCCTCTGTACTTTTCATAATTTAAGTATTCGTCTTTGTCCAGTTTTTGAACCATCTTTGTTACAGATGAAGGGTGTACCTCCAGGGCTTCAGCAATATCGGAGACACGGGCATACCCCTTGGATTCAATCAGATTGTATATTTGTTCAATATAATCCTCCATACTTGGTGTTGGCATTGGATCAGCTCATTTCAATGAATAATTTTTTAGCATGTGCAACAATGTTTCCTAATAAAAAGCATACAAGAATATCAAATTTTAGGCAACTCAAAAAGGAGAGCGGACAAGTTATCCACTCTCCTTTCCATTATTATAAGCCACATTTAAGCTGTGCGCCGCAACTTGTACATGTATTGCATCCGCCGATATCTTCCACACTGCCTTTTCGGCACACTGGACACGTGTCACCAACTTCCGATCCAATGGTAACGTTTGTTTTATCGAGTTCCTGAATGGTATCCATCAAAACTACTTTCGGTTTCTCTGTATCTTCATCGAACAATTCTGTTTGTTCGCCAAAGGAATTTTCTTCAGCTTTCAATGTCAGAACCTGTGTATCACGGCTTCCATCAACATAGACTGTACCGCCTTTAGCTCCGCCGTTGTACAGCCTGCGGTAAACCTTCTCAACCTGGTCAACCGTGTATCCTTTAGGTGCATTTACTGTTTTGGATATGGAACTGTCCACCCAACGCTGGATGACACATTGTGTATCAGCGTGAGCCTCCGGTGCGAGATCCATTGCTGTCACGAAGAATTTAGGCAGATGATCCGCATCTTGTTCCGGATGCCGCTTCAAATATTCTTCCACAATATCTGCCTTTACTTCAATAAATTTGCCGAGCCGACCACTTCTGTAATATGAAAATGAGAAATAAGGTTCAAGTCCGGTTGATACACCAACCATTGTCCCGGTTGATCCGGTCGGTGCCACTGTCAGCAGGTGTGAATTACGAATACCGTATTGCAAAATAGCTTCCCTGATATCTTCAGGCATCTTTTTCATATACCCTGTGTTAATAAATGCCTCCCGCAGTGTTTTAGTCTCTTCATCTGTTGAACCAATTAAAAATGGAAAGCTTCCCTTTTCTTTGGCCAGCTGAATTGATTCACGGTAGGCGGTTGTCGCAATCGTTTCAAAAATTTTATCAACAAGCTCGTTTCCTTCTGAAGATCCATATTCTGTCTCACAATAGATCAGAAGATCATGCAGTCCCATAACACCAAGGCCAACCCTGCGTTCCCCAAGTGCCTGCTTTTTATTTTCTTCTAGGAAATAAGGTGTTGCATCAATAACATTATCTTGCATGCGAACGCCGGTTTTTACAGTTTGCTCCAGCTTTTCAAATTTCACCTGCCCTGTTTCTTTATCAGCCATTTCAGCTAAGTTTACTGCTGCAAGATTACATACTGAATATGGAGCAAGCGGCTGTTCCCCGCAAGGATTTGTGGCAACAACCTGGTCCCCGTAAGCCTTGGCATTCGTCATATCGTTTGCGTTATCGATATAGAAAATTCCTGGTTCAGCAGAATAGGTTGCACAGATATTAATCAGATTCCAAAGTTCGCGTGCTTTAACTCTCCGGTAGACACGAACGCCATATCCCATTTCTTCCCATTTCCGAACATCTCCAATTTCGTGCCATTTCTCATTATACACAGCCATTTCCTCTGGAGTGTAATTTTCAACATCAGGGAAACGTAATTCATACATTTCATCATTTTCGATTGCTTCCATCAAATCTTTTGTTATGCAAACCGAGATGTTCGCACCTGTCAGAAATTCAGGATTATGAACAGTATAAGTGCCGCCAGTAAGCAGCTTTTGTTCCGCCTCTTCAAATGCATCTTTCGTAAAACCGCCTTGTCCAGGCATCGAACGGTAGTTTAAAATACCCTGGTACAAATCAGCCTCCGTTTCAGTAAGCGGGGTGAATTTCAGCTTTTCCTGCGCAAGACGTTTTATCTGCTCATCTTCCGTATTCTCAATTAAGAAACGAAGAATTCTTGGATTTTGCATTTTGGAAATAATAAATTCCATAATATCCGGATGTGAATCAACAAGCATAATCATCTGCGCACCGCGTCTTGATCCACCCTGTTCAACAAGATGGGTCAGTTTTGCAATATCATCAAGCCATGATACTGATCCAGATGATTTTCCATTGACACCTCTGGCTAACGTATTCCTTGGTCTCAATGTTGAGCCATTCGTACCTACACCGCCGCCACGAGACATGATTTCCATTACTTGTTTGCGGTGGTCTGAAATGCCTTCACGGGAATCCCGAATGAATGGCATTACATAGCAATTAAAATACGTTACTTCCGTGTCAGCACCGGCTCCATATAACACTCGGCCAGCTGGAATGAAATTCATGCCGCCTAATTCATCATAAAATTTGTCAAACCACTCTTTTTGTTTTTCTTCCGTTGTTTCAACATTTGCCAATCCTGTTGCATTTCGTTTGGCAATCTGCTCATAAAATACTTCCAGTGGCTTATCAATAACATCCAGGGAACGTTTCACAATACCAGTTGAGGCTTCTTCCTTGTTGTCCAGAACCGATAAAAATTCCGGATCCACGTTAATTTCAGCCTCTTTAGTTGACCAATTAACTGATTTGACATATCCTAATCCCCGTGCAGGAAATTTAGGATCGGCTTTTACTGTCAGTACGACAAAGTCGCCTTCTTTTAATGTTTTCTTTTCGGTATCTTTAAACGCATATCGATCCAGCATGACCAATCTGGACACGCCTTTATGCGTCAGTTTCATATCTTCTGTAACGGGATGAACCTGAGGGAATAACTTGACATCCTCATTCAGTTCCTGTAAATTAATTTTTCGGCTTTTTTCTACAGCAATCGACATTTCCATCGCCCCTTTATCGAGATTCATAAACAGTATGTAAGCTGATAAATCTATTGTTGCTATTAACATATCATAAACCACTTCATAAAAACAATATATTGTGCTTACATTTTTTATCGAGTACTATATATGGGAATTCGATCGAATTTACGTTAAAATGTCAACTCGAGAAAACAGACAATAAATCGCTAAAAACAAAGTATTTATTTGTTATCGGTATATAAATACGCAATTTATAACAATTTTGTGGGTTGAAAATTTTTATTTGTGTTACCAGCTCGACAAAATATGACAAAATTGCATTTAGGCTAAAAAATACTTTGAAAAATTGTCTGTTCAGCCATATAATAGAAATGACACATAAGAGAAATACGGGGGCATCATAAATGGAATTTCTGGTAATAGCTTTAGTAATTGTGTTTGGCTTTCTGATGTTCAGATATTTCAGCCAGCGAAACGTTTTAAAAACACTGACAGAGGACCAGTTTCGTGAAGGATATCGTAAAGCCCAATTAATAGACGTCCGCGAACCGCAGGAATTTAAAAAAGGCCATATCCTTGGGGCACGGAACATTCCGCTTACACAAATGCGGCAGCGACTTGTGGAACTGCGGAAAGATAAGCCGGTTTACCTTTATTGTCAAAGCGGGTCCAGATCAGCGCGTGCTGCACAGTTGCTGCATAAAAAAGGGTATGAAGATCTAAATCAGCTAAAAGGCGGATTCAAAAAATGGACAGGAAAGATTAAATAAATCAATATTTAATCTTTCTTAACTGTAAAAAATGGACGGGAAAACTCCCGCCCATTTTTTTAATTTTCTTTTTGATAGCGCAAGACTGGTTTTCTTGCAGCTGTCGTTTCGTCCAACCGCTTCAAAATTGTGTTGTGTGGTGCCTCTTGAACAAGCTCAGGATCATTTTTAACTTCCTCTGAAATGGAGAGCATCGTATCAATGAAACCGTCCAATGTTTCTTTTGATTCCGTTTCGGTCGGTTCAACCATCATTGCCTCCTCCACATTCAGTGGGAAATAAATAGTTGGTGGATGATAGCCATAGTCAAGCAGACGTTTTGCTACATCCAATGTACGTACACCCAATTTTTTCTGCTTTTTACCGGACAATACAAATTCATGTTTGCAATGCTGTGAATATGGAAGTACATATTCCTCCTCGAGTTTACGCATCATATAATTTGCATTCAGCACGGCATATTCACTGACTTTTTTCAGTCCCTCCGCACCCATTGTCCGGATGTAAGTGTATGCCCGTAGATTAATGCCAAAGTTTCCGTAATATGGTTTGACTCGTCCGATTGACTGTGGACGATCATAATCAAAGAAATATTCATTATCCCGTTTTACCAGCAATGGTTTTGGCAAAAAGGCTTCCAGTTCAGCTGAAACACCAACAGGTCCTGAACCGGGACCGCCACCGCCATGCGGACCGGTAAATGTCTTATGCAGATTTAAATGCACAACATCAAATCCCATATCTCCCGGGCGGGTATATCCCATAATCGCATTCAGGTTTGCACCATCATAATACAATTTACCGCCTGCACCGTGAATAATTTCGGCCATTTCCAGAATTTCAGTCTCAAACAACCCCAAGGTATTTGGGTTTGTCAGCATAAGTGCTGCCGTTTCCTCATTAACAACACGTTTCAGGTCTTCCAGATCAACCAGGCCGTTTTCATTCGTTTTTACCGTAACAGCGTCAAAACCTGCAACTGTTGCGGATGCAGGGTTCGTTCCGTGGGCGGAATCCGGGACAATTACTTTTGATCGGTTGAAATCTCCATTTGCCTCATGAAAGGCCCGAATCATCATTAACCCTGTCCACTCACCTTGCGCCCCAGCTGAAGGCTGAAGCGATACTTCATGCATCCCTGTAATTTCCACCAGAGACTGCTGCAGATCATACATCATTTCCATTGCACCCTGGACGCTTTTAACACTTTGCAGGGGATGGATATGACTGAATCCGGGGAGTCTCGCAACATCTTCATTAATTTTTGGATTGTACTTCATTGTACACGATCCCAGCGGATAAAAGCCTGAATCAACACCATAGTTCCGATTGGATAAAGCTGTATAATGGCGCATAATTTCCAGTTCACTTATTTCCGGCAATTCCGGCGCTTCTTGTCGTACATATGTGTCTTCAAATTCACTGCCTAAATCAATTTCAGGTACATCCAGCTCGGGAAAACTGTAACTCGTCCTCCCTTCTTTGCTGCGTTCAAAAATCAATGGAAAGTCTGTATTAGCCATGGATATCCCCCAATTCCTTTACAAAAGTATCAATTTCTTCTTTTGTCCGAATTTCTGTTACAGCAATTAACATGTGCCCTTCTAATTCCGGGTAATCTCTTCCAAGATCATATCCGCCAATTATTCCCTTGGCCAGCAGTTGTTCATTGACAGTTTCAGGATCTGCTGTAAACTTTACAACCAATTCATTAAAAAATGCACCATCAAATACTGCAGGGAAACCATTCTCTTCCAATTTCTGTTTGGCATAACGTGCTTTTTGCATATTCAGAACTGCCATCTTCTTTAATCCGTGCTTACCTATTGAACTCATTGCAACAGAACTTGCCAGTGCATTCAGGGCCTGGTTTGAACAGATATTGGATGTTGCCTTATCACGTCTAATGTGTTGTTCTCGCGCCTGCAGCGTCAAAACAAATCCGCGGATACCATCTTCATCCTTCGTTTGTCCGACCAGTCGACCAGGAACTTTACGTTTCAATTTATCAGTTGTTGCAAAATAACCGCAATGCGGACCGCCAAACTGCGCAGGAATACCGAACACTTGCGTATCACCTACGACAATGTCTGCCCCAAAATCGCCGGGCGGTGTCATGTATCCCAGTGCAAGCGGGTTACTGGATACAATAAACATTGTCTTTTTCTGCTGTCTGATCAGTTCATTTATTTCTTTCAATGGTTCAACCTGACCGAAGAAATTCGGATATTGCATTACGACACTAGCCGTGTTTTCGTCCAGTTCATTCTTCAATTGGTCTAAATCAGTCTTTCCATTTTGCAAGCCGATTTCGACAATTTCAAGATTTGGAGCTTTTGCATACGTATCAATTACTGCGCGCGACTCGGGATGAATTGCCTTCGATACAAGAATTTTTTTTCGTTTTGTCTGGCCGGCACTTAATGTTACCGCTTCTGCCAAGGCAGTTCCGCCATCGTACATGGAGGAGTTTGCTACCTCCATTCCAGTCAATTCGCAAATCATCGTCTGGAATTCGAAAATTGCTTGCAACTCACCTTGTGATATTTCAGGCTGGTATGGTGTATATGCAGTATAAAATTCAGATCTGGAAATGACGTGATCCACAACTGATGGAATAAAGTGGTCATATACCCCAGCCCCCAAAAACGACGTGTACTCCGTAAGGTTGGCATTTTTATTAGCCAGTGCTGACAATTCTTTTTTCAATTGTTGCTCATTCGCGGGTTTTTTCAGGTTAAGTTCCCCTTTAAACCGGATTTTTTCCGGTATATCGGAAAACAAAGCCTCTGTACTTTCAACACCTATTGTATCAAGCATTTGTTGCTTATCATCTGCAGTCATCGGCAAATAACGAAATTCCATGTCATTCCCTCCCTATTTATCTCGCTTATAAAATGGTGTTTTAACTACTATTGCCTTCAATTTCCTTTTCCGCACCTGAATAACTAATTCCGTACCTGGTTCGGTAAATTCTGTTTTAATTAAAGCCAGACCCACATTCTTTTGTAATGTTGGTGATTGTGTGCCTGTTGTAACAAAACCAATTCCAGTACCATCTTTGTATACCTCGTAACCTGTCCGCGGAATTCCTTTATCCACCATTTCAATTCCAACCAGTTTACGGTCTGTACCATTTTCGATTTGTTCCGAAAGTTTTTCTTTTCCAATAAAATCGGATTCCTTTTTAACCTTTACAGCAAATTTCATTCCTGCTTCGACAGGTGTAATATCTTTAGAAAGCTCTTGTCCATACAATGGAAGGTTAGCTTCAAAACGCAATGTATCTCGTGCACCAAGCCCAATTGGTTCGATGCCGAGGTCCTCACCAGCATCCAATATTTTGTTCCACAAAACCCTTCCGGAATCGGCATTCATATAAATCTCAAAACCATCTTCTCCGGTATAGCCGGTACGTGAAACGATCGCTCCGTTATCTACTCCGGAAAAGGTTACCGGGTTTTCAAAACGGAAAAACTTTATGCTGCTTAAATCTGTCTGCGTTAATTTTTGCAAAATTGTTTCCGCTTTAGGTCCTTGCAATGCCAATTGAACATATTCTGATGATTCATTTGTGATCTCTGCACCGGTGTCATTTTGGTCCAGTAACCACTGAAAATCCTTGTCCGTATTAGCTGCATTCACAACAAGCAAATACAAATCCTGCTCAAGCATATAAACAATCAAATCATCTACCGTTCCACCGTCCTCATAACACATGAACGTATACTGAGCGCGTTTAGGTGTCAGTTTAGAAATATCATTGGTCATGACTTTTTGCAGGAATGGTAAACTTTTTGACCCTTTCACAACGATTTCTCCCATATGTGACACGTCGAATAACCCTGCTTTTGTTCTGGTAACCTCGTGCTCGTGTTTAATGCCTTTGAATTGAACGGGCAGATTCCAACCGCCGAAGTCGACTGTCTTGCCTCCCAGTTTTTCATATTCCGGGAATAATGGTGTTCGCTTTAAATCACTCATTCCATCCACTCCTTTTTGTGCATTAAAATAGAGATTTCACTGATACAGAATCAGGAAATCTCTGTCCTTTCACCAGAAAGTTGCACACAATTGAAACGTCTTCATCGTTAAAAAGTGCTTGCTTCGTTGGTGGTTTACGAATAGTAAACACTCTCCAGAGGTGCGTCCTACAAGAGTCTTTTTTGCCTGAGAGATTCACATTCCGTTTGCTCCTTCGGCGTTACTAAAAGTAAGCTCTCCCCTTGTAATCATTCGCATAATGAAAATGGCATATTTGGTTATAATATGTATCATACAAATGGAAATTTCTATTTTATGTTGCATTCATTATATCATATGAATCTTCATAGAAGTAGACAATTTATGAATTCATTTTTAAAGGGGGAGTCGGTTATGGAACCGATTCGGATTGAAAAAGATTCTGCTTTCATTGATAATTTCCAGACATCGTTGGATGAAGGTGCCAAGATGTCCTCATGGAGCCTTTTTCAAATGGCCTATGAAGCGGAACTGACATCCATGGCACCATCATTTAATGGATTACGCACACTTGAGTTTCTGCCGCATGTAAACTTTCTTGAGCATCAGATCAGTTGTGCCGCACAAGTTATTGAAGAAATGAACGGGCGGGCAATCCTAGCGGATGAGGTCGGACTTGGTAAAACTATTGAAGCAGGATTGATTTTAAAAGAATACATGTTGCGCGGTCTAGTTAAAAAGGCGCTGATCCTTGTTCCGGCTTCTCTTGTTAACCAATGGGCAAAGGAATTAAATGAAAAATTTTATATACCGGCGATTACCCATCGTAAAAACTATCCATGGGATCAGAATCCAGTTATCATTTCTTCCATTGACCGGGCAAAACGTTCACCACATCGCGAAAAAATTCTTGATGTCGATTACGATTTTATCCTGATTGATGAGGCACATAAACTGAAAAACCATAAAACACAAAACTTCAAATTTGTTCGTTCATTGAAAAAAACATATTGCCTCCTGTTAACAGCTACTCCAATTCAGAACAGGCTGGTGGAAATCTTTAACCTCGTTTCTATTCTGAAACCTGGTCATCTTGGTGACTATGAATCATTTTTGGAGCAATATGGTACAAATCGGAACAAATTGAAGCAGGATGGTTATTTGAAACAATTAATCCAAAAAGTAATGATTCGAAATACACGACAAAACACAAAATTTGATGACATCAAACGCAACATCGAAACAATTTGGGTGGATGCGAACGAACAGGAAAAAGATGTGTATCATTTACTCGAAAATATGACGAATGGTTTCTCCCCATTTTCCAGAATAACGTTGCTCCGGGAAATATGCTCATCCCGTGAAGCATGTTATTTATCATTAAAAAAAATGGTTAAAAATGATGGAAATGAAGAATTGATCAGCCCTGTTATTGAAAAAATATCACAGCTGAAGAATCATTCAAAAGCAGAAAAGGTGCTGGATATTATCAAACGGATGAATGGTGAAAAATTTATTATTTTTACCGAATACCGGGCAACCCAATTATATTTGCAATGGTATCTCAAACAACACGATATTACTTCTGTTCCGTTCAGGGGCGGATTTAAGAAAAGTAAAAAGGACTGGATGAAACAATTATTTGAGAATCATGCCCAAGTTCTTATTGCAACTGAGGCTGGCGGTGAGGGAATTAACCTGCAGTTTTGCAACAACTTGATTAACTATGATCTGCCGTGGAATCCGATGCGCCTTGAACAGAGAATTGGACGTATACACCGGTATGGTCAGGAAAATAATGTTCACATCTTTAATTTTGCGATTAGGGATACGGTTGAAGAGCATATTATGACCTTGCTCTATGAAAAAATTAATTTGTTTGAAAAAATCATTGGTAATCTTGACAGCATATTGGCGGAACTGAACATCACCGACATTGAATCAGAAATTCAAACGATTTTTTCCGAATCAGCATCTGCGGGGGAAGCAAGAATTAAAATGAACAATCTTTCTTCTGTCATTAATGATGCCGGGAATTATATGGAGGAACAGCAATATGGCAATTAACAACCTGAATGAATTTTTATATGATTATTTTGCTGCTCACCATTGCAACATCTTATCGAACCAAAGCGGAATACTGCATGTGAAGCTCACCGAAGAAATGGATCGTGCTTTAATGAACCGTCCATTTTATTGGCATTACATTAAAAAAATCGGGCAGCCGGGAGAACCAATGGAACTTACACTGATCACGGAACCTTCCAAAAATGATGTTAAAGGAGAATGGATCCATTTTGGAAGTCCCAGGCTGCAACAAATAACCAATCATTTAAAAAATAACGAAAAACATACAAAACTGTTTCAAAAAATGGAAACGGGACAAAAGACAGCACTTTTTCCATGGCTAGTTATGAATATAAAAATCAGCTACTGCGGTAAGCAAAAGAAAGACGAAATGATTTCAATCGGGCTTCAGCTGATTAATGGGTCCATGCGTCTTGAAATGATGGAAATGCTGAAAGAAATAGAACTCCAAACAACGATTTCTGATTTTTGTTATACAATTTCCCCAATTATAATGCCGAAAAGCGGCTATCGTCGTATGGAAAATGTTATTGAAGGGTATATCAAGGAGCAGGAACACGACTGGGCTGATGCATCATTAAAAACAATGCAGGAGGAGATAGATCTTGTGAAGCACTTTTATCGAAGCGATGATGGTGATCGGGAACAGGAGATGCAAAAAGAAATTGACGAGATAAGAAAACGATATGATCCTTATATCACATTTGAACCAATAAATGGTGGTTTATTTTATCTTGCTCAGTAAGAAACAGGCTGCATCATATGCAAGCCTGTTTCAGCTGCTGTCCTTCTTTAGTGTGGATTTTAACGCAAACGGCAACATTCCGAGCCATTTGCTTGAATATACTGCAGGTTCGGACTTTCGCTGAGACCTGCGTGTTTTTCGCTCTTCAGGTGTTGAGTCAATGAATGACGTAAATTCCTGTGTCATAAATTTTATATACTCGTTCCCTTTCATAATGCCACCTCTTTGGAATAAATCTTCAGTAATAGTATCAGCTTTTTATTCAACATTTATTCCTTTGTTCCAATTCAGTTCTTCCTTTATTTCCTCCGCGATCATAATTGGTTCTTTATCATCCGTCGTAATTGTAATACCGGCGCAATCCCGATAAATTTCAATTCTTTTCTGGAACAGATTCTTTTTTTCCTGAATGTCACGATTCCATAATGGTCTTCCAGTGTCATTATGTAACCTTGCCTGTATCTGTTCAAATGAAGTATGTAAATAAACAATAACCCCATTGTCTTTCATAAAGGATATATTTTCGTCCCTTTCAACAATACCACCGCCTGTTGAAATAACGGCTGCACCGTTGGGAACCTCCTTCAGTACAGATGTTTCGTAACTGCGAAATGTATTTTCGCCATATGTTGAGAAAATTTTTGGAATGGGTCCGTATTTTTCTTCAATCAATGCATCTGTATCAACATAACCACTACCCATTAAATTACTCAAGATTTTGCCAACAGTACTTTTGCCACTGCCCATAAATCCAATTAAATAAATGGTCATTTCATAATCCCCTTCACCTAGAATCTGTTTATTAAAAAGAACTTTATCCCTAATTTAATCTTTTACCGAATCCTTCACAATAGCGACTCGTCAATATAAGTCAATGATCACGTAGTACAAGTTTACATCAGGAACGGACATTGGTGAAGACAATTTGCAAAATGCGTGCTGAAGAATTTCCAATTCTCCAAACACGCATTTGCATCATTCATCAGCAAAACAAGAAGCCATCCATGATGGCCATCAGTAAAAAATGGAATGGACTAACTGTTTATACAATTGGTTCAAACGTTTTACAATCGGTTTCCTCTGTTGTTCTTGCTTTCGCTTGATTATGGGTAACTACATATATCCGATCAGCATTACAAACGTTGCCATCTCCCCAATATTTACAGTTTTTGACTTCACAAAGTACATCCTTTGCCATTTAAACACCTCCTTCATCCATATTATTGACAAACAAAAGACATATATAAAAACGATTGCGAATTTCCTAATATTATCATTTAGCCCAAAAAAAATCCTAATAGGGGTGGAGTTGCTTATTCCCTATTAGGAATTAATTACTAACTTGTTCCTTAGAATTGAGGGACCGCAAACCCCCTCTTTTTTATTGTCCTGAAAGTCAATAAAATGATCTTTATGCAATGTTTGATGATAAGCGTTTCATATGTCGGTCACGTCCATGTGTATTATTTGCAACTATATCAAGAATTTTCCAGCTTCCTGAAAAGCTCCTCTTCACATCTAACATCCTGCCCATACAAAATGGATGGATCGTTCTTAAACAGCTGTCTGTCGCTAATTGATTTCGATTGCCGAAGTCTCGTTGTTCCAATCCGACGCCAAATTGGCAGTAATACCATACCAATCGGAGTGTCTAAAAAAGACACCCTTACCATATCCTTGATGGGAAGTATGCTCCCACAGCGTAGTCGCATAACTTGAATATGGTGACGCCGTACTTACAGAAGAGATTCTGTCATTCCAGCTCGAAGGCAAGTTTGTAAACCCATCTCTCCAATAAACATACTGTCCGCCTTTATTTTTATATTCATAAAAATCGGTACAACAAGGACCGCTTGCCATGATATCAGCATTGTACTGTAGTCCTTTACTTTGAAGTCTTTGTTTATCTTTTTTCATAAAGGCCTGCATGGATTCCCTGCTCGTAAATCCATATGCCAGCCATTCGCCATTTTTATTCTGTTGAGGCAAAACCATGGTTATTTTTGTTTCTTTATCGGTTTTATTAAGTTTAGATTGGGAATCCACAACTTTCCCATCCACAGTTAAATAGTGGAACGATTCAATCGTATAAACTTTTTCACCACTCGCTGCAAATACACTTCCTGTAGATACTGCTGCAAGTCCTATCATAGCAACAAAGGCAAACATTATGGAAAGACAAAGTTTTACTCGCAAATTCTTCACTCCCGTATTAAATTTTGGTTCTTTGTTAGGACCGATTTAATCAGCCTCTTCATAAATCCTTGTCGGTTCCGGCATGGAACAATGGCCAAATCCCTATTTTTACTTGCTTCAAGCTCCGCTTCCCTCCTTAGCCAATTTCGGTCTAGAGAAAAATGACACAATCTCAACTTATTCGTAATCGTGGAAAATATTACATTTCTTTTTTGTTACAAATATCATTTTTTACATGTTTGATATCGATGTTCCAACAAGCAATAGGGCAGCGCAGGATAAAAAATAATATTTTGTTATTTCCCCATAAAGAATAGATATTATAATCGCAGGTAGTAATCTTCCCTACAAGCAGATAATCCCCTTACCCAAAAATTTTTGAAAAAAAAGAAGGATTTTTTCACTTTATGTCGAATATAGTCTCTTAAGGAGGTGAGATATGATTGAGCATTTCGTTTTCACTTTCGGATAAACTTCTGCAATCCGCGATTAAACTCCAGGCTTCCGATATTCACTTCTACCCGTTCCCTGACAAGACTGACATTTACTTCCGCATCCTCGGCAAACGAATCCTGCACAAAACAATTTCAATCCATCAATATCAGTCATTGCTCACATATTATAAATTTACATCAGGAATGGACATAGGTGAAGTCCGGAAACCTCAAGACGGAACACTTATCCATGATACCTTAAACCAGCATTTTTCACTGCGCCTTTCCACACTTCCGGTTAACCATACGGAGAGCCTGGCAATTCGAATTCTGCCTCAGGAAGAAAACCTTACACTGGATCAGTTATTTCTGTTCCCTGCCCAATTAGCCAAACTGAAAAACTGGATCAGTAACCGTGCCGGAATTATTTTATTTACCGGCCCAACAGGAAGTGGCAAGACCACAACGCTATATGCGCTTTTGCAAAATATCCTTACTGAAAAATCATACCAGACAATTACACTGGAAGATCCAATTGAAAAGGATATCCATGATATTTTGCAGGTACAAGTAAATGAAAAGGCTGGAATAACGTATCAAACCGGACTGAAGGCGGCATTGCGGCACGACCCGGATATTATAATGGTTGGGGAAATAAGGGATCGCTATACCGCTGAATTTGCCTTTGATGCCTCCCTTACCGGACACTTGGTATTAAGTACATTGCATGCCAAAAGTGCTGCAGGAACCGTTCACCGTCTTCTGGAAATGGGATTAAAACTATCCGATTTGAAACAGTCACTCGTTGCGGTGGCATCACTTCAGCTTCTGCCGGTCATCATAAACAGCACCGTTACAAGAAGGGCAGCTATTATGGAACTGCTGGATGGCATTCGACTGGAAAAACAGCTAACAGGAAAGGAGCATACGATGAACAATTTCCACACATTTGATCATTTACGAAAGAAGGCTTTTGCGTATGGGTATATCGATGAGGAAATTTTTCTGGCTGGGAAAGAATAGAAATAAGGCAATATCCAAGGATCTTCAGATGCGGTTTCTAAAACAGATGTCCAGACTTCTGAAAAATGGTTATCCATTACTCGAAGCGCTGGAAATCATTAAATGGGATAAACAATTAAAGCCTTCTGCTGCATCCGTTATCACATTACTAAAAGATGGCAGCAGTTTTGATGAAGCCCTCGAGAAAGCGAACTGTTTCTCCCCTTCCGTTACATCCTATTTATATTTTGTCAGGGCCAATGGGGATATTCAGCAAAGTATCGATAAGTGTGTTTCAATGTTTGAACAGCGAATGCGCTACTCCAAAAAGTTTCAGGAAACGATTCGTTACCCGATCATCCTATTTTTTGTATTCGCATTGCTGATTTATTTTGTAAAACAATCCGTACTTCCATCTTTTATCGACATTTTTCAAAACAACGCCGGCACTGCTTCTACCGCGTTCATATCCGTTATAGTTATCGACTTTATTACTAAATTCATGATGGTGTCAGTACTTTTGCTTATCGCAGGATTTGTTTTTGCGATGCTTGTTAAACGAAAAATAGGAATCGAAAAACAGATTATCCTGTTCCGCTCCATTCCCATTTATCGAAAGTATAAAAAGCTGCACACTTCCTTCCTGTTTGCGACACATTTCAGCTCCTTACTGAAAACCGGAATGCCAATTAAAGAAATTCTGTCTGTCATGGAAAGGCAAAACAAACTGCCTATTCTTGCACATTTTTCCAAATTGATGACCGACGAATTGAACAAAGGCGTCTATATAACAAATTTACTGGAAAACTTACCGCTCATCGACAAACAAATCGCCGTAATTTTTCAGAAGAACGCTGATGTGCATGCATTAGAAAAAGACCTGGATATGTACGCCTCCGTACTAACGGAAGAATTAAACCGGAAAATCATGAAAATATTGACATATTTGCAGCCAGCTTTTTTTCTGACACTGGCCGGCTTTATTGTCCTGATTTATGTCACACTAATGTGGCCGATGTTCCAGCTTATCCAAACAATATAGGAGATGATGTTATGTTTAAAAAATTATTTAAAAATCAACACGGTTTCACTTTGATAGAAATGTTAATCGTCCTAATGATTATTTCCGTACTGATTATTTTGATTGTACCTAATCTTGGAGAAAAAAGTGAACATGTTAATGAAAAAGGATGCGAAGCACTTGTTGAACTCGTTCAAGCACAGGTTGATGCCTATTATATTGAAAATGGATCATACCCAAGCAGTCTAACAGAATTAGTCAGTAACGGATTTATTGAAGAAAATCAGCAAACATGTACAAATGGCACCGCCTTGATTCTGAGTGCAGATGGAAGTGAAGTAAGTATTCCGACTCCCTCTGAATAATGTCCGGGAAAAATGGCTTTACCTTGCTTGAGGTATTGTTCGTTTTGGCTATTTTGTCCGTTCTTCTTCTCTTAAGCGGACCTATTCACGTCTCCACCCTTGAAAAGCAAGCTGAAAAACAATTTCTAAATACACTTGAAATGGATATTTTCTATTTACAAAACCTTTCATATGGATCAAGGGGGGCGTACAGAATTGAATTCGCTGACAGCAAAGGCTACACAATCAAAGATGTTAAAAATGTCATCGTCCGCCGGGAGGTTCCAGAAGGATGGCAAATTGATCATACTACATTTCCCATAATCTCCTTTAACCATGATGGGTTAATTAACCAACCGGGATCCCTGTTTATTCATGCGAAGCGAAACACGTACAAACTTATTTGTCCGTTTGGTAAAGGCAGGTGTTACGTTGCAAAACAGTAAAGGTTTCTCCCTCATCGAAACATTAGTTGCCTTATCAATTTTGCTTGCAGTCATCACTGCCATTATTCCAATCAAAACTCGAATTATGATGGAGCGGGATGTGCTGGATCAAAAACGTGCTGTGTTAAATACTTTACACGAAGAGTTGCAGGATTATTTATGGAGCGGTGCTTCCATGCAGAATCAATCCTATACAATAAATGTTGATGGATCACCAGTTAGGATTCATTTTACGACAGAAAATTCATATCTGAAGGGGTGTGCGGAATGGAAGAATGTTAAAAACAAACAGGACGAATCATGTTTATACGGCTATCCAACTGAATGAGAAAGGCTTTACTTTTCTGTCGGTGTTGTTGGCGATTACAGTTGTCTTTCTGACATTGCCGCTCATTGCCTTAATCACGAAGTCCATTGATTATTCCAGTAACTATGATGCCATGTCAGTCCAGCAGTTTTTCTATTTTCTGCGTGATGATGTGATTGCCTCAACAATGGTTGAGTCGGAACAGTCGGATAAATTAATTCTGCATTATTATGATGACACAATTGTGACATTTGAAAAGTATGATGACCTTATTCGAAGACAGGTTAACGGACAAGGGCATGAAATATATTTGCGGGAAGTGCAGGATGTTCAATTCACCGCTTCCCCCAATACAATCCATGTGTTTATCACAATGAAGCAGGGTGACCAATATGAAAAATCCATTCATGTATATCAATGATCAGCGCGGCTTCATTTTGCCCTATGTTTTGTTTATCACTGCACTCCTTATCATTACCATCACTGCCAGCATCAGACTGTACCATAATGAACTGATCATAACGGAAAGCCAGGCCGAACAGGTAAAGGTTGAAACTTTATTTCAAATGGCACATAGTCAATTTACCGATAACCTGCCAAACAAAAACAATCCAGCTGATAATCCGGTTATGTATCATTTTCCTTATGGCAATGTAAAGATTGAGTACATCAGGATGGACACTGAAACTTACCATCTTTATGTTACGATTACAACAAACAAGCAAACAATTGTATCATTAACGCATCGTTTTACTGTGGATGAATAATATATAAAGTCCGTAGTAAACTAGTAGTAGGTTGACAAAGCTGTATTTGTTTTAAAAGTTTTATTTACAATATTCATCAGGTCGTTTATAATAGCAATGATAAGGTTACCAAAAGGAGGAGGAAAACATGGATCGGATGTTTCGTGTCCTTGCTTTTTGGACAAGTATTTTTACAGTAATGTTTTATATTGGCGATATGACGAATACTGCATTACTTTTTCTCGTCCAAACAGCATTTTTCCTTGCAGTAGGCTACCTGAAATTATCTGAACGTATGTATATGTATCTTTTCGGAGCTTATTGTACATTATTTTTAATTGGTTTTACTTGGTATTCAGAATTCATATTAGTGCCAGGTTTCGGGCATTAATCACAAAACCCTGCTTACATACTCACTGCAGGGTTTTTTCATTATTCACATCCTGCTTATTGTTGACATGTGATTGCGATGCAAGTATAGTTGAAACGTAGCTTAACTTTTATCCCTAACAACATAGGATAGAGCACATCCCCCAAAACACCCTTCTTTTTATAAAGAAGGGTGTTTTATTAATTGGAGGGGAAAAATGGATTCTGCCGCTTTTCCTGCCCAATAGTTGTTTCAGGACCGTGGCCCGGATATATTTTAAATGTCTCCGGTAAGCTATACAGGGAATGTTTAATACTTTGCTCCAACTGTTTAATATCACCGCCTGGCAAGTCTGTCCTCCCTATTCCACCGTAAAATAAAACATCACCGCTTACAGCAAATTTTTGATCTTGAAAAACAAATGAGACACTGCCTGGTGAATGACCTGGCGTGTGGATTACTTCAAATGAAAAATTGTTAAATTGTAACGGACCATGTTCGAAATGTTTTTCGGCCTTACTTGTAACTATTTCCCCGCCCATAAACAATGTTGAACCATTCAGATGAGGATTATCCAACCAGTCCGCTTCCATCTGATGCACATAAACGTTCACGTTATAATGATTCCTTAATTCTTCCACACCGCCAATGTGGTCAAAGTGTGCATGAGTCAAAAGAATCGCAAGAGGTTTAACTTTCGTTTCCGTTAAAAAATGTATGACTTGTTCTGCGTCACCACCAGGATCAATCACCAATGCTTCTGTATCATTATAGATGATATAACAGTTTGTACCCAATGGTCCGAGTGATAATGATTTAATATGCAATGCCATTCCCCCATTAAAAATTGTTTTGGACTCGACAAAAACGTATTTATACTATAAACTAATATTTAGCAATGCTTAGTTACATAATAATACATATGAGCTGATTCGAATAGTGACAAACATCGAAATACACAAGGAGGATTTATAATGGTTTTGGGAATAATTCTATTGGTCGTTGCTTTATTATCAGTTGTTTCCGTCGTACGTCAATTAAAATTCAAAAATCTTTTTGCCCTTGGATTTTCAGCAGTATCGGCACTTGTTTTTGGTTTTTTCTCCATCATGACCATTATTCATGAATTTGGAAAAATGTCCTAATCATAAAAACTAACTGTTATGACAGTTAGTTTTTTTATATGTAGAGCAAAAAGAAAAGCTAATTCACATTTGAATGAATCAGCTTTTCTTTTTTACATCATTTAATTTTCGTATTGGAGCTGTTTTTGCCAGTTGAAAAATTAACAAACCGGAACAAGTCACCGTAAATTAAGTCATCGGAGTATCCCAGTTCTTTCTCAACCTTCTGCGTAATTGGTTCACATGGATTTTCCGATTTATTCGCATCATCCTGATTCTCTTTCTGCTTCACCGGTTCTCCGCTTTTACGTAAGTAGCATATACCATCTGTAGATACATATTGATCACTTACAAAATCCCCATTTCGAAATGCAATATAGTCTTTGCGGTCATCCACAAACAAATCATTTCCAAAATAAATATCATTTTTTGTGCTAACGCCAAGCATATGCAATAATGTCGGTTTCAAGTCAATTTGACCGGAAACTTCAGACATTACCTTGCCTTTATCATATCCAGGGATGTGAATAAACAAAGGTACTCGCTGCAACTGCACATGATCATACGGACTTATTTGATCTTTTCCTAAATATTTTGCCATTGCTTTATTATGATTCTCGCTGATTCCGTAGTGGTCACCCATTATCACAATGATGGAATCCTTGTACAATCCCGATTCTTTAAGCTGATTAAAGAACTGCCTTAATGCTTCATCCGTATACCGGACCGTCTGAAAGTAATTATTAAGTGTTTTGGAATTGGAATCAAATTCCCCAATAGATGCTTTATCTTTATTAAGCTCAAAAGGAAAATGGTTCGTCAGTGTAATAAATTTTGTATAAAACGGTTGCTTTTGCGACCTCAGGTATTTCATGGACTGTTCAAAGAATGCTTTATCTTCTAATCCCCAGCCGATTGAGTTCTGATCAGTCACTTCGAATGCCTTCTCACCATAAAAATGATCGTATCCAAGACTGTCATACATTTGATCACGATTCCAGAAGCTTTTGTTATTCGAGTGAAAAACCGAGGTATAGTAACCTTTTTGGTTTAACATTTCCGGAAGGGCGTGATATTCATTTTGACCATGTGTAAAGAAAACAGCCCCTCTTGATAATGGATATAGTGAGTTCTCAAGAAGGAATTCTGAATCGGAAGTTTTCCCCTGTTGTGTCTGATGATAGAAATTTTTGAAATAAAACGTACTGTCGTCTTTCGTCAAACTGTTTAGGAAAGGTGTAATAACCTGTCCTTTCATTTTATTATTGATAACAAAGCTTTGCATCGATTCTGCAGATATGAAAATCAGATTCTTCCCCTTTGCAATCCCATGCAATGGAGAACTTTCATCACTTTGCACGTGCTCATTAACGTACTCCTTAATTTCCGGCAGTTCATTCCCATCAGCAAAAACTTTCTGTGATTTCACTTTGGAATGCAAAGCCAGATCATAAATATGATAATTGAAAATCCCAATATTTTTAACGAGATATTCCCTGTCAAATGCCCGGGTGAATAATTGCGGCCGCTCCATCTCAGCCAAGAAAAAGTTTCCAGCCAAAAGCATTAATGACATAGCCAATGCAAAGACCCTGCCGCTTTTCGGGTAGCTGACCGATAAGACATCGGACTTTTTCCTGCTTAAATACCAGATTATTGCCACATCAGCAAACAAAAGTACATCGTATACTTCCAAAAGTGAAAAAATACTGGAACCAAGATCCCCCATGTTACTCGCCTGGAACAATTGCGGTATCGTAATAAAATCCGTAAATGATCGATAAAATACCAGATTAAAGTATAAAATTACCGATCCAATTAAAGCAGTATACCGCAAAAACTTCATTTGACTGGTTGGTTTCTTAAGCCATACACTGATCGCAAAAATCAGGAAAGCTGAAACAAATGGGTTAATTGCCAGTATGAGCTCCTGCATTGCATTTTCCAGTTCAATATGAAATAAAAAGCGGTATATGATATACGTTTTTAAGCCAAACAATATTGTCGCGATAATAAATAAAGGTATCTTGGGAAACTTACCATTCATCTTTGTTCCTCCTACAATTAAACATACCAATACCCAATTCCGGTTCCGTATTCAATTAATGAATACCCGCACCATTTTTTTCTAAACTTCTACCCTATCTTATTATTAGACGTTTCAGTATATGAAAAGTTTCATAGATTGCTAATAAAATATAAAAAATAGGTTGTAATCCTGCAAAATCAACGTCTAAAATGTCACTTTTTCCAGGTTCTGTTTGACTAGAAATGCGGCACCTATGATTCCTGCATCATTTCCAAGCTGTGCTATTTTCATTTCACAGACTTCTCCGGCCTTTGCTAATGTGTTCCGCCTAAAAGCATCGTCTATCTGTTTCACAAAGCTGTTGCCTGCTTGCGAAACCCCTCCTCCAATCAGTATCCGGGAAGGGTTAATAATTACTGCAAGATTTGCAAGTGCAAGTCCAAGCACTTCCGCAGCATGCTGAATAATTTCACGGCAAATAGTGTCTCCCTTTTCAGCGAGTTCAAAAATATCCTTTGCAGTCAGATTGTTTTGTCTGGCATAGACCTCTGCCAATGGACTTGCAGGGTATTCATGAATCTTTTCTGTTGCCTGACGAATCATTCCGGTTGCAGAGGAAATTGTTTCCAGGCACCCTTGACGGCCGCAATTACACGGAGAACCATGCGGATCCATTGTTATGTGTCCGATTTCTCCCGCAGTTCCGCTTTCGCCATTTAAAATGGAGCCATTTGCAATGATTCCCCCCCCAATTCCGGTTCCAACCGTTATGGCAACAAGATTTTTCACCTGTCCGCCTGCACCTTTCCAGTTTTCACCCAGCACAGCAGCATTTGCATCATTTTCAACAAAAACAGGCAAACCAGTCTTTTCCTTCATTATTTTAGCCAGTTCAACCTGCTTCCAGCCAATATTCACTGCCTCATAGACATCACCTGTTTTCTGATCAATAAATCCGGGCACCCCAATCCCGACTCCTGCAACATCATGAAGGGAAACCCTTCCTTCAATGGATTTCCAAATATCGGATAAAATGGATTCACCTTCATTATCCGTATTCGTAGGTATCTCCCACTTATCCAGAATATTACCGTTTTCATTAATTATGCCAAATTTTACAGTCGTTCCACCCACATCAATTCCGATAAAAGTATTATTCATTCGTTTGTGACCTCCCGTTTTCACGTAAACGCGCTGCTTCTTTTTTTAACACATATACAGCAGTCTGATAATCTGCCGTTTCAATACACCCAGTTTGGTAGAGTTCCCGAACTTCATCCTCCATCATTTCCAGTTCGGCAATTCTGTTTCCTATATATATAATTGTTCCAAATCGTTTTAACAATTGCTGTACATCATATACTGTCTTCATGTAATCACCAGACCTTATTATACCAAATCTGATGCAAATTAGGAATTGCAATCATCAATCGTACATAAACGTCATGCTCCCTACATATATTTACCTGAAGAAGCGCAAAGAGGATGATGAACATGAAAAAGTGGACAGGCGGATTACTTGCTGTTCTCCTGGCAGCTGGTGCTGCATTATTTCTTTTCACCTATACTACTGGAGATACACCAGCAATTACGTATTTCCCAATGGATCAGAAAACTAAATTTGTGCATGCATCAACGCGTCTTAAATTGATTGAGGAAATGGACAAGGATTCCTATAGAATATCATGGGAAAGCGAGTCCAAAAGTGACCAAAAACTTTATTTAAGGCAAGATGCAGCAATGTTATTTGACAACGGCAGATTAATCGGGATTCAAAGCAAATGGAAGGAAAATACTGCCATTATTAAAATGAAGCAGAAACTTACCGGTGATGACAGCAGTCACTTTCAAACAATTACCTACCATCATGGCGAAGTACATTATCCGGATGATCAAATTAAAAGCATTCACAAAATGTCCTATGATCAGCTGTATGTCATCGATTCCCCAAACACGCCGCTGGATTCATTCAAAATTCCGGAAAATGAGGACGAAGATGAGTGGGTGCGATTGTTGGAGCATACAACACATCAGCAGTTAGTGTATAACTGGAAAAACTTAATGCATCATTTTAAAATCAATTCCAGCAAATATAAACCGGTCCCGCTCACAAAATTGTATATGTATAATGATCAGCCATTGCCGTCATTTACCCAGGAAGAAACGAATCAAATTATTGGACAGCTTTGGGAGGGATTGTATAAAAATTATATTTTGAATGCCAAGGTGGATCAACAAATAAAAAGTTATGTTCCTCTTATTTTATTTGATAAACAGCATAAACACCTGCTTGTGCTTTATACACTGAACGGTCAAAAAGAAAAACTGATTCAGAAGTATCCTGATTTTACTAAATAAGAACCCCCTTTTGTTGGGGTTCTTATTAGTCCGCCTGTTTTCCGGTGATCTCCTCGTACAATTCCTTCACGTTAAGCTTAACTGCATCCCGGTTATCCTGTTTCAGTTCATATGCTTTCGTAATGTGTTTTTTTGCTTTTGATACGTTGTTATGGTTGTAATAAATAATCGCCAAATTATAATGTGCACTGATAAATTCGTCGTTTATACGGATTGCCTTCTGTAAATCTTTCTTTGCACGGGTTATTTTATTCAATTTAATATATGCATAGGAACGCTGAAACAACAATTGATCCTTGATATCACTTTCAAATTCAAGTCCGTTTGTCGCAGCCTCAACTGCTTCCTCATATTGTTGATTCCCTGAAAGATATTCAGCATCCATAAGCTGATAAAGCGGGTCATTCAGATTGTGCCGAATCCCAAAAACGATTAAAAATAAAAGAATCACCGCATAAAAGATACCGGCAGAAAACTGTACCCGTAATTTTCTTTTGCCTGGAAGGTGAATTGCAGCTGAAGCAACAAACCCTGTAAGTAAACCTCCCAAATGAGCTCCCATATCCACTGACTGCACGGTAAAGCCAAAGACAATATTGATGCCGATGATAATCAATAAATTTTTTCCCATTGTCTGATTAAAAATACGTTTATGAATAAGGCCAAAGAACAATAGTGCACCAAACAGCCCGAACAATGCACCGGATGCTCCCGCAGATACATTCGTGGTAAAGGCAAAACTTGTCAATCCGCCGCCGACTCCGGACAAGAAGTAGATTAGTATAAAACGCCACGAACCGTAAATACGTTCAACAGCAACACCGAGAAAATAAACTGCCAGCATGTTCATAAACAGATGAACCGGGCCAATATGCAGGAACATTGATGTCAGGATGCGCCACCATTCATTTCCTTCAATGACTGCCGGATTGTATTTGGCTCCAAATTCAATTAGTGTTCCCGTATTTGTACTGCCGCCTTTTAATTCCAGCATTATAAAAATCAGTGTATTGATTACAATCAAAAAATATGTAAAAAATGGTTTCCCTCGTGAGAAGACCTCTTTTTCCTCGTTTTTTCGTTGATGATAGCGATCATGCATGAATGATTTATAATAATTGACCTGTTCTTCAATATCCAAATCTTCGTTGTCAGCAATAGGACCTGAACTGTCAATTGCTTCCCTGAACCGCTTCTTTTCCACGCCGCTTACTTCATCAGTTAAATAGTATACATTCATATGTAAAGGATTTTTTTCATTTAGTTGCATCGGTTTTTTTAATATTTCCCAGTCATCCACCGGCGAATCCGAAGCTATATAAACATTATGTATAATTATTTGTTTTCCACGTAAAAATCGTTTCATTGCCTTTGTTTTTTGAAACACTGCGGCTATGTCACGTTTTAAGTGATTTTTCCACTGAAAATTGCGATGAATAAGGCGTACTACATCTGATTTCTTCTTTTCATATTTTTCAAGCCAGATTTCTTCATCGCCTTCGTTAATATGTATAATTTCAAAATTGTCATTTTTCACAAGGGAAAATGCCAATTTATACATCGTATATTGTTCGTAAAGGTACATTCCATTTCCTCCCTTCCCCTTATCATACCAAAAGTAAAGGTTTTTTTCTTTAGAAACAAATAAAGAAGCTGCTAAAATGCAGCTTCAGAATGATGATACTATTCGGACGAACGACCTAACAGATTCGGTACCACTTTATTTCGGAATTCCGGCATATTCATCGTGATCATAATTGCCAATTTCCTTAAAAAACTAATTGCCAGCAATGTGTTTATAATTCTGTAACGCCACTTAACAAGCACGGTAATTGCTGTTATTGCGAAGGCGAATATTATAAATACCCTCATTTAAACACCCTTTTCTTTATTTGTTGGTGTTTTTAGTTATTTTCCACTATACGGTTTTTATACATCATGATCCGATGTACCGATCATATATGGTTCTTGCCTTCACACTGTCTTCAGTTCCCTGAACAAGAACTCGTCCATCAGGAAATATGACGAGTTTCAAACCGTTTCGGAAATCTGCCTTCAATAAAAATGGAGTCCTTTTTGCCTCTGAAACACCGGATAAACGTTGTTCCCATAATTCCAAATCCATCTCCTTATTTTGATGAATCTGTACTGTATTCCTGCCGCATAACGTTGTTTCCATGTTCTTTGCCGATTTTGTCAATGCAGGAAAATCCTTTTTCACACAAGTCGGACAAGCTGGATTCGGATCGGTAAATTTAATATCATACGTTTGGTTGAACCAAATATCCATTGTCTTTAATGAATTCCGTAAGTGCTCCTCATTACCTGTCATATATTTCATTGCTTCCGTCACCTGCAGTGATGAAATTATATCAACTACAGGGCCAATTACTCCAACTGTATCGCATGTTTGTCCATTTCCCGCACTTTCCTGCACCATACAGCGAAGACACAGTGTTTTACCAGGTATAAAAAATGCTGTCATTCCTCTTGAACTGACAACACCACCGTACGAAAATGGAACCTTTAATTTGAAACATGCATCATTCAGCAAAAATCTTGTTGCAAAATTATCGGTCCCATCCATAACAATGTCAATGTCCTTCATGAGCTCCTCTACGTTTTCATTCGTCACATTGCCTACAATAGCTTCCATTTCAACCTCGGAATTCATTTTCTTCAATTTTTGTGTTGCGGCAATTGCTTTCGGCAATGCCTTTCTTACATCATCTTCATCAAACAGCATTTGGCGCTGCAAGTTGCTGAGTTCAACATAATCACGATCAATCAGTCGAATTTTTCCTATTCCTGCCCTGACAAGATGATTGCAAATAACAGTGCCCAAAGCACCCGCACCAACAACAAGCACTGAACTGTCTGTCAATTTTTGCTGACCCTGTTCGTTAATCGGAGCAAACAACATCTGTCTGGAATAGCGCATCGCATCCATTTCCAGTCCCCCTTAACCGATCTTTCCTTTATCGGTAATAATGGTTTCAACCGGGATATCAAATGATTCTGCGGGTACTTCCTGAACCACTTGAAAATTCGAGGCAAGGGAGACTGTCCGATTCGGATAATCGGCAAGGAACCGATCGTAGTATCCTCCTCCGAATCCGATACGATACCCATTTTGATCAAACAAAAGGCCCGGGACAACCAGTAAATCAATATCCTCTTTCTTCACTTTTTCACTTTCTTCAGGGTTTGGTTCCAGCAAATTATAGTAAACAACTTCCAACTGGTTATATGTATGTAATTGATAAAAATCAAGTTTCCGCGATTTCGGCAGGCATTTCGGAACACAAACGTCTTTTTGTTCATTCCACGCTGTTTCAATTATTGGCCTTGTTGCCCATTCAAATCCATTCGAAATCGTGATACCTATTGTTTTTGCCTGTTTCCAGCCTTTAAATTGCAATAAATGGTAAAGTAGTTTCTCCTCAATTATCTTTCTTTCTGACTCACTCGTATTTTTCAGACGCATAATTGCATTTTTTCGCATTTCCGTTTTATCCAATATACTCACCTCTCCCCTCATTAATAGCACAAGTCAGGTAAAAACAAAACTCCCGCCACTTTTCAGGGCAGGAGTTCCATTCATATAACCATTATTTGGTTTCACGGTGCAATGTGTGTTTTTTAAGACGTGGACAATATTTCATAAGCTCAATGCGTTCAGGATTTGTACGCTTATTTTTAGTAGTGATGTAATTGCGATCGCCTGTTTCAGTACATGCTAATGTGATGTTTACGCGCATAATAATTTCCCTCCAAACTATAAAGTCCTGCATTTCAATAACTGCAATTCTTTTCAGACTTAATTATAATAGCAGAAGTTCATCATTTATTCAAGAACATGAATGTTAAATTTTGATGATTTCCCTTTTTTAAATTGTATGTTATAACTATTAAAGAGAAAGAATTGGAGGGGAATACAATGATTTATGCAATAGCTGCCATCATTACAATTGCTGTTGTACTGCTTATCATATCACTATTTGTAGGTGACAGATTTGAAGAAATGGAAAGCCAGATGGAACAACTTTCCATCACCACCATGCAGGACACACAACAATTGAAAAAGAAGGTAAAAGTTCTGGAAGAGGAATTGCTGGCGGATGACTTTTCGAACAACAGTGTACATAAGAGATAAAAAAATAGCTGGAGGTTAGGGCATACGATGAAACAAACAATCCGTTCATTTGCTTTGGGTCTGCTGGTGGCAGGAATTGTTATACTTGCAACCTTTTATTTTTCCGAAGATACAAGACAAGCCTCACAAAAATTATCAACGGACGAAATGATTGCTAGCATCGAAGAAGAAGGCTACCACGTCCTCGACGAATCCGAGTATATTTCATTTTCCGTAAAATCGGACAACAGTAGAAGCGAAGAAGAGAAAAGTAATGAAGATACGAAAAAAAGCAGCGAGAAGTCTTCCAAAGAAAATGAACAAAACGAACAGAAAAATAAGGATAATGACAATACCAGTGACAAGGAAAATTCCAAAAACGATAAGAACAAATCATCCAATGATAACGATTCAAAGGATAAAAAGAACGATTCCGATAAAGAAAAACCCGCTGCGTACACGTTAAAGGTAAAATCCGGGATGCCGCCATCCGTCATTAGTGATAAACTTGCCAAACACAATATTATTAAAGATGCAGACAAATTCGTACAATACATGGAAAACTATGATTATATATCAAAAGTACAACTTGGAACATTTAAATTCACCAGTGACATGAGCAACTATGAAATAGCAGAAGAATTGACAAACTAAAAGAAGAGCGGAAGCAAATAGTGCTTCCGCTCTTCTTTTCAGTTTAATTTATATGATTCCCCTTTTACCAGAAAAAGAATACTTTCCCCTAAATTTGTAATATGATCACCGATTCGTTCGATATACCGGGCAACAAATGCCTGTTGCAAAATAGACAGTGTTTTCCCTTCATCTTCAGCGGTGATAGCCAACAGCTCCCGTATAACGTTTTCATACTGATTATCCAGTCGATCATCCATACCGGATAATTTGCCGGCAATTGACACATCTTCCTGCTGAAATGCATTCATTGCTGTATGGATCATTTCAATTGCCAAATCCCGCATTTCCTTGAATGCAGGGTGAATTGAAAACTGATAACTTTCCCCCAGTTGAATAGCGGACTCAGCAATATTTTTCGCGTGATCAGCCATACGCTCCAAATCCGTTGTTATTCTAAGGGAGATTATTAATTGACGCAGATCCGTGGCGACAGGCTGCTGTTTTGTGATAGTCAGGATTGTATTGTTATTGATATCAATTTCCTGTTTATCAATCCAGCGATCACCTTCCAAAACCTTGTTTGCTAATTTCAAATCCTGATTGTACAATGCATCAACTGCTTCGAGAAAAGCAATTTCCACTTTTCCCGCCATTTCTGAAATCTCATCTTTTATACGATTTAATTCAGTTTCAAACTGTCCCCTTGCAATCATTTACATCCCCCTTATCCAAAACGTCCAGTAATATAATCTTCTGTTCGCTGATCTGCTGGGTTTGAAAAAAGCTTATCTGTATCGTTATATTCAATTACTTCACCGTTCAGAAAAAACGCTGTCTTATCAGAAATCCTTGCTGCCTGCTGCATATTATGCGTAACAATTACAATACTGTATTCTTGCTTCAGTGTTTGGACAAGTTCTTCCACCTTTGATGTTGAAACCGGATCAAGAGCGGATGTGGGTTCATCCATCAAAATGACATCCGGTTCAATTGCCAGACATCTGGCAATACATAACCGTTGCTGCTGTCCACCGGATAAACCAAAAGCATTCTCATGCAGCCGGTCTTTCACTTCATCCCAAAGTGCAGCACCTTTAAGACTTTTTTCAACGATTTCATCAAGTATTTTTTTCTTTTTGATTCCATGAATTTTCAAACCAAATACGACATTTTCATAGATTGATTTTGGGAATGGATTAGGTTTCTGGAAAACCATACCGACATTAGTACGTAAATTCTCCACATTGTACTTTCGAGCGAAAATATCTTTATCTTTATATATAATACGCCCACCCATTTTCACAGATGGCACCAATTCTACCATTCGATTGAGGGCTTTAATGAATGTGGACTTACCACATCCTGAAGGCCCTATTATTGCCGTGATTTTAGTAGCCGGGATATCCAGATCTATATTAAACAAGGCTTGCTTTTCACCGTACCAAAGGTTAAAATCCGAAATTGTATAAATGGATTCTGCCTGTTCTACGACTTTAATTGATTCTCTTATTCCAGTTTGTTTCTTTTCGATTGCTGCTGTCTGCATACATAATCCCCCTTAAAATCGTTTGGAAAATTTATTCCTTATAAATACTGCGATGGAATTCATAACCAGGAGCATGAACAAGAGCACAATAATTCCGGCAGAGGCTACCAGATGAAATTCCTCTTGCGGCCTTCCCGTCCAGTTAAAGATTTGAATAGGAAGAACAGTAAATCCGGACCAGATATTTTCAGGCAAATAAGCAATAAATGATAATGCACCAATCATTAACAAAGGTGCTGTTTCACCAATTGCACGGGACAGTGCCAATATTCCCCCTGTAAGTATCCCTGGAATTGCCGCTGGAAGTACAATACGCCGAATGGTTTGCCATTTTGTAGCACCCATTGCATAGGATGCCTCCTTCTGTTCAGGAGGTATGGCACGAATAGCTTCCTGGGCAGCCACTACGATAATTGGAAGAATCAAAAGACTCATCGTTAGACCGCCGGCCAAAACACTTCTGCCCATTTCCAATAGCCTTACAAATACAGTTAAACCAAGCAGACCAAAAACAATGGATGGTACTCCTGCGAGATTGGAGATATTCACTTGAATAAATCCGGTGAATTTATTTTTCTTTGCATACTCCTCCAAATATATGGCAGTTCCAACCCCAAGTACCAATGATACAGGTGCTGTAACGGCCATTAACCAGAGTGATCCGGCAATCGCAGCCTTGATACCTGCTTCTTCAGGAAATCTGGATGCAAAACTGGTTATATATGACCAGTCAAGGTACCCGATCCCCTGCGTTAAAATACGATATAACAGTACCGCCAACACAGTTATTCCAAAAACAGCCGCCAGAAAAAATAAACCCTTTAAGATTTGATTGGCTGCCAGCCTCCTTGGAATTCCGTTATGGATAGACTTTTTATCAACCAGATTCATTCTAATACTCCTCCCTGAAACGACGGGTAATAAATTGTGACAGCAGATTCATCAATAAGGTGAAAACAAACAAAGTCATTCCAACAGCGTAGATGCTGTAATATGTGGTTGACCCGTATGAAGCATCACCCAAGCTTACCTGCACAATATATCCCGTCATTGTTTGAATCGATTCCATCACATCCAGCGTTAATTTTGGAGTTGACCCTGCAGCTACAGCAACAATCATCGTCTCCCCGATTGCCCGTGATATCCCCAGCACAAATGAAGAAATAATTCCCGACAGTGCAGCCGGAACGACTATTTTCAGCGCAACTTCCAGTCTTGTTGCCCCCATCGCCAGTGCACCCTCCCTCATTGCATTCGGAACTGACCCCATCGCATCTTCCGACAGAGATGCAATCATTGGGATAATCATGATTCCTACCACGATTCCAGGACTAAGTGCATTGAAAATTGGCAGACTTGGAATGAGCTGCTGTAAAACAGGAGTAACAAAGGTCAAGGCAAAGAAACCATATACAATAGTAGGAATACCAGCTAATACCTCCATGATTGGCTTCACGATTCTACGTACTCGGTCACTAGCATATTCACTTAAATAAATTGCCGAAGCAATTCCTGTTGGGATAGACACTGCCATTGCTATGCCAGTAATTAACAATGTTCCAGAAATAAGGGGAAGAATTCCAAAAACCGGTTCCGTGCCAAATGGCCACCATTCGGTTTCGGTTATAAAATCAAGGAAAGATACCCGATCGAAAAAAGTAACGGTTTCCACTAATAATGTGACAACAATTCCAATGGTTGTCAGTACCGAAATAACAGCACACATCATTAAAAATACCGGAACTGCTTTTTCATTGAATCTGAGCATAAAACGATTTGAGTTTTTTTCGTTAATCATTTTTTTAACGTCAATAGCCATACGTAATACTCCTCTGCAAAATCTTATGATTGGGTTGAATGACAATAGGAAAGCGAGGTGAACAGCAGCCATTCACCTCTCTCATAATCCTGTTTCCGGAATACTTCATACGAGCTTATTTACCGGCTATGTTTTCGATTTTCTTTATGTCCTTTTTATAAGCTTTTTCAGGTTTAGCAACATATCCAACAGCTTCTGCCATTTTACCGGCATGTTCAAGGGTGTACTTCACAAAATCATATACAGATTCATTTTTCAGTGCTTCGTTTTTTACATAGATGTACAATGGTCTTGAAAAAGGATTGTACGTACCGGATTTAATTGATTCATGACTTGGCAATACCGGGCTTCCCTTACTGTTTACAATTGGTACTGCTTTTAATTGGTCTTTATTTTCGGCATAATACGCATAGCCAAAATAGCCAATACCGTTTTTAGATCCTGTTACACCTTGTACCAAAACATTGTCATCTTCCGAAAGTGCAGCATCTTTCCGGATTTGTCCTTCTCCCAAAACGACTTCACTGAAATAGTCGTAAGTTCCGGAATCTGCACCGGGACTGAAAAATTTTATTTCTTCATCCGGCCACCCTTTTTTAATGTCCGACCATGATTGAACTTCCCCTTTTTCACTCCACATTTCCTTCAACTGCCCAACTGTCAGTTTATCAACCCAATCATTCTTTTTATTGACAACGATTGACAGTCCATCAAGTGCGACTTCAAATTCCGTATATTCAATTCCTTTTTCTTTCAGTAATTTCTTTTCTTCTTTATCAATCGGACGGGAAGCATTTGAAATATGAGTTTCTCCGGCGATAAACTTTTCCAATCCGCCACCAGTACCGGAAACACCTATATTCACTTTCGCATCGGGATTCTTTGTCTGATATTCTTCGGCAATCCCCTCCAAAATCGGGAAGACAGTAGAGGATCCATCAACCATAATTTCTGTTTCATTACCGTTACCTGTTCCTTTACTTCCTTCCGCATTCCCACATGCTGCCAATAGCACTACTGTCAGAGAAATGAACAGCGATACGAAAATAGTCCTTCTTCTCAATTTAAAGCCCCCTGTTATGGTTGTTGTCAGGAAAGCATACTTCCTTTCCTGCAACTCCATCATAAAGGACCAGTGTTAATTACCTGTTAACTGCTTGTAAAAAATACGTAAAAAAAGCCTGAACCCATGCTGCAGGTTCAGACTTGACGAAATGGAAACTTATTTCCCGTTATCTTTTTTTAATTCAAAATATGCATCCAAAATACCCTCGCCAACCAATTTACTTACCGGATGTTGGGCTGCCACTACGCCACCCTTTGGAACCATAACGGCAAACGCTACTTCCGGATGGTTATATGGAGCATAGCCGACAAGTGAATGATTCTCTGCATCCATAACCTTTTTGCCATCCTCATATATATCACTCTCCGCTGTACCCGTTTTTCCGGCAGCGGTATACGGTTTCCCCGCGAAATAGGATGCTGCAGTTCCGCCAACTTCCTGATAAACCCTCCGGAAGCCTTCCTGTACACGATCCAGATACTTATCTTCCATCGTAATTTTATTCAACACTTCGGTATTAACACTCTTATATACCGGTCCTAAATCTTCCTCATGAGGAACCGGGGTTCTTATTGATTTCAGGAAATGCGGCTGTACGCGATATCCATCATTTGCAATAGTTGACACATATTGGGCAAGTTGCAGTGTTGTATATGTATCATACTGACCAATTGCAAAGTCCAGCAGGTTACCTGCTTTCGGATCCGGACCTTCATAGCCAACCGATTCATATGGAAAATCAACGCCGGTTGAAACACCAAGACCGAACTGACTGAAATAGTTCCGAATTTCCTGGAAGGCAGATGGATCAAAATTCAATTTTTCATTCGGCTGGTAATTAAAATCCCCGCCCATCCGCATTGCAATATAGAACATATACACGTTGGACGACCGTTTCAGTGCGTTCACATCATTAATCCAGCCAAGATTCATATATGAGCTTTTCTCTGGTGTTCCAGCAATTTGAATTGGTGCATCATAAAACGACTGGCCAATATCAATAACGCCTGAAGCATAACCGGAAAGCATGGTAGCACCCTTAACTGCGGACCCCGGCTCATGTGCTGCATACAGCGCTTTAAGCCCTGCATTTTCAAATTCATGTTCCTCGCGGTTATAATGCTGTCCGGCGATTGCCAGCAGTTCCCCTGTTTGGGGATTCATAACTACCGCAAATGCATCGTTCATGTAACGATTTTTATACGGATATTTTTGGATAGCCGTTTTCAGTTCTTTACGCAAAATTTTATTTACTTTCTTTTGCAGTTTCATATTGACCGTAAGAACGAGATCTTTCCCGCGCTGACCTTCCACGACTACTTCAGAATCAATCACCTTTCCGTCATTATTCGTCGTATATTCAATTTTTTCTTTACGGCCTCTCAGCAGTTCTTCATACTGTTCTTCCAGGCCGCTTTTTCCAACACGATCATTCCGTTTATATCCTCTTGATAAATAGTACGATTCCTTCTCAGCGAGAATACCCTGGGATTGGGAAGTAATTGATCCAATAAAGTTACTGAATGTTTCACCGTACGGCTTAATCCGCTCCCAGTCAGTAGTAGCGTTTATTCCATCCAGCATATCCAAATGCTCGGACACTTTAGCAAATTCTTCAGGTGTTACACCTTCGTTTTTAATAACATGCGGTGTTAAGGTCATAGCCTGGTCCATTTCTTTTTTAATAGCCATTACTTCAAGCTGTTTATCGGTAAAATCATCAATCTCATTTTTTTTAATTCGTTTTAAAATGGTATCGTACTCTTCTCCATTATCCATTTTTTCAATTTCTTTTTCCGTGATACGGCTTTTGGCTTCTTCCATATGTTTCAGGTACCAATATTCCTTTTTATTTCGTTCCGTTACACCATAATCCCCGTCTTCTTCCGGCATGGAAATAAATTGTGACAGTTTCTCAGCTACCTTCAGCCTGTCCTCTGCCTGTATCCCTTTTGCCGGTGTATACGTAATCGAATATAATGGTTTATTTCCAACAATTAAATTATGATTCCGGTCAAACATTCGACCTCTCGGAACCGGAATTTGTGTATACTCCTTCACAGTTTTGTCAATCTCTTCCTGAAACTCTTCCCCATTCAGGATTTGAACAACCCCGAGCTGTAAAACCAAAACAGAGAACAGTAAAAAGACGATGAAAAACAATATATTTAAGCGAAAGGGAAGCTGTGCTTTCTTCTTTCTCGTCTTCTTTTGAACCATTGATCTCCCCCTAAATAAGAACTTCCAAGTAAACCTATTATAGCATTAATCACTGGAAATTCTAAGAGGATTATCGATCTTTTTCATCGGTTAATTGCTCTTTAATCATGACTTCTTTCTTATGCGGACTTCCGAGAAATATATCTTTCACAAATAGGTAAATAAACAAATGACCTGCCCCAAATACAACAAGCAGCCATGGAATAATTTTTTCAGCAGGAACGAGAGAAATAGCAATAAGGAAAGATAATATTGCCACTACTCTCCCGATATTTACAAACAATTCCCTGACGACAATATATTCTATCCGGAAATCTTTCGCCTTCCATGCTTTTCCAATAACATCATATGTCAAGGAGACATACGGGACATTAATTATCGGATAGGCAATCCCGATCAATACTGCATATATAATCAGCTTAAAGTAATTAATGTCAAATAGAATAATGTATATGGAGACATACAACAATATAGCACCGGCCAAAATAGCTTTTTTTCTCATTGATGGCTTAATCCATTTGGTGACAATAAAATAAAAAACGAGTGACAACCCGGATAAGAATAAATTAAACATCCCAAGAGCAAATTCACTTTTCGTGATCAAATACACCCAAATCGCAATCACAAACAGGAAAATCCCTTCGCGGAGCCCTTGAAAGATATGGGCATTCAAAATTTTACTCCAATTTTTATTATGTCTTTTCTCAACCAGCACCCGTTTAAAATAAAATGACCCTTCTGCCTGTCTGCGTTTCAGGAAAAAACTGCAGACAACTGCACTGATAAACAAACCGAAAGAGATTGTAAATATTGTTGTATAACCAATATTGGCAGGCATTTTCAAAATAATGGTACCTGCCAGCAGCGGACCAATCATTCCTCCAAACGACTGGAGAATACCCAAGAAACCATTGAAAAAATCCCTTGATTCCGGTTCAGTTATTTCAAATGTCAATACGTTAAATGCAAGCCAATAAAATCCATAGCCGATCCCTAAAAGGCTTCCTAGAAGAAAATTATACGTAGACGCATCCTCCGCAATAATGAGGACGCTCAAAAAAAATAGGGATAAAACCGTTACCCCTACCCTAAGTACAATCACCCTATCGACCTTTTTCGCAACCTTACCGGCAATGATGAATGTTATCGGCTGCAATAAATAAATCCCCAGATTGTACATTGCAATCGTGACGTAATCACCGGATTGTTTCCACAAATAAATATTAACAAATGTGTTAGACAGAAATATTCCGAGTGAGTATAGTCCGCCAATTACCAGCAGGAATATTAAATCCCTGTTTATATCCACTTTGCCAGCTATATTCTGAATACTTTTGTGCATATCCATTGCTCCTTTAACTGCTATTAGTTTGAGCAAAAAGCAAACAGATATGCAGGGATATTATATTCAAAAAAGGCACGGATACTATATACCCGCGCCTTTCATTGCTAATATTTATTTATTTTGCCGCATCGTAATTTTTTGCAACTTCATCCCAGTTTACTACATTCCAGAATGCGGAAACATAATCAGGGCGTTTGTTTTGATATTTAAGGTAATAAGCGTGCTCCCAAACGTCCAGTCCAAGAAGCGGTGTTTTACCTTCCATCAATGGGGAATCCTGGTTTGGTGTGCTTGTTACTTCCAGTTCACCATTGTTCACTACAAGCCAAGCCCAGCCGGATCCGAAACGGCCTTTTGCAGCTGTTTCAAATTCTTCTTTAAATTTGTCAAAGCTGCCGAATTTGCCATTAATTTTATCAGCAAGTTCACCTGTTGGTTCGCCGCCGCCATTTGGAGACATTACTTTCCAGAATAAGCTATGGTTGGCATGTCCGCCGCCATTGTTACGAACAGCAGTACGAATATTTTCCGGTACAGAATCAATATTGCTTACAAGATCATCAACTGATTTACTTTCAAGATCCGCTTTTCCTTCTACAGCGGCATTCAATTTTGTAACATAAGTGTTATGATGCTTAGTGTGGTGGATGTTCATTGTTTCTTTATCGATTGTTGGTTCTAAAGCATCGTATGCATAAGGTAGTTCTGGTAATTCAAATTTTGCCATTATTAATTCCTCCCACAAAAATATGTTATTTAAAGGAATGAATGAAAATTCAACCTTTTAATCAAAGCGTATCAGAGCAATCCATGACTTGCAAATTATATGCATAATTTAGCGAAACTTTGCCTTTGCCTTCTATCTTTTATCAAAAAAACAAAAACAAGCGTTATGCCCGTTTTTGTTTTGGGATGGCTCCGGACGGAATCGAACCGCCGACACAAGGATTTTCAGTCCTTTGCTCTACCGACTGAGCTACAGAGCCGTGATATTATAGTTAAATGTTTAATTACTGCTTCCTGAGCCTGGCTCGTCGTCTGTTTCATGCGGCTATGCTCTGAACTAATCAAAATATGTATGGAGGAGGTAGAGGGATTCGAACCCCCGCGCGGTTTGACCCGCCTGTCGGTTTTCAAGACCGATCCCTTCAGCCAGACTTGGGTATACCTCCAGTGAGTAAATGGTGGACCCTGCAGGATTCGAACCTGCGACCGATCGGTTATGAGCCGATAGCTCTAACCAGCTGAGCTAAGGGTCCGTATTAAATTATAATGGGGCGACCGGTGGGGATCGAACCCACGTATGCCGGAGCCACAATCCGGTGCGTTAACCGCTTCGCCACGACCGCCGTTTTATGTAATTGAAATGGTAGCGGCGGAGGGGATCGAACCCCCGACCTCACGGGTATGAACCGTACGCTCTCGCCAGCTGAGCTACACCGCCATATGGCTCCACAGGCAGGAATCGAACCTGCGACCGATCGGTTAACAGCCGATTGCTCTACCGCTGAGCTACTGTGGAATAATAAAATAAGGTACGACAATCCAACAAATACGATTAGCTTATGTAAGCAGCTTTTCCGTTGCAAAAAATAACAATTTTTTTATCAGCAACGAAATATAATTTACCATGTACGACAGAATCTGTCAATAACTTTTTATGTTTTTGTCTGCCGTTGACGGATGATTGAACAACAATATTTACTATAGCATGTTTACCTGTTGTTTTCAATATAAAATAACAGGTTGGCCATAAACAAATTGAAAATAGCTAATTCAAAAATAAAACCGCATGGAATCGTACTTTTAATTTCCGATTCCATGCGGTTCGTTTTATAAATCCCTTTTGCTTACTCTCCTAATACTTCTTCTGCAATGTTAACAGCATGATCGCCGATTCGCTCAAGATTGCTGATAATATCCACAAAGACAATCCCTGCAGAACCATTGCAAAGTCCTTCATTCATTCGAATAATATGTTTCTTGCGATACGTACGTTCCATTTTATCAATCTGATCCTCTTTCTGGATAACAGCCAGCGCTTCTTCCCTGTCATCTGAATCGAGGGCTTTAACAGCCTGTTTTACTGTCATAATCGTCAAATCAAACATATTGTTCAAGTCATCTTGCGCCTGTTCAGTTAAATTTACTTTATTTGATATTTTATAATCAATCAGCTCGATAATATTTTCAAAATGATCACCAATTCGCTCAATATCCCGTACAGAATCCATCAATGCCGTATGTCGGGCACTTTCCAATTCCGACATGGATTCTCCGGATATATTAACCAGATATTCCGTTATTTTCTGATCGAGGTTATTTAATGCACCTTCAATCTGCATAGCCATTTCTGAGTGCTTTTGTGAATTTGTTGTGAGATACTGGTTGGTTTCTTCCAGACCTTGATACGCATATTCACCCATTCGGATAATTTCAGCTTTGGACTGATCTAATGCCAATGAAGATGACTGCTGAATAAAAATCGGATCCAAATGCTTCGGTTTGTACTCAATAATGGTATCTTCGCCAGGAATTAATTTGGTTACAATCCAGGCCAACACAGCAATAAATGGAAATTGAATAATTGTATTGGCAATATTAAAGCTTCCATGTGCAAACGCAAGTGTCATTTCCGGATTTAAATTCAGGCTGGACTGCAGGAACACTACATAGTTTGTAAATACACTCAATAGGATTAGAAATATAGTGGTTCCGACCAAGTTAAAAATAACATGGACAAACGCTGCACGTTTTGCCGCAATACTTGTACCAATTGAAGCCAGCACGGCCGTTACCGTTGTACCTATATTATCACCGAATAAAACCGGTATTGCAGCTTGCAATTCAATTGCTCCTTGAGCAAACAACCCCTGTAAAATACCAATGGTTGCACTGGAGCTTTGTACAACAACTGTAAATATTGTACCAATCACTACACCTAAAATAGGATTATCACTCATGCTAACCGTTAAATCATGGAAAATTTCCAAACCTTCCAGTGGAGCCATCGCATCCCCCATGAATTTCAATCCAAGGAAAAGTGCCCCGAAACCAAATATTGCCTGTCCAATATTACTAATTCGCTGACTCTTAAAGAAAAAGATCAGGAAAGCCCCGACAGCGACAATTGGCAGTGCATAAGCTTCCAAATCAAAACCGATAATAAATGCTGTGACGGTTGTACCAATATTGGCCCCCATAATAACACCAATGGCTTGTCTGAGTGTCATAAAACCGGCGTTCACCAAACCCACTGTTAAGACCGTTGTACCGGAACTGCTCTGAATTAGTATGGTTACAACCATACCTGCAAGTACACCCAAAAATGGATTGCTAGTAAATTTATCAAGTATATCCCGGAGACGATCCCCTGCTGATTTTTGCAGCCCGTCCCCCATAAATTTGATCCCGAGCAGGAAAATTCCAAGCCCGCCGACAAATTCAAAGATCAGCTGTTGTACATCGATATCCAAAAGTTAATCCGTCCCTTCCCAGAAGTTAAAATCTTTTCTATCCTCCACCATTATTAAAAAATAGCGGTTATTTGTAAAGGACTAGTATTGAAACTTAACATTAATTTTACATTCCGCAATTTGTATATAAATTATGTACCGCTCCAGGATTCTCATGCAGCACAAAAAAATACCCATGAACAGTGTTTCATGGAGTATTTTTTTCCACCTTCGTATTCACTTTTTCAACAAGAATTCGAGTGCCATCGACCTGTACAACTTTTATTTTGGTTTTTTCCGGAATCCATTGTCCATTGGAAATAGCACTGTAATATTTATTATGAACCTGAATTGTACCAACCGGTCGAAGGTTACTTAACGCTTCCCCTTCCTCTCCCAGCAGGTTTTCATATTCCGAGTTCATCGAATTATATCCTTTTTCAGATGTCAGCTTATCCACAAGTGTTATCTTTGACCACATATCTCTTCGTTTGAATACCTTTAAAAAGAATAAGGAAGAACCGCCGCCAACCAGAACACCAATTACTGCATACAGACCCGCATTCAGATTTGGTGCAGTTATTGCCACCGCAATCAGCATACATGCTAATCCCAGTGTGGCAAGTGTACCGTCATTTACCAGTTTTCCATCAATAATAATCAGTAATAATCCTATAAAGTACACAATAAGCATGATGATAAAGGAACTTGTCTCAAGATAAACTGCAAAATACATCGTGATAAAAGCAATCCCCATCAGTCCGAAAAAACCTCGCATGTTCACCAAAATTTCCCCGATTAAAAAAAGGGTTCCGAATCCGGTAATGACAAATCCGATCCATTCCAATGAGAATATATCCATAAACGCGCCTCCCTTCTTCTCAATATATTTACGAAAAGGTACCGGAAAATGTTTCAAAAAAGGAGAAAGTTATGATGAATACATTTGTAAAAATTGGTCTATATACATTGGCATTATTGTTTACCGCAAGTTTATACAAAGATTTAACTGTCGGAACACCAATCCATTCTGATACATTAAAACAGGCAGAAGTTGTCTCTGATGACGTTATAAATTCCATGGCGGCGCATGTAAGAGTCATGAAGGGTGAAACGGTTCTATCCATTGTTGAAGATTTAAACGAAGAATCCATACAGGAAATAAATATAAATCAAATACTAAACGATTTTAAAAAGCTTAATCCCGAAACGAAACCGTTGGAAATTAAAGCAGGCAGTTATTATTATTTTCCCCTGTACAATAGAAAAGAGGCTGATTTGTAATAATAATCAGCCTCCCTCCTCTACACAAATGGAAGAACAAAGAGTGTAATCACAATGGATGCAGCTCCTGCAATAATGGCAATATTACCAAGTGTGTCCGCATCCTTGCTTCTTGAAATGAAGCCTAAAATGATCCCAGCAGCACCTAAAATGATCGGCATAACAAAGAATGAAATGACTGATAATGCAACACCTATCCAGCCATATACACTGTTGATATCACCTTCGTCATGATCTACTTCGTTCGTAACATCATCAGCTGTCATTTCAGCCGCAAATTCTTCATCGCGTTTACTTTGTGTCTCACTGGCATTAATTCCTTGCCCGTTCATATTGGTGTCCGCAATATCCTGGGTATCAAAACGGTGATTATGGTCGGTTGTATTGTAATCCGGCCTTCCGCGGGATTCATCCATAAACAATACCTCGCTTTCCTTTTAATGAGGTGCAAGCTTAGTTTATGGAGCATCGTCAAAAATAATGATGTTATTTACTGGTACACGTTCTTACCCATACCGTGCATATACTGTTTGAAGCAATCAATAATAAAGGAGACTTTCGATGTCAAATTTTTTTAAATCGATTATTTTGAACAAAATGAAACACTTGTCCGCACATGAACTGCTCCACTACAGCCAACAATATGGATTTAACATAGATCCACACCAGGCAAAGCAAATTGAATCCTATTTACGTCAAAACACGGTTGACCCATTCAGTAAAAAAGGCCGTAAAATAATGTACAACGATTTGGCACAAATAACGGATAGCCAAACAGCTAATAAAGCCCAGAGGTTATTTGAAAACATCATAAAAGAAAATGGACTGGAATATTTATTTTAAAAAAATCACGCAAGATTACCGGGAATTCCCATCAAATAAATAATATCAAGGACCAACACCAATTAAGTATGGCGTTAGTCCTTGATACTTTACTGTTTTACAATTTTATCCTTCAGATCAGGAATGAACGTTCCTTCTTTGATCATTTCAATTTCGAATTTATATGGCGGCTTTTTATTCTTTTTATCTTCGCCGACATAAGGAGTTTCCAAAATTTTCGGCAGTTCTTGTAATTGCGGGTGATGGATTACATAATGAAGGGCCTCGAAACCGATATGGCCAAACCCGATATTTTCGTGTCTGTCCTTCTGTGCCCCTTGAACATTCTTACTGTCGTTTACATGAACAACCTTTAACCGATCTAGACCGATTATTTTATCAAATTTATTAAGTACACCGTCAAAATCCTCTGTTACATTGTACCCTGCATCATGGATATGACAAGTATCCATACAAACCGATAATTTGTCATTGTGTTTGACGCCATCAAATATCATAGCAAGTTCATCAAACGACCTGCCGATTTCCGTTCCTTTTCCAGCCATCGTTTCCAAAGCGATTTGCACATCTTTTTCCTTTTCCAGTACCTCATTTAAACCTTCAATAATCTTTTCAATCCCCTTATCTGCTCCCGCGCCAACATGGGCGCCGGGATGAAGGACAATTTGTTTGGCACCAAGTGCAGCTGTTCTGTCAATTTCATTACGCAAGAACGTTACTCCCAGTTCAAAAGTTTCCTTTTTAAAGGTATTGCCTATATTGATAATATAAGGTGCATGGACGACAATATCCTCAATTCCATTTTCCTTCATATGCTGTTTACCTGCTTCAATATTCAGATCTTCAATCGGCTTTCTTCGTGTGTTCTGTGGTGCACCGGTATAAATCATAAATGCATTAGATCCGTAAGATACAGCCTCTTCACTTGATCCAAGCAACATTTTTTTCCCGCTCATTGATACATGTGAACCAATTTTTAACATCTTCCCCACTCCTATTTTTTCCTTTTTGGTTTCGTTTTTTTAGCAAGTTGTTTTTTTATTTGTTCTTGCTGTTTTTTCATCTTTTTCTTATAACCGGGTTTTACTTTTTTGGTCCGTTTCACCTGTTTCCATGCCTGCTGATCGAGGTCAGTCGATGATTTTGTCCGATTTCCCCGTTCATTCCATGATTTTGCATCACGCCATGATCCATTTTTTACGTCACAATACGTAAATTCCAGACCCTTTTGTTCCAGTTTCTGAATCAGTTTTAAATCATCATCACCGTATAAGCTGATGGCGGTCCCTTCCAACCCGGCCCGGGCAGTCCTTCCTGTACGATGAATATAAAATTCCTCTTCTTTCGGAAGCTGTGCATTGATTACATGACTGACGCCCTTGATATCAATCCCTCTCGATGCCAGATCTGTAGCAACAATATACTGATATCGTAAATTTTGGATATCTTTCAGCACTCGTTTACGTTCCCTCGGTTTTAATCCGCCATGGATGATACCCGTCTCCAAACCCTTTTGCTGAAGATTTGCCGCCAATTTATCAGCCAGATCTTTTCCATTTGTAAAAATAATTGCCAGATAGGGATGAATAGCTTTCGATATGTCCATTATAATATCAGCTTCATCACGGTGTTTTTGGGCAATTAAACGGTGTTCCATCTTTTCGGGTGACGGCAGATTATCAATTTTGACATGCAGCGGATTTTCGAGATATTTTCTGAAAAAATGCTCCAAACGCTGCGGTATTGTTGCGGAAAATACAAGAAGCTGAATATCCTCACGGGATCGTATCAGCAATTGGTCGACATCGTTGATGAAACCTAAATCAAGCATAAGATCAGCCTCATCAATGACAAACGAATCAGCTTTATAAATCGAAATAGTATCATCTGTAACAAGATCCAATATTCTGCCTGGAGTCCCTACGATAATATGGGGCGGCTGTGACAGTTTTTCAGACATCTTCTTTTTATCCGTTCCACCAACCAATAATTTTGCTTTCCATTTATTATCCATTCCTGCAAATTGAATAATTTTTTTAACTTCCTCATGAATCTGCATTGCAAGTTCTCTAGTTGGTGCAGTTATTACCAACTGAATCTCCTGCCTGTTTTCGTCAATTTTATTGAAAAGCGGGAGCAAATACGCATGTGTTTTTCCTGACCCCGTATGCGACTGTCCGATAACACTTGTACCATTCAGGATGTCGGGTATTATCTTTTCCTGTATTTCCGTCGGTTTATTAAATTGCAGTGCTTGGATTGCTTTTTGAATTTCCTGTTTAAAAGGAAACCTTTCAAATTCATTTTGCATATGAGTACTCCTTCTGGCAATTGTTGTCCTTTCATTATAAGGTATTTCTTATATAAACTGAAATGGATCTGTATTGGAAGCCGAAACAACAAATTCAAGATCCGGAAATTTGCTTTCCAGAAAATCTTTGATCGGCTTTTTCATAACTTTCTCCGCATAATGTCCAGGATCAATAACAGACATTCCTGCTTGCCATGCATCCTGGGCCGCATGGAATGTCATATCACCGGTGATATAAACATCAGCACCCAGTTTCCACGCATCAGACCAGTATTTTTCACCACTTCCACCTAAAATCGCGACCGTTTTCACAGTTTGTGATAAATCTCCAGTTACCCGGAGTTTGTTAATATTGAGCACCTTTTTCATATGTTCACTGAACGACTTCAAGGTGGTTTCTTCCTTCAGACTGCCGATTCTTCCTATTCCAAGGGTTCTCCCTTCATTTTCCATCGGATACAAATCATAGGCCGGTTCTTCATAAGGGTGTGCTTTCAAAACAGCGTTGATGACAGAAGGTAATTTCGGCTGCGGTACAATTGTTTCAATCCTCATTTCATCGGCATATTCCAGTTCATTGGTTGTACCCAGATATGGATTTGTGCCTTCCAATGGCATAAATGTTCCCTGACCGGATGTTTGAAATGTGCAATGGCTGTAGTTTCCAATATGCCCTGCACCACTGTCACTCATCGCATTTCGGACATCTTCAGCATGTGTTCCCGGAACAAAAACAACAATCTTAACCAGTTTTTCGGTATGTGAAGGTAATAATATTTTCCGGTTTGTAATACCAAGTTCATCACACATTATATCATTCACACCGCCTTCAGCGATATCCAGATTAGTATGGGAAGCAAAAACCGAAATATCATGCTGAATCAGTTTTTGCAAAATACGACCCTTTGTGTCATCTGTATTCAGTTGATGAACAGATTTAAATAATAGTGGATGATGGGCGATAATGACATCAATATTCTTTTCGACCGCTTCATCAACGACAGATTCCAGTACGTCCAAGGTAACCATAACTTTTTGTACGTTTTTATTATAAGTACCAACCTGTAATCCTACATTATCCCAATTATAGGCCAAATAAGCAGGTGCCAACGATTCCATTGCAGCAAATAAATCTTTACTCCTGATAACTTGTGTCATCACACAAAACCTCCTCAATCCATTTCATTTCCTTCCTGTATTCCGCTGCTTTTAATTCATCTTTTACCTTTGCTTTTTCCAATTGTGACACGACCCGCGATCGTTTATCCAATTCCTTCTCCCATTTATTCTTGAATAGTGATGGTTGTTTTTGTAATAAAATTGGACCAAAAAGCAATTGTTTTTCCGTATATGGAGTTGCATGCAAGTCTTTTTCCGTAAGCTTATCGGCAACAATCACTTCATAAATATGACCATTTTCCTCCAAAATGGACTCATGCGTGATGACGTAGCCATTTGCAAGAAACCATCTGCGGATACTGCGTTCATCAACATTCGGCTGTGTAATGATTCTATCCACTTTATCAAGTTTTTGTTTGCCGTTTTCCAGAATGGACGTTATCAAAGTACCACCCATACCCGCAATGACGATATGGTTGACTTCATCCTTTTTCAGAACTTCCAACCCATCACCTATCCGAACATCAATTTTCGATGTCAGCTTATGCTTTTGGACAGATTCAACAGCACTTGTGTACGGTCCTTTACTTATTTCTCCAGCTATTGCCTGGGCATTGTCATCATGTTGACATACATAACAAGGTAAATACGCATGATCCGAACCAATATCTGCGAAAACAGCACCTTGGTCCAGGAATGATGCTGCTGTTCTCAACCGATTGGAAAGTTTTATTATATTTGTCATCTTTTTCTCCTTCAATAGCATAAAAGAGCAAGCCTGCTGCATGCTGCCAGTAAGCTCACTCTTTTTAAGCATAATGTTAATTTCTATAAATCGTATAAGTTATTTTTTCTTTGAGAGCCATTCAGCAACTGCGTCTGCTTCTGCTCCCTGTAATAAACCACCAGGCATTCCTGCTTTAGGGAATCCATTTTTGATAATTTCTCTGATTTCTTCTTTTGAATGCGTACTTCCCACTTTTTGAAGATTCGGTCCAACTCCACCGGAAAGATCAGCACCGTGGCAACTGGCACAAGTATTCTCAAAAATCTTGGATGGATCAGTTGATGCAGTTTCGCCACCTTTTGAATCCTGTGACTGTTCCTGTTTCTCCCCGCCTTTTTTATGCTCGTCCTCAATCGCCTGGCGCTGGTCAATACCAACAACTGAGATAACAATTACTAATAATATACCTACTACAGCGATGATAGCATACGGGATGACCGGGTTGTTTTTCATTGTATTTCCTCCTTATGTAATCCCTTATTCTATTTTTAAAGCTATATATATTCTACTTTAAAAACTGCATAGTTTAAAGGGATAATATGTGAATTTTTTAAAACGCTATAAAAACTGTTTCAGTTCATTATGATTTCATTGACAATCCCGAAGTTAATGGATTGTGATTTTACAACTATTGTTACCAAATGATATAAAAATAACCACAGCGGACCTTAGAAAAACAACATTGTTGTCTGCCTAAAAAAGACAGACAACAACAGTACTACAAGCTGCAGTACTGTGGATAATCATATTTATATAGGAAATCTATTTATAATTGCAGCAAAACCGGAAAAAAGAAATTGGGAGAGGATTGTGCTCTGCACTTTTAACTTCACCATTTCAATCAACCACAATTTTCCGGTTTATTCAAGAAAGTCTTTCAGCCGTTTGCTGCGACTCGGATGTCTTAATTTCCTCAACGCTTTCGCTTCAATTTGACGAATACGCTCTCTTGTGACACCAAATACCTTACCGACCTCTTCCAGTGTGCGTGTACGACCGTCATCAAGACCAAAACGCAAACGCAATACATTTTCTTCCCGGTCTGTAAGCGTATCAAGTACATCTTCAAGCTGTTCTTTCAGTAACTCATAAGCAGCATGGTCTGATGGTGAAACAGCTTCCTGATCCTCGATGAAATCACCCAGGTGTGAATCATCCTCTTCACCAATTGGTGTTTCCAGCGATACAGGTTCCTGTGCAATTTTTAGTATATCCCGTACCTTATCCGGTGACAGTTCCATTTCTTTCCCAATTTCCTCAGGTGTCGGTTCACGTCCTAAATCCTGCAGTAACTGACGCTGTACCCGAATAAGCTTATTTATGGTTTCCACCATATGCACCGGGATTCGGATTGTTCTTGCCTGGTCTGCGATAGCACGTGTAATTGCCTGCCGAATCCACCAGGTGGCATACGTACTGAATTTAAACCCTTTACGATAGTCAAATTTTTCTACCGCTTTAATCAGACCCATGTTTCCTTCCTGGATTAAATCAAGAAAAAGCATTCCTCGTCCAACATAACGTTTTGCAATACTTACAACCAGACGAAGGTTTGCTTCGGCAAGGCGCCTTTTGGCTTCCTCCTCACCATTTTCAATTCGATGCGCAAGGTCAATTTCTTCTGCGGCAGATAATAAATCCACCCTGCCGATTTCTTTAAGATACATACGGACAGGATCATTTATCTTAATACCAAGAGGAACACTCAAATCATTTAAATCAAATTCTTCCTCTTTGGCAATCTGCTGCATCTTAGGATCATCTTCTGAATCACCGATAATTTCCACACCCTGCTCTGTCAGGTACTCATAAAATTCATCCATCTGCTCTGATTCAAGCTCAAAGCTGGATAAACGGTCAGCCACTTCTTCATAAGCTAGCACCCCACGCTTTTTTCCCAAATCCAAAAGTTGGTCTTTTGCCTGGTCAAGTGTCAGCTCATGCTCATTTTCTTTTGTTTGTGAAGGCTTATTTTCGGCCATGAGTCCCCCTCCTTTCAACTGCTTTTAAAATTCAATTTATATTTTTCAACTGCTTCTGCAATTCAATAATCTGCATTGCAATCTGGGCAGCTTTAATCGGGTCATTTTGCTGTTCTGCAAGTTTTTGCTGTTCTTTCAGCGAATGAATATCTTTCATGCTGGATTGTTCAGCGTGAATCACCCGGATATAATCATTAATCTCCCGGTCACTGATATCCTCAGAAACAGGCATCATTGCAAGTTCCGTAACCAGTTGTTTAAGTGCGCTGTCGGATAATGCTTCAATAAACCTGCTTACATCTGCCTCGTGTCCTTCTTCATAAAAAGCGTATAAATGCGTGGCGACAACCTTATGGGTATCCACATTGAATGAAGCACCCAATTCCTCCTGCACTTTATCTGCAATTGATATATTCTGAAGCATGTGAGCAAGAAGCTGCCGTTCCGCATTTTGAAAGGCGGGCAGCAATCTGGCGGATGATTGAAGGTTTGATACCCTATTAGTATATCTGTTCTTTTCTCTCTTATCCTTATGAATTCCCATCTTCTGTCGATGATCCTGGAGTTCCTGCGTTAACGTATCCATTGAAATACTGTATTCATTACTTAACTCTTTCAAGTAATATTCCCGTTCAACAGGACTCTCAATCATCGCAAGCTGTTTAAGAATATCTTCAATATAATGTATACGGTCCCCTTCATTACGAAGGTTATAGTCCTTCTTCGTATATTGCATATAAAAGCTCATAAACGTTTTGCTTGATTTAATGACCTCTTCTTTAAAAGGTTCATCACCGTATTCTCTTATAAAACTGTCAGGGTCCATATTCTCCCGCAAATTGGCTATCTTCACTTGACAGCCGGTGGTACGCAGCAATTCCGCGGCTTTATATGTTGCTTCAACGCCCGCATTGTCTGCATCATAACAGATGATTACCGTATCAACATATCTTCTGAGCAATTTCGCCTGGAATTCGGTTAGTGATGTTCCCATAGTTGCTACGGAATTTTTTACCCCTGCCTGAAATGCAGATATCACATCCATATACCCTTCGAACAAAACAACCTCGTTCTGTCTGCGGATATGTTTTTTCGCGAGGTCAAAATTATAGAGAATTTTACCCTTTTGGAACAGCTCACTTTCCGGACTGTTTAGATATTTTGGTTCCTGACCGGTAATCGTTCTGGCACCAAAGCCAATGGTTTTGCCAAGATGGTTTCGGATTGGGATTGTAACCCTCCCCCTGAACCTGTCTGAGATGTTATTATCCTCGTTTAATGAAATAAGTCCGGCTTTAACCAATATTTGCTGATGATAACCCTTCTTTTCCAAAAACTCCGATGTGAAATTTTTGGCGTTTGGCGCAAATCCCAATTGAAATGCACCGATCGTTTCATCATTAATTCCACGCTCTTTAAAATATTGATAGCCCTCTTGACCATCTTTTGTATAGCGCAATAAATGATGATACAGTTTTGTTACCCATTCATATGCTGTGAGCACATTCTGATTTTCCGTGGAAATGGTGTTCTGGTTTTGAATGGTATTTTCCGGCAGTTCTATCCCGCTTCGATCGGCAAGAAACTTTAAAGCTTCATAAAATGAAAAGTCCTCGATCTCCATGATAAATGTCAGCACATTGCCGCCTTTTCCACAGCCGAAACAATGAAAAATCTGCTTTTCCTGTGTAACGGAGAAGGAAGGGGATTTCTCACCATGAAAGGGACATAACCCAAAATAATTCCGCCCCTGTTTTTTTAATTGTACATATTCTCCGACTACATCAGCGATATCATTGGATTTTCGGACTTCCTCGATAACCTCTTCAGATACCCGATTAGGCATATAAACCACCATGCTTTAATATAATTCGATATCCCTTAAGAATATCCTTCATTTTTCGACAATATTTTTTTGAAAGTCGAAAAAAATTTCCTTCTATGATGTTTGTACTTTAGAAGGATGATGCTTTCATACCTGTTTATTCACCTTTATTATTGTACCACCATGCTTGGCATCATAAACCCTTATATAAGGCATATTCTTGCCCATTATACATTAATTCTACACAAACAGGAAAGAATCCTTCCTTATTTTTAATATTTTATTTTTCTGACAACCTTACATAGCTACAATATATTTTCACACAAAGAATAATTATAATACAAAACAATGATGTATGCCACCATTTCACATACATCATTAAAAATTATTTATCTGCGAATCATATGCAATATATGATTCGCTGTTTCCTCAACAGCTTTATTGGAGACATCCACTACCTTGCATCCGATTTTCCCAACTACTTTATTAAAAAACTCAAGTTCCTTATGAATCCGCTCCATATTAGCATATGTTGCCTGGTCACCAAGGCCAAGTGCTTTTAACCGTTCTCTTCTGATTTCATTTAGCTTCTCGGGACTTATTTTTAATCCAATGCATTTTTCAGGATCAACTTCATAAAGTTCCTCGGGCGGATCGACTTCTGGTACAATCGGAACATTGGCTACCTTTAGTCGTTTATGTGCCAAATATTGTGATAGCGGTGTTTTCGAAGTTCGTGAAACTCCAATCAAAATAATGTCTGCTCTGGAAATCCCGCGTGGATCCCGTCCATCATCGTATTTAACTGCAAATTCAATTGCTTCCACCCGTTTGAAATAATCTTCATCCAATTTATGGACAAGCCCGGGTTTCAATCTTGGTGAATTTTCAAACACACGTTCCATCGCGTCCATCATCGGACCCATAATATCAATTGCCTCTATATCTTTTTCGGCCGCCTGCTCATTAACATACTGACGTAAATCAGGGTCAACCAATGTAAACCCAATGATTCCGTTCGTTTCCTGTGCAAGCTGAATCGTATCATCGATCGTTTTATTATCGTCCACATAGGGAACCCGCTGAATTTTGTATTCGCCATTATTAAATTGACTCAAACCTGCTTTAATAACCAATTCGGCAGTTTCACCGACGGAATCAGATAAAACATATACTAATTTAACAGCCATACAGAAGTCCCTCCCTCATTAATGCTCATCCATTATTAATTCCACAAATGCTTTTGTAATGGTAGTTTTCGTTATTCGACCAACAATTTCCAACCCATTTTCTTTTTCTTTTACAACGGGCAGGCCATCAATTTGTTTATTTATCAGCTTTTTTGCCGCATCAATCATTAAATCATTCCGAAAGCAGATCGTAATATTAGGCATTCTGGTCATAATAATGTGGACCGGAATTGCATTTAAATCCTGATTACCGATGCTTGCCCGGAGGAGATCCTTACGTGATAAGACACCTGTTAAACACGCATTGTTATCCACAACAAAAAGTGTCCCCACATCTTCCAGAAACATTGTGGAAATAGCATCATAAACAGATGCATCTTCCCTGACAACAATCGGTACGGACTGATACTCATGCACCTTAAACTTCTTAATTTTTTCTGTTAGAAGCTCTGAACCGGTTTTTCCAGTGTAAAAGTACCCTACCCTTGGTCGTGCTTCCAGAAATCCGGCCATCGTCAGGATGGCCAGGTCCGGTCGCAATGTTGCTCTTGTCAGATTCAATCGATCAGCAATATGTTCACCCGTTATCGGGCCGTTCGCTTTGACAATTTCAATTATTTGTTCTTGTCTGTTTGATAATTCCACTTTTTCACCACCTGCCGTAATTATGTCATACTATTATTAAATATTATAGACTAAATAGCGTGAAAAAGAAAATTCAGTTATACTAATGCATGATTAAAATTGCTGTTTCCACTCAATTGCGGACAAATCAGCGAAATCACGAATCAAGATCGCGATAGAATTAATCAGTCCAAGACGGTTATTGCGAATTGCCTCATCATCAGCCATCACCATATTATGCTCAAAGAATTCGTGTATTGGGTCTGCCAATGATTCCAGCTCTGATAAAGCAACATCCGCCTGCTGCTCATGATCTGGCTTTTTGAATCGTCCCGCGACATCAGTATACCTATCATACAATACTTGTTCAGATTCGGATTCAAACAAGGTAGAATCAATTTCAGTCCGGTCTGTTTTTCCAGCAAGATTCAGCGTGCGAACCAATGCTTCCTGAACAGGTTTAAAGGATGCGTCATTTCGTTTCCCGGACAGTAATTCAGCCTTATTAAACGAATAAGTTACTGCCCCGATTCCACTGTTCAAAACAGCTTTTATAACATCCTGTTCAATTGATTTATCCCGTAGTAAATACGTTATCCGTAAACCAAAAAATTGTTCCAGGTCATTTCGAACCGCTGATGGATCATTTTGTTCTATCGGGAGATCCCTGTACATTTCCTGCGCCAGGTCAAGCAGCGATTCAACCGATATATCCCATTTATAATGCAGCAATATTTTTAATATACCTGCTGCCTGACGTCTGAGTCCATACGGATCCTGAGAACCAGTTGGAACAAGACCAACTGACATACACCCTGTAATCGTATCCAGTTTGTCTGCAATACTGACTACAGCACCAGCCAATGTTGCAGGCAATTCATCATCCGCATGAATCGGGAGATAATGTTCTGCAATTGCTTTGGCAACAGCCTCTTTCTCACCAAAATGCAATGCATATGTTTCACCAATAATTCCTTGTAACTCCGTAAATTCATTAACCATATTCGTAGGGAGATCAAATTTGCATATTTCGGCGGCTCTTATCGCATCCCGACCTACTGGTTCATCAATTGCAAGATTGGTGATGAGCTGCCTTGTCAGTGTCTCCACACGACGGACTTTATCGCCAATGGTACCGAGTTTTTCCTGAAATACAATCCGTTCCAATTTTTGCTGGTAGTAATCAACAGAATGTTTCTGATCCTCATCAAAAAAGAATTTTGCATCGGATAACCTTGCACGAAGTACTTTTTCATTCCCTTTTACAACTGTTTCAAGGGCGTGATTATCCCCATTCCGAACTCCGATAAAATGCGGAAGCAGTTTACCGTCCGCTGATTTAACCGGAAAATACCGCTGATGTTCTTTCATGGAGGTAATTAATACGTTAGACGGAAGTACTAAAAATGATTCATCAAACGACCCTATAAACACCGTTGGATATTCAACCAAGTTTCGTACCTCATCAAGCAGTTCCTGATCAACAGGTATCGTGAAATGTTCATTTTTCTCCAAATTTTCAATCCCATCCAGAATCAGTTGTTCACGTTCTTTCGGATTGACAATGACATAATTTTTCTTAAGAATTGATTCGTAATCAGCAGGAACTGTCACAAAAACTTTTTCGCCAAGAAATCGATGGCCATACGTAAATTTATCCGATTCAACACCTGCCACAGACAGAGGGATAACTGTATCTCCATAGATAGCAGTAATCCAGCGAATTGGCCGTGCATACCGCAGACTTATATCAGACCAGCGCATATTTTTCGGGAACTGAATGGATTCAATGATTGAACCAAGTTCCGGCAGCAGTTCATCTGTCTTTTGGCCGATTGTTTCTTTTTTTACAAAAATATAGGTTTCGTCTTTAATATCTTTTGTAATGGTATCATCAACTGTTTTTCCCTGTCCTTTTGTAAAGCCAATTGCTGCCTTTGTCCATTCACCATCATCGGTTTTGGCAATCTTTAATGATGGACCTTTAACCTCCTCTTCAAGAGATGCCTGTTCTTCAGCGATATCCTTGATAAGAACAGTAAGTCTTCTCGGTGTTGAATATGAAGTGATGGAGGCATAAGCGATCCGTGATTTTTCCAGCCAGTTCTTCGTATTCTGTTTCAATTGATTTTCCGCATCATCGATAAAACGTGATGGAAGTTCCTCGAGTCCAATTTCCAGTAATACATCCACAGCCATTATTCTTCCTCCTTTGCAAGCATTGGAAAACCAAGTCTTTCCCGTTCAGCAACATATGATTTGGCAATATTTCTTGCCAGGTTGCGAATTCGTGAAATATAGCCGGTTCGTTCTGTAACTGAAATCACACCTTTGGCATCCAACAAGTTAAATGTGTGGGAACATTTTAGTACATAATCATATGCAGGAAAAACCAATCCCTTTTCCATCGTCACTTTTGCCTCTTTTTCATACATTGTAAAAAGCTGAAACAGCATATCTGTGTCTGATTCCTTAAACGTGTACATGGAATGCTCATATTCCGGCTGCAAGAAGATATCTTTAACTGTAAAACCTTCTGTCCATTCCAGATCAAAAACATTTTCCTCATCCTGAATATAAGACGCCAACCGTTCAATTCCATATGTTAATTCAACCGTCACCGGGCTTGCTTCCAGTCCGCCGATTTGTTGAAAATACGTAAATTGCGTGATTTCCATACCATCTAGCCACACTTCCCAGCCTAAACCCGCAGCGCCAAGAGTTGGATTTTCCCAGTTATCTTCCACAAAACGAATATCATGTTCAAGCGGGTCAATTCCAAGCGCCTGTAATGACTCTAAATATAGTTCTTGTATATTTTCAGGCGATGGTTTCATAACAACCTGGAATTGATGATGCTGATACAGCCTGTTGGGGTTCTGTCCATATCGTCCATCAGCGGGACGTCTGGATGGCTCCACATATGCCGCATTCCATGGTTCAGGACCAAGACTTCTTAAGAGTGTCATCGGTGACATGGTACCTGCGCCTTTCTCAACATCGTACGCCTGCATTAAGATACAGTTTTGATCTGACCAATGTTTCTGAAGTGTTAAAATCATTTCCTGTATATTCATCATTACAGCCTCCAAAGCATATTGTTTTTATACATCTAAAAACCCGCCCCTATGTCATTTTCAAACGACATAGGGACGGGTTGTTAATCCGTGGTTCCACCCTATTTGCCCATTCCAATCATGAGCCACTTTATACAGCATGCTCGGGAGCGCCGTTCCATAACACCTTGTTATCCGGCTTCCACCACCCCGGATTCGCTTAAAACAGGATTCCATTATGTACTACTCTCCGTCTTCACAAAATATTAGCATGTTAAAATTATGTAAAAATCATACTCCATTTATTATCCGTTGTCAACATATGCTGCCATTATTATAGTTTATCAAGTTGATTCAGAAACTTTTTTGATTTTAGGTAGTAACCGCCATACTGTTCATAATACGCATCAATAATCTGCCGGATTTTTTGAATATTTTCCGGTTTGACAGAAATGGAACTGACGCGTTCCAGACCGACACCGGCAAACAAGCGCATTAGTTTGGCTGCTTTATCGGGAATTACCGCTGCCTCCGGGTCCATATGCCTGCACCTGCTGCACAAAAGGCCGCCCTCTGTTACGGAAAATGAAAAAGGTGCCTTATTACCTCCGCAATTCACACATCTGTCAACGATTGGGGCAAATCCGCCTTTGGCAAACACCTTTAATTCATACATCATCATTGGAACCTCAACAGCATCATGTTCTGCTATCCAGTTTAATGTTTGAAGTAACTGATTATATAAATAAATATCCGGACTTTTTGTATCTGTCAATTTATCCGTTAATTCAGCGATATAAGCTGTATATGCCGTTTTAATAATATCTTCCCGTATAGGCCGGAATGAATTGATTACCTCCCCTTGTTGAATGGTACTTAATCCGGAACCGACATAAACGAAAAATTCTCCCAATATGAATGGCTGCGTGACGGCAGCCATTCTGCTTTTTGGTTTTTTTGCACCACGTGCAATAGCACTGATTTTTCCTAATTTATTGCTGAATATCGTAACAATTTTATGTGTTTCACTGTAATCTTGTGTTCTTATTACAATACCTTCCATTTTTTCAAGCAATCGGTATCACCTTTTCCCCGATTTATCTGCATGCTACATGTTTGTATCAAATGATGATACTTGCTCATTATCCTGTCTTTTCACCGAAGTATTGGCATTTTGTTCTGGTTCTTCCAACTCTTTCAATAATAAATAGGTTTCAATGTTTCCTGTCTGACTAAATAATCTCCAGGTAAAGTCGATCACAAGAAACCCCACCTTTCTTTGAACTTATTTGAAAAAGTACTTATTCCTTAGAATTACCACTGTTGGAGAAACAATAAGTAATAAAATTTACCAAGTTTAATATTCATCTGTCCGAAAACCCAGTTCTCGCAACTGTGATTGCTTATTCCGCCAATCTTTCTGAACCTTTACCCATAATTCAAGATAAACCTTGGAACCAAGCAGTGATTCAATATCTTTTCGGGCATATTTGCCAATATTTTTCAGCATGCTGCCTTGCTTACCAATCAAAATTCCTTTTTGTGTCTTCCGTTCCGTTATAATAGTTGCCTGAATAAAAACAGTATCCGATTCACGCTTTTCAATGTTTTCAATGGCTACAGCGACAGAGTGTGGTACTTCCTCCCTTGTCAGTTGCAGTGCTTTTTCCCGGATGAGTTCACCTATAATAAACCGCTCCGGATGATCAGTTATCTGATCTTCGGGATAATATTGCGGTCCCTCCGGAATATATTCTTTCAATACATTCAGCATATGCTGCACATTGTTTCCTTGCAATGCGGATATTGGTACAATTTCTTTAAAATCATACTTATCTTTATAGGATTTAATAAGTGCAAACAGCTCATCGGGATGTATTAAATCAATCTTATTGATAATTAGAAACACCGGCCGATTCGTTTGTTGAAGCCGATCAATTATATACTGATCTCCTCTGCCATAACCTTCTTCTGCATTAATCATAAACAATACAGCATCAACTTCATTTAACGTGTCTTCTGCGATTTTTACCATAAAATCACCAAGACGATGTTTTGGCTTATGGATTCCAGGTGTGTCAATAAAGATCAGCTGGGCATCTTTTTCTGTTAAAACTCCTTGAATTTTATTGCGTGTTGTTTGTGCTTTATCGCTCATGATTGCTATTTTTTGCCCTATCACATTGTTCATGAACGTGGACTTTCCAACATTCGGTCTGCCGATGATTGCTACAAATCCTGATTTATATTTGCTGGACATGATGTTATTCCTCCACCGTTATTTCTATCTAGTGTTTATATCATACTATAAATTCACGCGTATTTCATATATACGACAAAACCTTTAAAAAATTTTTTGTTTTCCTCATTCCTCTACTGCAATCGACACGATAAAGTCTCCGTGAAAGCGGATTCAAAACAATTATCTGTTGCAGCGTCACATAAAGGTTTCATTTATTTCAGGAATAAATATAAGTAATCCGATGATGATGGCTGTTATGGCGGCCAATAATACCGCCCCTGCGGATATATCTTTTATTATCTTAGCATTGGGGTTAATTTCCGGTTTAATATAGTCGATTATTTTTTCAATGGATGTATTGATCATTTCGGTGATCAATACAACGCAGATTGTTAAAAAGATTAGTGCCCATTGCAACAGATCCAGCTTGAAAAATAGACCTGCTGCAATAACTGCTGCTGCTGCAATCAAATGAACCCTAAAGTTTCCCTCTGATTTAATCACTTCACGCAAACCATTCCAAGCATACGAAAAACCAATTACACTGTGTCGGCGATTATCGTTCAATTCCAAACTCACCCAGTATTTCTTCCTGGCGATTAAACATTTTAACCTCATCAGTCTTATTCATATGGTCATACCCAAGCAAATGCAGAAAACCATGAACTGCGAGGAAACTAAGTTCCCGTTCAAATGAGTGTTCATATTCGTTGGCTTGTTCATCCGCCCTTTCGACAGATATGACAATATCACCAAGCATAACTGGGATATCCTCACTAATTATATCCATTTCACCATCACCGATTTCCTGCATTGCAAATGATATTACATCAGTCGGCTGATCCTTTTGACGATAATTCCGGTTCAATTCCTGTATTTCCTTATTATTCACAAATGTTACGGAGACTTCTGAAGCTGGTGAAACCCCCTCTGCATCAGCAGTAAATAACAGTAGCCGTTGCAGCAAATCTACATAATCGGATGAAACTGAATTTGTTTGGTCATGAAAATCAATATGCATTATGTTGCCTCCTTGGTTGGATATTTGATCCTGGAATGGAATATTCCTTTCAGCGTTTCACAAATTGTCTGATGTACAGTATCTAATTCACTTAACGTCAGGTCACACTCATTAAGCTGACCATCCATCAGCCGGCTATTGACAATGGATCCTACAATTTCATCTATTTTTTCTTTTGTCGGTTCTTTTAACGACCTCACAGCAGCTTCTACTGAATCACAAATACTGATGACTGCTGCTTCTTTAGTCTGCGGTTTGGGTCCCGGATATCGGAACAATTCTTCCTTTACTTCTTCATTAACCTTTTTTTCCATTTGATAAAAGTACTGCAGTAAAGTTGTACCATGATGCTGCTTCGCTATATCAATTATTTCCTCAGGCATTTTATGTTCTTTCAGCATCTCCGCCCCGTCATACGGATGACTTATAATAATTTCTGCACTTTGCAGCGGTTCAATTAAATCATGCGGGTTTTTAATGGAAACCTGATTTTCGATAAAATAATGCGGTCTTATCGTTTTCCCGATATCATGATAATATGCTCCGACTCTAGCCAAAAGTCCGTTCGCTCCAATGGCTTCACAGGCGGTTTCACTAAGATTTGCAACCATTACGGAATGGTGATAGGTACCAGGTGCTTCTGTTAGTATCTTTCGAAGCAGAGGCTGGTTCGGACTTGCAAGTGAAAGTAATTTAATATCTGATAAAATTCCCAGTCCTGTTTCAAAAAAAGGAAGTAAGCCGATTGTCAGCACCGCTGATAACAATGCAGCAGACACCCCATATGCCGATTGAATGATTAAATCCGCATAGGAATATTTTTCAAATGAAAGGAATAGAAATAACAATACAGTAATAACGTTTATAACTGCCATTCCCGCGCCAGCTTTAATGACTGCCAGTCTGTCTTTCACATTGACCAGAAAAATAATTCCGGCCATCTGTGAAAAGAAGAAGTAAATACCTGCTTCAATATTGAGCGTTCCAGGTAATTCACCGTTAAAAATCACACTTCCTAAAATTGCGTAAAGAATCGATAATACGATAGCAAAACGTTCCTGGATCAACTGTTTTATCAATAGCCCGCCTGTGGCAACAGGAACCGCAAAAAACAGCAAATTTTCCGTTGTTGTGAACAAACTGACCACTTTCATCAGAACGATTACAATAAAACTAATCATCAGCACTGCCGCAATTTTTCGGTTATCCATTTGATTTTCCCGGTATAGATGATTTATTTCAGAACCAATAACTGTGATAATCAGCAGAATTAATAGGACAAGGCCAATGACTGGAAATACATTTCGTTCCTGATTTAAAAGCCCTATCAATTTAAGCTCTTCATAAATCCCGTCTGTTATTGTCTGTCCTTCTCTTACAATGATTTCTCCTGCCCTGATAACGACAGGTTCCACATTGCTTGCTGCTTCTTTTCGTGCCTCCATCGTTTTTTCCACATCAAAAAATGAATTCTCCACAATGGCAAACTTACTTAATTTCTTTAACGGTTCTTTCAGCCGCTTATCTAAAGAAGAATATTTAATACTCTGCGTAACATCCGATTCCGCACGTTGTATGTTTTCGGTTCGAACGCCATCCTTTAAAACATTTTCCAGTGAAGAAAGCAGCAGTTTTTTTCCTTCCTGTCGCTTACTTGCTTTAATATCCAATAATTTATAAAATAAACCATCATCGAGCTTGTCCGTTATCTCAGGAGATAAAATCTGTTTCAGCTGTTGAACTTTTTCCTGACTGGATACAAGTGAATCCGAATTCTCTATCCCGTTTACGGATGTATCCTTTTCCACTTTAGCGATCGCATCAAAAATTTCCCCGATATATGAAAGACGCTCTTTCGTTATTTCAGTCGATATATTATATCTATCCTCAACCGCCTGAACAGTTTCCCGTGTTTTCCGCTTTGTTTCCTGCTTATTTTCAATTGTAATAGGAGATCGGATCGTTTCCTTTGCATCAGAGAACCGTTCAATATTATACGTTTCGGTATAAACATTATTGACAGTCATCAGAAAGAAAAATGCACCCAATAAAATTAATGCCAGAATGATCATAACCCACTTTGGCTGAAGATGAATAAAATTATGCAGAAATTTTTTCATGACTGTCACCTCACCATCCGGATTATTGTATATAGAAATAAGACCCATTAAATAAGGGTCTTACACTATACACTTCATCCGTTATTAGCATTTTCGTAGGCATTAATAATCTTCTGAACCAATGGATGTCTTACCACATCTGTCTGAGTCAATTGAATAAAGGAGATACCTTCAACCGGAGACAGCAGATGATGAGCAGTATGCAGTCCCGACTTTACCCCTTTTGGCAAATCAATTTGCGTTATATCCCCTGTAATGACCATCTTAGAACCAAAACCAAGCCTGGTTAGAAACATTTTCATCTGTTCAGGCGTAGTATTTTGTGCCTCGTCCAAAATGACAAATGCGTCATCAAGCGTTCTTCCCCGCATATAAGCGAGCGGGGCAATCTCAATGGTATCCCTTTCAATCAGACGCAATGTATGCTCAGCTCCAAGGACGTCATGGAGTGCGTCATACAATGGTCGCAGGTATGGATCAACTTTTTCTTTCAAATCCCCGGGTAAAAAACCAAGACTCTCACCGGCTTCTACCGCAGGGCGGGTTAGAATAATCCGTTTCACTTCACCGTTCTTCAAGGCACGGACAGCCATCACCACGGCAAGATATGTTTTACCTGTACCGGCAGGACCGATCCCAAAGACAAGATCATTTGCTTTTATTGCCGCAATGTAACTTTTTTGTCCTAATGTTTTCACCCGGATGGACTTTCCGTGGGCATTCTTGGTAATTTCATCTTCAAATAGTGCCTCAAACTGATTTAGCTTTCCTTTTTTGGCCAAATCAGCCGCATATACAACATCCCGTTCGGTAATCGCCAAACCTTTTCTAACAACAGATAAAAGGGTTTTCAGTAATTCTTCTGCTAAATTGGCTGCTTCCTCACTTCCGGAAACATGAACTTCTTCACCCCTTGTCACTATGGTGATATCAAGTTGTTGTTCGATTTGTTTCAGAAATTTATCATTTGTACCGAAAAGTTCTAAAGCTTCATTCGGGGTTTTCAGTTGTAAATCTATTGTGTTAAAGTGTCTTGACATAATCAGTCTCCTTGACGTATTGGTACTTCTTTTACAATATTTTCTTCCACTGTCATATATAAGATTAATTTAACTTTACCACTCTCGGTAGTTTCATGCAAAATATTTTCAGAAATGATCTCGGCATCATTCCCAAGCTTTAGCAGCAATTCTTTTTTAGCCTGTTTAATCCCGATATTTATTGCTTCCTCTTTACTCCGCTCTAGTTTATTATACTTCTTTTCACTTAAAATGGTTTCAACTATTTTAATGGGAAGTTCCCATTTAAGAAAATAGAGATCTTTAACATAACGCTCCCGATGAATATTTTTGTATTCAGGTGTACCAAATCCCCAAACAGGCAACTCTACATTTCCCAGTTTCAGATGGTATTTATTTTCCCGCTTCCCTGTAAGCAGTTCATGATTGGCCTTCAGTGGTACCGTAACGGAAACCTCATACCAAGTTTTTGCAATGATATCAGCTTCTGATTCAACCAATTCGTATTTCTTGTCCTTTTTATTTTCATCAAAACGCAGCCTGCCAGATACAAGCAGGTCGCCTGGCTCCACATATTCATTTACCTGAACCTTTGGAACACCCTTCGATACATACATCTTTTGAATAACACCTTTTTTTGCGGCTACAAGGTTACGGGGACCACTTTTTTCCTCCTCTTCCACGATCGTTTTCTCAACGCCTTCCAATACAAAGGTTGTCCCTTTTTGATGCACACCGACCCAAAGAAGTTCCGGAATATCATGCATCAGTTTTTGTTGAATAACGCTCGACTTTCCGATTGAAAAGGTCCATGCACCGCGGTGTATTCCATATTCCTCCAGTTGCTTGTCTATCTTTTCTTCAAGATCAGTCGGGACATCCTTTATTTTCACTTCCCAAATAATATTGGAAAGTAAAAAAATCAAAAGAATGCTCATTAGAAATGCTGCCGGTATCTCTTTACGAACGGTCAATCGTTCCATGAAAAAAGGCAATCCTTTTTTCTTAATGAACCTTATTTTATACGCTCTTTTCCTTCTGATGTCTTTCACAACATGCAAACTGTTTAATTTAATATTACCTGTACAAACGGTTGCCGATTCTTTTTTAATATTCCATACAAAAACACCTTGTTCCACACAAGCTTGAAAAAACGTTTCCGGTTCCGATCCTTCAATTCGAATCGTGACATAGCCGGTTAAATAGGACCCTTGCATTTGTTTCATGTTCTCACCCTTTTTCCTGCTATCGTTTAATCAAAAATGAATTTTATCTCATGAATAGTACCTTCCAGCAATATTTCCTCTGGCAACATAGTTTTTAATACAAATGATGAACCCGTAATTTGGATATGACCTTTGTTCGCCCTAACTGTCAGCTCTTCATCGGAATAAACGACCAATCCTTTGTGATTCTCTATGTACACGTGAATTTGACCAATCGTCGTGATTCTCGGCAATTCCAGCATGACGTCAGATGGAAGGTCCAAATATTTTGTCAGCAATGGAGCAATTCGCTGTTGTAATTTCTTCATGGATGCGGCCCCCTCTCACAATCATATTTATGAAGGTTTCAAGTGGATAAGAACACAAAAAAAGAACCACTTCCGGATATGTACATCCGGAAGTGATCCTATCTGGTTCTAGTTACCTCTTCGTTTTGAAATAATACTCCGATATGGCTGCATCGCTCTTGGCTTACCTAGTATTTCAGCCATAATGATGCCATTTACCAACCCTTTTTTATTCAGATTGTTGCTGATTCGCTTTTTAAATTCCTTTTGTTCTTTTGTGAGTCCTCTCTCATTTGGCTTTTTGTTTTCAGACATCACACTTTTATATTTCCGTTTTTCCATTTCCAGCCTTGTTTGTGAACGCTGTATTTCCCTGCTCAAAGCATGGTGATTCTCATGATCCCCGAAATCTTCAGCGTATTCCTGTTGTACTGATTCCTGATTTTTATATGCCTGCTGCGCGGTGCTCGTATGTTTTGATCTGCCTGCAGTTCTGCCGCCTGATTTTACTTCCTTTTTATCTTTCTTTTTAGCAAAAGAACTGACAATCCCGAAAATGATTAGTACGAGAAAGGGTAGAAATTGCTCCATAGCACAGCTCCTTTCATTCTCAATCCTTCTTACCGGTTATCCTCGTCCGTATCGTCTTTTGATATTTTTCCAATGGAATCACGCATATCCGTGTCAGCATCAATATTCTTGTAATTCATATAATCCATAACTCCTAAATTACCGGAACGTAATGCTTCGGAAAGTGCACGTGGAACATCCGCTTCGGCTTCAACCACTTTTGCACGCATTTCTTCTACTCTTGCCGTCATTTCCTGCTCCTTCGCTACAGCCATTGCACGACGCTCTTCGGCTTTCGCCTGGGCGATGTTTTTATCCGCTTCGGCCTGGTCTGTCTGCAGAATAGCTCCAATGTTTTTACCAATGTCGATATCCGCTATATCAATTGATAATATTTCAAATGCAGTACCTGCATCAAGTCCTCTTGACAATACATTTTGCGAAATGGAATCAGGATTCTCCAGTACCTTTGCATGTGTTTCCGAACTACCGATTGTACTGACAATCCCTTCACCAACCCGGGCGATTACAGTATCTTCCCCTGCACCACCGACCAATCGATCAATATTGGCCCGAACAGTAATTCTTGCCTTCGCTTTCACCTCAATACCATCAATTGCAATCCCTGAAATAAAGGGAGTTTCAATTACTTTCGGATTAACACTCATTTGTACGGCTTCCAGAACGTCACGGCCAGCCAAATCAATTGCTGCCGTACGTTCAAAGCTTAGTTCAATATTAGCACGCTGGGCAGCAATCAGAGCGTTGACTACCCTGTCGACATTCCCACCAGCCAAATAGTGACTCTCGAGCTGATTTGTGGTGACACTCAGCCCTGCTTTATGGGCTTTAATTAGCGGGTTAATTACCCTGGAAGGAATAACCCTTCGAAGGCGCATACCTACCAACGTAAAAATTCCAACCTTTACACCTGCGGCTAATGCACTGATCCATAGCATGACAGGTATAAATGTAAATAATACTGCTACAACAATCAAAATAACTGCGATAATAATTATCGGCATAAGTTGTATTTCCATTAAAATTCCTCCTGTTCTTTTTCTGTATGATTTAATGCTCTTACCACTACACGTACACCTTCGACCTTCACTACTTTAACATGCTGATCCTTGGCAATGAACCCGCCTTCTGTTACAACATCAATACGTTCATTCTCGAGAATAGCGGTACCCGACGGACGCAAGGGTGTTACCGTAACCCCCCGCAAACCAATTAATTCCAGCCTATTAACGGATGAGACATATCCTTGTTCTGTCATGGTCCGATCTTTTAAAATGATATGACGGAAAAATCCTTTCTCCAATCCTATCGTTCTGAATAACACCACCGTTGCGATTATCGCAACAATGAATGCAATACCAATGCTCATGGACATTTGCCCAATATCCTGACCAGACATAATCAGGGAGACAATAATCGCACCAATGCCGAGAAGACCAACAATGCCCCCCGGCACAAAAAACTCTGCAACAATCAGCACAAGCCCCAAAATCAATAGTATAATTGCTTCCATTCCAGCCAGTCCCGCGACAATATGACCATAAAAAAACAATACCAGTGATAATAATCCAACTATACCAGGTATACCGAAACCGGGCGAATAAAGTTCCACGATTAATCCAAGACTCGCCAGCGACAATAGAATTGGAACAATAATTGGGTTTGTTATAAATCGGGCAGCTTCTTCTGACAAAGTTGGCTCTTTTTCAATGACAGAAGCCTGTGCCAAGCCTAATTCCTGCAGTAATTCTTTCCGGTCTTGGACAGTATCCTCAGAATAGCCCACCTTTTTTGCTGATTTGGCTCCAAGTGTAAGATATTCACCTTTGCCGGCACCGAACTCCGGTAAGTCAATACTTGGATCTGCCATGGCGACTGCATACAGGGGATCTTTCCCTGACGAATTTGCAGCGCTTTTCATAGCGGCAATCCACGCTGACTGAGCTTTCTTACTTGCTGCGGTACCATCCTGATTGATAACACCACTGGCTCCCATTGTTGCCTGTGGTTTCATATAAATGGTATCCGTATTAAGCGCAATATATGACCCTGCCGACAATGCACGGTTTACAATAAAAGATGTAGTCGGGATTTCAAGACCTTGAAGTAATTCCGCTATATTCCCGGCTGCATCAACACGGCCGCCAGGTGTATCGATTTCAAAAATGATGTAATCCGCGTTATCTTCTGTTGCTTCCTCTGTGGTTCGTTCTATAAAGGATTCAAGACCGCGCTCCACTTCATCTTCAACCGGAATGACATAAACCAGTTTCCCGTCACCATTATTGGTTGCATGGATAGAAGACATTGCGGAGAAAAGCGAAATTGCAGCAATAAGCAGTATTACTATGTACTTGTAATGTTTCGGCAAACGCCCTCACCCCCCTTCCGCTTACAGTACTCATACGAAAAAAATACTAAAATGGTTTCATTTTCTTACATAAATACTATCACAAACTATCCGAAAAATGAGGGTGTATTTATAAATGATTAAAAGTGCACCGGTTTGGGAAGCGTTAATGTTAAGGAAGCATTTAAAAAGCCCCGTCCAATCTGACGGGGCTTACAAAAAAAAATCCTGTTAATTTAAATGTTTTTGAACCAATTTATTGATTTGTGAACCATCGGCCTTCCCTTTTACCTTAGGCATGATGGCACTCATCACTTTTCCCATATCTTTTTTGGAAGTTGCATTTACTTCCTGAATCGTAGTCTGAACTACTGCCTCCAGCTCACCTTCAGAAAGCTGTTCAGGCATATATTCTTGTAAAATATTGATTTCAGTTTCAAGTTTTTTAACAAGATCATCTCGCCCAGCTGATTTAAATTCCTGGAGGGAATCTTTCCGCTGCTTCAATTCTCTTGAAAGAACTGACAACTCTTCATCTTCGGAAAGATCTTTGTTACCAAGTTTAATCGATTCATTTTGCAAAGAAGCTTTGACCATGCGTATAACAGCTAATGATTCTTTATCCTTGCTTTTCATGGCCCTCTTCATATCTTGGTTCAGCTGTTCCATTAATGTCATGCTCTCGCACCTTCTTTAGAATCTGCGCTTTCTTGCATTTTCAGATTTTTTCTTGCGTCTTACACTTGGCTTTTCATAGTGTTCACGCTTCCGGTATTCCTGAAGAGTACCGCTTTTTGAAACGCTGCGCTTGAAGCGACGAAGAGCATCCTCGAGAGACTCGTTTTTACGAACGCGAGTTGTATTTGACATGCTAATTTCCCTCCCTCCGAAGCATAAAACAAAAATATACCAACATGTAATACTTTACATGTCTTTGATAATTATAATATAACCCGCATACCAGGTCAACTTCTAATTTTAATTAATAGGCATCGTTTCCTGTATTACCTGCAATAATATCCACTCCTGCACTGGCACCGATCCTGGTTGCACCTGCATCTATCATTGCCTTCGTGTCTTCAAGCGAACGAACGCCGCCGGACGCTTTCACTCCCATGTCCGGGCCGACAGTTTCACGCATCAACTTAATATCTTCAACCGTTGCACCACCTCCGGAAAAACCAGTAGATGTTTTAACAAAGTCCGCCCCTGCTTGCTTTGCCAGTTTACAGGCCAGAACTTTTTCATCTTCGGTCAGTAAAGATGTTTCAATGATAACCTTTGTAAGGATATTTTCGCCGGCAGCTTCAACCACAGCCCGAATATCATGAAGCACAGTCTGATCATCACCGGATTTAAGCGCTCCGACATTTATCACCATATCTACTTCAGATGCACCATCCTGTATTGCTTGTTTCGTTTCAAATTCTTTCACTTTGGTTGTTGTTGCCCCAAGTGGAAAACCAATTACAGTACAAACTTTAACATCGGTCCCATTTAAATGTTTATGGCAATATGACACCCAATACGGGTTAACACAAACAGAAGCAAAACCGTGCGTTTTCGCTTCACTGACTATTTGTTTGATTTTTTCCTCTGTCGTTTCAGGTTTCAATTGCGTATGGTCAATATATGTTGCCAAATCCATTTCATCGTTCTCCTTTTTGATTAGTTATACTTACTCCGAATTCATAATAGCATTTAAATACGGAAAAATAAATCCCGGGGTAAACTCCCGGGATCACTGTGCAGCCTCTTCAATATTGTGATTGGTCGCATTATCCATTACCCGTACAAAGACACCTTCATTATAAGGGTATCCTGATTTGGTGATTTTGACACGGACTATCTTGCCGATCAGGTCCTGTGTCCCTTCAAAACGGACTTTTAAATAATTATCGGTATAACCGACAAGTGTATGTTCGTCTCCTTCAGATGTGTGTTCTTCCGGAATAACTTCGAGAACCTCATCCTCATAAGTTGCTGCATATTCTTTTGCAAGCTGATCGGACAGTTCAATCATTTGATTTACCCGTTCATTTTTCACATCATCATCCACTTGATTGTCCATTCTGGCAGCAGGTGTACCAGTTCTTCTGGAAAACGGAAATACATGCAATTCGGAATATCCGATATCCTTAATAAAGTTGCATGTCTCAAGAAATTCATCCTCCGTCTCACCCGGGAAGCCTACAATTACATCCGATGTGATCGCAAGACCTGGTAATGCTCTGCGGATTTTGTTAACTTTTTGTTTGTAAAATTCGCTGGAATATTTTCTGCGCATTCTGGCAAGAACCGAATCAGATCCTGATTGAAGAGGTATATGCAGATGACGTACAATCTTTTCCGATTTGTCGAGCACTTCAATAACCTCATCTGTAATCTGACTGGCTTCAATTGATGAAATACGAATCCGTTTTAAGCCAGCAACTTTCGTTTCCAGGTCGTTAAGAAGCTTGGCGAAATTATAATCTTTCATATCTTCACCGTATCCCGCAGTATGAATCCCTGTCAGCACAATTTCCTTATAACCTGCATCTACAAGACTTTGCGCTTGTTTAATAACGTTTTCCGGCTCACGCGAACGAAGCAGACCGCGTGACCAGGGAATAATACAGAATGTGCAGAAATTGTTGCACCCTTCCTGTATTTTTAATGACGCGCGTGTCCGATCTGTAAAGTCAGGAACATCCATTTCTTCAAAAACACGATTTTTCATGATGTTGGAAACACCATTGATTGGTTCACGGGTCTTCTTATGTTCTTCAATATAATCAAGCATCTTTTTGCGATTCTGCGTCCCGACAATTATGTCAACACCTGGTATCTCCATAATTTCACCAGGTGATGTTTGTGCATAACAGCCTGTTACACAAACAATGGATTCAGGATTTTTGCGGATTGCCCGGCGAATTACCTGTCTGCTTTTTTTATCTCCGGTATTTGTTACTGTGCAGGTGTTAATGACGTATACATCTGACTGACGGTCAAAATCCACACGTTCATAACCGTTCTCCTTAAACATATTCCAGATACCTTCTGTTTCATAATGATTCACTTTACATCCTAATGTATGGAATGCAACAGTTGTCATCATGTACACCTCAATTCTTCTAAGTGATAAGAAATACTCGACAATACATATAAGCTAGCTGTTTCTGTTCGAAGTATACGCGGTCCAAGCCTGATTGGCGTGAAATCATATTCCTTCAGCATAGCTGCTTCTTCCTTCGAAATACCACCTTCCGGACCAATATAGACCAGAATCCGTTTTCCCTTTTCGAGCCTGCCGAGCACGGTACCAAGTGATTGCGACGCCGTCCTCTTTGCTTCTTCCTCGAATGCGAACAACTTCACGTCAAACGCTCGCGCATATTCAGCCATTTCACTGGTTGTGTGAACCGGCATAACTTCAGGTATTTTATTACGATGACTCTGCTCACTTGCTTCCTTTACGATCTTCTGGAATCTGCCCAATTTCTTTTCAAATTTTTTACCGTTCCAGACTGCCACTGAACGTTCTGATTGAACCGGTAAAAAGGTACTTGCTCCCAATTCTGTACCTTTTTGCAAAACATATTCAAATTTATCACCTTTAGGTATTCCTTGGGCAATGGTAACATCAACCGGCATTTCCATCGACTCATTCAACCACTCTTCAATCTGCAGACACACTTCTGTTGAATAAATGGACACGATCCGGCAAATTGCCGCATTTCCATCCGGATGATTGCAAATAATCCGATCTCCGTCCCGATAACGCATCACACGCTGGATATGATGAGCATCATCATTCTGAATCATTACCGTGTTTTCCTGCCAATTTTCATCAGGAACAAAATAGCGTTGCAAGGTCAGCACCACTTTTCAATTAAATCTTCTTGGCAACAATCGCTACCCAATCTTCCATCTCATTTACTTCCAAAATTTCAAATCCTGCTTGTTTCAGGTTATCCAACACCAATTGTTTCTTAGCTTGAATGATTCCGGATGTGATAAAAATTCCGCCCGGGCGCAAGTTATTCCACGCCTCGTTTGTAAACCTGACGATGATCTCCGCCAGTATATTCGAAACAATAACATCCGCTTCCATCTTAACATTGTCCAGCAGATTATTTTGCCTGACATGAATGATCGCATCGGTCTTATTTAGCTTTGAATTTATCGATGTACTTTTAACTGCAATTTCATCCAGGTCGAATGCATGTACTTCATTAGCACCGAGTAAAGCGGAAGCAATACTGAGTACACCTGACCCGCATCCGACATCTATAACCAGATCACGTGGATTCAGATACTGCTCAATTGCCTGGATGCTTAATACAGTTGTCGGATGTGTACCTGTACCGAAAGCCATGCCAGGGTCAAGTTCGATAATCACTTCATCACTTGATACAGGTTCGTAGTCCTCCCAAGTCGGGATGATAGTTATCTTTTTAGAAATTTTAACAGGCTTGTAGTATTTTTTCCATGCTGTTGCCCATTCTTCTTCGTGAATTTCACTTAACGTTACCTGATTTCTTCCCAAATCAATATCATACAGCATCAGGTTATTAACTGCCTGTTTTATTTCATTGACTGTTTCGCCCAGGAAGCTGTTTACCGGCAAGTATGCTTTGATGTACACCCCTTCTTCCGGGTATTCATCTTGATTCAATTCATATATTTCTCCAAATTTACTTTCATGTTCCATCGTGAGATCCAATGGGTCCTCAATTACTACACCACTGGCGCCGGTCTCATGAAGTATATTAGAAATCGGCTCGATAGCTTCGTTCGTAGTATGAATGCATATTTCCGACCATTTCATATCGATTCACTCATTTCCTGAAAAAGTAGGATGTCGTATTAAAAACTGCAGTAAGTTGGTAGCCCTTTAAGTTGATAATCCTTGGCACACAGCTAAAAAATACCGTTTAATTTTTAAATGCATTTTTAAATTTTTGGAAGAACGAGCCGCCTTGCTCATCTGTTGCTTCATTTCCGCCAATTTCATTAAATTCACGAATCAGCTCTTTCTGACGGTCGGTCAGTTTATCTGGTGTAATCACCCGTACTTGAACATGTTGATCACCATGTCCATAGCCACGTACATTCGGTGCACCTTTTCCTTTCAGACGGAATGTTTTACCTGTTTGGGTCCCGGCAGGCACTTTCAACATCACTTTTCCGTGTACAGTTGGCACTTCCATCTCATCACCAAGTGCTGCCTGTGCAAAGGTTATTGGCAATTCGCAATGAATATGGTCGCCTTCACGTCTGAAAAATTCATGTGGTCTTACTTGAATTACAACAAACAAATCTCCTGGAGGGCCACCATTTTTACCTGCCTCTCCTTTTCCGGACACTCTGATTTGCTGTCCATCATCAATTCCTGCTGGGATGGAAATATGGATTTTTTTATGCTTCGTTACCTTTCCAGATCCACCACAAGTACCGCATTTTTCAGGGATAATCTTACCACTTCCATTACAATGATGACAGACACGGCGGTTTACAACCTTTCCAAACGGCGTATTTTGCTCCATATTCAACTGTCCTGATCCGCCGCAGTGTGAACAGGTTTTTGTTTCTGTCCCCGGTTTCGCACCTGAACCTTTACACGTATCGCAATTTTCCTCATTCGGAATTTTGATATCCGTTTCCTTTCCAAAAATCGCTTCCTCGAAATTAAGCGTCATGGAATACTGCAGATCCGCACCTTGTTGAGGCGCATTTGGATCACGTCTGCGTCCGCCGCCAAAGAACATATCAAAAATATCACCAAATCCGCCAAAGTCCTGTGCTCCGCCGCCAAATCCTCCAAACCCTTGACCTTGTGCGCCAGCATGGCCGAATTGATCATACTGTGCCCGTTTTTGTTCATTGCTTAACACTTCATAAGCTTCTTTTGCTTCTTTAAATTTTTCGGATGCATTATCTTCCTTGCTCACATCCGGATGATATTTCCTGGCCAGTTTCCGATAGGCCTTTTTTATTTCATCTTTTGAAGAGCCTTTTTCAACTCCAAGCACTTCATAATAGTCACGCTTACTCACTTAAAAATCACTCTCCCGATACACTATTGCATAAATTTTATCATACCATTATATGAGGCACGATAGCAAACGAACACTGTGCCACATACTGTATATCCAAATGTTGTTTCAAAACTCCTGTTAAAAAGCTCATTCAGAAAAAAGAGTCAAAGCCAAGGAATTCCTGACTTTGACTCTTTTTGATTAACGTGATGCTTATTTTTTATTGTTCTCTTCGTCATCTACCTCTTTATAATCAGCATCTTCTACATCATCTGCTGAACCGGCATTGCCATCAGCACCCTGCTGAGCCTGTTGTTCTTGCTGCATTTGCTCATACAGTTTTACTGAAAGCTGCTGGACTTGCTCCTGAAGTGCCTCTTTCTTTTCCTTGATTTGATCTATATCGTCAGCTTCAATTGCCTTTTTCAATTCTTCCTTCGCGTCCTCAGCTTTTTGTTTCTCATCTTCGGAAACTTTGTCACCAAGGTCCTTGATGGTTTTATCAGTTGTAAAGATCAGTTGATCTGCTTCATTGCGAAGTTCAATTTCTTCGCGGCGTTTTTTGTCCGCTTCAGCATTCTCTTCTGCATCTTTTACCATTTGATCAATTTCATCATCAGACAAGCCCGAAGAGGACTTGATTGTAATTGACTGTTCTTTATTTGTACCCATGTCTTTTGCACGGACATTAACAATACCGTTCGCATCAATATCAAAGCTTACCTCAATTTGCGGTACCCCTCTTGGTGCCGGTGGGATATCCGTCAACTGAAAACGGCCAAGTGTTTTATTATCTGCTGCCATTTCACGTTCTCCCTGCAGCACATGAATATCTACAGCTGTTTGATTATCTGCAGCTGTTGAGAACACTTGTGAATGGCTTGTTGGGATTGTTGTATTACGTTCAATCAGCTTCGTTGTTACACTTCCCATTGTTTCAATACCGAGTGAAAGTGGAGTGACATCAAGCAATACAACATCTTTCACATCACCTTGAAGCACACCGCCCTGAATTGCAGCACCAAGTGCAACAACTTCATCAGGGTTTACACCTTTAGAAGGGTCTTTACCAGTTTCACGTTTGATTGCTTCCTGTACTGCCGGAATCCGAGTAGATCCACCTACAAGCAGTACGCGGTCAATTTCGCTGGCTGACAGGTCCGCATCTTTTAGTGCTTTTCTTGTTGGAGCCATTGTACGTTCAACCAACTCAGATGAAAGCTCCTCAAATTTTGCACGGGTCAAATTCATTTCCAAATGTAGCGGTCCCGCATCCCCCGCTGTAATAAATGGCAGGGAAATTTGAGTTTGTGATACACCTGACAAGTCTTTTTTCGCTTTTTCAGCTGCATCTTTCAAACGCTGTGTTGCCATTTTGTCTTTGGAAAGGTCAATTCCATTTTCTTTTTTGAATTCCTGAACCATATAATCAATGATAACTTCATCAAAGTCATCCCCGCCAAGACGATTATCACCGGCAGTAGAAACAACTTCAAAGGTGCCATCGCCGATATCCAGGATTGATACGTCAAATGTACCGCCGCCAAGGTCATAAACAAGGATGGTCTGATCCTGGTCATCTTTGTCAATACCATAGGCAAGGGCAGCTGCTGTTGGTTCATTAATAATACGTTCAACTTCGAGACCAGCAATTTTACCCGCGTCCTTGGTTGCCTGACGTTCCGCATCATTAAAATATGCAGGAACAGTGATTACTGCTTTATTTACGTCCTCACCAAGATAATCTTCCGCATATGATTTAATGTGCTGCAGAATAATTGCGGAAACTTCCTGTGGTGTATATTCTTTATCTTCAATTTTCACCTTGTAATCAGTACCCATATGACGCTTAATGGATTGAATAGTGTTTGGATTGGTGATTGCCTGGCGTTTTGCAACTTCACCAACTTGGCGCTCACCATTTTTAAACGCAACGACTGATGGCGTTGTCCGGTTGCCTTCCGGATTGGGGATTACTACCGCTTCCCCGCCTTCCATAACTGATACACATGAATTTGTTGTACCTAAGTCAATACCAATTATCTTACTCATAAAACATTTCCTCCTTAACTGCTTTGCAATTACTTATTCACTTTTACCATTGCTGGTCGAATTACTTTATCTTTCAGCATGTAGCCTTTTTGCAATTCTTCCGTTACAATATTTGATTCCATATCCTCTTCTTCCACCTGCATTACTGCGTGATGGATATTCGGATCAAATTCTTTCCCAACACTTTCAATTTCCACAACATCATTTGCTTTCAATGCATCCTTGATTTGACGATATACCATTGAAACGCCATCCACAAAACTTTCTGCGGCATCTGTTACTTCAACCTGCAGTGCGCGCTCAAAGTTATCAAGTGCGGGCAATAATTCAGTTGCCAGTGTCTCTGCTTTATATTTTCGTTCCGCCTCTTTCTCTTTGCGGGAACGTTTTTTGAAGTTGTCAAATTCGGCTTGTGTTCGAAGCAACCGTTGATACATTTCATCTTTTTCCTGTTTCAGCTTGCTGACTTCAGCTTTTAGATCTTCCATTTCACTTTCATCTGAACCAAGTTGTTGTTCCAGATCCTCTTTTTCCGGATTATCTATTACTTCAGTAGCCTCTGCAGTTTCAGTTGCTTCTGTTTCTGCTGCATCGTTGCTGTCGACCATCTTTTCCTTATTTTCATCCATGTCTGCCACCTCCTGCATAACCAATTTCCATGATAGACTATATCATGACTGAATTAGATTTTAAATATATACACATTAAGAAATGATGGGAACTTCCCACCAAATCGATGTACCCTTGATTGACTAAATTTAATCATTATTTTTATGCCATAAATATAAAGCATCCGACATCTCATGAGACAACGTATTTAACAAATTGATCACTCTTTTGTATTCCATCCGCGTTGGGCCAAGAATTGCGATAGTACCCACCTGCTCCTCATCCAATTGATACGTTGCTGTAATCAGGCTGAGATCTTTTATAGCATCAGCCTTGTTCTCATGCCCGATAGTAACTTTAATGCCATCGTGTGTATCTTTCAGGATCTTGGCAATCTCATCCTCTTTTTCCATCATGGCATAAAACGAACGCACTTTATTGATATCATTGAATTCTGGCTGCATCAATATATTGGTTTTTCCACCAAAATACAATTTAACCGGATTTTCATTAAAAAATGCCTGTTTAATATAATTATACGATTTTTTAAAGTCTGAAATATACTTTTGCATTAAGGTGATGATTTCAGAATTCAGCTTCTCCGGCAGTCTGATTAGAGACACACCCTGTAACCTGTCATTTAAAATATTTACCATCTTCTCCAAGTCAGATGTGCTAATCTCTTCCGGAATGGAAAATGATCGATGTTCCACATGGCCATTGTCTGTTACAAGTATAACAACCGCATTCTGGCTTGACAGTGTGACAATCTGAAGTTGCTTAAGCTTTGTTTCCAGTACCTCAGGACCTAATATAATAGACGTGTAATTTGTTATATCAGACAAAATTTCAGCAGACTTTTGAGCAATTTGTTCAAATTCAAAAAAGCCGTCCTGAATCGAATTATGGATGAGTTTTACATCACTCCTTGGGCTTTTTGGTGCTGCCAAATGATCAACATAATATCGATACCCTTTTTCAGAGGGAATCCGTCCAGAGGATGAGTGTGTTTTTTCCAGAAAACCCATTTCCTCTAAGTCCGCCATCTCATTCCGAATGGTCGCAGAACTGTAGGGGATATTGTTTTTTTTGGAAATTGCACGTGATCCAACTGGTTGTGCTGATTCGATGAAATCATCAATAATGACCTGCAAAATTAACAATTGCCTTTCTGTTAACATGATGATCACCTCTGTTAGCACTCTCGATCACCGAGTGCTAATTCTAATATTAAATTATCAAATCCATATTTTTTTGTCAACGCACAAGCTTCATATCCTCTTCATCAAGTAAAAATTCTGCAAATACATTGTTGCCGAACAACAACCCTTCATCGGTGAGATGCACACTATCCTTTTCTTCCGTAAGCCACCCCTTCTGAATCAGGCGTGAAATAGCATCACCATACATTGTCTTACAGGAAAATCCGAATTTTGCCCGGAAATGCGATTTGGACACTCCGCTCAGTTTACGCAATCCAAGAAACATTTCTTCCTCAACCATCTCTTTTAAACCAATCTCCTCAGTTGATAAAATCGGGTGACCATCTTCCAAAGCCTTCTTGGTATATGCCGGAAGCGGACGGATATTACCTGTCCTTCTGCCTGGCAAATATGCGTGTGCACCAGCACCAAAACCATAATAATGCTCATTGTTCCAATAGGTCAGATTATGCTGGCTTTCAAAACCAGCTTTGGCGAAATTACTAATTTCATACTGATTTATATCATTCTTCTTCATACTATTTTTCAGAATTTCATACATTTGGACTTCCGCTTCCTGTGGTGGACGATGTAATTTCCCTTTTTTATGTCGCTGATAAAAAACGGTTTTCGGTTCTATTTGCAGTGCATATGTTGAATAATGCGGCAGGTCTAACGAGAGAGCTTCTTCCAGTGATCGTTGAAATTGCTCCACTGTCTGATTCGGCAATGCATAAATCAGATCAATGCTGATATTTGAAAATCCGTTCTGGTGAAGCAGCTCCAATGTACGGTATACATCTTTGACTTTATGCAATCTGCCCAATTCCTGCAACATTTGATCATCGAACACCTGTACACCAAGCGAGATGCGATTAACACCATAATCTTGAAGCATCTTAACCTTTTCCTCTTCAAAATCGCCCGGGTTTCCCTCTATGGTGTATTCAGAACAATTGGGAATATCAAATTTCCTGTCGATCAGTTCAAGCAGCGATTGTAACTGTCCCTTGTTAAGCGCTGTTGGAGTTCCGCCGCCAATAAAAATCGTTTTAACTTTATTTTTTGTCCCGTGAATATTGGTGTTAATCTCGTTCGACAATGCTTCTATATATTCCGTGGCCAATTTTTCATTATAAAAAAACTTCGTAAAATCACAATAATGACAAATCTGCTGGCAGAATGGAATGTGTATATAAACCGATTGAATCACTGTATCCTCTCCTACATATAGTCAGCCACCGAAACAATCCGGTGGCTGAACAATGTTCAACATTCTTTCCGACATAACTTCTTTCTTAATCATTGTCCATCTTCAAGACAGCCATAAATGCCTCCTGTGGAACTTCGACAGAACCGACCATCTTCATACGTTTTTTACCTTCTTTTTGCTTTTCGAGCAATTTTCGTTTACGGGAAATATCCCCGCCGTAACATTTGGATAAAACATTTTTCCGCATTGCCTTAATTGTTGAACGGGCAACAATTTTATTACCGATAGCCGCTTGTACCGGTACTTCAAATTGCTGTCTTGGAATAAGATCCTTCAGTTTATCGACAATATGTTTTCCGCGCTCGTATGCGAAATCACGATGCACAATAAATGATAATGCATCAATTGTTTCCCCATTCAGCAAAATATCCATTTTCACGAGATTGGACGGACGATAGCCAATCAAATCATAATCAAATGATGCATATCCTTTTGTCTGCGATTTTAGCTGATCAAAAAAATCATAGACAATCTCGGATAGTGGAATATGGTAAACAACATTCACACGAATTTCGTCCAGGTATTCCATATCAACAAATTGACCGCGTTTTTTCTGGGCAATTTCCATAACCGGCCCAACAAAATCATTCGGTACCATAATTGTTGCTTTTACAAAAGGTTCCCGAACCTCACTGATTATTTGCGGATCCGGCATTACGGAAGGGTTATCAACCTCAATCATTTCATCATTGGTCTGCTCCACTTCGTAGATAACACTAGGAGCGGTTGTGATTAGTTCAATATTAAATTCCCGTTCAATGCGTTCCTGGATGATTTCCATATGTAACAGTCCAAGAAAACCACATCGGAATCCAAAACCAAGTGCCTGTGATGTCTCCGCCTCATATTGCAGGGAAGAGTCATTTAGTTCGAGACGTTCCAATGCTTCACGCAAATCATTGTATTTGTTTGAGTCAATTGGAAACATTCCACAAAAAACCATCGGATTCAGTCGTCGATATCCGGGTAATGCTTCATCTGCAGGCTTATCAACCAATGTGATTGTATCACCGACACGGCTGTCACCAACATTTTTGATGGATGCCGTCAAAAAACCAACGTCTCCTACCGTAAGTTCTTCTTTCGCAACAGGATTCGGTGTGAACACGCCTATCTCATTTACCTCGAACTCTTTACCGGTTGCCATCATTCTGATTTTATCTCCAACTTTTATCGAGCCTTCTTTAATACATACGTACGCAATTACACCCCGATACGGGTCATACAACGAATCGAATATAAGTGCTTTTGATGGTGCATTTGCATTACCAGCTGGTGCAGGAATTGCATCAATAATACGCTCCAAAATCTCAGGAATGCCAATATTATCCTTTGCAGATGCAAGAATCACATCATCTTTATCAATTCCTATAACATCTTCCAATTCCTTGGCTACATGGTCAGGATCGGCATTCGGCAAATCTATTTTATTGATGACAGGAATAATTTCCAAGTCATTATCCAAAGCAAGGTAAACGTTCGCAAGTGTCTGTGCTTCGATTCCCTGTGCGGCATCAACAACCAATATTGCGCCCTCGCAAGCTGCCAGACTTCTTGAAACTTCATATGTAAAATCAACATGCCCCGGGGTATCAATCAGATGGAAAGTATATTCTTCTCCGCCCTCACTATCATAATGAAGTTGTACAGCATTCAGTTTAATCGTGATGCCGCGTTCCCGTTCAAGATCCATTGCATCCAGAAACTGCTCTTTCATTTCACGTTGTGTTAATGCTTTTGTATTTTCCAGTATCCGGTCAGCCAATGTGGACTTCCCGTGGTCGATATGTGCTATAATCGAAAAATTCCGTACATAACTTTGATCTTTAACCATAAGTGACGTTCACTCCTACATGTCTTATAAAAATAGTTGTTACAGACGTCAACACTAGGATTGATTATAGCAATTGCACCACACACATTCAAGAATTAAAGCGGAAACGCCTCTTTATTATTTCGTGGATACCGACCGGGTTTTATTCGAAAAACACACGCACAAAGCTGTAAAGTAATTCCACAACCACATTATAAAAACCTTTCACACTGTTTTCCATAAAGCTTGCCGTTTTTTGAGCCAGTGTCTCAGGCGGTTCCGCTTTAATTACCTCTTTATCCGTTTCCCGCTTTTTCGGTACCGTTGTCACCTGAACATGTTCCACGCTTTCCTTCCTCACGCTGTCTTTCTCCTGTAAACCAGTCTCCTTCTGTCCCCGGTCCATCCCGAGTACCAAACCTGTCAGAAAGAAAACGACTAATAACAATAACACAAGCATTGAGCGCATCACGACAACCTCCATTCATTCCTTATTTAGGCTTACTAACCTTTTCTGCATCCCAGTAATAATCACTGAAAATTTCCGACACCACATCTGCAGTACGATATAATTCTTCCAGCGTATTGCCGACCCCGCCAAATTCAATCAGAAGTGCATTTCCCGACAGATCCTGGTTATATACGCCATTGCTTCCTTTGCCTTTCTTAACAACTACACCTCTGCATAACCCAGGATATTTTTTTTGGAAAAGATCATACAATTTATTTGCTAATTTCAAGTTTTTACGATAATCTTCGTATTTTCCACCCACTACAAACATAATTCGTGCATAAGTTTTCCCTTTAATTTCAGTAGTAGTTTCTGCTCTTCCTTGAGCATCACGGTGAATGTCTATAAGATACTGAAGGTCATCATTTCCCGACATTGCAGTCTGCACAACATTTCTTGAAGCTTGATATGCTTGAGGATAATCCCAGCCTTTTTCGTTTAATATTCCCATAATGTTTTCATCAGCAACTTCAGTACCAATCCCATTCTGTTCCAGTTTTTTTGATAAATGGTCACTGATTTTTGTTACATTCACCTTTTTGTGATGCGCTAGATCAGGATCATCGACTCCAGGCAAATGGGGTAAAAAAGATTCCGTATTATGAGTGTTATAAATAAAAACAACATCTTTATTTCCAGTTGAGTGCTGATTATCATCTGTTGTATTCTTATTAGACTCTTCCATCTCACCGGACTCATCAACAACTGCTTTTCTGTCCTCCAGCACATCAGAAAGTGGCGGTGCTGATTCAATTGGCAAATTTGTATAGTTTGTCCCTTCGCCTGCCACTATAATTTCATATGCATAATTGGACATTCCGGGGATTTCTTTTCCCAGCAGGCTTCTGGGATCATTCGGTTTGATGCTGGTAGCCATCTGAAAAAAGGTATCTGATAAATCCGGTAATGCTTTATCTTCCGGATACGCCTCCCTGAATGCCCTGTTTTCCATCCCTAGTAAATATAAGAATGAGGTACTTTCTATCTCACTCGTCCAATCTGAAATTGTTTCCGATGATATACGATATGCTGGTGCCACTGTTGTCAGCAGACCGATGACAATAAATAACAACAGTACAGATATGATATACACACTGCTCTTGCGATATAAGTGTTTCAGAACTTTACGTTTTTCGAATTTATATTTATTCCCTGAATTCATGGTTCCACTCCTTCTGAAGAACTCTTTCATGTTTAAATCTATGAAAAATCTTCAGAAACTAGAACCATTATTAAGGATTAACAGAATTAATAGAGAACGAGGCAGGAGAACTCCTACCTCGTGTAAGATGCAAAATTTTCAACTGTAACTTTCTCGTGCATAGCGGCATTCAGACCAGTAGCAACCAGTGTTGCCATATCTTTCATAAAACCATCCACTTCCTTGGGTGTTACCATCAAATTATGGCCAATCGGTGTCAGTACTTCTTTGATCAATGATCGTTTATCCTCTTCCGTCAATCCACCAACAATTCCCATAAACGTTTTGCGTTGTGATTCATCCGGCAAATCCTCTTCTGTGAATTTTTTCTCTCCAAATGTCATACTCGCAGGTGACAGTGATTTGGACGGTTCATCTTTTTCACGCCATTCCCGACCAAAATGCTTTAGCATATAGTCAATCGTATCACTTGTTATGGTCACGGCATCAACGACCGTGGGAACGCCGATGGAAAAAACCGGTATCCCGAGGGTTTCTTTGCTTAGCTCCTTACGCTTGTTTCCAACCCCTGAACCCGGATGAATTCCAGAGTCTGCCAGTTGTATTGTTTCATTAACTCGTTCTATTGATCGGGAGGCAAGTGCATCAACGGCAATCACAAAGTCCGGATTCAGTTTTTCAACAATCCCAAAGATAATATCGCTCGTTTCCATGCCTGTTACTCCCATTACTCCCGGTGTTACTGCAGCTACAGAGCGATATCCTTCCGAAACAGATTCATGATCCATTTTAAATAAATGACTGGTAACCAGTACTTTTTCCACGGTCATTGGCCCTAATGCATCCGGCGTAACATTCCAGTTTCCAAGACCTACAACAAGTCCGGTAGCCCCATCCGGAATATCCTGTTTTGCAATTAGGTTTTCCAGTTCTTTTGCCAGTACTTTAGCTGCGGATTCCTGCCGTTTCGTATCCTGCCGCTTAACACCATCTGCATAAATCGTAATGTATGTTCCCGGTTTTTTTCCGATGAGCTTTGATCCATTCTCATCCACATCAACATTAGAAATACGTATATTTTCCTCTTCACGCTCATTTACCGTAACACCTTTAATTTCCTGCTCTTTCTTTTCCTTTTCAACATACATTTCCTTCGCTTCGACTGCCAGGTCGGTTCTTACCTGAAAATTTTCATGGGTCATCGTTTATACTCCTTATCGCCAGGTTTTAATGCTTCTATAAAATAGACTTAACCATTCTTCATAAAAACATACAGCAATGTCGGAATGTAGCTATTGAAAAGGTTGTCTTCCTTTGGTAAAATGTCATTTGTTCATGGTAAATGAAACGTTGTTGTTTTAGGAGGTGAAACAATGGCAAATATTAAACAAGCAATCAAACGTGTGGATACAAACAGAACAAAGCACGAACAGAATCTGCAATTCAAATCCGATATGCGAACACAAATTAAACGTGTTGAAAAATTAGTCGAGGCGAAAGATGCGGAGAATGCAAAACCTGCATTGAACCAGGCAGTTAAAAAAATTGATAAAGCTATTCAAAAAGGTGTTGTCCATAAAAATAATGGAAATCGCCAAAAAGCAAGGTTAACAAAAAAAGTAAATCAGCTAAGTGCTTAATAAAGCACTAGAAAAAACGATCCCCTTTCAAGGATCGTTTTTGTTTTTATATCGGATTTTCATTTGGCAGGCTGAATCAAATCATACAGCAGCAATTCAAACGCAAGTTCTTTTTGCATTTTCCCCCGTTTAATAGAGGCATCTGCTTCTGTCAATTTGTTCATAATTTCCTCCAGCCGTTTGACCGAAAATTTACGTTCCCGGCTTATCGCTATTTTTATAACATACGGATGGACAGATAACTGCTTCTGCATCTGGAATTGACTGTAGCCTTTCTGTTTCAGAAGTTTCACCCGTAATATGGTTCGGAACTGAAATGCCAGCAGCGCAATCATACCAATAGGTTCTTCATTCATTTTTTCAAGGTTTTTATAGATCGAAATTGCTTTATGTAAATTCGATTCAATGACAGCATCAACTAATCGAAGCGCTGAATTATTAGTTGATTGCGCCATCAGATTTTCCACTGTTTCTGCCGTCACTTGTCCGCCTTCCCCAGCAAATAAAGCAAACTTGGATAGCTCATTTTGCAGCATATGAAGATCACCCGACAATTCCGTTTCAAGTATTTCAAATGCATTTTTATCTATGGTTATATTCATATTCTTGGCAAGTTCGCTAATCCATTTCCCGGTTTCATATTCTTTGATTGGCATGCATTCAGCAACAGTACCATTTTTCTTAAATGCCTTACTGACTTTTTTTCGGGTGTCAATTTTTTCATACGGTGCGACAAAAACAATAACTGAAAACTCCGCCGGCTGGTTAAGGTATTGGTTCAGCCGTTCAAGATCATGGTCGAACGGAAGCTTGTCCGGCTTCGTTTTTAAAAAGGAAGGATTATTGGCGATGATCAGTTTTTTCTCGCCAAAAAAAGGAAATGTTTCAGCATCGGCAATTACTTCCTGTACTGGAATTTCTTCCAGATCATATACCGATAAATTCTCATCATCCCCATCTTCCAGAACAGCTTTCGTAACGGATTTGAGTATATTTTGAATGAAGTATGATTCTGTGCCGTATAATAAGTATACTGGTGCGATTTGCTGCTTTTTTGCCTGTTGCAAAACCTCCGTATATGACATGCGATTCACTCCAATTTACGATATAATCAATCGTAAAACGTTCAAAGCGGAATAGCAAGCATTTTCAAAAAAGGCTGGAGGAAAATTGTGAATCCCAATTTTCCTCCATGATCTATATCAACGCTTAAAATCCAGCCCTAGGAACTGCATTTCAAACGATATTTGTTTATTTATAGGATGACCATTGCAGATAAAAGTATAGTTGTTAACTCTTTCTAAAAATGGGGAGAATTCTTTTCAGTTAATTCTCATGTGGATTTTTTTATGTATTTGTTTTATACTTGAGTTTGTATAGGAGGGGTATCGATGAACGAATTTGAAAAAGACGTACAATCAAAAAATAATGATGTTGTAGATTCAATCAAGGGCTTTACGTTCTCATTTCTGTTCTTTGTCCTGATCTTTGCTATTGGTGTAACCATTAGTGTTGTTGCTTCCTAAAACTTTTGAAATTGGAACAATTTATAACGAAACAAGCATGAAGCAGAAAGAGACGGATTATATCCAGTCTCTTTTATTATGGAAAGATTTCCATCCGTCTGTTTCAGCCTATGGCAGGTATGTCGTAAATGTTCCCTTCATATTATTAAAACGAAATTCAATTGCCCCCTTCTTATCGGTCCTGATAATGGTAACATGTGCCTTTTTAAGATCCGTTAATACTTCAGCGTGCGGATGACCATAAGCATTATTCACCCCTGCAGAAATTAAAGCAACCGTTGGCTCGAACTGTTTTAAAAAATGTGGGTCTGTGGAGGACTTGCTCCCATGGTGTGCAACTTTTAGAATATCCACCTTCAAATTAGAATACCGGGAACTTATTTCTTTTTCGGTGTCTTCTCCTATATCACCGGTAAACAGCCAGGAATATCCGCCAATTTCACTGTAAAGCACGAGCGAATTCTCATTTGTAGATCCTTGATCCGAATAAGGCGAAAGAACACGAAATTGCTGACCTGCAACACGTACAATATCATCAGCACCGATGCGTTCCACATGTGTATTGTTTTCTTTCAGCGATTCTGCTGCACTTTGTTCAAACACATAATAGTTGTTAACGAATACATTACGAACATCCATTTCCTGCAGTAGGAATGGAATGCTGCCCATATGATCCATATCCGCATGACTGATAAATACAGCATCGATTTTACGAATGCCTTTCTCATACAGGAAAGCTTTAATAACCTGTTTGTAGACCGTATCAGTCGGTTTCTGGTCCTCAAAGGACATTCTTGCACCGGCGTCAATCATGATGACACCTTTACGATATGGAAGTTCAATCACAATGGCGTCTCCCTGTCCAATATCAAGCATCGTCACTTCCCCAATTGGTGACAGATATGGTTTCGCTGCAATCCCGGCAATCAGTAATGTCATGCAGCACCCATACCGGAATGCCTGCCTCCATTTAGTAAGTTGCAGTTTATACATAAACATAAAAAAAGCCACGTAATAAAAAAATGCTGCTGTTAATGAAAATGTGCCGATGACAAACGGATAATAAGCCATTTGATCTATCCAGTGGATTGTATACACAACAATGGGATGGACCAATGAAAATAGACTGTCCAGTATTGGGGTGAAAATTTGCAATGGAGATAACAGTAGCAGTATAAACAAAAAGGGTATAACAATAATAGAAAAATAAGGAACAATCATAAGGTTAAGAAGAATTGAAAGCGGATGAAATGTTGAGAAATAGGAAATTTGCAGCGGAATAATCAGCATCTGAGCAACAAAACTAATTTTCGTCACTGCCCAAAAAGATGAATTCGATTGAAGCAGCCATCGACCGGATAATAAAAGTCCAAACGTGACAAGAAATGATAACTGAAAACCGACATTGTAGACAATAAATTTATTAAACGTCATCAAAGTTAGAAAGACTATACTTAGTACGTCTGTTGCACTTATTTTTATTCTTGCCTTTCCAATAAACAGAAACAATATGACCATTAAGCTTGCACGCCAGACAGACGGTTCACCTCCTGCAAGAAAAGCGTAACATGGTAAAAAGTATATCATGATTGTTTGTGCTTTTTCTTTTGTGAAAATCGTCAGCTTTACAAGGATAAAATAAACGAGTCCAACAATCAGACCGATGTGAAGACCCGAAATAGCTAACAGGTGGGAAAGATTCCACCGTTGAAATACTGCAGTCGTTTCGTCACCCAGCTGGGAATCGTCCCCCAGAACCAGTGCATTTATCCATGCTGCAGTTACAGGACTAACATTTTCTGTTACGTAGGCAATTAATTTACCGCGTAATTGATATACATGATTTAACAGAGAAGATCCTTGACAGACAATATCTTCAGGAGAGGCGATAATAAGTTGGTAAGTAATACCTTTGGACAATAGAAATTTACGATAATCGAACTGGCCGGGGTTTCTTGCCGTGTCTGGCAATTCTGCTGTTCCGGAGAGAATACATTGCGCACCATATTTTAAATTCGGGACGTTAATTTGGTCATTTTTAAAATAAACAACCTGGTACTTCATATCTGTGTGGTTTTTAAATATGAATTCAGTCATCTTTGGCGATTGCTTGACAGGTCCGGAAATACGCCCGGAAATTTGAACTGTTTCACGCATATCCGGCGCTTCCTTCACTGCCATGGAGTCAAGATCAGGTATATAAACATAAAAAAACATACAACAGAACACAGATAGTATTAGGGGGACCTTCGGCAGTCGTTTTCGGTAACACATCAATATCAACCATACGAGTAAAACAATCATAACCATTTCATTTTTAAAGATAACTGCCAGGTAACTGCTTAATGCTGCGAGTGCTGCCAAATGCCAATACCCTCTCACCGTATTCACCTACAAATCAAACAGTACGTTCGCTTTTGCTTTTAAAGCATCATACGTTTCATCATCATTTGTTTGATATTGCAACTCTTCCAGTAATTGTTTGATGTATTGCTCTTTTTCCTGAAAATGTGTATCAAGGGCAATTGCCGATAATTCAACTTTTTCCGTTTCCACACCAGCGTCCTTAAATAATTCCAATGCATATGGGTGGTTTTTATAGTCGGCAGCATAATAAATGGTTTTAATACCAGCCTGAATAATCTGTTTACAGCATTGAAGACAAGGAAAATGGGTTACATAAATTTCGGCTCCTTCTGTCGGGACACCGAATTTTGCACATTGAAGCAATGCATTGGCTTCCGCGTGAACCGTTCGGACACAGTGGCCATCAATAACGTAACACCCCTCATCGATACAGTGAACACTGCCGGAAACACTTCCATTATAGCCACCGGCAATAATCCGTTTCTCCCTTACAATGGTTGCCCCCACCATAAGTCTTGTACACGTACTTCTTAAAGCAAGCAAATGGCTTTGGGCCATAAAATATTGATTCCAGGAAATTCTGTCCATTTTGATTACCACCTTTATGTATAAGCTATATTATGGGATCTGAATGCTTTCCCTTAAGTTTTCCAGTGTTTTTTCACCAATGCCGGGAACCTCCAGCAGATCCTCAACTGTTTTAAACGGTCCGAATTCATCACGGTATTGTATTATAGCAGCCGCTTTGGACGGACCAATTCCATTTAATGTTTCCATTTCTTCCTCTGAGGCAAAATTGATTCTTATTTTATCTGTATTGCCAGTTACCGTTTGGACAGCTGCTGTATTCTGAGCGCCGGTTTTCGGAACAACAATAATCATTTCATCCTGTACCTTTTGAGCCAAATTTACAACAGACTGGTCAGCCCCTTTTGTAAAACCGCCGGCAAGCGAAATTACATCATTTACCCGGGAATCGATACGAACCTCATATACTCCAGGCTTCTTCACTGCCCCTTTAACATCGACCACAGCAGTTGAGGCTGTTTCTTCCTGTACAGCTTCTGAATCGGAGGATTTATCGATGGAAACTTCATTACGAGGTAAATTATTTTCTTCCACTTTACCATGTTGAATAAAGAAAAATAAACCTATTCCAATAGCTGTCAAAATGAAAACGAAATTTTTTTTGAGGAAATCAGGCACCATTTTCACGTCCTTCAGGGAATATTACGGGGAATTGCGTGGATAAAGTAAAGCATACTTCTACTATTCGACACAAATCCTGAAAATCCTCTTTTTTAAAAGGTTTATTTTTTACACATGTTCCTGGAAACCACAGCGGCGGCTTAACATATTCTGCAGACCTTTTTTGTTTGACTATGGAGGTGTAGAAATAAGGTAAAAAAGCACCTAAAAACAACCGGAAAACGTATGTTACCGGTTGTTTTGAGCTATTATAAAAATTCTTTCCGCATTTTCCTCATCAAAATCGGCTGTAACCGAAAAATCAGCGTGCAACCCACACAGTTTAAATCCGGACTCATGTAAAAGTTTTTTATAAAATTCAACATAATATGTTTGCTGATGATGAAGCTCCTCAAACCGATCATATTTTTCACCATCGGAAACAAAAAAGGTCAAATCGTGATACATTTCACCCTGGTTCTCTCCGGGCGTGCAAAACCAAATGTAGGATACATCATCCTGAACATCCGCGAATGTTTGATTAACATAGAATTGCTCGACATGATTTACTGAATGGATATCGAACAAAAACAGACCACCGGGTTTTAATGATTTTGCAACGCGTTCAAAAACAGTCCTTACTTCATCTTCATCTGTAATATAATTGATAACGTCACAATAACTGACCGCAGCATCCAGGTTTTGCAATCCTTGAAGCTGCCGCAGATCCTGCTGAATCCATTGAATTGCCAGATTTTCCTGCTGTGCCCGTTGCTGAGCGACACTTAACATATCAGCCGAATTATCCACGCCGATTACGTCATATCCCTCATGTGCAAGTAAGCTTGCAATTTGTCCGGTTCCGCAGCCAAGATCCGCTATCGTTTGTACATCACTGCCTGTCCGGCTGAAAATTTCACCGGTAAATTCAATCCACTGATTATATGGTGCATCATCCATCAATTTATCATATAAGTTCGCTAATTTTTGGTATGACATCCCATTACCCATTCTGACCTATATTCAGTTCAACTCTTGCTGCGTCTCCCCATAAGCGTTCCAGATTATAGTAGGAACGTTCATCTTTATGGAATATGTGACAGACAACATCCCCAAGATCCACAAGTATCCAGCGCGCCTGCTCATACCCTTCCAGGCGCTTTATCGTAACATCAATTTCTTCCATTGAATCTTTAATCGCCCTGGAGATGGACTGCACCTGTCGTTCATTGTTACCGTGACAAATAAGAAAATAGTCAGCCATTAAAGATACATCTTTCATATCCAATGCGACAATATCCAGTGCTCGTTTGTCCTCACATGCATTCGCAGCCCTTCGTACAAGTTCATTATTCTCCATGAATTTAATTACCCCCATTTAATTTTCTTGTTAATTCATTGTATGCATAAAATGTATCAGGATAAACTGTTGATTTCTTACTTACCAAAAATTGAATTGTATTTCGCAATGCCATCCATGAAGCTGCATCCAAATCTTCACGTGCAGCTTCACGCACTTCATTAATGCCGGGGAATGACCTTCCTGGCTCAATGTAATCCGCGACAAAAATAATCTTGTCCATCCTGCTCATGTTTTCTTTACCAGTAGTATGATAAAAGATAGCACTCTTTATTTTGTGATCTGCTATACCATATTTCTGATCAATCAATACTGATGCCGCAGGTCCATGCCATAGTTCATGGTGATAGTTCAGCAAATTATCCGGCAGTTCATCCCGTTCCATAATGAGCTGCCTCATTTCTTCAATCGGTTTATATTTCGCATAATCATGGAAGATAGCTGCCAACTCAATTTTATCCCGCGTTCCACCGAAAATATCCGCAAGATTCACTGCCGTTTCCGCAACCCGCAGTGTATGTTCAAATCGGCTCTCTGTCAAATGCGGCTTTACAATATCAACAGCTTCCTCAATTTTCATATAAGTGATTCTCCTTTATATAAACTTCAACAGCTTCGGGCACAAGATATTTAATGGAGTTTTTATCAGCAATCCGGTTTCTGATCATGGTTGATGAAATATCAATCAATGGGACATCAACTGTTTCTAAGGGATATTCAGTTTCAAGTTGATGACCATTCCGTTTTACCCCGACAAACTTGACCAAATCCATCAACTGGTCAATATTTTGCCAATGCGGCAGATACTCCACCATATCCGCACCGATAATGAAGTAAAAATCAGCATCCGGGTATTCGGATGTTATTATTTTCATTGTATCAAATGTATAGGACTTGCCAAGACGTTGCATCTCTATGGCAGTAAGTAAAAAGGACGGGTTTCCATCAATAGCACGTTTTAACATAGCAACCCGATCCATTCCATCCGACGATGCCTTCTCCTTATGGGGTGGTTCATATGATGGCATCAGCCAAACCTCTTCCAGTTGCATTGCCAACCGAACTTCCTCGGCAATAATTAAATGTCCTAAGTGCGGTGGATCGAACGTTCCGCCTAAAATGCCAATGCGTTTCATAAGAATCTCCTTTATGGAAGCTGAATATGTTTATTCTCTTCAGATTCCTTATATAGAACAATATTATTTCCAATCACCTGTACAACTTCCGCTTCCGCTCCAGCAGATAATTGTTCGGCAACTGTATGCTTATCTTCAAGGCAATTTTGCAGGATACTCACTTTAATAAGTTCACGCTTTTCAAGTGCCTCTTCAATCTGGTGAACCATATTGTCATTAACACCGGTTTTTCCGACTTGAAAAATTGGTTTCAATTGGTTCGCCTCTGCTCGTAAAAATCGTTTTTGTTTACCAGTTAGCATATTATCTTCCTTCCAGTATAGTTTGCAGCTGCTGGTCCATTTCATTAACAGGGACCAGCTTATTTGTCCATCGTTCAAATGCAGCTTGTGCCTGATAAAGGAGCATCGTATGCCCAAAATGAATATGTGCTCCCGCTTGTTCAGCTTGCATCAGGAATTTTGTTTTTATCGGCTGATAAATAATATCACTTACAACACTTCCAGCCCTTACCCCATCAGCCGAAACAATAACTTGATCGGCTTTCGGTTTCATTCCAATGGAAGAGGTTTGGATAATCAGGTCATAGTCACCGATATTTTTTTGCGCTTCCCCTAAATTCAATATGGAAGATCGGATATTTGCTGTTCCTAGTTCCACGATTGATTCGGCATTTTCCCTCGTGCGATTTGCTATATCCACACAGTAATAACCATTACTGATCAGACTGTAATAGATACCTCTCGCCGCACCCCCGGCACCAATAATTAGAATGCGTATATCCGGTTTGGAACATAATTCGGGAAATTTATGTTGTAATGCCGTCATGTATCCTTTTCCATCTGTATTATAACCAATCCATTTTCCTTCCCGGATTACCACTGTGTTTACCGCCCCGATTGATTCGGCATGGTGATCCAGATCATCCAGGTATGGAATGATTTTTTCTTTAAATGGCAAGGTTACATTAAAACCAGTCAATTCCTTCCCCTTTAGCCTCTTTATCGCATGCTCAAATGAATCCTCCGGGGAAATTTCTATAATCGAATATATTCCCTTTAAATTGGCTTTCTCCAAAAATCCCCGATGAATCCATGGTGATAATGAATGCTGAATTGGATATCCAATCAGACCTAATTGATAATGCAATGAATCTCCCCCCTCTAGAAAAATGATTTTCGCAGTGAAACGTGCACTCCTTTTGGACTGTATGCAGCCATCGTTGCATCCCCATGCGGCAAACTTACCCAGCCCAATCCGGGAAATACAATATCTGTTTTGCCTTTATTGATTTTATGGGTGCTCTGCTTTAGTTCCGGAAAATTTTCGAGTGATTCAGGATCTGGAGGAGAAAGTAAAGCCCCTTTGTGTTCAGCATATAAATTATCCGCATTTTCCAGTTTTGTGCGATGAATTGATAAACTGTTTGCGAAATAACAAACGAATGACTGTCGTTCTCCTTTGATAAAATCAAGCCTTGCCAAGCCGCCGAAAAACAGTGACTGACCTGAATTCAACTGAAATACACGTGGTTTTATTTCTTTTTTGGGTGTTATTACCTTTAAATCACTGTCCGAAATATAGTGAGCAATTTGTTCATGGTTAACAATTCCGGGTGTGTCAATTAAGGATGATTGCGCATCAAGTGGTATTTCAATAAACCCAAGCGTCGTCCCTGGAAAATATGATGTTGTAATCACATGATCTTCTCCGGTTGTTTGATGAATTAACCGGTTGATGAACGTTGACTTTCCCACATTGGTTGTTCCAACGATATAAACGTCCCTTCCACCCCGGTAATATTCAATTGCCTCTGTCAGGTCATTCAATCCATAGCCCTTCATTGAAGAAATAAGAAACACATCTTCTACGGTTAAACCAATATCTTTGGCCTTGGAACGAAGCCATTGGGTCAACTTCCGTTTGTTTGTGGACTTTGGCAGTAAGTCCATCTTATTTCCCGCCAATATTATAGGTTTATCACCAACAATCCTTGACAGATTTTTCAACAAGCTTCCTTCTACATCGAAAATGTCGATGAGATGAACGACAATCCCTTGTTTATTGCTTATTTCACTTACCATTTTAAGAAAATCGTCGTCAGTTGCTGAAACATCCTGAATATCATTGTAATGTTTTAAACGAAAGCACCGCTGGCATAAAACCACTTCTTTATCGAGTGACGTCTTCGGTGTATATCCAATTTGATTCGGATCTGTTGTCTGTATGGGGGCACCGCACCCCTGGCAAATCATTTCATTCATTATTCTTCCTCCCAGCTGATTTTCCCTTTTTTCCGCATATAATGTAAAATTCTTCGCTCAAGCTTGCGGTTGATCCGGGTCAGTTTACCATCCGTTTTAACAATGGGGACAACCAAAATTGTATAAAATCCGGCAAAATTGCCACCCAATACGTCGGTTAGCAGCTGATCTCCGATGACAACAACCTCTTCTTTTTTCAATTTCATTTCTTTTGCTGCACTCTTAAATGCATAGCTTAGCGGTTTTCTGGCACTAAAAACAAACGGCGTGTCCAGCGGCTGTGAAAAGATTTTCACCCGTTCCTGTTTATTATTTGAAATAATGGTTACTTTTATATCATTCTCTTTCATCAATTGAAACCATTGAATGACTTCCGGTGTTGCATTGCGCACATCCCAGGCTACCAATGTATTATCCAGATCAGTAATGATTCCTTTTATCCCTTTTTGGCGCAGTACATCAGGATGAACATCAAAAATGGATTTCACATGTTCATTTGGCAAAAACTTCTTCAGCAATAATCACACCTCTTCACATCTTGCAATATTTCATCGGCATTATGTACATATTTCGATAGTATAACTCAATCCTATAATAACTTTCCATAATTATAAAGTGATATTTCAAACGTGGAGGATTACACTTGCAGTCATCCCTCCTTGAATTCCTTGTAAATTCGCCTCTTTCATCTTCGAATCCTGCAGATAACGAATGGTGACGTAATTCGTCTTTATATCATATTATCAGTCAAATATGTCAAAAACCGTTCGACAATTTCTTTCATATTTCGAACTGTGGATAACTCTATTCACATTATCCACACTGAAAAATCAACATTTTTCGCCTGTATTTCCATATTATTCACAAGTTATCTACAGGCATCTGTATATAACTGAAGCCTTGTCCCGACAATAAAATCATGGTAGATTAAGTAATAACAAATTCTAAAGGACGAAATGAATGGGGGGCTGTATTTTTGGAACATTTGTCAGATGAACTGTTGCTTGAATCGTATCATAAAGCAAATGAATTAAATTTAAGCCCTGATTTTGTATACCTTATTAAACAAGAAATTACGAAACGGTCGTTGGCACATAAAATAAAATATACCGGCTGATTCGGGCCCTGCCTTATCATATAATGATAGGGTTTTTTTATTTTTATCCTCTTTCGGTTTATGGTAAGCTGATTTTGGTAACTATATTTTCACGTGTTCTGAGCAGCCTTTTCTTTTTATACACATATTCAAAATACTCCCTACTTAAAATCAATGCAATTCCAAACACTTACTAGTCCTTTTAGGAGGAAAACACCAGATGATATACATCGTACTTATTCCATTGTTACTTGCCTGTTTCATACCAATAATAAGCAAAATAAAATATAAAATACATACCGGTATTTTTGTATTTTTCATCCCATTCGCGATTTTTCTTTACTTCATCCGTTTTGTGGGTGATAATTTCACACCAATCAGACAAACATATCAATGGATTCCATCATTACATATAAACTTGGATTTTTATTTGGATGGCCTCAGTCTATTATTTGCCCTTTTAATTAGCGGAATTGGAGCACTGGTTGTCCTTTATTCCATCTATTATCTTGATAAAACAGAACAGCTTGGACATTTCTATGTTTATCTACTAATGTTCATGTCCGCAATGCTCGGAATTGTTCTGTCTGATAATGTATTTGTTTTGTATTCATTTTGGGAGCTTACATCCATTTCATCATTTCTTCTGATCGGGTATTGGCACTTTAATGAACGGTCCAGGTATGGCGCCTTAAAATCCTTGCTGATTACTATATTCGGCGGCTTAAGTATGTTCGGTGGCTTTATCCTGTTATATGTTATCACAGGAACTGCAAGCATCCAGGACATGATCAACAAAAGTGATGTAATTATGGACAGTCCTTATTTGCCATTGATTCTCGGCTTTTTACTATTGGGGGCTTTTACAAAATCGGCACAATTCCCATTCCACATTTGGTTGCCGGATGCAATGGAGGCACCCACACCGGTCAGCGCATATCTTCATTCAGCTACAATGGTTAAAGCGGGTCTGTTTTTGGTGGCACGGTTTTCGCCAATCTTTTCAAATTACGAATGGTTCCTGATTATCGTAAGTCTTATGGGAATTGTCACCCTTTGCTGGGGTTCGTATATGGCAGTCCGGCAAACAGATCTGAAAGCGATTCTGGCGTTCTCTACAGTCAGTCAGCTTGGAATGATTATGGCCATGCTCGGTTTCGGGACGCAAGCAGCGGTTTATGCAGCAGTATTCCACATTTTAAATCATGCTACTTTCAAAGGCAGCTTGTTCATGGCAGCCGGTATTATTGATCACGAGACAGGGACAAGAGACATTCGAAAATTGGGCGGATTAATCACACTGATGCCCATTACTGCAACATTGGCCTTATTGGGAACATTTTCAATGGCCGGGGTTCCACTGCCATTTCTGAACGGTTTTTACAGTAAAGAACTGTTTTTCGAATCCTCCCTGGACCTTTCAGATGGAATCACTAACACAGCACAATTACTTGCACAGGCTATTCCGTATTTGGCGGTTTTTGGAAGCATCTTTACATTCGTCTATTCCATGTATTTCTTTTTTGGTATTTTTACTGGCAGCAAGCAGTTGGATAAGCTTCCAAAAAAAGCCCATGAAGCACCTTTGGGTATGCTTGCAGCGCCGATTATACTTGTACTTGGTGTTGTTACAATCGGGATTTTTCCAAATGCTTTTAACAGTACATTCCTTGCACATGCGGCAGAGGCCGTATATGGAAACGAGGTGATGGAGCATGTTGGATTCTGGCATGGATTTTCTCCTGCATTCAACATGTCACTTGTTGTCGTTGCTCTTGGAACTATTCTGACCGTAACACGGAAAAAATGGAATTTGCTGTATCAGGTTATACCAGGAAAACTCAGTGTTAACAAAATATATGATGCATTACTTGAAAAAACGGATCATTTTTCCAATAAGATTACCGGGTTCTACATGAACGGTTCCTTAAGGCTATATATGGCAATTATATTGGGAACCACATTTCTGGTCACATATATATTTATGATTCTGACTGGAGGATTCACCATTAATTTGAGTGACCTTGCTCCGGTTACAACGATTGAAGTTGCTGTTGTACTTATAATGATGGTATCTGCAATTGCGACCATTTTTGCCCGAAACAATTTGTCGGCCATTTTGCTTCTTGGCGTGGTTGGCTATGGAATTTCTATCCTGTTTGTTATATACCGGGCACCGGATTTAGCACTAACACAGCTTATCATTGAAACGGTAACAGTGGTATTGTTCCTGCTATGCTTTTACCACCTTCCATTGATGCGGGACAGGGATGAATCGATAGGATCCAAAACTGTGAATACCATTATTTCTGTCGGATTTGGTTCGATGCTGACATTGATAGGTATTTCTGCACATAGCACCGATTGGTTTGGCACAATCTCAGAGTACTTTATAAAAACATCGCACTCCCTTGGTGGAGGGGACAATATTGTTAACGTAATCCTGGTCGATATGCGCGGACTTGATACTTTATTCGAAATTACAGTACTGGGTATTGCAGCATTGGCTATTTTCAGCCTCATCAACTTAAAGAATAATAAGGGGGCGAAATAAATGGAAATTATTACATCGATTCTCGCCGGACTTTTATTTGCTGCAGGGATTTATAATCTGCTGCAAAAACAGCTGCTGCGTATTGTTATCGGTACAGGGCTGGTATCTCATGGTGCACACCTATTTATCATTACAATGGGAAAGTTGAAACGAGGACAACCACCAATTCTGACAGAGGGTGTTTCAGACTACGTGGATCCACTTCCACAGGCACTGATTCTGACATCTATCGTAATCAGCTTTGGAGTAACCAGCCTTGTACTAGTACTTGCATATCGTACTGCCAATGAAAATAAAACAGATAATATGGACGAATTAAGGGGTAGCGAACATGAGTAATTTAGCGATATTGCCAATCATTATTCCATTACTATCCGGAATAATACTTGCCTTTTTTCCAAAAAAGCTAACGCTTGTACGATTACTGTCAAAACTATTTATTATAGGCAATTTGCTTGTATCCGGATTTGTATTATATACGGTCTATACGTCAGGTTCTATTATTCTTGAAACAGGTGCATGGCCGGCACCATACGGCATCATAATCGTTGCCGACTCATTATCAATTTTATTGGTTTTCACAACAAATATTGTCGCAGCAGCCTGTGCTTTCTATGCACCCCATTCACTTTCAGACAGAAAGGAACAGCATTATTTTTACGCTTTCTTTTTCTTTTTGATAACCGGTGTATCTGGTGCCTTTTTAACAGGTGATATTTTTAATATGTTCGTATTCTTTGAGGTGCTGTTAATGGCATCCTATGCGCTAATCGTGCTCGGCGGTGATAAAATTCAGCTGAGAGAATCCATTAAATACGTATTAATCAACCTGTTTTCATCCATCCTGTTTGTAACAGCTGTTGCTTTTTTATACGCGACAGTCGGAACCGTAAACATGGCCCAGATTGCCCAGCGTGTTCAGGAAGTTGATCAGCAAGGAATTCTGACCACCATAGGCATTTTATTATTTTTTGTTTTTGCAACAAAGGCAGCATTATTTCCATTGTATTATTGGATGCCAAATTCCTATATTGAGCCAAATCCGGTAATTTCCGCCCTATTCGGTGCTTTGCTTACCAAAGTCGGTATTTATGCCATCATTCGTGTATTCTCATTGATTTTCATTTACAAAATTGATATGACACACGAAATTTTTATCTGGATAGCGGGATTATCCATGATATTCGGTATAATTGGCGCACTTTCAACCAATAATATAAAATTGATCATTGCCTACAACATCATTCCGGCTATTGGATTCATCATTATGGGAATCGGGATATTTAATGAAACAGCAGTCAGTGGATCTATTTATTATCTGGTTCATGATATGATCATAAAAACCGCTTTATTTCTGATTGCCGGTACAGTGACATATGTCGCTGGAACATCTGATTTACGGAAATTCAGCGGCTTAATCCATTATTATCCTGTATTGGGATGGCTGTTGTTTTTGGCAGCATTTGTACTTGCCGGTATCCCCCCTTTCAGCGGGTTTATCGGGAAATTACTGTTATTAACCGGGGCACTGTCAGAATCAGAAATTGCAATTGTAATTATTGCGCTAATTAGCAGTCTGCTTATCCTATATTCGATTATGAAAATATTTATTAAAGGATTCTGGGGTGTAAAGGATGCGTCATTCCAGCCTAAGTCCACTAAAGGGTTAATCGGACCAATCGCCTTTTTATTAGCGTTATCCGTTATCCTTGGAATCGGTGCAGAATTTTTCATTCCATCGATTGAAAATATATCAGCATATCTGCTGGATCCGGAAATATATATTGATTCCGTTTTGAAGGAGTGAGATCGGATGGCCTTCCAAATATTAATTAATTTAATCATTGCAGTTATGTGGATGTTTCTGAGTGAAGCATACACTACACCAAGTTTTATTACAGGGTATATTCTAGGTCTGGCATTGTTATTTTTGTTAAATCGGTTTATACCGGATGCTTTTTATCTTAAGCGGGTTTATAAAATCTTTATGTTAATCCTTCTATTTATGAAGGAGCTAATAAAAGCAAACTTGGATATTGTGAAACTTGTCTATAAGCCAAAACCGGAGTTTGAACCTGGCATTTTTGCACTCCCGACAATATTGAAAAGCAACTGGGAAATCACACTGCTGGCCAATTTGATTACACTAACACCTGGAACGTTAACTGTTGCAGTATCAGAAGATAATACTCACTTGTATATTCATGCCATGGACATTGATGAGATAGACGATGAAATAAACGCCATTAAAGATACATTTGAAAAAGCAATTTTGGAGGTGACACGATGAACGACATTCTGAAGCTGACTGATTCATTGCTTGAGGTTGTCACAGCTTTAAGCATCATTTTAATTGCAGTCTCGCTTATCCTGCTTCTAATTCGTATTATTCAGGGGCCAACCAACGCGGACCGTGCAGTTGCGCTTGATGCAATTGGAATAAACCTGGTTGGGCTTGCTGCATTGTTGTCGATTATTCTCGTAACAACCAAATTTAATGATGTTGTCTTGTTGATTGGAATTCTATTGTTCATCGGGACACTTGTAATTGCAAAATATCTTGAAAAGGGTGTTATTATTGATCGGCACACTGATTAACATCATTATGAATTTAATCATTATTTTTTTCCTTTTGTCCGGCGTATTTTTTATGATCTCCGGTTCCATCGGGATCATACGCTTTCCAGATGTGTTTACTCGTCTGCACGCCGCTACAAAAGCTTCCACACTTGGTGTAGCCGGCATATTAATTGGTTCGTCCATCTATTTATACATAGAAGACGGTATCATTTCCGGCAAACTGATATTGGCTATTATATTTGTTCTGTTAACATCCCCGGTTTCAGGACATATGATTTCACGTGCTGCACACCGCAATGGGATCAAACCGGTGCTTAAGAACAGACATGATGAATTTGAAGAAGCAATCCAAAAACATACGAAACAGCATTAACAAAACAATATAAGGATGGGACAATCGTGTTTGAATTAACACGATTGTCCCATCTTCTTTTTTTGGCCTTTTTATCGGGACAGACACAAAAAGCACAGTACCTTCATAAAGATGTTATATGGGCTGCAGCCTAACCGGCGCTTTAAGGAGGTGCATGTGATTGTCGGGAATTTTGAGTGTGCTGGCATTATTAATAAAAGAAGCTTTATTTTTTGTATCGTACGTTAAAAACCACGCTTTTCCACAGCCACTCCCCCCTGAAGATGAAGCAAAATATATTGAAGCGATGCAGGAAGGTGACCAGGATGCACGCAATAAACTTATTGAACACAATTTAAGACTTGTTGCACACATCGTTAAGAAATTTGAGAATACCGGTGAAGATATGGAAGATTTGATTTCCATCGGTACAATTGGGTTGATCAAGGGGATTGAAAGTTATTCAACAGACAAAGGAACAAAACTGGCTACCTATGCAGCAAGATGTATTGAAAATGAAATTCTGATGCATTTGAGAGCATTGAAGAAAGTTAAAAAGGATGTCTCCCTTCATGATCCGATTGGCCAGGATAAGGAAGGAAATGAAATTAGCCTGATTGATATTCTTGAGGCGGAAAACCAAAACATTATTGAATATATTCAACTAAACATGGAAATTGACAAGATGAATGAATACTTATCGATTTTGGATGCGCGAGAAAGAGAAGTCATTATTTACCGTTATGGTCTTAATAACCATAACGAAATGACACAACGGGAAATTGCCCAGATGCTTGACATATCCAGAAGCTATGTATCACGTATTGAAAAAAGGGCGTTAATGAAAGTATTTCATGAGTACTTTCGCAAAGAAAGAAGGTCCAGGGATAAGTAAAGCGCGATGATTTCATAATCATACGCGCTTACTTCATCATGCCATCCAATTAACGTTACACAGCTGGTACCAGTTTCATAATTAATTTTGCCGCATTAGCAGCTGCTGTTTCCAGAAATGAATCAAACGATACTGCTGAATCTTTTCCTGCAATGTCACTCAAAGCGCGAACAATTACAAAAGGTGTGCCATACTGATAACAAACCTGTGCAATCGCAGCTGCCTCCATTTCACCAGCAATCATAGTTGGAAATTTATTTTTTACAAATGCCACTCTGCCGGGATCAGACATAAAGGAATCACCAGTGGCAATCATTCCCTCGGTATATGGAATTTCCAAATCTTGAATCGCTTCTGCTGTCCTTATGACAAGTTTCTCGTCAGCGGCATAAACTGCTGGCATACCTGGGACCTGTCCATAAGCATAATCAAATTCTGTGCAGTCAACATCATGATGAACTACCTTTGTTGATATGACAATATCACCAACCTGCAGAGACTCCGCAAATCCGCCGGCAGAGCCTGTATTTATAATATGTGACGGGGCATATCGTTCGTGCATAATTGTCGCAGCCATAGCAGCATTAACTTTTCCAATACCTGATTTCAGCAAAACGATTTCCCTGTCACCCAATTTTCCTTCAATAAAGAGACAGTTGGCGATGGTCGCCTCTTCTTTTTCCGTCATTTCCTCTTTCAGCATCTCAATTTCTTCATCCATTGCGCCTATGATTCCTATTGACATCCCAATGCCCCTTTCACCAAATACCTACTTATTCAAATCGATATTTTTGATCATTTTTTTTCAACTCTTCTACTTTTGTCGGTTTCCAGCCTTCATTATCCACCCAGGACATATACACGCGATAAGTTTGGGTTTCATTTGCATCGGAAACAGTAATCACCACTTTTTGATCTCCGGCCCGGGAAATCCACCACATAATCAGCTGGTCACTGTTCAAATCAGTTGCAGCTGTAACAGCCTTACGCATTTCCGATCGGTCCTGTGATCCTTCATCGTAATTAGTCGTATGTGGACCAGTCTGTTCTGTTCCTACTGGCGGCCAATTACCTGTATATGCTTTGACAACATTGTCATCCGATGGTTCCGCTTTTTCCGTTTTCACATCATCACTTTCTTTTTCTTTATTGGATTCAGCGGATTGCTCATCATTCTTCTCTTGCTGCCTGTCCGAATTTGCATCATTATGATTACCGTTGTTTTCATTTGATTGGTTCGGGCTGTGTTCATCAGCTGTCTGCTGTTCATCTCCTCCGCCAAAAACAAGCAGGCCGATAAAAACGACTAGCAGGACACTGCCAAGTATTGTGAAAATGGTCAGCGATTTCGTGTTTTTTCTCCGTTTATCATACTTATTTAAACGTGAACTATTGCGATCTCCGGACATATTTCTTCCCTCCCATATGCACATTATAATAATATCATATTTCAGGGAGAAAAATATATGACCGCACTACACCTCCCAAGAATGTTGTGGTTCTACTTGGTAACAAACTGCGCTAATTTCCGAGACAAATAAAAAAACGGAATGAAACATTCACTCCGCTTTTGCATATTTAATTAACTTTGATGATTTCGACCTGAATATCGCCACCCGGCGTTGTTACCGATACTTCTGTTCCGATTTCATGCCCAATCAGACTTTTGGCCATTGGTGAATCGTTGGAAATTTTACCTTCAAACGGATCAGCCTCCGCACTTCCGACAATGGTATACGTTTCTTCCTCACCATCCGGCAATTCTTTAAATGTCACTGATTTACCAAGCGAAACAATGTTCGGATTATCGTTGTCATTCTCAATAATAACCGCATTTCGAATCATGGTTTCCACCTGTGAAATCCGTGATTCAACAAATGCTTGTTCATCCTTGGCCGCATCGTACTCAGAGTTCTCCGAAAGATCGCCAAATCCACGGGCCACTTTAATTCTTTCCACAACTTCCTGTCTGCGGTCCGTTTTTAAATAATGCAATTCATTTTCGAGCTTTTCTTTCCCCTCTTGTGTCATATAGTAACTTTTCTCTGTAGCCATATTCATTATACACTCCTTTATGATCATCCAATCTAAACTGAAAAAACTGAGCAGCACCAAAGGACATTCAGCACCAGTTCTTTTAATGTATAAAAAGAGCGGCACAATTGTGCGCTCAGTAAAAAAAATATATCCCTATATTACTTACTAAACACTACTATGGCAGATTTAATTTAAATTTTCAATACTTTTTCATTCTTTATTTTGTCGATTTTTCGATAGGATGTTTTCTATTTTCGTTGCCATTATATCAATTGCAACATGGTTTTGTCCGCCCTCGGGTATGATAATATCCGCATAGCGTTTTGTTGGTTCCACAAATTGCAAATGACTTGGTCGTACATTATTGATATATTGATCGATCACTGAATCCAATGTTCTGCCGCGTTCTTTTATATCACGAAGCAGCCTTCGTATAATGCGGACATCTGAATCGGTATCCACAAATACCTTTATATCCATCAAGTCAACTAAACGTGGATCCTCCAGTATGAGTATCCCTTCCAGGATAATCACTTCTTTCGGATCGACCGGAATAACCTCATTTGACCGTGTATGAATCTTATAATCGTAAACGGGTTTCTCTATCGATTTCTGATTCATCAAATCATGCAGATGACTGATTAATAAATCATTATCAAAAGCCAAAGGATGATCATAATTCGTATTCAGTCTCTCTTCAAACGGGAGGTGACTTTGATCTTTATAATAGTAGTCCTGTTCAATTACTAAAATTGTTTTATCCGCAAACCGCTGGCAGATGGAACGGGTGACAGTTGTTTTACCGCTGCCGCTACCACCTGCGACACCAATAACAACGGGTTTCTCAGGCATCGTTCACCAGCTCCTTCCCTTTACTTTTTATAACTGATTGCAACCCCATCACCAACTGGAACAATGGATGTAATAAAATCCGGATGTTGGACAAGCCATTCATTGTAATCACGAAGTTTACGTGCTATTTTTTGAAACCTCGGATGTTCTTTTTCGGAATCGGCCACAAATCCTTTAAATAAGACGTTGTCTGATAAGATATATCCATTTTTGGCTAAAAGTGGTGCTGATAATTCAAAAAAGCGTTTATACTTCCCCTTAGCAGCATCAATAAACACCATATCAAATGTTCTTTCGGCATCAAGGGTACTTATTTTATCTGCAGCGTCACCATGGATAACCTGTATACTATTCCCCATTTCCAGTTTGTTTATGTTATGAACAGCCTGTTTGTAGCGTTTTTCATCCTGTTCTATTGTAACAATCGTTGCATCAGGGTTAGCTTCAAGCATTCGCAATGCAGAATATCCAATTGCTGTACCTATTTCCAAAATCCGTTTCGGTTTGGTTAGTCTGATAAGCTGCATCATAAAGTCCATTCCAACCGGATCCATGATGGGAACCTGTTCCGCTTTTGCCTCACTTTCCAGATTCCGGATCCACTCCGGTGAAACTGAGAGTACAGCCTGTAAATATTGTTCTAGTTTTTCCTCCATATTGTCACCCCCTGCTTTTCAATGTTCATGTAAAAAAACGGGAAATGTGAACAACTATTCACACTCCCTTCAGTTTTCAGCTGTACATATTTACTTTTACAACGATTTATTATTTTATATATTTCTTTTTATTTTTCCTATGCTTTTCTATTGTTTCAGCATAATGAATTTTGCCCTTGCTGTCATGAAGGAAATACAGATAATCCGATTTTTCCGGGTTAACAGCGGCTTTCAATGAACTTTCCGCGAAATTGGAAATTGGTCCTACCGGTAATGCATCCACATGATAGGTGTTATACGGTGATTTAATTTTAAGATCCTTATATAACACTTTATCCTTATGACCGCCCAAAGCATACAAAACGGTTGGGTCAGTTTGGAGAGGCATACCTTTATCAAGACGATTGTAGAATACCCCAGCTATTTTCTTGCGCTGTTTCACAGAACTTGCCTCATTTTCAATAAGGGAAGCCATCGTCATTGCTTCGTGTACAGTTAATCCCTGTTTAGAAATCTCATTCATGTATGGCGTAACAACATTCACTGTCTTCTTAAGCATTTTTTCAATTACGGATTCAACACTTGGACTTTTCGTATAAAAATTAAAGGTTGCAGCGTACAAATACCCTTCCAACGGAGTTCTAATATCCGGATTTAATATATCTTTGGTTAGAATCTGAGGATATTTGTTCATTAGTGATTCTACATAATCACGGTCATTAACTTTTTTTAAAAAGTCCTTCTTGCTGAATGACAACTTATCCGAATAAATTTTCGCCATCTGTTTTATCGTCTTACCCTCTGGTATAGTGATTCGCAATAAAGGTTCTTCCATTACCTTCCCGTGCTTTAATGATTGTATAATCTTATCAATTTCCATAGATGGTGAAAACGTGTAGTTGCCGGCCTGAAAATTGGATTGATTATTAAATTTTATGTAGAAGCGAAATACCCGTCCATCTTTAATAATGCCGTTTTCTTCCAGTATGGATGCAATATCGGAAGTTGAAGATCCCATTGGTATTTCCACTTTTACTTTTTCATCACTATCTGGGTCAACTGGTTGTAAGGCAGACTTAATATACATGTAGCCTGATATACCACCAACAACCAGGATAAGGACTACAGCCACAATAATAAGTGCGACAATTTTTCGGACAAGCCGGGATTCTTCGCTGCGCAATATGAGGTTGTCCCTGTATTTTCGTGGCTTTTTATCCTTGCTCATTGGGTTTCCCCCTTTCACCCGGTTAATTATACTAAAAAACTCATAAATTTTCTACAAAAGTATAGCCGATATCATAATCTGACATCGGCTAAACAATCAGTTATTTGGTTACAGGCTTCAGGAATTACTGATTTTGATCTTCTTCATCAGCCAGTGTGTTCAGCATTTCCTCCACCATTTCCCATTCTTCATCCGATTCAATGGCAAATAATGAAAGGTCATTGTCATCCTTTTCTTTTTCCTCGTAGCGAAAGGCATATACTTCTACTTCTTCGTCATCCTTTTGCTCAACAGGCACTACTGCAATATAAGATTGTTCCGTTTCATCAACATCGAATGAAAACAATACCTCAAACAAATGCTCCTCACCGTTTTCATCCGGAATGATGATCCGTTCTTTTTCATCCAGTGGCATTTTATGTCACCCCATTTCCTAAGCTTGATCCAGATACCCTTGGAGTATCATGACAGCAGCCATTTTATCAATTACCTTTTTCCGCTTCTTCCTGCTGACATCCGCTTCAAGCAACACGCGTTCTGCAGCCACAGTGGTAAGTCGTTCATCCCATAATGCTGCAGGGATATTATGAACCTTTTCAAAATGGTCAGCATAATTCTCGGATGCCTGTCCACGTTCCCCAATACTGCCATTCATATTTTTCGGCAACCCGATGACGGCCTTTTCCACGCCATGCTCGGCTATAATTTCCTTTAACTTATTGTCCGCTGAACGGATATCCCGTTCATCCCATTTAATGGTTGTTAGGCCCTGAGCTGTCCATCCAAATGCATCACTAATGGCAACACCAATTGTCTTGGAACCAACATCCAAACCAATTATTTTCATTTAGTTTTCCCTGCGCTGTTCATCGAGATAGAATTTGACCAATTCCTCAATCACTTCATCACGTTCAATTTTGCGAATCAGGTTTCTGGCGTCATTATATCTCGGTATATATGCCGGGTCACCGGATAGTAAATAACCAACAATCTGGTTTATCGGATTATAACCTTTTTCTTTAAGGGCACCATGGACAGTGAAGAGTATTTCCTTGATATCCTGATCAAAAGGTTCTTCTGAAAAGTTAAACTTCATCGTTTTATCAGTAGAGCTCATAGTGACACCTCATTCCATAATTTGCCTTCATTCTTTATTCTAACATGTTTAACCCTAATATTATATCTTTTTTTGTCAGATTGAAAGTAACAGCTTATCCATTTGTATTATCTTTAACATATTTACTGGCAAATAAAAGTGCATCATCAATGTTTTCCGGATTTTTACCACCTGCCTGTGCCATGTCAGGGCGTCCACCGCCACCGCCGCCACATAACTGGGCAGCTTGTTTAATAAGGTTCCCGGCATGGAGACCGTCATCCATCAGATCATTGGAAACACCTGCAGCAAGCTGAACTTTTTCGTTATTTTCTGCAGCTAACAGTATAACTCCCGAACCCATTTTTTGTTTCAGATTATCGACCATGTTGCGAAGCTGGTTCATGTCCTTGACGCTAACCTTTTGCGCAAGTACTTTAACACCATTTACTTCTTCCGCGCGATCAAGGATGGATGATGCTTCTGCATTGGATAACTTGGAACTCAGTGATTCATTTGTTTTCCGAAGGGATTTAATTTCCTCAAATAAACCTTCCACCCTCTCCGGAGCCTGTTCTTCTGTTGTTTTTAGCAATTGCGCCGTTTCGGAAAGCAAACTTAGTTTATTATTTACATATTCGTATGCATTTCTGCTTGAAACTGCTTCAATACGTCTTGTTCCGGCGCCAATTCCTGTTTCGGATACAAGCTTAAACAAACCGATTTCTGCGGTGTTTGCCACGTGACAGCCACCGCATAGTTCAATACTATAATCACTTACCTGTACAACGCGAACGATATTGCCATATTTTTCACCAAATAAAGCCATCGCACCCATTTCCTTCGCTTCATCAATTTTCATGTTTTCGATAACCAATGGGATAGATTCCCAAATTTTGCGGTTTACAATTTGTTCTATCTCTTCCAGTTGTTCCTGTTCCACACTGCCGAAGTGGGAGAAATCAAATCGCAACCGATCAGGTGTTACAAGGGAACCGGACTGATTGACATGATTACCTAAAACATCTTTCAATGCCTGATGCAGCAGATGTGTTGCTGTATGATTTTTGATGATAGCTTTACGAAATTCTTTATCAATAATGGCTTTTACTGTATCGCCCACATGAATCTCACCGTCTTTTACGTGGACTTGGTGAATATGTTGACCCTTTGGTGCTTTTTGAACATCTTTCACATACCCAGAGAAGTTATCGGAATATATCCATCCCTGATCAGCAATCTGACCACCGCTTTCAGCATAAAAAGGCGTTTCTTTCAGCAGCACGAGCACAGTTTCACCAGCAACAGCCGATTCTGCATGTTTATTTCCCGAAACAATTGCTGCAATCGTGGTCATTGTTTCACTATAATCATAGCCGACAAATGTACTGTCTGAATCCAGTTCGCTTAAAACTCCATCCTGAATCTGCATGGAGTCTGTTTTCTGGCGCGCTTTACGGGCACGGTCACGCTGCAAACTCATTTCCTTTTGAAAGCCTTGCTCATCAATGGTGAATCCCTCTTCTGCTACATATTCTTCTGTTAGTTCTTTCGGGAATCCGTACGTATCATAAAGACGGAAGACTTCATACCCCGGAAACACATTACTTCCCTTTTGTTTTTCTTTTTCAATAATGGCTGTCAATATTTCCAAACCGTCATGCAATGTTTCATGGAAGCGTTCTTCTTCAAGCTTCACCACATTTTCTATATAGTCCTGCTGTTTAGCAACCTCCGGATAAAAATCCTTCATTATGGTCCCCACAACGGGAACAAGCTGATACATAAATGGTTGGTTTATTCCAATCTGTTTAGCAAACCGGACTGCACGGCGCAATAGCCTCCTTAATACATAGCCCCTTCCTTCGTTTGACGGTACTGCATTGTCACCAATCGCAAACGTAACGGTCCGGATATGATCGGCAATCACTTTAAATGCCGTATCTGTTTCTTCACTTTGACCGTAAGTTGCTCCGGATAGTTCCTCAGTCTTCCGAATCAGCGGCATAAACAGATCAGTTTCAAAGTTTGTTGGTGTATCCTGAATGACACAGACCATTCGTTCAAGTCCCATTCCTGTATCAATATTTTTCTTCGGAAGTGGTGTATACGTATCATCAGGATTGTGATTAAACTGCGAAAATACCAAATTCCAAATTTCAAGATAACGTTCATTTTCTCCGCCTGGATATAGCTCTGGATCATTGGGATCGGATCCGTATTTTTCACCCCGGTCAAAGAAAATTTCTGTATTTGGACCACTTGGACCTTCACCAATATCCCAGAAATTCTCCTCCAGACGGATAATTCGTTCTTTCGGGATTTTTATCTCGTGAAGCCAAAGATCATAAGCCTCATCATCTTCCGGGTGAACAGTTACGGATAAACGTTCAGCATCGAATCCAATCCATTTATCGCTTGTCAAAAACTCCCACGCCCATTCGATTGCTTCCTTTTTAAAGTAATCGCCAATCGAAAAATTACCAAGCATTTCAAAAAAAGTATGATGCCGGGCAGTATATCCGACATTCTCGATATCATTCGTCCGAATTGACTTTTGTGCATTAACGATCCTGGGATTATCGGGAATAACCCTTCCATCAAAGTATTTTTTTAATGTGGCAACACCACTGTTTATCCAAAGCAGTGTCGGATCTTCTTTTGGAACAAGTGATGCGCTCGGTTCAACCCCATGACCTTTTTCCTTAAAAAAACCCAAAAACATTTGCCTTACCTGTGCCGATGTTAATTGTTTCATAATGCATCCTCCATATCCATAATCTATTTTTGACAATACATTTACATAAAAAAATCTCCTCCTCTGCATTATCGCAGGGACGAGATTCATCGCGGTACCACCCTAATTATGAACAAAACATGTTCATCACTTTACCATGTTAACGGTTTGAAACCGGCGGGTATTAACCGCACTCCGACTTAGCTTTCCATGACCCTCTATTTAAGACTCCTTGCAGCCAAATGGAAGTCTTTCTCTTTGAAATGGTATCATGTACTCCATGTCATCAACGTCTTCAGTATAGTATCAGTTATGCGATATTATAAAAAATTAATGAACAATTGTCAATGAATCCGACCGGCATCATTCCAATGTTCGAAAATCACTTTTAAAACGGTAAGGACTGGCACAGCAATAATCATTCCGACAACCCCGAACATTTCACCACCGACAAGTAGAACAAAAATAATAGCAGCCGGGTGAATTTGAATACTTTTCCCCATCACATAGGGTGTCAGTAAATTCCCTTCCATTACCTGGATTGCTGCAATACCCGCGATGACAATCAGCAATAAATCAGGGGCCGTTGCTGCAGTAATAGCTACAACCGGTAATGCACCAATGATGGGGCCGAAATAAGGAATGATATTTGTAATTCCAATCACAATAGCAAGCAATAATGCATAGTTAATATGCAAAAAATACAGAAGAGCAAATGATACCAGGGAAACTATTAGACAAACCAGGAGTTGACCGCGGAAATAACCGCCGAGACGATCATCCAACTCTCCGGCAAGCTGCCTGACATCATCCCTGTACTTTCCCGGGACCCACTTTTTCAGAAAGTCCTTCATTTTTGTATAATCTTTCAGAAAGTAAAAAACCAGGACAGGAATTACCGTCAGCAGGATAATCATATCAAAAATTTTCGTAAATCCCCGAACCAGGTTTGTCAACAAATTCTCAACATATGATTCCAGTTCACGTAAAAGTTCATCCATCTTGTCATGGACATTTTCCGGTAAGAATGCCGTGTATTCATATAATGAATAGATAAAATCACGATACATATCCAATAGCTGCGGCAGTTGATTCTTCAATTCCGCTAACTGATGTATAATGGCCGGATAAATCCGATAGATCAGATAAGCAGTGCCACCAAAAAAAATCACGTAAATCACCATTACAGCCAATCCTTTTGGCATATTATACTGGTGCATTTTACGAACTACCGGATACAATAAATAAGCAATAAGTCCAGCTATTAAGAAAGGAGCGATAATATGCCATAGAAAAGAAAAAACAGCTCCATATACCGGGAACAGTTTTATAATCAAATACACAAACAATAATACGACTATTCCAGTCAGAGCTGTCAGGAAGATATTCAACAGTTTAGCTTTTAACATGTAATCGCTCCTCAGCAACTATAATTGACATGCCAAGGTTACCATTGAATTTTCCGTTCATCTTCGGAAAACAAGTCATTCAGTGAGCTTAGTGAACCATCAGATTCCACTTGATGAATCATGACTTCATTCTCAAAGACAGACAACTCAATAAAACAGTTCCAGCAATAATATTGTTGTGATCCGATTTTCCCTATATCCTTCCCATTGCAATTCGGGCACACGAACATACGTAAAGCTCCTTTGATAATTGTTTCCTTATCGTTGCCCGATATTTTAGAAAATATACGTCTGTTCACATGAAATCATAAGGGCTCAGTTCTTCTTCATCCGGATTATCGACAGGTTCCGGGTGAATATCTTCGAGCCTTGCCTCAAGTAAATCATTCAGTGAAGTAAATCGTTCATTCGTATCTTTGGTCTGAATTCCTTTTAAGAACGCGCGCTGTTCTCCGCAAATAATTAATGATTGCTTACTTCTTGTAATGGCTGTATAAAGCAAATTCTTCCGAAGCATCCGATGGTACCCGGTAACAACCGGAAGAATGACATTTGGAAACTCGCTTCCCTGCGATTTGTGAATGGAAATACAATATGCGTGCATCAGATTGATATAGTCTTTCCGTTCATAAACAACTTCTTTACCATCAAATGTGATTACAAGCTGTTCAACATGGTCCGTGTTTTCGTCCTCTTCAAAAATGGCCGCAACCTCGCCAATATCCCCATTAAACACGCCATCTTCCGGCTGGTTCACCAACTGGATGACTTTATCACCAGTCCGGAATGTCACATTGTTTGCTTTAACTTCCCGTTTTGCAGCTGTCTTTGGATTAATAAGCGCCTGCAAATGATGGTTTATTGCATTAATTCCTGCCTGGGAGCGGTACATTGGAGCAAGTACCTGAATCGATTTGGGGTCGACGCCTTTTTCTATTGCCTTATGGAATACTTTTGTAATCAGATCAATCAATTGATGTTCCCCGCATGAAATAAAGCTGAAATCTTTATCATTTGCCAATGCCTCTTTATTGCACTGATCATGCTTAATTAAATGAGCAAGCTGAATAATTTTTGATCCTTCCTTCTGCCGGTATACCTCATTTAGACTTACATATGAAATAAACCCGCTGCTTAACAGGTCAGACAATACTTGTCCCGGTCCAACCGATGGCAGTTGATCCTCGTCCCCGACAAGCAGGACCTGCATCTCATCCGGAATCGCTTTAAACAAGCTGTTTGCAAGCCATATATCAACCATGGAAAATTCATCAACAATCAGGTATTTCCCTGACAGCTGATCTTGCTCGTCTTTACTAAAGCCATTATGCCCATCCCAGCCAAGCAAACGATGAATCGTAACAGCAGGCAATCCAGTTGATTCATTCAACCGTTTGGAAGCACGACCCGTTGGTGCTGTTAAAATAAACGGGAAATCTGACTCCGAGTCGTAATCCCGTGGATTCATCGAAAGGTTATGAATGGAGGCATACGCCTGCACAATTCCTTTAATAACGGTTGTTTTTCCAGTTCCTGGTCCGCCTGTTACAATCATTAACTTCGATTTGAGCGCTTTGCTCAGCGCATCAAATTGTTCTTTTCCATAGCTCAATACCTCTGTTTCTTCAATATCCCCGATAATTTTCATTAGTTCAGCCATGGTCGTATCATGTTCCATCGGTTTTTCCGTCAAACGTTTAATGCTTGAGGCAAACCCATCTTCCGCATAATAAAGGGATGGCAGGTACACATTGCCATTTTGAATAATAACTTTTTTGGCTGTATTCAGTTCTGTTAATAATTCCGATATATTCTCATATGTAAGCGGCTCCCGCCGATCAAAAAGCAGCCCCATAACTTGTTCAATACACGTATCCATTGGCAGAAAAACATGACCACTCTGAATGTTATTCTGTAAAATGTAAATACACCCTGCTGATATCCGATTCGGATGTGATAATGACAAACCATTTTGTCTGGCTATCTGATCGGCAGTCTGGAAACCGAATCCCTCAATATCAAACACAAACTGATATGGATCATTTTCCAAAATCTCAATGGCTTCCTCTTTATACTCCTGAAAAATTTTTTGGGCTAGTTTCAACCCAATACCATATTTTGCAAGATATACAACAACATGCTCAAAACCCTGGTTCTCCTGGAGCGTTTTGAAAAGCAATTCCCGTTTATCCTGTTTCAGACCGGGAATATCTTTTAACACATCTGGGTTGTTCAGTATTTTGGAAATCGTATTCTCTCCAAGTTTAGCCACAATTTTCGAGGCAGTCTTTTTACCAATTCCATAAAACATGTCACTGGAAAGATAGGCAGCCAAACCGTCTTTCGTATCCGGAATAAATGTCCGATATGAATTTACATTATACTGCAAACCAAATTTTACATGATTTTCGAAGACTCCGTAAAAATAATATGGCGTTGCTTCCTGTAAGCTGGAGAAATAGCCTTTAATTACAATTTCTTTCGCCTGGAAATCCTCATTTGTATCATGAATTTTTATTTTTGCAATCGAAAAATGCTCCTGTTCATTTTGATAAATGTTGTACAGGAGCTCTCCTTTTATATATCCCTTTTCACGATCAGCTTGGCTGTCGGCTGCCATTTATATTTCCCCTTATAAATCTGTATTGTTCAGCAATTCCTCAATCTGTTTCTTTCCGTTAGCTGCAAGTGTATGTTCCGGCTGAATTTCCAATGCCATATCAAAATGATGCAATGCTTGTGAAAGGTCTTCATCATACAAGGCAATGACACCCAGATTATAGTGTGCATCACTATGTTTCTGTTCCTTTTCCAGTACACGTTCAAATATGCCTTTAGCGTCTTTCAGATGGTCACTCTGTGCCAGTGTCAGCCCGTATTGAAACAACACCTCAACATCATCGGGGTCAAGTTCTGTTGCCCGCTGCAGATATGGCAGTGCAAGCTTAAAATGTTCCTGGTGATAGAAAGTCATGCCGAGCATAAAATAGGCATCAGCTTCCACAAGTCCGATTTCGATAGCTTTCTGGAAATTTTCCTGTGCCTTTGGAAACAGTGATTTTTCGTAATATATATTGCCTAACCCGTAATAGGCGGTTGCAGCAAATTCATCCAGTTCAATTGCCTTTTGGAAAAAGCGTTCTGCACGTTCCAAATCATTTATATGCAGAAGAAGGTTTCCAAAATTGATATATCCAAGGGCTTCTTCCGGTTCTTCTTCGATGATCTCATTGAAAAGTTCTGCAGCTTCTTCATATTTTTGTTCTTTCATCAGTTCTATGGCGCGTTCCGTCTTGTCCATCATATACAATCCTTTCATTTGAACGGGTATAGAAAAAGTTCCTGAAAAAGAGGTTGGGACAAAAGTGTTTATCCATTTTAAAACCCGAACAACTAAATGGAAATGGAGCGTAATTACCGCTCCGGAAATATACTTCGCTAAATTGTTCGTTTTTTGAATTGCACTTTTTTGATATATCCCTGCCCCAGCCTCTTTATGTTATCCTACATAATCCAAAGCGGCGTGATTTTTAATAACCTCATCAATCGTTCCGCCTCCGAGACATACTTCATTATCATAAAACACGACAGCCTGTCCCGGTGTAACAGCACGCTGCGTGTTTTTGAATTCAACCGTAACTTGCCCATCATTTGACGGGTGTACCAATACTTCACAGTCCTTTTGACGATAGCGGAATTTCGCAGTACATGTGAATGGCTCACCCGGAGTATCGCCTATCCAGTTTACATCGGTTGCAAGCAATCCATCCGAATACAATTTATCATTTTGAAAACCTTGTTCAACATAAAGCACATTTTCTTGCAGATTTTTACCGACAACAAACCACGGGTCACCGGATCCGCCTATCCCGAGACCTTGCCGCTGACCGATTGTATAATACATCAACCCATCATGACGTCCTTTTTCGATACCGGATAATGTTTTCATTAATCCCGGCTGTGCCGGAAGATACTCACTAAGGAACTCCTTGAAATTACGTTCTCCAATGAAACAAATTCCTGTGCTGTCCTTCTTGGCTGCCGTAACAAGATCATGTTGCTTTGCAATTTCACGAACTTCTTTTTTGTTTAAATGGCCCAATGGGAACATTACTTTTTCCAAAACGTCTTCCGTCAACTGATTTAAAAAATACGTCTGATCTTTATTATCATCGATTCCACGGAGCATTTCGTATCTTCCATTATTCTCCCGCACTTGTGCGTAATGTCCTGTCGCCAGATAATCTGCTCCAAGTGATAATGCATGATCCAGGAATGCCTTAAATTTAATTTCTTTATTACACATCACATCGGGATTAGGTGTTCTTCCTGCTTTATATTCATCCAGGAAATAGGTGAATACTTTATCCCAGTATTGTTTCTCAAAATTTACCGCAAAGTATGGAATATCCAGTTGATTGCAGACTCTTACAACGTCATCAAAATCTTCTGTCGCAGTACAAACACCATTTTCATCAGTATCATCCCAATTTTTCATAAATATGCCGACCACATCATAACCTTGCTCCTTCAGCAATAATGCAGCTACCGAGGAATCCACTCCCCCGCTCATTCCTACTACAACTCTTGTTTCACTTTTATGTTTCAAAATATACACCTCCTCTAAGCTGCAAGCCGCTTGGCAATACCCGCAACTCGTTTGCCAGCTTCTCTAACATTTTCATCTGTATTATGAATACCAAAACTGAACCTTACAGAATTCGTAGTCCGTTCATTACCCTCTCCATACATCGCCGTCAAGACATGTGAAGGTTCAACGGATCCGGCTGTACAGGCACTTCCGCTTGACGCTGAAACCCCCGACAAATCCAGATTCGTCAGCATGGACTCTACATTTGTTCCTGGAAAACTGATATTCAAAATGGATGCGGCGCCATTCTCAAAAACACCATTTATATCATAGCGGACACCGGCTTTGTCCAACTCGTTCAAAAACATTTTTTTATACCTTGCGTAGCGTTCATTTCGGTTCTGTTTTGATTCAATCGTAAGTTGAACTGCTTTCTGAAAGCCTGCTGCTCCGGCAACATTTTCAGTACCTGGTCTGCGTTTACGTTCCTGCTCACCGCCATATTGAATGGCTTCCAGTTTCACATCATCCGCTGTGTATAAAAATCCAATCCCTTTAGGTCCGCTAATTTTGTGTGATGACACAGAAAGCATATCAATCCCAGCTTCTTTTACATTGATATCGAACAATCCATATGCCTGTACCGCATCTGTATGAAAATAAGCCTGATGATCACTAAGAATATTCCCAATCTCCTCAACTGGTTGAATCATGCCGGTTTCATTATTAACGTACATAATGGAAACCAGTATCGTTTCATCAGTCAGGGCATTTTGTAAATCGGTTACGGAAATAATTCCTGTTTCATCAACAGGAAGATATGTCACGTGAAACCCCGCACTTTCCAAATGCATGGCAGTGTGGAGTGTAGCATGATGTTCCTGTACTGTTGTTATAATGTGACGGCCTTTATCTTTGTTTGCCAGTGCCGTTCCAATCAATGCCATATTGTTAGCTTCCGTTCCGCCACTGGTAAAAATGATTTCTTTTTCGTTTGCATGAATACTTCGGGCCATGACCCGCCGTGCTTCATCCAATTGCTGCCTTGCTTTTCGGCCAAATCCATGAACACTTGACGGATTGCCGAATACTTCATTCATTACAGGAACCATCGCATCCGTGACCTGTTTATCCATAGGTGCTGTTGCAGCATGGTCCAAATAAATATAGTCCACTTTTTCCAATTCCTTTCTGTTTCCTTGAATTATTATATATAAAACATATAAGCATCCTGCAGTTTATCGTCCTGGTGCTGTTTTAAATCTTCTAAAGTAGTTGTATCCAGAACATCTCGAACAGCATCTCGGATACGAATCCACAATGCCTGCTGTGCAGGCTCCTCATCCTCGATGCCTTCAACCGGTGAGATTGGGCCTTCCAATACCCGGATAATATCGCCCGCTTTTATATCTCCGGGTTTTTTTGCCAGAACATAACCGCCGTATGCTCCACGGATACTGTTTATCAGGCCGGCATTACGCAAAGGTGCTGCCAGCTGTTCCAGATAATGTTCAGATAGATTTTTTTCCTGAGCAATTGCCTTTAATGACATAGGTCCGTTACCATACGTTCTGGCCAGTTCAATCATAATTGTCAGCCCATATCGGCCCTTTGTTGAAATCTTCATAGTGACACCTCTTATTTAAGATAATACAATAGCTTTCATTATTTCTATTTGTCAATACATGTTATTATAGCATGAATGACAACCCACTTGCATTTCAGGAAATTCAGTGTTGCACTGATATGTAAACTACTATTTTAGACAAAGGAAGATTTGGATGAATCAACAACCATTAGCATACAAAATGCGGCCATCCAGCATTGATGATGTAATTGGACAGGAACACCTTGTCAGTGAAGGAAAAATATTAAATCGTATGGTACAAGCAAACCGGCTTGCTTCCATGATCCTGTTCGGACCTCCGGGGACAGGCAAAACATCCATGGCTGTTGCGCTTGCCAAGAGCCTGAATATCCCTGTTAAAACATTAAATGCTGTTGTAGACAAGAAAAAGGATATGGAGATTGCTGTCGAGGAAGCAAAAATGACCGGGCAATCAGTGATGGTTTTGGATGAAGTTCATCGTTTAGATAAAGCAAAACAGGATTTTTTGCTTCCGCATATTGAAAGTAACTTAATAACATTAATAGGATGTACAACAAGCAATCCATACCATTCCATAAACCCGGCAATTCGCAGCAGGTGTCACTTGTTTGAGGTTCACAAACTGAGCCCTGATAATGTCAAAACAGCGATAACCCGTTCACTTACGGATGAAACAAATGGCTTCGGATCCCGGGACATTACACTATCGGGCGAAGCATTGGATCATTTTGCTTTTGCTTCAGGTGGTGACTTGCGTTCTGCATTAAATGGTCTTGAACTGGCTGTTTATTCCACTCCGGAAAATGAAAATGGTCTAATTCAGATCAACCTGGACGTCGCAGAAGAATGTATGCAGAAAAAAAGTTTCTCCCACGATAAGGACGGTGATGCACATTATGATGTGTTATCCGCATTTCAAAAATCCATCAGGGGCAGTGATGTTAATGCAGCACTGCATTATTTATCACGGCTAATCGAAGCTGGAGACTTGGACAGTATCGCACGACGAATGATTGTATGTGCATATGAGGACATTGGTCTGGCCAACCCCCAGGCTGGTCCGCGAGCAATTGCCGCTGTTCAGGCTGCCGAACGGGTAGGTTTTCCTGAAGCGAGAATTCCATTGTCGGTTGCCATTATCGAGTTGTGTCTTTCCCCAAAATCAAATACGGCATACAAAGCACTTGATGAGGCGCTATCCGACATACGCAACGGGAAAAGCGGGGATGTACCGGCACATTTGAAAGATTCCCACTACCGGGGGGCTAAAAAACTTGGACGTGGACTCGAATACAAGTACCCCCATAATTATGATAATGGATGGGTCAAACAGCAATATTTACCTGATTCTATAAAAAACAAACATTATTACAAACCAAAAGATTCCGGAAAGTTCGAACGGGCACTTAAACAGGTATATGAAAAAATACAAAATGACTCCCAATAATACTAGATAATAGACGTATAAAACCTTTTCAAACCGGTAAGAATAGACATAAAGATTAAAATCTATGTTATCGTGCACATGCCGATTTGGAAAAGGAGATGAATGAAATGGTTAAAGTCAGACAGGATGCCTGGTCACATGAGGATGACCTGTTACTGGCAGAAACAGTCTTACGCCATATCAGAGAAGGAAGTACGCAATTAAATGCTTTTGAAGAAGTAGGAGATAAACTGAACCGGACCTCAGCTGCCTGCGGGTTTCGATGGAACGCAGAAGTCCGGGAAAAATATGAAAATGCTATTGACTTGGCAAAACGCCAGCGGAAAGAGAAAAAACGTGCACAAGCTGCGAGTGCAACAAAACCGAAACAAGCAACTGCACCAACTCCGCAATATACTGAAACAAATGATGATGCAATACCTGAACCGGAATCAACCGAACTTAATATGGATTCCGTCATTCATTATTTAACCCAGTTGAAGGAAGACTATTATGCTTCCAATCAATCAAAAATGTCGCTGGAACAAACGAAAAAAGAGAACCAGACACTGCGTAACCAAATAGAAGAATTGGAACAAAAACTTTCTGAAACAGAAAAACAATTTGCCGCGGTTCAGGAGGATTATCAAGTATTTATGCAAATCATGGATCGCGCCCGAAAGATGACAGTGCTTGAAGATCAAGGCACATTCAAGGCCCCGTCCTTTAAAATGGACAAAAACGGCAACCTTCAGCAAGTGGCAAATAGTGAATAAAAAGATCAAAAGCGTAAGCGCCCGTTTAGCAACGTATATTGTGAAACTTTATTCAGTGGTGGTTTCCCACTGAATATTAGTTGAACCAATCGGGCTTGAACTGGCAGTAATCCTCGCGTTTTTCAGCGAGGATTACTGCCAGTCAAACTGCGACAAACTGCGCCCCTGCCATGCAGGGTGGGTCTGCGTTGCCGCGCAAAGCGGCGGTTTTAGCCGATCTTCCCTAATCCGCAATGAGATAAAGGAAACACGGTGAGCTGGACGTGGCTCATTCGGTAACCTAGTTATACACAAGCATAAAATTTTATAATTTCTTGACGGCTAAAAAACTCTTCCATATTGGAGGAGTTTTTTTGTGCATAAAACAATCAATCCCAATCGTGCCGTCCATGCTGAGTTTTGATCCCGCTCTTGGCAGGTGGGTGCCCTGTTCCATATTTATTATGCTTCCTCAGATGAGGCGTGCACGCAACATGGAAACTGCTGCAGGCTCCCGTTTATATAGATGTTCGGTCAAAACGACTATATCGGACGAACACATCAGGATTGATGTTTATCAGTTGTTTAATTGTACGTTCATTCTATCACAGTAATAATTGATTTTCAATATTCTTACTTTAACGGATTGATTACAAATATTACGACTTTCCAACAATTTACTATTTCTGTCATTTCTTCGCTTCAACATGAATAGAGAGTTCTTCAAGCTGGTCCGGGCTTACTTCGTCAGGTGCATCAGTGAGTAAATCGGATGCCGAAGCAGTTTTTGGAAACAGAATAGTATCCCGCAAATTGGATCTTCCTGACAACAGCATGATTATACGATCAAGCCCGAGCGCAATTCCTCCGTGAGGCGGTGCACCATATTCCAATGCCTCAAGCAGAAATCCAAACTGTTCTGTTGCAGCTTCTTTTGTAAATCCCAGCACTTCAAACATTGTATCCTGAAGTTCACGCTTATGGATACGCAATGATCCGCCACCTAACTCGTAACCGTTCAAAACGAGGTCATATGCATTTGCACGTACCTCTTCCGGACTCGTCTTCAGTTTTTCCACATCACCTTCAGCAGGCATTGTAAACGGGTGGTGCGCTGCAAAATACCGTTCCAGATCATCATCATATTCAAATAATGGCCAATCTGTAACCCATAAATAATTAAATTGACTTTCATCAATCAGCCCAAGCTCTCTGCCTAACTTAAGACGCAAAGCCCCAAGTGAATCATAAACAATATTCGTCTTATCTGATCCGAACAATAGCAGGTCCCCATCTGATACTTCAGCACGTTTCATCACGTCTGCCCTCTCCTGTTCAGACAAGAATTTTGCAATTGGCCCTTTCAGTTCATCACCTTCAGCCTTCAGCCAGGCCATTCCTTTTGCACCGTAAACTTTCACGAATTCTGTCAGTTTATCCAGGTCTTTTCTTGAATAATTATTTGCCTGCTCTTTCACATTCAGCAAACAAACTTTACCACCGGAGTTAATGGCATCCTGAAAAACCTTGAACGATGAATCAGCAAGTATATCAGAGACATGAATCAATTCCATTCCAAACCTTGTGTCCGGCTTATCTGAACCAAATCGGGCCATTGCCTCATCGTAAGGCATTCGATTAAATGGAATATCAATGTTGATATTTTTAACTTCTTTCATAACATATTTCATCATATTTTCCGTCATTTCCATGATTTCATCACTTGTCATGAATGATGTTTCAATATCAATCTGTGTAAATTCCGGCTGACGATCTGCCCGTAAATCCTCATCCCTGAAACAGCGGGCAATCTGATAATATTTTTCAAATCCGCCCATCATAATCAGCTGTTTGAACAATTGCGGGGACTGAGGCAAAGCGTAAAATTCACCGTGATGAACCCGGCTCGGAACAAGATAATCCCTTGCTCCTTCAGGTGTACTTTTTGTAAGAATCGGTGTTTCCATTTCCAGGAAATCCTGTTCATTCAAAAAATTTCGTACCGCCTGGGTTGTTTGATGTCTCAGCTTAAATGTATTTTGCAGAACATTTCTGCGAAGATCAATATAACGATATTTCAAGCGTAAGTCTTCCGCTACATCTGACTGATCCTGAATTAAAAATGGCGGGGTTTTCGCTTTATTTAAAATAATAAGTTCTTCAGCTATTACTTCAATTTCACCGGTTTTCATTGCCTCGTTCACGGTACTTTTATCCCGTTCCACCACTTTTCCGGAAATTTGCACCACATACTCAGTTCGTACTGACTCAGCTGTTTCCAATGCTTCCTTCGAATGATCCGGATTAAACACTACTTGAACCAGACCTGATTTATCCCGCAGGTCAATAAAAATTAAACCGCCCAGATCGCGTCGTTTTTGAACCCATCCCTTCAGGAGTACTTTTTCTCCAATATTTGACTCCTCGAGTGTCCCACTCATTATGCGTCCCATCATTCATTGCCTCCTGTCAATAACTGCTGCATTTGAACATCAACATTTTCAATCGATATTTCTTTTTGATCACCGGTTATCATATCTTTAACCGTGACAATTTCTTTCTCCAGTTCATCTTCACCAATTATTAATACAAATTTTGCCTGAAGCCGATCGGCCGTTTTAAATTGGGTTTTCATCTTGCGACCCTGGTAATCTTTATCAGCTTGAATTCCGTTGGCTCTTAACCTGTGCATAACCTTCATAGCCTGCTTATCCGCTTCATCACCGGCTGCAACTATAAAGCAATCCAGACTTTTATCAATCGGGATGTCAATGTTCTCAGCTTCCAGCGCCATCAATAATCGTTCAAGTCCCATTCCAAAGCCTATACCAGGGGTGTCCGGGCCACCAAGTTCTTCAACCAGACCATTGTATCTTCCGCCGCCGGCTAATGTGGCGATTGCTCCAAACCCGTCCGCTTCACTCATAATTTCAAATGCTGTGTGATTGTAATAATCCAGGCCTCGAACAAGATTCTGATCCACTTCATAGGTGATTCCCATGCTTGTTAAATATTCCTGAACCTGCTCAAAATACTGTTTCGATTCCCCATTCAAATAATCCAGGATAGATGGAGCGGTTTTCATTGCGGGGTGATCACGATCTGTTTTACAATCGAGAATCCGCATCGGGTTTTGAGTCAATCTAGTCTGACAATCACCGCAAAGATCATCTTTATACGGTGTGAAGTGTTCGATTAACGCCTCCCGGTGACTGGTCCGGCTCTCCTGATCGCCAAGTGAATTGATGACAAGTTTTAAAGACTTTAAGCCTAATTCTTGATAACATCTCATTGCTAAATCGATAACTTCCGCATCGACTGCAGGGTTCGCACTTCCCAATACTTCTACTCCAAATTGATTTAACTGGCGCATTCTTCCTTTTTGCGGACGTTCATACCGGAACATTTGAGCAAAATAAAACAATTTTACCGGCTGAATCGGATTTCCAAACAGTTTATTCTGTACAAATGCACGAACAACAGAGGCAGTTCCTTCAGGGCGCAAAGTCAGACTTCTTCCCCCACGATCTTCAAACGTGTACATTTCTTTTTGTACAATATCGGTGGAATCCCCAACACCACGCTGAAATACTTCTGTATTCTCAAACAATGGAGTCCGTATTTCTTCAAAATGATATCTTCTGCAAATTTCTTTAATTTTTCTTTCAACATAATCCCATTTCACCGAGTCCACTGGTAAAATATCAACTGTACCTCTAGGCGCCTTGTAACTCATTTCATCATCCCCTATCTAAATTAATAACCAATATAAAACTCCCGTCCCTTTAATAAAAGGGACGGGAGTTTACCCGCGTTGCCACCCTGGTTGATGCACAATGCATCCACTCTGCACAGTTAACGCCTGCAAAACGTTTGTATTTACTTCCTTTTCAATACAAAGCCTAAGGAATGTCTTTCATTGAATCATCATGTGAAAATGGTTTCAGCCCAAGACATTTTCTCTCTTTCCATGTGGGGTTCAATTACTTTTTCCATCACTGGTTTTATCCACTCATGATTTAATATGACTATTATCATAATCGCTTGGCGTGTTAATGTCAAGAACGAGTTATTTTTTTCTTCAACTTTTTCACTTCTCCAAGTGTAATTCCGAATTCTTCTGCTATTTCCATATGATTATGATTTCCTTCCATTTCCATAAACTGATGCAAATCGACCCCAAAAACGTCTTTCGTTAAGTTCGCATTCCATTGCTTTTCATGATATCTCATCTTCCATTCCTCCCTCAATGCCATTAGTTTTGCCTATTTGCCGATTATTTATTATGATAGGAAAAAAGATATAATGGAGGGGAACCCTTTTGTCGAATAAAAAACAAATACTCTTGCCTCTGGTTATACTGCTTTTGTTTTTTACAACCGGGGCCTCCACCTTGGACAAATCACGTAAAACAGCGGAAAGATTAACCATTTCGAAAGACAATATTCATCTGCGCAAAGGCCCCGCTTCCTCATTCGAAATTGTCGGTTTTGCTGATAAGGGTGCCACATTTGCCATTGTTTCGGAAACAAAAGAATGGTATAAGCTCACCAACGACCGGCTGACCGGCTTTGTATTGAAGGACATCATCAAATATGAAGAAAAGAAGACCCCCAACACAATAAAAAACAAAACGATTGTAATTGATGCCGGCCATGGCGGCAGGGATACTGGTGCTATCGGTGCAAGTGGTACATATGAGAAGCATTTTACTTACAAAACGATGAAGAAACTGAAACAAGAGTTAATGGTGCTGGGGGCAGAGGTAATTGTTACACGGAGCGAAAATGAATTTATTTCACTTGCCAGTCGGACAAGTCTTTCAAATATTAAACAAACGGATGCTTTCATCAGTATTCACTATAACAGCTTTCCGAAGATGCCGACAGTTACCGGGATTTCCGCTTATTACTATCACGATCAGTACCAAAAACTTGCCCGTTTCATCCTGGAAGAAGTAAGTAAGGAAACCGGTGCACGTAATCGGGGAAGCAAGTATGCTGATTATCAGGTAATCAGACAAAGCTTCAAGCCGGCAGTGTTATTGGAACTGGGATTTATCTCAAATCCGCAACAAGAACAACTGCTGCAGACAGATGCGTATCAGAAAAAAATAGTAAAGGGAATTGTTAATGGACTGGACCATTATTTTGGAAATCTGTAGAGAAAATAAGTGAAGTTGAAGGTGATCCAGCATTGTAAAACGACAGCCAGGCTCATGGTATTGAACCTGGCTGTTGTTTATATCAAACATAGTATTTTAATGGTTACGCAATGTTCCATGGGGATCAATGACAAATTTTTTGGCAACACCGCTGTCAAAATCAGCATAACCTTGCGGGGCATCGTCAAGCGATATGACAGTTGCATTCACAACATTTGCAATGTCAGCCTTTCCGCTAAGGATGGCATTCATTAATTGATGCTGATATTTCATAGCGGGGGTTTGTCCGGTCGTAAACGAATGTGCTTTTGACCAGCCTAATCCAAAACGAACTTTTAACGATCCCTGTTTGGCGTCCTGATCCTTTGCTCCTGGATCTTCAGTTACATATAAACCTGGAATCCCAAACTTGCCGCCTGCTTCGACAACATCCATCATTGTATTAAGCACAGTAGCCGGGGCATCTTTATGATCAGTTCCATGTCCATATGCCTCAAAACCAACTGCATCAACAGCACAGTCTACTTCAGGAATACCAAGGATTTGTTCGATTTGTTCTCCAACGTCATCATGTTTCTTTAAATTTATCGTTTCACAACCGAAACTTCTTGCCTGCTCCAACCGTTCCTCTTTCAAATCTCCAACAATAACAGCCGATGCACCGAGCAATTGTGCGGAGTGTGCTGCGGCCAGACCCACCGGACCTGCCCCGGCGACATAAACCGTCGAACCGGTTGTAACACCTGCATTTACAGCACCGTGATAACCCGTCGGAAAAATATCCGATAACATAGTTAAATCAAGAATCTTCTCCATTGCTTTTTCCTTGTCCGGAAATTTCAACAATTGGAAGTCGGCATACGGAACCATTACATACTCGGACTGTCCGCCTACCCAGCCTCCCATATCAACATAACCATATGCTCCACCCGGACGTTCCGGATTGACATTCTGACAAATATGCGTATCCTGGCGTCTGCACATTTTACATCGTCCGCATGCAACGTTAAATGGTACTGAAACAAGATCACCTTTCTTAATAAATTCAACATCCCGTCCTACTTCAATAACCTCACCGGTAATTTCATGTCCTAATACAAGCCCTGTTGGAGCTGTCGTACGGCCGCGGACCATATGCTGGTCACTGCCGCAAATATTTGTAACGATATTTTTAAGTATAACCCCATGTTCACATTTTCTTCCTGCGTTTGATTTCGGTACCCCTGGTCCATCATGCAGCACCAAATCCGGAAATGAAATATCCTGTACTTCTACTTTCCCATCACCTGTGTACACTACTCCACGATTGTCAGCCATCAATTAACCTCCTCCATGATTTCAGTGAATTACAGGTCGTTCAAAATGCAGACCTACTTCGTATCTACCCGGTTATTTTTATACAAAACTGAAAAATTGAATCTATTGCAAAATAAACATTTTTTCATGTTTTGTATTCAGACAGGCAGGGAAAGCCGATGAGTGGAAAGAAATATTTTTATAGAAATATGAGAAAGGATGATTAATGTGGAAAAATTGAATTTGGAGACAGCCAAGAAACTTATTGACAGTGCTGAACAAGAGGCGGATAAAATTGGGGTACAAATGGTTATTACCGTACTTGATGATGGAGGTAATCTTGTTGCAGCCCATCGAATGAATGATGCCTGGCTGGCAAGTGTGGATATATCATGGAATAAAGCCTGGACTTCTGTGGCCCTAAAGATGCCCACATCGAACCTGGAGGAAGCAACGGTACCCAATGCGGAACTCTGGGGACTCAATACAACAAATCAGGGAAAAATTGTCGTGTTCGGTGGTGGAATTCCATTAGAAAAAGATGGAAAAGTAATAGGTGCTGTTGGTGTCAGCGGGGGAGCCGTACCAGAAGATGTCCAAGTAGCAAAAGCAGCAGTAAATGCCTTTTGATAGTCGGCTGGACATATCCGCGGGCTTGCGATGAGCTCCTCGTGAGAAAAACCACTCACTGCAGGGTCTCATCGTCTTCGCTTTCCCGTGGTACAGAAGCTAAAAGGTAACATTATCTGTCGTTACTGTCGAGGATAATTGTTACAGGTCCTTGGTTTGTCAGCTTAACATCCATCAATTCCCCAAATTCACCGGTCTCAACCTGTACATCCTGTTCCTCAATCAATCGATTAAAATATTTATAAAGTTCAAATGCATGGTCCGGTTTGGCAGCTTGTACAAAACTCGGCCGTCTCCCTTTACGCGTGTCAGCGAAAAGGGTGAACTGGGAAATGGACAATACCTTGCCGTTAACATCCTTAAGTGACAGGTTCATTTTTTCATTCTCATCGGCAAAAATACGTAAATTCACCAATTTATTTACAAGATACTGTGCGTCTGCCTCCGTATCATCATGTGTAACTCCAAGAAGAACAACAAAACCGAAATCAATTTCACCCGTTACGTTGCCGCCCACAGTTACTGTTGCATCTTTTGCCAGCTGAATTACCGCTTTCATCGTGTAGTTCCCCTTTTTGATAATCGTTTTACTGGATTGTTCGTGTTACCGTATAAACGTCCTTAATTTGTTTAATACGATCTACAATACGCCGCAAATGATTTGTATTATGAATCAAAATGGTAATATTAATGGTCGCCATCTTATTCCGGTCTGACTTACCATTTACATGTGTGATATTTGTCTTGGTTTCGTTCACTGCCTGCAGGACCTCATTGAGCAGCCCCCGCCGGTCATATCCGGAAATTTCCAAATCAACATGGTACTGTTTCTTCTGGGGTTGATTATTCTCCCATTCTACATGAAGAAAACGCTGTTTCGCTTCTTCGGATTGAACGTTGGGGCAGTCTGTCCGATGAACGGATACTCCTCTGCCCTTGGTAATATAACCAATGATTTTATCACCCGGAACAGGATTGCAGCATTTTGACAATCGTACAAGCATATTGTCAACTCCTGCAACACGGACACCTGAATCACGCTTATGTCCTTTCTTAAACGTGGATTCACTCTTGACTTCTTCCAGCGTTTCTTCCAAATTCTGCTCTTTCTGTTTTGCCTCACGAATTTTATCTGTCAAACGTGTCGCTATTAACGCTGCTGTAATACCCTGATAGCCCACTGCCGCATACATATCGTCCGAACTTGCAAAATTAAACCGTTCATAAACGCGATTGAGATTTTCCTGTATCAGCACCTCTTTCGGTTCAATTCCCAGCGCCTGTATCTCCTTCTCTACTGCTTCTTTACCTTTGCTGATATTTTCTTCCCTGCGCTGTTTTTTAAAAAATTGTTTAATTTTACTTTTTGCCTGGGATGTCTGTGTCATTTTCAGCCAATCCTGTGATGGGCCATATGAATGCTTAGAAGTCATCACATCGACAATATCGCCATTTTTTAACTGATAATCCAACGGCTCCATTTTTCCGTTAACTTTAGCACCAATTGTCTGGTTACCCACTTCGGTATGAATCCGATAGGCAAAATCTATCGGGACAGAACCGGATGGAAGTTCAATAACATCTCCCTTTGGTGTGAATACATAGACCATGTCGGAAAAGAGGTCCACTTTTAATGTCTCCATAAACTCTTCCGCATCATGTGTCTCACTTTGCCATTCAAGTATTTCACGAAACCATGTCAGTTTTTCTTCAAATGATCGTTTATCTTTTGACACCCGGGCTCCTTCTTTATAAGCCCAATGAGCTGCAATCCCATATTCCGCTATCTCATGCATTTCCTTCGTCCGGATTTGCACTTCCAACGGATCGCCTTTGGGGCCAATAACAGTTGTATGAAGTGACTGGTATAAATTAGGTTTGGGCATCGCGATATAATCTTTAAATCTTCCAGGCATGGGCTTCCAGCATGTATGAATGATTCCCAGAACTGCATAACAATCTTTAATATTATTAACGATTATCCGTACAGCGAGCAAATCGTAAATCTCGTTAAATTGTTTATGCTGTTTCACCATTTTTCTGTAAATGCTGTACAAGTGTTTCGGCCGTCCGGAAATGTCTGCTTCAATGTTAACGTCCTTCAGCTGATTCCTGACCTCAGTCATCACTTCATCAATGTAGGATTCGCGTTGTTCCCTTTTCTGTCGCATCAATTGAACAATCCGGTAATACTGCTGCGGATTTAAATACCGCAATGCTGTATCTTCCAACTCCCATTTTATCGTTGATATACCAAGCCGATGTGCAAGCGGCGCAAAAATTTCAAGCGTTTCATTGGAAATCCGGCGCTGTTTCTGTGGTGGGAGGTGTTTCAATGTACGCATATTATGCAATCTGTCAGCAAGTTTAATCAATATAACCCGAATATCTTTCGCCATTGCTACAAACATTTTCCGATGGTTTTCCGCTTGTATCGCTTCTTTTGATTTATATTTGATTTTTCCAAGCTTGGTAACACCGTCAACAAGCATGGCGACCTCTTCATTAAATTCCGCTTCCAGATTATCTGTTGTGACATCTGTATCCTCTACGACATCATGCAAAAAACCGCCCGCGACCGTTTCCGGGTCCATTTCGAGATCAAGCAGTATACCTGCTACCTGAACAGGATGGATAATATAAGGCTCACCGGATTTTCGGAACTGATTTTCATGTGCCTTTGCAGCATAATCGTATGCACGCTTCAAAAATGTCACATCATCCTCGGCAAGATAGCGGCGAGCCTTGTTCAATACTTCTTCAATTGTTAATATTTCTTCTTTTGCCATATAATCACCTTTATCCGATGCAGAGAATACTTTCAATTGTTTATCGAAAATTTTTACATAAAATAAAAGAAAATACAAATAATTTTAATTAAGCAACAGGCCTGACAATCAGCCAGACCTGTTTTCCGGAATTAATAGCTCATCAATGTAAGTACATCGTATCCCTCAAGTTTCTCAAGGCCATTTAAATACGACAATTCAATAAGAAAAGCACATCCTGCTACAATACCGCCAAGCTCTTCCACCAGTTTAATTGTTGCCTCTATAGTACCTCCAGTTGCCAGCAAATCATCTGTAATCAGTACACGCTGTCCGGGTTTGATTGCATCTTTATGAATTGTCAGCGTGTTTTTTCCATATTCCAAACCGTAGTCAACCTTTATTACCTCACGCGGTAACTTTCCTTCTTTCCGTACTGGGGCAAAACCTTTCTGCAACGCATAGGAAACCGGACATCCTATAATAAAGCCCCTGGCCTCAGGTCCCACTACCAAATCAATATCACGTTTACGTGCATATTCCACAATTTCATCCACTGCGGCTTTATATGCGGGACCATTATCCATCAACGGTGTAATATCTTTAAACTGAATACCTTCTTTTGGCCAGTTTTCTACGATTTTAATATGTTTTTTATAGTCCATTCGTTACTTCCTCCCTGGATATTTCACTATCCTGTACGCAATTTAAAAACCAATTTTTCAATTCCTCATAATTGGAAAAGTAAAGTACTTTTTCTATTTCAGCCCGGCTAATACGTCTCTGATATGCAAGGGACTCTGACAAATCACGTTTCACCGGATTGGAGTTAATTGATATAACGCCTTTTTCTATTTTAACAAAACCCAATTCAAAAAACACGTCTGACATAAACAGAATCTGGTCTTTTGTCCAATTCTTTGCCCGTTTCATCATCTCAAGGTCTTCTGTCAGATTAATTTGTTTCCTGCGCATAACAAGTGCATACAGCCACTTAAAATCCTCTCTGTTTGGAAAGTGATTCATATATGCGCTGTTTTCCAGGTGGAAACATACATGCAGATTATTTGGCCTTGTCCTTTGGATAATCTGCTGCAATGAATGTAACTCATCCGGTAATTCATATAAATAGACCGTGTCTGTTATTTCCAATTCATTTACGTCGGTATCATATGTAATGCAATTAACATTATCCGGAACTGTACCTGTTTCATTCGGAATTGTATGAAATACTGCTGTTTGAGATTTATAGTCACACGAAAATGGTGAAATATCAATCTGTTTTTTCCCGCGATGATCAAATAATTGTTTCTCCGCAATTTTTAAATCCTTCATCACGATTTGCACTTTTTTATTTCCATTCCACTCATTGATACCCAATTCTCCAACGACTGTAATGCTTGTTGCGGGTGAGATAAACGGATGCAGATGCCCAAGACCGAAACCAATCCCATCTAATGACGTATTTTCCTGCCTGAATTGAACTTTCAAATGGTTCTTCCTGCTGCCAATTTGTCTCGCATCAGCAGGAATTTGATTCAACTGAAAGACAGGTTTCGGGTTGCTCATCCCAAATGGCGCAAGCTGCGCAATCTCATTAACGAGAAGCTCATTTATTTCCGGAAGTGCAACCGTTTTGTTAATTTCCAATTCCTGCGTGAAATCTTCTTCTGTTAGCTGCTCATGAATAAGATTGTTTAACTTTTCTCTTAAAGGTTGTACATTATCCAATGGCAACGTCATTCCGGCAGCCTGTGAGTGTCCTCCAAAAGCATCAAATAATTCCCGTTGTTTCATACAATTCTGGAACAAATTAAAAGCTGGGATACTTCTTGCCGATCCTTTTGCTTGTCCTGTTTCAGGAATAATGGAAAGTACAATCGCCGGACAGTCATATTTTCTTACCAGATTAGATGCAACAATCCCCAGCACTCCCTGATTCCATCCTTCTTTCGCCACGACGATAACACCGTGTTGGTCCATAGAATCAATCATCTTATCAGCTTCACGAACAATATCACTTACGATCTTCTGACGTTCCTTATTAATAGACTGAACCATTTCCGCAATCTGCGCTGCCTCATCCATATTATTTGTCATTAACAACTGAACTGCCAAATCTGCATCCTGCAGCCTTCCGACAGCATTTAGACGTGGCCCGATCAAAAAACCGACATCATCTTCCCCAACATCGCCGTTTATATTGCATACCTGTTTCAATGCTGTTAAACCGGGACGTTTGGTTGTGGATAATGACCGCAAACCAAAAAAAGCCAGCACTCTGTTTTCATCCACTAATGGTACAAGATCTGCAATCGTACCAATCGCAACAAGATCAAGGTATTGTTTCGGAAAATATCCCAAGAGGTACTGTGCAAGTTTAAAAGCTACCCCAACACCAGCCAATTCTTTAAAACCATATTCCGGTGAACATTTTGGATGAATGATGGCAAGTGCCTCAGGAAGCTTCTCCTGAGGTTCATGGTGATCCGTAACAATCAAATCAATACCAAGTTCTTTTGCGACATTAGCCTCATGTACTGAAGCAATTCCTGTATCCACCGTTATGATAACAGTAAATCCATTTTGTGCAGCGTCTCTGAAGGCTTGCTCATTTGGTCCATAGCCTTCCGTAAACCGATTCGGTATGTAATAATCACAGTCCGCTCCAAGCTCTTCCAATGCTTGGAGAAGCAATGTTGTTGAACTTACTCCATCAGCATCATAGTCACCAAAAACAAGAATTCGTTCATTCTGTACGATTGCTTGGTGTACACGATCTCCAGCGATTTTTATGTTTTCTAATTTATGGGGGTCGTTTAGTTGATCCAATGAGGGATGTAGAAACTCCTGTGCGGTTTGTTCATCCGTAATCCCCCGTTGCAGAAGCAATTCCTTAATAAGCGGAGAGATTTTCATTGATTCCCAATTTATCGGTTCGTCGATTGTTTCCGTATATTTCCATTTCATTATGCTTTGTAACATAAATTCACCCCTGACTTTCCTATTATACAAAAGTAAGTCAAGGGTAGCAATCAGGTTATTTTTCGGTTTTGTTCTTATCTTGTTTATCCATCGTGTCCAGTAATTTATGTTTCTTTAAAATTTCGCGCATTTGGTTGTTTTCATGCTGCAGCATTTTCCGTTCCCGCTGAAGATGAATTATTTTGACGAGACCAACTGCTGCTGTTATGATTCCCCCCATCAAAACGGAAAATAATATAACTAATATTAATGGTGCCTGCCCAGTGTTGAATAAGTAATTTACCTCAACCGGTTCCACATTAATAACGGCGAATATTGCAATAATAATGACAAAAATAATAGCCAAAATAACGTATGATTGTCCACGCATCCTTATTTCCTCCTTCATTTACAGGCTATTTTACTCCATTACCCGTTGCTGACAAAAATTAATCTGAAAATAGACATGGTCCAAATATTTAATTCGTACCCAAGACACTTGCTTTCCATCGTCCATTTAAAATAATCCCGTGTCACTTTAGATGACACGGGATCTTTTTTATACCTGTGGTCCTTCTGTACGTTTCTTTTTAACAAAGGAAATCGGTTTTTCTTTGATATTCTTGCCACGCCACACAAGCCACAACTGTGAAGCTATAAAGAGTGACGAGTATGTCCCTGCAATCAGTCCGACCGTAAGCGCGATCGCGAAAGGAACTATCGACTGTGCACCAAGGAACAGGAATGCGAGAACAGCAATTAACGTTGTAACTGTTGTATTGATGCTTCGGGTAAGGGTCTGAACAAGACTCCGGTTTACAATTTTTGCAAGTTCACCAAAGGACTTGACCCTTTTCTTTTTCTGGATATTCTCCCGTATCCTGTCAAAAGTAACAATCGTATCATTTATCGAATACCCTATTATCGTCAGGATTGCAGCTACAATCGTGATATCAAATTCAATTCTGGTAAAGCTGAAAATAGCCAGTATGAAAAACACATCATGCAGCAGTGCAATAATTGCGGTCACCGCGAAAAACAACTCGAATCGGAATGCAACATAGATAATCATTCCAATTGATGCAATTCCTAACGCGTACAAGGCGTTTTTAACCAGTTCCTTCCCGACAATCGGCGATACAATACTCACACTTGTATCTGCATTGTAATTTTTATCGAAAAGGTTTTGGATTTCAGCTATTTTATCCTCATCAATCACTTTGTCATAACGTGCAACAGCTGATGTTTTATTTCCAGATAGTATGACAGATTCAGGGCTTACACCAAGTTTATCGAGATCATCTTCCACATCCTCGGCGTTAAGCGTATTATCTGCATTAATCTGAACCCTCGAACCACTTGTGAAGTCAATCCCCGGATTCAACTGGAAAATCCCAAGTGATATTGCTCCTAATACAATCATAATGGTAGAAGCAATGAAGAATTTTTTACGATGCTTTACAGGGTTGATTTCACGATTAAACAGCTTTGGTTCCCTTTCCGTCGTATCTGCAATATCCTTGATGTCTCTCTTATTAACACCAAACCATCCTGGACGATTTTTCAAAAACTTGGTTCTCATCCACAGTCCCATTAATAGTCTTGTTCCATATACAGCCGTCAGAAAACTGACCAGAATACTTAGAATGAGCATGGTAGCAAAACCTTTAATCGAACTTGTACCGAAAATAAACAATACGACTGCAGCAAGTATGGTTGTTATATTGGCATCGATAATTGCTGAAAGCGAGTTGCTGGTTCCCGCCTTAAACGATGCCAGAATGGATTTTCCTTCACGCAATTCTTCCTTAATCCGCTCAAATGTAATAACGTTTGCATCCACCGCCATACCTACACCAAGTATGAGAGCAGCTATCCCTTGCAGGGTCAGAACCCCATTCATTAACTCGAAGAACAGTAAAATAAGAAAAATGTAAAAGGTTAAATTAATGGTTGCAATGATACCCGGAAAACGATAAACAGCTATCATAAACAGAAAGATAATACTTACACCAACAATACCGGAAAACACAGTCTTATTTAATGCCTGTTCACCAAATTGTGCTCCTACCGTAGTCGAATACAATTCGGTCATATTAACCGGCAATGAACCGGCATTGATAATATCAGCAAGCCGCTGTGCTTCTTCTACTGTAAAGTCCCCCGTGATCATAACATCTGACGTATTCAATGTTTCATCAACCGCGGGTGCGGACACATACTTGGGGTCTTTCTTTTTATATTGTTCTGCGAATGAATCCCCTTTTTGATAATCCATCCAAATAACAAGCAAATTATCCGGATAAGGCGTCTCTGGATCATAATTACCCTTTAATTTACTTGTCACATCACCGAATTTCTTAGCAGACTTAAGCTGTAACGTTACAATCGGCTGATTGGTCTGAGAATGGAAGTCCTGCTGGGCGCTTCCCTCTTTAATGTCTGATCCATTAAGTAATTCTTTATCGGATACATTTCGAAACGATAATCTTGCTGAGGTGGAAAGTAATTCCCTTGCCTCTTCCGGATCTTTGATTCCCGCAAGCTGAACCCGAATCCGGTTTTCACCTTCAATATTAATGTTTGCCTCACTAATACCCAGACGGTTAACCCGTTCATTCAGAATCCGGACAGTTGATTCAAGCAAATCTTTGTCAACTTTTTCCCCATCATCAACTGGTTCAACCTTGTACAGGATTTCAAAACCACCCTGCAAGTCTAATCCAAGGTTAATATCCTTCGTTATTCCGGTTATCGTTGTCCCAATCGTTCCTAAAAATAATAGTACAATCAGAAAAAAGGCAACGATTTTCCCTCTGTTTTTCATCTATTATTTGCCTCCCTTAGTATCACGCGGGTCAAACGTTATGTAAAGATTATTTTTCAGCATCTGCATGGCCATTCACAACCGCAGCAATCGATGCCATAAGATCTTCATCCTGATAAGCATTAACCGTCAAATAACTCATGTATATGTTGGATGCTAAATGGAATATATCCTGCACTACCTCATACAAGCGTTTTTGAGGGTTACCTTTCCAAACTTTCTCCTCAAGACACTTCCAGATATCATCATTGGATGCTTGTCTGTAACCCATCATCCGAAATTCATCTTTTTTGCATTCAAGTGCCATTTCAATCTCATTTCTCCAATCACGTACACACTTAACGGTTTCCATACGATCCCCCCTATACACGATCACGTCAATTCATTAAAGCTTGTCATGCTTGGCCCACTACTTTGCATATATATCATTGTATATGAAAATTTATTTTTTGAGAAGGCAGGGCGGCAATATTGACAAAACAAACTTTTTTACAAGGAACAATCATTTTAATAATTGCTGGAATGATTACACGTTTACTTGGTTTCATCAACCGGCTTGTTCTTGCACGTTTTATGGGGGAAGAAGGCGTCGGTTTGTACATGATGGCACTTCCGACATTGTTTCTCGTAATAACACTGACACAGTTCGGCCTTCCTGTTGCAATTTCCAAAAGAGTTGCTGAGGCCGAGGCCCAAGGTGATAAACAGAAAATAAAAAAAATCCTTGTCGTTTCCCTGGTCATAACCGCCATTTCAAGTATTGTCTTTACAACCGCCATGATTCTCGCAACGCCGTTTATCGCAACCACTTTGCTGACGGATGAACGAACGATGTTTCCGTTAATTGCAATCAGCCCCATTATTCCAATCATTGCTGTCTCTTCCGTGCTGAAGGGGTATTTTCAGGGAAGACAAAATATGAAACCCCAAAGCTATGCACTTGTGATTGAACAGGTTGTCCGGATAACATGTGTTGCCCTTTTTATAAAATTACTGCTGCCATTCGGGATTGAATATGCGGCAGCTGGTGCAATGTTTAGTGTCATTATGGGGGAACTTGCCTCATTACTGTTCCTTGTATTCCTTTTTAAACGAAAGAAAATCGTTAAAGTCCGCCATAAATTTTTGGGTTATGTGAAATCAAGCAAAAACACTGTAAAAGAACTCTTTTCGATTGCACTTCCAAGCACCGGCAGCAGAATAATCGGTTCGATTTCGTATTTTCTGGAACCGATCATTGTTGCGCAAAGTCTGATGCTGGCAGGGATATCAAGCAGTATGGCAACGAAACAATACGGTGAATTAACAGGTTACGTCATGCCATTATTGTTATTACCGACTTTCATAACACAGTCACTTTCCATCGCCTTAGTACCTGCTATTTCGGAGGCGGATGCTCAATATAATAAAAAATTGATCCATTACCGGATACACCAGTCAATTCGCATCTCATTTGCTTCAGGAGGCATCGCAACAATTGTTTTGACATTATTTTCTGTTCCAATCCTAACATTTATGTATGGAACCGATGATGCAAGCAAAATGATGATCCTAATGGCACCATTTTTTATTTTATTATACCTTCAACCTCCGCTGCAATCAGCACTTCAAGCACTTGATCTTGCAAAACCGGCAATGTGGAACAGTCTGATTGGTGCAGCTATTAAATTTTCTGTCCTGTTCTTCCTAGCTTCCAACCCGAAATTTGGGATAATGGGTGCAGCTATTGCCATGTCAGTCGGTGTTGTTCTCGTAACACTTCTGCATTTGGCAAGTCTTTATAAAGAAATAGGATTTAAGATTCCACTAACAGATTTATTAAAAATGGGCTCATTGCTTTTTCTGACCTGGCTTGCAGGTGATACTCTCAAAAATCTGTATAACGGTTTTAATTCAAATTTGTTTCTGCTCATATTTATCATTTTAATATTAGGTGTCCTCTATATCGGATTTCTTTTTATTTTAAAGTTTATTACAAAAGAAGAACTGAAACAAATTCCATTTCTGCAAAAATGGCTAACGTGAAAAGAAGCTGGGAGATATCAAAAAATGTAATACAAAAGATGAACAATTCGAACATGCGGAGGGAAAGTCTGAAATTAATTGTTGGAAGGTTGATTTCTTCCGGGGGACGGTTGATTCCTTTGTCTTGAAGGTTGATTTCATTTTGGGACGGTTGATTCCTCATCTTGAAGGTTGATTTCTCCCGGGGGACGGTTGATTCCTCATCTTGAAGGTTGATTTCTCCCGGGGGACGGTTGATTCCTCATCTTGAAGGTTGATTTCTCCCGGTAGACGGTTGCCCCATCTTGAAGATTGATAGAACGATTTTTGCCTCCATGTAAGCTTGAGAAAGAAGAAATTTTTCCTGTTCGCCTATAAATCCTCATGAGTGGTTTAATAACCGCAGTATCACCCCTGCTTGTTCTGGCGAAATAAAGCCATCCATGGCAAGTTCCTCATAAACTTTCGGACATATACGGAATTAAGTAACGGATAAAAATATAGATCGTCGATATGACAAGTGAAAAGATGACAAATGGAATCCCATAAAGCATAAACCTGATAAATGGAATTTTTTCCCCCTCACCTTCTGCAAGCCCTGCCACAACAATATTGGCGGATGCGCCCACAAGCGTTGCATTCCCCCCAAGACACGCCCCAAGTGCCAATGACCACCAGATGGGATCAAGATAGACAAGGCCATACGACTCAAATTCCTTAATCACGGGAATCATGGCTGCTACAAATGGAATATTATCGATAACTCCTGAAAACAATCCCGAAACCCATAAAATCAGTAGCGCCGTTTTGGAAAAGTCCCCATCTGTAAACAAAACAATCACACGTGCCATTTCATCAATAATTCCTACTTCGCGAAGACCTCCAACTAATGCAAACAATCCAATAAAGAAAAATAATGTTACCCATTCCACCCTGCTTAAAATTTGTTCCGTTGAGATTTCTTTCTCTGTAAGCAGCAATAGCAGCACTGCACCGCTGATAGCAATAATAGTTAAATTCACATGGAGGAAAGAATGCAATAAAAAGCCGAGCAATGTCATTGCCAATACAGCGATGGACTGGTAAAGCATCGGGGTTCTGACAAGATAACCAGCTGCATCCAGTTCAAGCAAGTTTCTGACATTTGATTGTCCCGCCTTCAACGATTTTCGGAACAGAAAAAGTAACATTCCGACCATCGACACAAAAATCACAAGAGCAACAGGTGCTAAATGATTCACAAACGATAAAAAAGTTAAATGATCAACAGCCTGTCCAATCATAATATTTGGCGGATCACCAATCAACGTCGCTGTACCGCCTATGTTTGAACTGAAAATAATCATAAGCAAATAAGGGAATGATTGCAATTTTAATTGTTTCGTAATTTTTAGGATGATCGGCACAAAAATCAGGACTGTTGTGACATTATCTAATAAAGCAGAACCAAACGCCGTTAAACACCCAACCCCCACGAGCAATGGTACAGGCGCGCCTCCAACTTTTTGGGCAAATCGGATTGCAATAAATGAAAAAAGTCCGGTCCGCTCTGTAATTGAAATTAGAACCATCATGGAAAACAACAATGCAATCGTGTTCCAATCAATATATGTTTGAAACATATCATGAAGGGAGTAAACTCCCGAAATAAGCAACAGGACACCGCCAAGCATTGCTATAACTGCCCGATTATACTTCTCCATCATAATAAATACATAACTTATTAAAAATATGATTGTTGCCAGCAGAACATCCATAAGACACCCTCTTTCGATAATAAGGGAATTGCTTCATACATATATATGCGTGGAATCTTGAAATAATTTCAGTCTATTTTTCACTTGTCCGAATAGAATTTAATAAATAGGCAGGACAACTAGGCTGAAAGTTCAGGATTAGTTTCTGTCTCTTGGCAGTTCAAAAATTTATTTAACCGGCTGAAGGGGGTAAGCACAATTCGAAAACAGCAGTTCACAGCACTAATGTATGGATGGATTGTTATTCTTGGCCTGATTCTTTTAACGAGTGTGATTCTTGCATTGCTTCTTCGCTTTACAGGAATGGACGGAGCTGCATTGTCATGGTCAACACTAATAGCGGGATTAATTTCATTGTTCATTGGGGGAATTGTTTCCGGTATTAAAAGTAAACAAAGAGGATGGGTAATTGGCGGGATTACCGGTCTCGGATTCACTGTTTTCACGTTCCTGATCCAGTACCTGGGATATGAACAGGCATTTTCGCTGGAGCAAACACTTCATCACCTCGGCTATATTCTGGCAGCACTTGTTGGGGGTGTAATCGGGGTTAATGTAACCTCCAGAGAAGAAGAATAAAAAGCATCGGGAACAGAAGAAAAGCGCAAAGCTGTTTACGAATTTCGTACAACATGCTTTGCGCTTTTTGTTTTACCTTTATGTATCATCATCCATAAAGTGTTAGTTTTTAACCTCTCTGATGGCAGATCGGTCATACGTAAGTTTAGCGTTGTCTCCTGCTGCCTGAATAACTACTGTATTTTCATCAATTGCATGTACAACACCATGAAAACCGCCAATTGTAATAACCTCGTCACCTTTTTTCAGGTCAGTTTGCATTTGCTTTACCTGCTTCTGCCGCTTTTGCTGCGGACGAATCAGCAGGAAATAAAAAATAACAAACATCAAAATAATTGGTGCCAATGATACGAGCATATCCATTGTATTAACTCCCCCCTTCTAAAAATTTTTTGCATCCGGCCGATTGAGGCCGTATTGTTCAAAAAATGTTTCTTTAAAGTCGCCAAGACGATCATCAGAAATAGCTGTTCGTACTTGCTCCATTAATTTTAACAGAAAATATAAATTATGGTAAGTGGTAAGCCTGAATCCGAACGTTTCATTACATTTAATCAAATGGCGGATGTAAGCACGAGTGTAATTTTTACAAACGTGACAATCACAATACTCATCAATCGGCGTGAAATCACGTGCATATTTCGCATTTCGTACAACAAGCCTGCCATTTGAAGTCATGCATGTGCCATTTCGGGCAATACGTGTCGGCAGCACACAGTCGAACATATCGATGCCCCGGATAGCCCCATCAATTAGAGAATCCGGAGATCCGACACCCATTAAATATCTTGGCTTGTCCGCCGGCATAAGCGGCGTTGTAAACTCCAGCATACGGTTCATGACATCCTTTGGTTCCCCAACCGACAGACCGCCGATTGCGTAACCGGGAAAATCCATGGATGTTAAATCAGCAACACTCTGCCTGCGTAATTCCTCATACTCACCACCCTGAATAATCCCAAAAAGACCTTGATCTTCCGTCCGCTGATGCGCCTTCAGACATCGTTCGGCCCACCTTGACGTCCTTTCCACAGATGCCTTCATATAATCATATGATGCAGGGTATGGTGGACATTCATCAAATGCCATCATAATATCAGAACCGAGTGCATTTTGAATTTCCATTGCCTTTTCCGGTGACAGGAATAGTTTCTCACCACTTAGATGATTTCGAAAATGAACACCTTCTTCTTTAATGTCACGCATTTCACTTAGACTGAAAACCTGAAAACCGCCGGAATCGGTTAAGATAGCACCGTCCCAGTTCATAAATTGATGGAGACCGCCTGCCTCCCGGATTATATCCTCACCTGGACGCAGCCAAAGATGATACGTATTAGACAAAATAATATTTGCGTTCATCTGATGTAAATCTTCCGGACTCATCGTTTTTACAGTGGCCAATGTCCCCACAGGCATAAATGTCGGTGTATCAAATGATCCGTGTGGTGTATGGACTTTTCCGAGTCTGGCTCCCGTCTGTTTGCATGTTTTTATATGTTCATACGTAATTGCTGTCATGATAATTTTTCGTCCCTTTTCCTTATAAAATTAACATGGCATCTCCGAAACTGAAAAAACGGTATCGTTCCTGTACTGCTTCGTTATATGCCTTTAGAATACTGTCTCTGTCAGCCAGTGCGCTGACCATCATAATCAATGTTGACTTTGGCAAATGAAAATTGGTAATCAACCCATCAATTGCCTGAAATTCATATGGTGGATATATGAAAATATCTGTCCATCCACTGGATTCAACAAATTTCCCATTGTTATCACGGGTTATTGTCTCAAGCGTCCTTGTCGAAGTTGTACCAACTGAGATAATCCTGCCATTGTTCTCCTTAACCTTTGTCAACGTGTCTGCTGTTTCGTGTGTCATATGGTAAAACTCAGCGTGCATGGTGTGTTCATCAATGTTGTCAACACTGACCGGCCGAAATGTCCCTAGTCCGACATGGAGGGTGATAAACGTTATAATGACCCCCATTTCTTTCAGCTCATCCAACAATTCATTCGTAAAGTGTAAACCGGCTGTTGGAGCCGCTGCAGATCCTTCTTCTTTAGCGTATACGGTCTGATACCTTTCTTTTTCCGGCAGTTGTTTCTTAATATAAGGCGGCAGCGGCATCTCCCCAAGTTCGTCAAGTACTTCGTAAAAAATACCTTCATATTCGAAGTCGAGAAGACGCCCGCCATGTTCTTTAATCCCTGTACATGTTGCACGTATTTTTCCATCGCCAAATAGGATGGTCGTTCCTTCTTTCACCTTTCTGGCGGGTTTCGCAAGTACTTCCCATGTGTCATTTTCCTGCTGATGGAGAAGTAATATTTCTATTTTTGCGCCAGTGTCCTGCTTTACCCCGTATAATCTTGCTGGTAAAACACGTGTGTCATTCAACACAAGACAATCCCCGGCTTTAAAATAGTTACGGATATCCTTGAAGTGCTGATGTTCAATGCTGTTGTCATCACGGTTCAAAACCAGAAGGCGTGATGCAGCACGATCTTTTAATGGTGTTTGTGCAATCAGTTCTTCAGGCAAATCAAAATCAAAATCTTCTATGTTCATGATGTTCCCCTTACTTTCTATCGAATTTTTCCCCATATGAAAAAGATCAGCGACAGGATAATACTGACCACAATTGAAGTCATAATCGGAAAATGAAACGAAAAATTACCTTTTTTAAAGCTGATATCCCCCGGTAACCTGCCAACAAACGTCCACAGAATACCGATCAATAGAAATACAATACCAAGGATAATAAATAATTTTCCTGCCTGCATTATGCATCGTTCCTTTGAATTCCAAGGTGTTCATACACCTTGTGTGTTACCTTTCTCCCTCTTGGTGTCCGCTGTAAAAAGCCGATTTGCAGAAGATACGGCTCATATACATCCTCAATCGTTTGCGATTCTTCTCCTATAGTCGCCGCAATGGTATCTAAACCAACCGGACCGCCCTGAAAACCTTCAATAATGCTTTTAAGTAATTTATGGTCAATATGATCCAACCCTGCTTTATCCACCTGCAACATCTCCAGTGCGCGGTTCGTCGTTTCGAAACTGATTTCCGATTCACCCTTCACCTGGGAGATGTCACGGATTCTCTTTAACAGTCGATTTGCAATTCTTGGCGTCCCTCTTGATCTACGGGCAATTTCAGCAGCAGCATCTTTCGATATCGTCGTATTGAATATATCAGCAGTACGTTCCACAATAGCACATAAATCAATTGTTTCGTAAAATTCAAGACGGCTCAGCACACCAAAACGATCCCGCAATGGAGCCGATAATAAACCTGCACGTGTTGTAGCACCAACCAGTGTAAATGGAGGCAGGTCGATACGAACAGAACGAGCACTCGGGCCAGTTCCGATTACAATATCAAGAAAGAAATCTTCCATTGCCGGGTATAATATTTCCTCTACAGATCTTGGGAGTCTGTGTACCTCATCAATAAACAGTACATCTCCCGGTTCAAGCGAGGAAAGAATCGCTGCTAAATCGCCCGCGCGTTCAATAGCCGGACCGGAAGTTGATCGGAATTGAACACCCATCTCATTGGCAATAATTGCAGCGAGGGTTGTTTTTCCAAGTCCCGGTGGTCCATACAGCAGTACATGATCGAGGGGCTCTTCCCGCATACGGGCAGCCTGGATAAAAATACTTAAATTTTCCTTAACCTTTTGCTGTCCAATGTATTGATTCAGATTGACCGGACGGAGACTTAGTTCAACAGTTGAATCCTCGCTTTGCAGTTCGCCTGTTACCATTCGCTCATCCATCATGATCCCCTCTTTGTTAATTTTTCATTAAAAGTGCCAACCCTTTTCGGATTAGTTCATCTGTATTAGCACTCTTTTCTTTCTGCAATTTAGGCAGTACCGCATTTACTTCCTTGTCAGTGTACCCTAACGTTTTTAATGCATCACGAGCCTCCATGATGCCTTGAGAAACTGATTCTCCCGGGGTCTCCTCTGAAACAGGCTGTACAGGTGCAGTTATGAAGGAGTCCAGTTTCCCCTTTAAATCAAGAATGATTTGCCGGGCTGTTTTTTTACCTATTCCCGGAAAGCCGGTCAGGAATTTGTCATCTTCCCGTTCAATTGCTCCAGCGAACCCGCTGACATCAACACTTCCCAAAATCGCCAATGCACCTTTTGGGCCAATGCCGGAAACAGAGATTAGTTTAGTAAACAGAAATTTTTCGTCTTCATTTTTAAATCCGTAAAGCATCTGACTATCTTCACGGACATAATGATATGTACAAATTGTTATTTCATTATTCATTTCATGTTGAAAAACAAATGGATTAGGACATACGATTTCATATCCAACCCCTTGAACATCCAAAATTACAGACGCATCTTGGACAGCCGATAATATGCCTCGAATATATGCTATCATTACATACCTTCCCCTTTACATTCCTTTCCCTATCTTAACATAACTATCCCTGTCAATCATGGAAAACGAAAACTTCCATCTTCTATCGGGCGATAAAAAATGGAAGTCTTGATCAGATTTATTCTGCATCCTCCAAATTATGATAAATATCCTGGACATCTTCACTATCTTCCAGCATATCGATCAGGTTAAGCATCTTTTTCAAATCATCTTCGGCAGGATTACTTAACGTTTGTGGAAAGAAGGTAATTTCGGATTCCTCCAATTCATACCCGCTTTCCCGTAAATCATCACACACATTTGTGAAATTTTCGGGCGCTGTATAAATTTCATATGCATCATCCTGTGTGACGATGTCATCCGCTCCGGCCTCAATAGCTTCCAGACTTATCTCATCTTCATCGATGGAACCATCTTCATTTGTGACAACAATATACCCTTTTCGATCAAACATAAAGGAAACACTGCCATTTTCACCCAAGTTGCCGTCATTCTTTTTAAATGCATGACGTACTTCTGCTGCAGTCCTATTTTTATTATCCGTTAATACCTGGACAATTACAGCAACCCCGCCAGGACCGTATCCCTCATAGGTGATCTCCTCAAAGCTCGCTCCATCAAGTGTCCCGGTCGCTTTTTTAACAGCACGATCAATATTATCATTCGGCATATTATCCCCTTTTGCCTTATCAATCGCTGTCCGGAGTGATGGATTGGTATCAGGATCTCCGCCACCCTGTTTTGCAGCCGTGTATATATCTTTTGCATGGCGCATGAAGATTTTGCCTTTTTTCGCATCCTGAGCATTTTTTCTTCTCTGTATATTCTTCCATTTAGAATGACCAGCCATAGGACATTCTCCTCTCTAATAATTTCCTTTTTTACTATACCAAAAAAAGGCTAATCAATAAAGGTCTGTCAATCGCGTTCCCGGTTGAAGAATTCGTCCAAAAACTCTTCCATATCCCCATTCAGCTGATCTGGTTCCGCATCTTCATCCCGCATTTTATCCCAGTAGATTCTGTCCGTATAAACGACTACTTTTCGTCCAGGCACCATTTGTTCCACTTCAGCTTTAATTTTTTTCTTCATGCCTTTTTGAGCATATTCATTTACCAAAACACCTACCACGATTTTATCATCGGTTGCTGCGACCTGGGCTTGCTTAACATCTTTCCGTTGTTTTAAATGTTTCGATATTGACATGGTCCATTCATTCGTATAAAGGTCTGTCTTGGCATCTTCATCCCCAACATTTAACCGGTCCCGGTCACTTTGAGGATAACCACCCTTTTCCGCAATATTTTCAGGGTGATCATCAATCCGATCATTGTGTTCTTTGTCTGTTTCATAATGGATTGGGTCAGAATTTAATTGATCATGAGAATCTGTCGCTGAATCCCTGTTTTCAGAACACGCGACAAGAAAAACCCCACATAACAACAAACAAAATATTTTAGCGAAACGCATTAAAAAAACCTCCCTTATGTTCAGTTTGCATAAGAGAAGTTTTTTCATACGTTATTTAACGCTGATTCATTTATTTCTGAAACGGAATTGTTTTGCGCCATGGCGTTTGTGTTCGGTACGTTTATGCATGCGTTCAATGATTTCCTTATCCTGTTCAGGAATTGTTTCCCCTTCCAAATAGGCATCAATTCTATCATATGATGTGCCCATTTCATCTTCATCTGTCTGACCATCCCACAAATCAGCGCTGGGCTTTTTGTTGACCACATCAGCAGGCACCCCAAGATACGCTGCCATTTCCCGAATTTCCTGCTTCGTAAATTCAACAATTGGCAGTATATCAACCCCGCCGTCACCGTATTTGGTAAAATATCCGGTATACCATTCCGATGCATTATCTGTTCCAACTACAAGATAATTATAATTGGTTGCCAGTGTATAAAGTGTGCTCATCCGTAATCTTGCTCTTAAGTTTGCATCAGCCAGTTGAGCATTTTTTTCCTGAAATTCGTTTTTAGCTTTCAGCTGCTCTTTAACCGTCGAATATAAAACATTGTGCGTTTCTTCAAGATCAATGGTCATATGGCTTATACCACAACTTTCCACCACCTTTTGGCTGTGGTCAAGACTTTCCCGGCTGCTCTTCAACGGCATAATTACACCAAGTGAATGATCCGGGGCAGCACACTTGATCAGATGAGCCACGACAGCTGAATCCAACCCGCCGCTAACGCCGACAAGTAATCCTTTTACACCAGTCTCATGAATTTGTTCCTGCAGCCATTTTACAATTGCTTCTACGTTTTGTTTCATTTTCTATTCTCCTTGTCTACACCGATATTCGTTCCATACCTATATCCATCTTACCATCGACGTCACGGATTTAAAAACACAAAAAAGGAGACGATTCATATACACTACGTCTCCTTAGCTATTCCTCTAGTCTTCCGGTTCATTCGAATCCTCTCGGAAGTTATATGCCGGTTCCGTTCCAAAATCCGGTGGTTCCGGAGCTGGCGTATGATCCAAATCTGCTGCAATGTCTTCCGCAAAATTCCCGGAATTTGCATGCTGATTTATATTCGTATCAAAACGACCGTCTGAAGAAGTAAATGGAACACCATAAAACCCTGGCTGCGTCATGTATGGATTATCTTTCGGTCTGACAGGCATCTCCCTTTCCATTGGAGGCTCAAAAGGTTCCATTTGCCTAAAATGAGGCGGTTTTGGTCCTCCACAGCCACAATCGCCTTTTTTAGGTCCATGCTGCATTCCATGATGCATAGGAGGTGGCGGCGGTGGTGCGCAGCAAGGCTTGTGACAATGACAACAGACTGGAATCATTTGCATTGGCATTGGTTGCGGAGGCATTTGCATCTTGTGATTCATGTGCGGTTTAGTCGGCTGGGGAGATTGCTGCATTTGTGGAAAATTGATCATGGTATAATTGATAAGATCCTGGTCCATCACTGGCATCTGCGGCATTGGCTGCATCGGCATCTCAGGCATTTTCATCTCTTCAGGTTTCTTTTCCATTTTCTTCTCTGGCTTCTTTTCCTCCTTTTCCATAACAGGCTTTGGTTCCGGCGATGTATCTTTATACGGGTGTTCTGCTTTAGGCATTTTCATTTCTTTTGGAGCCGTACTTTCGTTTTTCACCGTTTTCGATGTTCCGGGGATTTTAATTTTCATACCAGGCATAATCATATCAGGACTTGACAATTGCGGGTTCATCTCTTTTACCTGCTCGAAATCAACACCATACTGCTGTGAAATTTCCCACAATGTATCTCCCTTTTGAACGATGTGAATCTTCAAATTTAACCATACTCCTTTCATAATCTATTAACAAATGGGCTAAACACTCATTATCAACATATGCATTGTTTTATAAATGTTGAACTTAAATTTAATCCATATACAAAAGCCGTTTGTCCCAAAAGAAACAAACGGCTTTCTGCTTACAGCTTAATCTCATACACTGGATATGTACCGAGAATTTGTACCTTGCAGCCTAACGCTTCCAGTTCAGCTTTGACGCCCGGAAAAAGTACATCATCAAAAGGCTGATTAACATCCACAATGAAAAAATAATTACCAAGACCGGTTTTCATCGGCCGTGATTCAATTTTGGACAAATTCATCTTGCGCCATGCGAATGCTGCAAGTACCTGGTACAGTGCCCCTGCATAATCGCTTGGGAGTGTTATCAGCAAGCTGGTTTTTTCGGTATTCACTTGATGATTCAACTGAACAAGACTTTCATCTTTGGCAATTACTGCAAATCGGGTATGGTTGTTGGGATAGTCGTGAATATCTTCCTTCCAAATCTGAAGATCATATTCCTCAGCGGCAAGTTTATTTCCGATTGCTGCAATATTCCCATCGCCGGATCCAACCAATTCAGCTGCTCTTCCGGTTGACGTTGTAAAATTTATGTCAGCATCAGGTAAATATTTATGAATAAACTGATGACATTGTGCAATGGCGTGACTATGTGAATGAATTTCTTTAATATCACCCATATCACCAGTAAATGCTTTATTTACAAGTAAATGCTGCTGTATTGGTACAACAATTTCTGCAATTACTGGCAACCGTACCTGATGGACCAGATAATCCACCGTTAATTGAACTGTACCCTCGATTGCATTCTCAAGCGGTACAACGCCAATATCGATCTGATCATTACCGACTGCATCAATACATTCCGGAATGGTATCAAAACTGTGTTTATCTCCACCGTTAAATACTGAATCAACTGCTAATTTTGTAAACGTCCCTTTTGGACCTAAGTATCCTATGCTTCCCACTATGTTCCCCTCTTTACCATGTGTTGTATTACTCAATAAACTCGAATTCAAAATCCATCAACCTGATAATATCTCCATCTTTTGCTCCACGTTTACGAAGTGCATCATCCACTCCCATGCCACGAATCTGTCTGGAGAATCGCTGTACACCTTCATCCCTTGAAAAATCAGTCATTTTAAACAACTTTTCAATTTTTGGACCGGACAATACAAAAGCACCATCTGAATCCCGTGATATGACAAAGGGTACTTCCTCTTTTTTAAAGCGGTAAACTACTTCTTCCTCCGCATTATCCGGTTCAGATGCTTGTTTAGGGATTTTATCCAAGGTATCTGCTAATTCAAATAATATATCATTTAATCCCTGCTTTGTCAGAGCCGAAATGGCAAAAACGGGGTATTTCCCTGACACCTTAGCTTGAAATTCTTTTAAATTCTCTTCCGCACCGGGCATTTCCATTTTATTGGCTGCAATTATTTGCGGGCGTTCCACCAGCTTTGAGTCATATGCTTTTAATTCTTCATTGATATTCAAAAAGTCATCATAAGGATCTCTGCCCTCTGTTGCCGCCATATCAACCACGTGAAGAATCACCCTTGTCCGTTCCACATGCCGCAAAAACTGATACCCAAGGCCAACGCCTTCGTGTGCACCTTCTATTAGTCCGGGGAGATCAGCAATCACGAAACTTCGCTGATCACCGGTTTCAACAACACCAAGATTAGGTGCCAATGTAGTGAAATGATAATCAGCAATTTTAGGTTTTGCTGCACTAATAACGGAAAGCAGTGTTGATTTTCCGACACTTGGAAATCCTACCAGCCCAACATCCGCAATTAATTTCAGTTCAACCTTTATATGACGTTCAATTCCCGGTTCCCCATTTTCGGCAAAGGCCGGTGCCGGATTTTTTGGACTGGCAAATCTTGAATTCCCTCTGCCTCCTCGTCCACCTTGGGCTATAACCGCTTCCTGATTATGCAAGGTCAAATCGGCAATAACTTCACCGGTATTCTCATCGTGCACGGTTGTCCCCGGCGGCACTGAAACAATCAGCGGTTCCGCATTTTTACCATGCTGGTTCTTGCTCATCCCATTTTCACCGCGTTTTGCTTTATAATGTTTTTTATAACGAAAGTCCATTAATGTATTTAAGCCTTCGTCCACTTTAAAAATGACATTCCCGCCATTTCCTCCGTCTCCGCCGGCAGGACCGCCCTTAGGCACGTATTTTTCACGACGATAACCAACTAAGCCATTACCGCCATCCCCTGCTTTAACAAAAACACTAACCTGATCGACAAACATGGTTGTTCACCTCACTTGCATGGAACCTCAAAGTTACATTCGATACCATTTTCACAATGGCTCACTTGTACAGGCATATCCATGCTTTCCTTACCATTTAATTTAAATTCTGTAGCAAAAGTTCCTTCAATAAAAATATCAACGTTCATTCCTGAATGATCCGGCTTGTCACCCAACTGCAGGTGTATCGTATAAAGATTCATTTTATCAGTTATTTCCGATACGTGCATCATAATCTGTTCACATTGCCTGACAAGTAGATTATCAGCCTTTTGTAAATCCCGCTGATTCGTATGTATTGTGTAGGAAAGTCTCACGTTCTCATAATACGTATTAAACTGCAAAATATAAAGAGCAAACGCTGGTGCATTTAAATTAACAAGCTTCCGTTCTTCATCAAGAAATTCCATCAGTGCGTTCATTTTATTCTTTGCTTTTTCCGGTTTTTGCATGCTCAAATAACCTTGTACGACCTGCAAATGATTCAATAAATCATGCCGGTAGTGCCGTAAAAGATTAATCACATCTTCTTCGTTCATTATTCATCCCCCAATAGTAAGATGAGTATAGCAGAAAATATAGTAAAATAAAAACTCCAGCCACCCGGGCTGGAGTTTTTTTAAGCTAAAACTATGCTTCTTTGGCAACCGGATAAACACTGACCTTTTTACGATCGCGTCCGTACCGTTCATATTTTACAACACCGTCAATTTTGGAGAACAACGTGTCATCTCCACCGCGGCCAACGTTTGTACCTGGATAAATTTTTGTACCGCGCTGACGGAACAAAATAGATCCACCTGTAACAAACTGGCCGTCTCCGCGTTTGGCACCAAGACGTTTTGACTCAGAGTCACGGCCGTTCTTTGTACTACCGGCACCTTTTTTCTGTGAGAAAAACTGCAAATCAAGACGTAGCATTGACTGCACCTCCTTATTTATGTTCAATCTCTATAAACTGACGATACTCCTGTACAATCGTTTCCAGCGAAATGATCATGCCCTCAAATAAGAGTTGGATTTGTTCCATCTTATCCTGCGCTACCGCTTCAGGTATCGTTACCCGAAGATAGCCGCCTTCTGATCCCTGATCAATTGCCAGTTTCGTATCCGTCAATTCCATAACTGCATTGACTGCACCAAATGATACCGCCGAAACACCGGCACACACCAGATCGTAGCCGTATGGACCACTATCCGCATGTCCCGATAATTCAAAACCTGTTATTTGATTGTTTTTCCGATATACAGTTACATTAATCATACGAAAAACCTTTACGCATTAATTTTATCAATTACTAATTTCGTATATGGCTGACGATGACCTTGTTTGCGATGATAATTCTTTCTGCGCTTATACTTGAAAACAGTAACCTTTTTCTGACGGCCATGTTTTTCAACTTTAGCTGTAACAGTTGCGCCGCTTACGTATGGAGCGCCAACTTTCACATCATCTCCACCAACAAAAAGCACTTTGTCGAATGTAACAGCGTCATTTTCATTTGCTGCAACTTTTTCAATGTAAATTTCCTGACCTTCTTCAACCTTTACCTGCTTACCGCCTGTTTCAATAATTGCGTACATACCTGCACCTCCTTAATTAACTAAGACTCGCCATCACAGGTATTCAAATTTTGAATTTCAAAACCTGATCTGCGCGGTTGTAGCACTGGTGCTACGATGAATAACGTATTGATATTATCATGATTGTTCAGTACTTGTCAAGATGTGTCACGTAATCCATTATGATGGACCACTGCCTACTTCTCCGATTGTCTTTTGGACATCCCGTTCATGGAAATAACTGTGCAGACAATCCATCTCATCAATTGACCTTCTTTGTGTTCCCGGATATTTAATATAAATAGGATGTTTCTTTTCACGATGAAATTTGCTGAAGACATGCATTAAAACACTTTCATGTGATACCTCAATCGGCAATAGTCCCTTTACATATGTCTGACCATAATATCTCCTGAGCAAAAAACGAATAAATACATAATAGCGCTGCTTCCAGTCTGTTCTATTCTCCATCAGCAGAAAAAGAAACAACATAAAAGAACTGAGTGTAAATGACATGAAAAATAACTGAACGATCAACCCAATTATACATGCTGCCATGGAGAATAGAATAACCTGGTCATACGCTTTCCTGTACGGGAGTTTATATGACAGAAGGAGAAATAAAAGCTTTCCCCCATCGAGCGGCCAAACCGGAAGTAAATTAAATACAAGAATAACCGTATTATAAAAAAGAGCCAAGTCAATAAGTGACAATGGAATGAATTCACCCTGTGCAAGCAATAGGAGAACCAAATAAATCAGCACATGTTGCAAAGGACCTGCAATTGTTACAAGTATTTCCTCATACAACGGTCTTGTACCATGCTCATCCGTATCCATTACCCCGCCGAAAATCCAGATCATAATCCTTCTAATCCGCCACCTGAAATAAACAGCCATTACATAGTGCCCCAGTTCATGCACCATTACAATAGCTAATATAATAAATAGCGATACAAATGTCCCGGTTAAAAAAGAAATGACAAGAAAAACCATCAAAATCGGATGCAGTCGTATTTCCGGCAAGGCATTACGAAGCATCGTCAACTTTAATCACCTGAACCGGGTCAATAAATGTATGATTCTTTTCGATTGCAAAATAAACTGTCTTTTTCTCGGTTGTCGGTTTGAACGTTCCCAGCTTTTGTTTGGCATTCACGGGCTCGTACAAATGAATATTTATGTTGCTTAAATAGCCATAAGTTGTTTTACTGTTGTCAGCATGCTGGATAATTACCGTTTTACCGGTATCGGGAAGATTGCCGGCGAAGATGACTACACCGTCACGCAAAGCGGTCACACTTGTCTGTTCTCCCGGTCTGATCATGATGCCTGTCCCATTTTCCTGAAAAGATTCTGAAACGCTTCCGGCAACAGGCATTGCGAGCGGTATTGCATCCTGTGTGGACGGCTCCTGATTAGGGGATATTGCCATTGGCTTCCCAAATGTATCCTGATACCACTTATTGACGCTGGCAAATGGAAACTCCTCCGTTAGAACACTGCCTGTCCATTTTTTAGGTTTCGTCAACCATTCCCCATCAGCCTGGAATAATAATGCGACCGCAATAAACAACGTTACAGACAGTAGTGCTTTCACAACAAGGGAGGAAATCCGTTTATCCTTTCTGCCGGAGGTGCCATTGAATGCACTGCTGTCGTGAAACATGGGAACATACCCATGCTTTTCTTCCTCCTGTGGGAATTCGGGAAAAACCTGTTTGGAAGTGCTGCCATGCTGACTTAAACCCCGCATCCGTTTCCGCTCATTGATTGACTTTCTTACTTGTTTAATTCCTTTGCTCATATCCCTCACAACCCTCACCAAGCTTTTGTAAATTGTATGAGACTTGATAAAAAGATATGAATAAAAGCATTTAACACCGTAACCGTCAAAAAAAAACATGCAACAAGTTTATGCCAAACTTGCTGCATGCCTGTAAGCAATTTATGAACGTATTCCAAAAAACTCTTTCACTTTTTTAAATACACCTTTTTCCTCTTCCAAAGACTGAAGCGGAACAGTTTCCCCCAAAATCCTTCGTGCAATATTCCGATATGCTAACGAAGGCTTTGAGTTAGGCTGGAATGCAATTGGTTCGCCGCTATTTGATGCCTTAATCACTTGATCATCGTCAATGACAATACCAATCAGATCAATTGCCAAAATTTGAATAATATCATCAATTGACAGCATATCCCCGCTTTTCATCATGTGGTTTCGGATTCGGTTGATTACCAGTTTAGGAGATTCAATTTCTTCATTCTCAAGTAATCCTATAATGCGATCCGCATCGCGCACACTTGACTTTTCAGGAGTCGTTACGACGATAGCTTTATCAGCGCCGGCGATTGCATTTTGAAAACCTTGCTCAATTCCCGCAGGACAGTCAATGACAATGTAATCATATTCCTGTTTAAGCTCTTCAATAATATGCAGCATTCCATCTTTTGTTACCGCGGATTTATCACTCGTCTGTGCCGCCGGAAGCAATGATAGATATTCAAATCGTTTATCCTTAATTAACGCCTGTTTCAGCCTGCACCGCTCTTCAATAACATCAACAATATCATAGATTATCCGGTTTTCCAGTCCCATCACAACATCCAGATTCCGCAGTCCGATATCTGTATCAATCAGGCAAACTTTTTTCTCCATCAATGCCAGTGCTGTACCTATATTTGCTGTCGTCGTTGTTTTACCAACTCCACCCTTGCCGGAAGTAACTACAATTGCTTCACCCATTTTGAATTCTCCTTTCAAACCCGCTTAGGTCTTTTCGTTTATGTGAAAGAGCCTGTAGACGATCAATAACAATTTTATCCTGTTCCCCATCAATAAGGCCGCATTCCATATAAACGCCGTCAGCTTCATAGTCAGGCGCACGGCTAATATAATCTGCAATGCGCAGTTGTCCCGGTTTCATGTAGGAAGCGGCTATAACGGCATCTGTATCACCATTTGAGCCTGCGTGCGCAATCCCAAGCAGACTCCCCATAACAAAAACATTGCCTGTTGTCACCACTGTTCCACCGGGGTTAACATCACCAATCAATAATAAATCTCCTGTAACCTCCAAAACCTGTCCCGACCTGACGATACGGTGTATTGTTTTTACGTCACTTTCTTCTTTCCAGCTAATTGCATCCTGCTTTCGAATTACATCCGAATCGAACGTCTGGACCGTAAAATAGTTGTTATTGCTGATAAATTCGTCCAGTTGTGATTTTTGCTGTTCATTCAGATAACGATTCCCGAGTTTTACAGTAACTGCTACTTCGGGCTCATCACTGTTCGGCTTATAAACCGACAGTTTTTCTTGCAGCTCATCCAGCACTTCATCAAATGAACATGCATCATTAATAAATAATGTGAGCCCCTCTTTCGTTCCTTTTATGGTAATCAATTGTTTGTTGTCCGGCATTTCCATTTCACCTCGTTAAGACCTGGTCAATTTGAATGTTATAAGTACACAGATTTACTTCGCAGGTTGCTATCGTCCCGCCAATCAACAAGCCACCGTTTCATAAAAGGATACAAGAGCAGCATAAACAATAAATTCGCCAACACTGTTGGAAGCATCCGGTGTAACCAGTAAGTACCCCACTCCATTTCAGATAACCCCACCACAGAGAAAATCAGATTTATGGAGGCTTCGGCCAACACAAGTCCTGTTAACCCCAGAACAATGGTGCCGAATATATTTGCATGCAGTACTTTTGTCAGACCGTGAATAATATAGATAACCAATGCGTACGTGAACATATAAACTCCCAAAACACCTGTATACACAACGTCAATAAGCAAACCAAATACCAAGCCATATAATATTGACATATATGTATCTTCCCGATCATAAAAGATAGCCATCATAACCAGGAATGCCAGCACCCAGTGAGGGACAATAACCAAGTTCCCTTTTACAAGTGTGGCCGGAAGAAGTTCCAATGCTACCCCTTCCAGTATCAGAAACAGGAATAAAATAAGTGGTATAATAAGCCGCTTCATTATTTTTCTTCCTCCTTATCTTTTTTGGAGGATTCCTGTTCTTTTAGAACACGGTCAACCACAATAACATTATTGATTTCGTACATATCTGCTGCAGGTTCCACCAATGCAGTTCGTGTTAATCCGTATTTATCCGGTTTCACTTCTTTAACCGTTCCAATCAGGAGACCGGCGGGGAATACACCGCCCATTCCAGAGGAAACAACAAGTTCCCCTTCTTTTAAATTCTTATCGGACTCCTCGATTATTTTAAACAATAAATTACCGGACTCTTTATCATATCCCTCGATAAGTCCAAAAATATCGTTACCTTTTTTCCGTGATATCGTCGCTGATATCCGGTTAAATTGATCAAATCCGGTCAAAAGCTGTACAGTAGATGTAAATTGCGATGCGGATTGGATTTTTCCAATCATTCCTTCAGCCGTAATTACAGCCATGTTTTCCCTTACACCATCCTGTTTTCCCTTGTTAATGGTAACATGCTCAATCCAGCGTTCAGGTGAACGGGATAGAACAGTTGCCTGAATCGGATTAAACTCACGGATTGATCCCGTTTCTGTTTTATCAAGCATTTTACGCAGTTCTTCATTTTCTTCTTTTAGTTCCTGCACTTCATAGATCAGCGTTTTATATTGTGCCAGTTTTTCACGCAATATCTGATTTTCTGTAAATGTATCTTTCAGATCATCAATATTGGTAAAAACATTCGTTACAAAAGTCACCGGAGTATGTATTACAGTTTGTGCCCATCCAACAGTATCTTTTACAAACTGTTCCGGAGTTGTCAGATTCTTCCTGTCTTGTAAGGAATATCCGATTAATGCAACAAGTACAATAATCCCGATCAGCAGGATAAATAGTCGTTTTTTTTGGAAAAATGGCATACGAACACCTTCCTACTCAGTTGAACGGGATGATACATTCGGATGGGAGCGGAAGTGCTGAATGTATTCCAAAGATTTGCCGGTTCCAATAGCTACACTGTCCAGCGGATTATCAGTAACAAACACCGGCATTTCTGTCTCTTCACTGATGACTTTGTCCAAATTCCGCAATAAAGCACCACCGCCTGATAATACAATACCCCGTTCGACGACATCTGCTGAAAGTTCAGGTGGTGTCTTCTCGAGGGTGGACTTGACTGCATTTACAATGGAATCCACCGTATCCCGTAATGACACTGCGATTTCCTTTGCGGTAATAGTGATGGTTTTCGGAAGGCCCGTAAGCAGATCGCGGCCTCTAATATCCATCTCAATATCCTCTTTAACCTCGCCGGCGGCTCCAAGATCCATTTTAATAGACTCTGCTGACCTTTCCCCAATCATTAAGTTATAATGTTTACGAATATAGTAGGTAATTGCTTCATCCATATTATCACCAGCCTTACGAATTGACTGGCTTGTCACAATACCGCCAAGCGAAATGATGGCAACCTCCGTCGTTCCTCCGCCAATATCAACAATCATGCTTCCGGTCGGTTCCCAAACAGGCAATCCTGCACCAATTGCCGCTGCAAAGGGTTCAGCAATCGGATATGCATCCTTTGCCCCTGCCTGTTTGGTGGCATCTATAACAGCGCGTTCCTCAACCATTGTTATGCCTGATGGAACACATATCATAACATTCGGTTTTTTGGCGAAAAATGAACGGTTCTTCATCGCTTTTTTTATATAATACTTCATCAAAACCGCTGTCGTATCATAGTCAGCTATGACACCATCTTTCATAGGACGCACAACTGAAATATTCCCCGGTGTCCGTCCGATCATATTCCGTGCATCACTGCCCACTGCTTCAACATCACCAGTTTGCAGATTTTTGGCAACTACTGTTGGTTCACGTACAACAACACCTTTGTTTTTCACAAAAACAAGTGTATTGGCCGTTCCCAAATCTATCCCCAAGTCCTGTGATAAACTGAATCTTCCCAAAAAGAATCTTCCTTTCCAAACAACGAATTCGTCTCTATATTTATGTAATAATACTATATCTATTTATCCTTTATGTTTCAATCAGGCATCAAAATATAACATTTTTTCCCTGTAATGTAAATTTATAAAAGATACAATATCAATCATAATAAGCGCCAATTTCATGGAAAATCGGAAACTGGCGCCAACATGTTCATCACTCTATACAATTATACGAAAAAATAAATAAAATAGATAGTGTTATAAGTATCCTTTTTCTTTTAGTGATACAAATTTACGGTCACCTATTACTAAATGGTCCAATAATTCGATTCCAATCATTTTTCCGGATTCAACCAAACGCCGGGTAACATGAATATCTTCCTGTGAAGGGCTTGGATCGCCTGAGGGGTGATTGTGTGCGCAAATAATGGAAGCTGCGGATCGCTTTACTGCCTCTCTGTAGACCTCGCGAGGATGGACAATGGAAGCATTCAAACTTCCGATGAATATTGTCTGCCGGTGGATAATTTGATTTTTAGTATTTAGAAACAATACAACAAAATGCTCCTGGTTCAGGTGCCGCATTTCCTCCATTACATAATCCGCACCATCTTCAGGCGAACGAATAACATACCTTTCACTCGGTTTATACTGGCTCATTCTCCGTCCCAGTTCCAACGAAGACAAAAGCAGAACTCCCTTGGCCGTTCCTATCCCTTTTATGGAAGTCAATTCCTCAATCGTAGCATCCTTTAATAAATTCAATCCTTCAAAATGCATCAGCAGCCGATTGGACAGTGTCATCACTGATTCTTCTCTTGTTCCACTGCCAAGCAGGATGGCAAGCAGTTCCTGGTTGGACAGGTGACCTGCTCCCAGCTTGAGCATTCGTTCCCGGGGACGGTCCTCCTTTGGTACATCCTTAATCATAATGGTTGATGAAGCCATAATTTATCCTCCTTGAATAAAGTTAGCTTCATCTTACCCACTTTACAGTTGCTGGACAAATCCCCATAATTCCATTTTTACATCGCCTGCACGTCAAAAAACAAGAAAATCACTAGAAGGAAAGATATTTTTCACCCTTCTCTTGCCGTGTAAAATCAAAAAAGTAAATTATTTCGCGGATAAATCAGATAAGTCTTTCCACAATTGCAGCATTGCAATGTTTTTGTTCCAATAATTATCTGAAACAGCGCTCAGCTCCTTATCGAGCTGATCAGCAAACACTCCTACTTCTGTTGTTGTTTCCAAATCCGCCTCGACCAACTGGTTCCAATCCTCCATTGATATGGACTCCCCTGAACTGAGTGAACCAACAGCCTGCTGCCATTGTTTCTGAAACTGCTGCATCCACTTTTCCGCATCACCATTCATCTTTAATTGAAATGACTCCGTCGACCACGCTTTTACGTATACGTCAAGATCCGCTTTGGAAAATTGGTTTGCAAGCTTTTTCGCCTCAGCCTCTGAGCTGGCTACACCCGCAAACACATAAAATTGGTTATCCTTTTGCCAAAGCATTGCAGAAAACCCGGCGTTTTTGAATGAATCAGCCATTTCCGAGGCGTTTTGCTCACCGCTGAAAACTCCTGCTTGTAGAACAAACGCCTGGATTGGTGCAACTGTACCGCTTATACCGGGTGTATTTTCATTGTCTTCTTTATCAGTATTTTCGCCATCAATGGATGACGTGGCAATGCCATTATTTTGTTGTGCCAAACTATCATCAATATCGACAAACATATTCAGCATGAAAACTCCCATGACAGTTCCAATCAGCAATGCGCTCAATATAGCAATCAGTAATGGCTTAAATACATTAAATTTGCCTGTCGGCCGAAAACTATCCCCATCTTTTGTATCGTGCCGGCGAACAAGGGCAGGTATTTGTTCTTCATCATCTGTATCCTCAAAAGCCGCAGCAGCATATTTTTGATGAAGCTGAGAATCTGATTGCTTTTTCAAGGAATCATCATTTCGATTCATTCGTGTCTTTTTTCCATTCATCCATACGATTATTGGTTTATCTTTGCCCAATCAATTCCCCTCCATATGCCAATTTGTTTCACTCTAGCACAGAAGGTATAAAAAGTAAGACGATAATTGTCACCCTATCGAAAAAACTTTTCAACAGAATCTGATTTCATTGGACAATCATCCATTTCGCTGTTCTTCCTGTTCTCTCCGAAAATGGATGTATTTTCGAACTTCATCAATAAAATTCAATGAACCTGTAACATACCAGCATAAAGAGGATGAGCTGTTTTCCGGGATTAATTGAATTGCTTCTTTCCAATCCCTTATCACTTTTATATTTTTATTTGAATCGGGGGCAGCTGCCATCAATTCATCACAGGATGCTGCCCTTGGATGATCAAAGCTCGTTAATGTAACAGTGGAAAAACGGTCACAGAGAAGCCGTAGCATTTTCTCAAGATCTTTATCCCGAAATGCAGCAAAAATCAAATGTTTCGTCTCGGTTTGATCATTCCCAAGTGTTTTGATAAAGGCATTTACGCCAGCCGGATTATGGGCACCGTCTAGAATAAGTGAAGGGCCGATGCGTTCAAACCTTCCCGGGATAACGGTTTGATACAGGGCATCAAGACATCTGTTCCAATCAAGTACATAGCCGCGTTTCCGAAGAAGCCTCAATACCATGATGGCAAGGGAAGCGTTTTTAACCTGGTGGATACCATGCATATTCAGAGTAACCCTTAGCAGCAGACCCCTATCGCCCAACGTCCATTCAAACGACTGGCTGATTTCAGACTGTATTGGCAAGCTATATTGAAACTCGTGCGATAAGTGGTAAACTGGTGCATCTCTCTCTGCCGCTTCTTCACGGATCACATTTAGTGCTCCGGTTTCCATTTCTCCCACTATAACCGGTTTATCCTTCTTAATAATACCTGCCTTGTGATACGCAATAGAGGTTTTTGTGTTACCTAAAAAAGCAATATGGTCCTTTTCCACATTCGTGATGACAGACAATAATGGTGAAAAGCAATTTGTTGTATCTTCTCTTCCTCCCATACCCGCCTCAATCAGTGCTATTTCTACATTGTCAGCAAAATACAGGAATGCTGCAGCGGTTATAATCTCGAACTCTGTCGGGTGATTCGCATCATGATCTAGTTCGCTGATACACGGCAGCATTCTGTTCAAAATGGCAATCCACTCAGATTGCTGAAGCATCTTATCATTTTTCAAAATATGTCCTGTTATCCCTTCCAGACTTGGAGACGTAAACACTCCTACAGAATATCCATTTGCAATTAAAGCATTTCTAAGATAGTAAACTGTAGATCCTTTACCATTTGTTCCTGCCACATGGACGGCATTAATTTTATCTTGCGGATTTCCAAGCATTTGAAGCAATTTGTGTATCCGATCGAGACCAGGTTTCATTCCGTACAATTTTCTTGAATTAAAAAAGTCCTCTACTTGTGCAAAGTTGCTAAACATAAAAAGTACACCGCTTTTCTTTTATTATCATAAACACTAGAATAAGTATATCAATTAAAAAAATCAAATTGTACGTAAGAAAGGAACTTTTAAAATGAACCCAAAAGGATGGATTATATATAACGGACACTTACCGGGTAATAAATTTTTGGATTTTGCCGAATGGATACAAGCGGCAACTGAGCGTCAAAACGTTCAAACAAAAATCGTCAAAAATAATGAACTGCTGTCATATTTAACGGAGACTTCACTGGACCTGCTTCGAAATAACGGTATGGGCTTACCCGATTTCGCTGTTTTCACAGATAAAGACATCTATTTGGCACGTCAGCTTGAATTTCTGGGAGTCCAGGTATTCAACAGTGCTCGGACAATTGAAATTAGTGATGATAAAATCGCATCTTATCAGGCTTTGGCTTTTCACGGTCTGCCTATACCAAGAACAGTTGCCGCACCAAAAATGTTTGCTTCATCTCCATCATTCAATCCGGATGATTATCAAGCGGCCATTGATAAATTCGGCTTTCCAATGATTATTAAAGAAGCATTTGGATCATTTGGAGAACAGGTCTATCTTGTTCAAAATAAAGACGAAATGTATATCAAACTAAAGGAGTTGCAAGGAAAACCTTTTGTATTGCAAGAATTTGTCTCAACCAGCTATGGCAGGGATATTCGTCTCCATGTTACTGGTGAAAAAGTAGTTGCATCCATGATGCGACATGCGCCAAATGATTTTCGGGCAAATGTGACAGCTGGGGGTGCCATGCAGCCGTATGGGCCATCAGAATATGAAATGAACTTGGCGATTGCCGCAACAAAGGCTATCGGTGCTGAATTTGCAGGGGTTGATTTATTGTTGGGACCAAATGAAAAACGGCTCGTATGTGAAATTAATTCAAATGCCCATATACGAAATATTTATAATTGTACCGGTATAAATGTTGCTGAATCGATCATTGGCCATATTATGAAAATCATGCAAAACGGAGGATACCATGAATAAACACGGGTGGCTGATTTATCAAAAACAGGATGCGGAACAGAATAATTCGTTCATAAAATGGTTTATCGATGAAGCTGAAAAACAAAACCTGAAATTATCCTTGATCTTGCGCGAGGAAATGACTGCAGGCATTATCGATAACAAACGAACCGTATTGATTAATCATAAACAGGTATCTTTACCAGATTTCGCAATCGTTCGCACAATTGACCAAATGCTGAGCCATTTCCTCGAAGCTTTAGAAATACGTGTTTTTAATAGGGCAGCAATCTCTGAAATGTGCAATAACAAAGCACGCACTCATTTTCATTTGAACGAACTGTCCATACCAATGGTTGATACCATCTTTCTCGGGAATGAAATAAAGCGGATTGATCCCCCCATACCATATCCTGTTGTTTTAAAAGAGGCGGCTGGACGCGGCGGACAACAGGTATATATGATCCATAACCGGCAGGAATGGGAGTCCCGCCTTATGACTGCTGCTTCCGGCGATCTGGTTATCCAGTCAATCGATTCTATACAACTTGGAAAGGATGTCCGGGTGTTTATTGTCGGGAAAGAAATTGTTGGAGCAGTATTACGGAATAGCACAACAGATTTTCGCTCCAACTATAAATTGGGCGGTACTGCATCATGGTACCCGTTAAATCACACCGAACGAAAAATGATTCAATCCATCATCAACCATTTTGATTTTGGCATGGTCGGAATCGATTTTCTGCTCGACAATGATGGAAGATTACTTTTAAATGAAATAGAAGATGTCGTCGGTTCACGTACCCTCAGCGCAGTCAGTAATATTAACATTCTGGAAAAGTATGTGTCACATATCAAAAGCGGAAATCCATCTTAAAATGAATTTCCGCTTTGTTCTGTTTTTCCGATTATGACTTTAGTTCTTCCAGCCTTGCTTTTACTTTTGACTGCTTTTCTTTATAGTCCTGCTCTTTTTTTCGTTCTTCTTCTACAACTGCTTCCGGTGCCTTATTCACAAATCCTGCATTCGCAAGTTTCTTCTGAACACGATCAACCTCTTTATTCCACTTTTCAAGCTTTTTTTCGAGGCGGTTGATTTCTTTATCAAAATCAATCAGACCTTCGAGCGGCAGGAATAATTCAGCACCTGTTACAACTGCTGACATTGCTTTGTCAGGAGCATCCACAGAAGTGCTAATGGTTAACACATCCGGATTACAGAATCTTTCCAAATAATGTCTGTTAGTTTCCAATTCAGCCGTGATTTCTTCATTTTCGGTCTGGATCATCAGTTTAATTTGTTTCGACATTGGTGTATCTACCTCTGCACGAATATTCCGTACTGCCTTGATGATGGAAACAAGTCGTTTCATTTCATTGGAAGCTGCTTCATCATGGAATTCCGTTTTCACCTGTGGCCAAGCTGCAACCGTAATGGATTCACCTTGGTGTGGCAGCTGCTGCCAAATTTCCTCCGTTATAAATGGCATATATGGATGAAGCATGCGCATCGTGTTATCAAGAACATAGGCAAGAACAGACTGTGTTGTTCGTTTCTGTTTCTCATCATCTCCATATAACGGCAACTTGGCCATTTCGATATACCAATCACACAATTCATCCCAGATAAAATTATACAGATAACGACCGGCTTCACCGAATTCATATTTATTCGTATTCTTCGTAACCTGTTCAATGGTTTCATTCAGCCGGGTCAAAATCCATTTATCAGCCAATGACATGTCACCGCTTAAATCAATATCCCGGTAAGTGAAACCTTCCATATTCATCAGTGAAAAACGTGAGGCATTCCACACTTTGTTGGCAAAGTTCCAAGTTGATTCAATTTTTTCCCAGTGGAATCGCAAATCCTGACCAGGGGTTGATCCGGTAAGTAAAAAGTAACGCAATGAATCTGCACCATATTTTTCAATAACATCCATTGGATCAACACCATTGCCGAGTGATTTACTCATTTTTCTGCCTTCCGCGTCGCGAATCAGGCCATGAATCAGCACATCCTTAAAAGGCCGTTCATCCGTAAATTGTTTCGACTGAAAAATCATCCGTGCCACCCAGAAGAAAATAATGTCATATCCTGTTACAAGAACATCCGTTGGAAAATAACGTTTGAAATCATCGGTATCTTCCGGCCACCCCATCGTTGAAAATGGCCAAAGTGCGGATGAAAACCACGTATCCAGTACATCTTCATCCTGTTCCCAATTTTCCAAATCCGCTGGCGCTTCCTTACCGACATAAATCTCATTTGTTTCTTTATGATACCAGGCCGGAATACGGTGCCCCCACCACAATTGCCGGGATATACACCAATCACGAATATTTTCCATCCAATGAAGATAGGTCCGTTCAAATCGTTCCGGCACAAAATTAACCTTTCCATCTCCCTTTTGCATGTCAATAACCGCATCAGCAAGCGGCTGCATATTGACAAACCATTGAGTGGACAAATACGGTTCAACAACAGCCCCGCTGCGTTCCGAATGGCCAACTTGATGTGTATGATCCTCAATGTCAAATAGTACACCCTGTTCCTGAAGATCCTTCACAATTTGCTTACGGCACTCAAAACGATCCAGCCCCTGATATTTCCCGGCATTCTCGTTCATTGATCCATCTTCATTCATCACTAAAATTCGTTCAAGATTATGACGATTGCCGATTGCAAAGTCATTTGGATCATGTGCCGGTGTAATTTTAACAGCTCCGGAACCCATTTCCATATCGACATAATCATCTGCAACAATTTCCATTTCACGACCAACAATAGGCAATACAACCGTTTTTCCGATCAGGTGCTTATAACGCTCATCTTCCGGGTGTACAGCAACAGCCGTGTCACCGAGCATCGTTTCCGGACGGGTTGTGGCGATTTCAATCGTTTCATCACTGTCTTTAATCGGGTACCGCATGTGATAGAATTTGCCATGGACTTCTTCATAGATAACTTCAATATCGGATAGGGCTGTTTTCGTATCCGGATCCCAGTTAATGATATATTCTCCACGATAAATTAACCCTTTTTCATAAAGCGTGACAAAAACCTCACGAACTGCTTTTGACAATCCTTCATCAAGCGTGAAACGTTCCCGGGAATAGTCCAGGCCCAAGCCGAGCTTCTCCCACTGTGAGCGGATAAACGCGGCATATTCCCCTTTCCAGTCCCATGCCGTTTCCAGAAATTTGTCGCGGCCGAGATCATAACGTGAAGTGCCCTGTTCCTTTAATTTTGCTTCAACTTTTGCCTGAGTGGCAATCCCCGCATGATCCATTCCGGGCAGCCACAACACATCATAGCCCTGCATGCGTTTCATTCTGGAAATCGTATCTTGCATCGTCGTATCCCAGGCGTGGCCCAAATGCAGCTTTCCTGTAACATTCGGCGGCGGAATTACAATTGAAAATGGTTCCTTTTCCGGATCTCCTGTTGCTTCAAAAAATTTACCATCAACCCAAAACTTATAACGGCCTTTTTCAATTTCCTGCGGGTTATACTTGGATGACATCGATGTATTTGCTTCATCCTTCATTTGATTTTCCTCCTTTTTAAATAAATTGGCTTTCCAAAGGTCCTGGCCAAATGCGGACTTCTCATCTGCCTGGAAAAATAAAAAATCCTTTTCATCCCGATAAAAGGACGAAAAGGATATATTTCCGTGGTACCACCTTTGTTCACAAACATTGTCTGTGCACTTCATTCATGGATAACGGTCAACAGCCGGCACTCTTCTACTGATTTGTCAATCTTTCAAAGAGGCTGCGTCAAGGGCGACCTTCCAAAACAATGATACCTGGGAAACTTCCACCACGTGTTTCCCTCTCTTAAAGGCATTATTTTGTACTCTTCCCTGTCACTGCATTTTCATATTACATCTTATTCTATCGCTTATACCTTGTAAAATCAACTGTTTTTATGGTGCACGAATAAACCAGTTCTTATCATATACTATTATACACATAAGAAAGAGGTGATAAACATGTCAAGGTATTATCGATACAAACTGCCTTCATGGTGTCGAAAATGCATTATCGTTTGCGAAAGAGTAACACTTCCCCTTCTCATTTTTCAATTGATTCGCACATTGCTGTTTCCAACTTCACTTGATGTATTTCTGCTTGGCATTTTTGTAGGCATTTTTATTGCATTCTATCTGGAATGGATTTAGTCATCAGCCTGTGAAAGGTCGGAATATTGTTCCTCCAGATATTTGGAACAATACAGTCCGAATTTAATCTGACGTAGAGCGGACTCCAACTGAATCGTCCGGGAAGTCATAGTATCATCAGATCCCCTCAAATAAGCGTCCAAAGTCGTTATGTATCTTTGTGGATCAAGCATTTGTAAAGAAAGCAGATTAATTTCCGCCTGATTCAATGAATTTCTTGAAGCATAGACTGAAAAATGTTCCATCAATTTGTCGGATGTTTGATACCAATGACACAGCTGGTGTTTGAAAAAAACCACCAGATCCGTTATTGCATTATTAATTGATGCCTTTTCCCAATTTATTAAATACGGTTCATCCCCATGCAAAATATGGGACGACTTCAAATTTCCGTGGCACAAACAGACATTCCATTTGTTTGTAGCCCCAAGTTCGAAATTGAAGTCCCCGATTTTTCGATCAAGTTCCGCAAATGCATCATTTAATATGTGAAAGTGTGTACAAACCTGCAGCTCCAGCGGTGACATATACCGCCTTTGCTCAAACAACTCAACAGATTCCAGCAATTTATTCTGCTTGGCTGCACACCTTTTTTGGTAATTCGCAAATTTTTCTATAACAGGTGATGTATCCATATGGGAGACTTTTTTTGTTTTGGCATGTGTATCCGCAATGGATTTATAAATGGATTGTATGACCTGCTCATTATTGTTTACGTCATCTGAAATCCAAGGCGTCACATAATAAATCTGACCGTTTTGTTCCGTGTATAATCCGGCATGCCTTGTTAAATATACCGGCAGGATTGATGTAATGGTATGTTTGGCGGCTCGTCGATAAACCTCTTCAAATACCGGTAATGCCTTTGCCTTTTTGCCGAGACTGCTCCTTTTTATGGCATATTGGTGCTGACCGGTATCAATCTGATATACCCGATCCGTTATTTGCTCCATTTTGACCGGAAAGAGGTTAAATGCCCCAGCTGCCTTTTCAATGTTTTCCATTTTAATCACCACCAAAAATAGTAAAAGATGTTATCACAGCCAATAATATGCTCCAGAAACAGAACCCCTTACAGGATCAGCAAGGGGCACAGGTTAATTCTAATTAAGCTTCTTATATGGAATATACAGTAATTGTCCTTCTGTCAAATCTTCGTTGCTTAACCGGTTCTTTTTAAGCAGCTGGCCGGCTGATATTTCATAGCGTTCCGCAATTGTTTCGACTGTATCTGTCTCCTGAACAATACACAACCGCATACTGACATATTCTTCGCCTTCTTCTGAGCGAAACATGTCAGAGAGATAACGGACATCCTCCGCTTCGCTATCCATTTGGTCTTCAGTTGTTTCGACCATTTCTTCCGATTCGCTAATTTCCACCTCTGGAGATGCATCTTCCTCGCTTGTTTCCATTTCCGGTTCTTCTTTGGCATCCTTATTAAAAAACTCTGTCAGTGACTGGGATTTCTTATATTTCCAACGACCATCTTCCTCATCGGCTGGTTCAGATTCTCCCATCTGCGGTAATTCAGCGGCGGGCTCTTCCTCTGCCTCGGGGGTATCCTCGTCTTGGGCTTCCTCTTTTATGTCAAATTCAAATTCCTCATCTTCCCGCTGCATAAATGCAGGTTCGCTCTCATCCGACTGAACCGGAACTTCCTGTGTCTGTTCATCAATTCCATGGATTTCAATTGTTGAACTTAACTTCATCTGGCTTTGATTTGGTATCTCATAATCAAATGATCCAATATCAACGGTTACTTGATTCAGGTCATTTACCCGATGAACAGGAATGGAGATTTCAACCGGAAATCGGTGAGTAAATTCTAATTGTTCATCATCCAATTCAACCACTTTCTCAACATACCGCCTTGAATGATAATCTTCCAAATCATTTGTATCCTCATTTTCTGTGGAAGTTGGAACCCTTTTATATGCACCTTGAAGTTCAATTACTCCCCGAATGGAAATATAGTCATGAAACGGCTGGATAGAAATTTCCGGCTCAAGGGAAATACCCATCATCTCTGAAACTTCCTGTCCTTTTTCAAAATAAAGCGATTCATTTAAATCAAACCGAAATACTGCCTGATCATCAGTCAAGTGATTTCCTCCCTTCAACATATATTCCATATGCTTATGTCTTATTCATCTATATGAAACACATCACACAGTTATTCATTTTGCACGGAAGAAACCACAATTCATGCCAAAAACAAAAAAGACTACTCCAACTAAACCGGGAATAGTCTTTTTGTTATTTACAGTAACTTTATTTTTTAATCGCTTCAAAAGCCTTTCGGACAGCGGCAATTGTTTTTTCAATTTCTTCATCGGTATGGGCAGTTGATAAAAACATACCTTCAAATTGGGAAGGAGGAAGGAATATTCCCTCTTCAATCATATTGCGATAATACTGAGCAAAATAATCCAGATTGGATGTTTGTGCTGTTTCAAAGTTAATCACCGGCTGATTGGTAAAGAAAAATCCGACCATTGAACCTGCACGATTAATATGCAGTGGAATATCGAAATCAATTGCAGCCTGTTTGTATCCCGCAACAAGCTGATCCACTTTATCGTTAATTTTTTCATACGACGTTTCATCCAAAGCACGTAACGTTTCATAACCAGCAGTCATGGCAAGCGGATTTCCGGATAATGTCCCTGCCTGGTAAATTGAACCGGTGGGGGCAACCTTTTCCATTATCTCCCGTTTCCCGCCATACGCTCCAACAGGCAGTCCGCCACCGATAACTTTTCCGAGACACGTTAAATCAGGTGTCACACCAAAGAAGCCCTGTGCACAATTATAGCCAACACGGAAACCTGTCATTACTTCATCAAAGATAAGCAATGAACCATATTCCTCTGTTACTTTCCGTAAATTCTGCAGGAAATCTTCCTGTGGAGGGACAACTCCCATATTGCCGGAAACCGGTTCTACAATAACAGCGGCCAGCTTATTACCGAAACGTTCGAAGGCATAGCGCACACTTTCCATATCATTATATGGAACGGTAATCGTATTTTGAGCAATCGACTCAGGTACTCCCGGACTATCCGGCAAACCAAGTGTGGCAACCCCGGAACCTGCTTTAATCAGTAGGGAATCCCCATGACCATGATAGTTCCCCTCGAATTTTAAAATTTTGTCACGACCGGTATATCCCCGTGCAACACGGATAGCACTCATCGTTGCTTCTGTACCAGAGTTTACCATACGAACCATCTCGATGGATGGCACACGATCAATTACGAGCTGTGCCAATTTATTTTCAATTAAAGTAGGCGTACCAAAGCTTGTCCCGTTATCAACCGCTTCTTTCAAAGCAGCAGTTACACGATCATCCGCATGTCCCAAAATCAGCGGACCCCAGCTGAGAACATAATCGATGTATTCATGTTTTTCAATATCATAAATTTTTGATCCTTTACCGGATTCCATAAAGATAGGTGTCAAATCAACTGATTTAAATGCCCGTACAGGTGAGTTCACCCCTCCTGGCATTAAATCAACGGCTTCCTGATAAGCATCTTTCGACTTCTCAAAGCTTTTCACGATTCATCACTCCAAATCAGTTATGATTAATTATTCTCCATCCATTTAGCAACATCTTTGGCAAAATACGTAATTATCAAATCAGCTCCAGCTCGTTTCATGGCGGTCAATTTTTCCATTACAAGTTCCTGCTCATTAATCCACCCGTTTTGTGCAGCTGCTTTTACCATGGAATATTCCCCGCTGACATTGTACGCAACAACTGGGGCATTGAAGTTGTTTTTTACATCACGAACAATATCCAAATATGACATCGCCGGTTTTACAATTAGAAAGTCTGCACCCTCATTCATATCAGACTCTGCTTCTCTTAATGCTTCAAGCCGATTAGCTGGATCCATTTGATATGTTCTGCGGTCGCCAAACTGCGGTGTGCTATCAGCAGCATCACGGAACGGACCATAATACGCTGAAGCATACTTAACGGCATAGGACATAATTGGTATATTTGTATATCCTGCTTGATCCAATGCCTTTCGAATAACAATGACGAAACCATCCATCATGTTTGACGGAGCAATGATATCAGCGCCTGCTTCTGCCTGTGATACAGCTGTTTTGGCAAGCAATTCCAGTGACGCATCATTATCAACGTCATGATTATGGATGACACCGCAATGTCCATGTGACGTATATTCACACAAACATGTATCTGCAACAACAAGCATTTCCGGAACTTCCCGCTTTATGAGCCGTGTTGCTTCCTGAACAATTCCCTTTTCGATAAATGCGCCGGTACCTTGTTCATCTTTTTCCGAAGGGACGCCAAAAACCATAACAGCCTTAATTCCAAGCGTTCGCAATTCTTCCATTTCAGCTTTCACATGATCCAATGAAACTTGATAGACACCAGGCATGGATGACACTTCATTTTTAACGTTGGTGCCTTCTACCACAAAAATAGGGTAAATAAAATCATCCGTATGCAAATGCGTTTCGCGTACTAGTGAACGCATCGCATTTGAGGAACGCAGCTTTCTGTGACGTTTAAAATCATAGTTATCAGTCATCTTCATCTATCCTTTCACAGCTAAATAATCACTCATACATTGTATCATTCCATCAATTGTAAATTCATCTGCCGTTAAAATATGTCCAAATCCTAAATCATTCGCATGTTGGGCCGTTGTTGATCCAATACCGACAAATGTACAATCCGGCTGGCCAACTTCTTGACTCATTTCCACAAATGCATCAATTGTTGATGGACTTGTAAACGTGATAAAGTCAGGATTTTCATGATGCAATGCCTTAATTAATTTTCCTTTATTTTCATAATGGAATAAAGACTCATATACAACAGCAGTATCAAATAACACATTTTGTTCAGTCAGCCATTTAGGCAAGACATCCCTCGATTTGCTTCCTTGTACAAGCAAAATTCGCATGTCAGGCAACCGATTTTGTTCGGGAAATTCATTCGTCATTGCCTCCGCATGGTAGGTGGAGGGAATAAATTCAACAGTATAACCGTACTCCTCCAATTTAGCGGCTGTTTTATGGCCAACTGCAGCAATCCGGGCGCCCGATGCTATTTTTTTGCTGTTTTCACATGTAAAGAAACAATCTACACCATTTGTACTTGTAAAAAAGAGCCAATCATAATGCCTTCCATTAAACTGCTCTTGTTGAGCACAGGAGTTTTCGATGCATGAAATTTTTAAAAGTGGAACTTCAAGCGGTATTCCTCCGTAACGCAGTACTTTTTCGGAAAACTCTTTTGCCTGTTTTTGCTCCCTTGTTATTAAAATCTTTTTTCCATGCAAATCGACTGGCATCAGTCATCCATCTCCTCTTTTACAGTATCGACGATGTCCTTCGCCCCGCGGCTGATCATTTTATCCGCCGCTTCTTTGCCTACTGCTATGGGATCAGTCCCGCGCACAGTCTCTTTCAAGACTGTATTTCCATCAGGGGTTGCTACGAGAGCTGTTAAGACAACTTCATCTTCTTCCATATGTGCGTAACCGCCAATCGGCACCTGACATCCGCCTTCAAGCAAATGCAAGAAAGTCCGTTCCGCCTCCACAGTTGTTGTCGTTAAGGAATCATTAATGACATTCAACAATTCGTGAAGTTCCGTATCATCTTCACGGCACTCAATGGCCAATGCACCTTGACCCACTGCCGGAATACATACATCCGGTTCAAGGTATTCCGTAATAAGCTCTTCGCTCAAGCCGACACGTTTCAGTCCGGATACCGCCAGAATAATAGCGTCATAATCTTCTTCTTCCAGCTTACGCAGCCTTGTTTCAATATTTCCGCGGATCCATTTAATTTCCACATCCGGTCTTGCGGCAAGAATCTGTGCAGAACGTCTGAGACTGCTTGTCCCGACAATAGCCCCTTCTGGCAGATCTTTCAATGCGACATTACCTTTCGCGATATATGCATCCCGATGATCCTCCCGCAAAGGAATTGTAGAGATAACCAACCCCTCTGGCATTTCTGAAGGCATGTCTTTCATACTGTGAACGGCAAAATCAATTTCTTTATCATACATTGCCTGTTCGATTTCTTTTACAAACAAGCCTTTGCCGCCTACTTTTGATAATGTGACATCCAGAATCTTGTCACCCTTCGTTACAATTTTTTTTACATCAAATTCGTTTTCGACTCCAGCCTTTTTCAACTGCTCAATGACCCAGTTGGTCTGTGTCAATGCCAAATTGCTCTTTCGTGATCCGACGACTATTTTACGCATGAAAATCCTCCTAAAGAAAACTATTAAAATGAAAATTGGATAGCACATTAAATAAAAAGAAATTGACTAATAGTATTAAGAATGCTGCGGTATTGTACAGGGAAATGGATTTCCCCTGCTGCCCTTTTCCAAGCCGCAAGAACAAATAAAGCGTATAGGCAGCCAATACAATCAACGACCCGATTGTCTTCATATCAAACCAGTAGAATTCAGAATTGGAAACATATGCCCAAACAACACCAAGTGTTATTGCAATCGTCAAAAGCGGTACACCTAGTGTGACAGCAATAAATGAGAATGAATCAAGACGCTGCAAATCTCCAAACCTCCACATCCAATTCAATCCCTTTTTCTCTTTCAGAAATTTATACTGAATCAAATACATCATGGAAAAAAGAAATGACAACGTAAAAAAGCCATATGAAATAATTGCCAATGTAATATGGGTAATCAGTATCTCATGCACAAGCTGAATACCCTGGTCCTGCAAATACGTTTGTGCTCTCGTTGAAACATACAACAGAAAGACAAAAAAACCAAGTAAATTGGTAAAGAACAAGATAAATTGCACGCGGAATAACCGGTTAATAACAACAGAAAATGTCACCAGAACCCATGCATAAAAAAACAAACCATCATATATCGTTAATACTGGAAAATTATTTTCTAAAAATATATTATTCAACAAAAAAATGGTCTGAAAAAGCCAAACCATACTAAGTAACCAGAAGGCAATTCTGTTGGCCCTCCGGTTACGCTGAATAAAATCGATAAAGTATCCAACCAAACTCAATCCATAAATAATTAGAATGATTTCATATATCCACTTCGATTCAATCATAGTTGGAATCCTTTCATTTTACTGTGCTTGGTTTCTGTTCCGAACCAGGAAAGGATACTTTGTCCATCGTCTTGGTATTTTTTTGAGTCTGTTTAATGATTTCCGCTTCCACTTCGGACTCAATACCGAAAATTTTCACGAAAAGGTCTAATGACTCGTCTTTGTTTTTATCAGCTGCGAGTTCCTTAGCCTGTGTCACCGGTTCTTTAAGCAACTGATTAATTATGCTTTTTGTATGCTTATTCAGCACTTTCTTCTCCCGCTTGTTCAAATCAGGGATTTTGCGTTCGATGCTCTTCATCGTTTCCGCCTGAATGGATAGTGCTTTTTGACGAAGTGCCGAGATTACAGGCACAACCCCAAGAGTCTGCAGCCAATCATTAAATTGCACAATTTCTTCTTCCAGCATTAATTCAATCGTTGACGCTGCTTTTTTCCTAGCTTTCAGATTCTCATCCACAATATGCTGCAAATCGTCAATATCATAAAGGAAAACATTATCCAGTTCACCAATCGCCGAATCCAAATCGCGCGGCACAGCAATGTCCACGAGAAATAGCGGTTTTCCCTTACGCTGCTTTTGAATAGTTTCTATTGTCGCTTTGTCCAGCACCACAGAATCTGATCCTGTTGAACTGATTAAAATATCAGCATCCTTCAATATATCCTGTAAACGTTCCATTCCCTCAGCTTTCGCATGAAACTTTCCGGCCAGTTCCTGTGCTTTCGTATACGTACGGTTAACTACAGTAATCCGATTTGCACCTGAACCATGCAAATTTTTGGCAGCCAGTTCACCCATTTTCCCAGCACCGAGAATAACAACATGTTTATCCTGCAAATCACTGAAAATTTTCTTGGCAAGTTCTACGGCTGCATAGCTTACCGACACAGCATGTTCACCAATTGCTGTATCCTTATGCGAACGTTTGGCAAATGTAATCGATTGTTTAAACATTTCATTAAATACAGTACCCGTTGTCTGCATTTCTTGGGCAGTTAAAAAAGATTGTTTCACTTGCCCCAAAATTTGTGTTTCCCCAAGAACCATTGAATCCAAACCAGTTGATACACGCAAAAGATGTTCAATCGCGCCATCACTCTCTGCAATCCGCAAGTAATCAACAAATTCTGCTTTATCAATTTGGAACCAATCTTCCAGAAATTGCTTTATATAATACCGACCTGTATGAACCTGATCCACTACCGCATAAATTTCGGTTCGGTTACAAGTGGAAACAATAACATTTTCCAGAATACTCTTCTGTTCCTTTAACATTAGCATCGCCTGATCGAGTGATTCTTCGGAAAAAGTAAGTTTCTCCCTTATTTCAACAGGGGTTGATTTGTAATTGATTCCGACTTTAAGTATGTGCAAAGTAATACCCCCAAGGATTTAAACATTCATTTCCTATTATAACATGTGCGTTTCATTACTTCTTCCATAAATGTGAACAAGATTGAAACATTTATGATAGGATATCCGTATAACATGTAGTATAACTCGTATGTACTCTATCATACGTATATTGTCGAAGCAAACATTCTGACTGCTGCTTGACACCAGGAAGAGAGGTTTAAAAATGAAAAAACAAAATACTTTTGCTGCCTACATATTAATTGGCGTTGGGATATATTTCCTGCTTCGAAAACTGCAAATCCCAATCATCACCGATTTTTATTCATGGCCGACGTTACTGATTATTATAGGCATTGCACTCTTAATATACAGTTATACTGCCAGGGATTATCAGCATTTATTCAGCGGAACTGTCGTTCTTGGAATCGGCATTCATTTCCATGGGCTCGAACACTATGGATTCTGGATTGATCATTGGGCTGTCTATCTGCTTATAGTGGGGATTGCATTTATTGTAAGGGCAATCCGAACAAAAAAAGGATTTATGATGGGATTACTTCTGATAGGTCTGGCGATTCTTTTTATTTTCTCCTTTAAATTGCCTGGTCTGTTCGATTGGGTATACGATGCAACAGATTTCTTTGAAAATTTTTGGCCGCTGCTCCTAATTGTAATTGGTATAATCTGGCTGAAGAAGAAAAAATAAACCTGCCGGAATGGCAAGGTTCATTTTTTGTTCAATCTTTTAGAGGATTGAGCTTAGGAATGCTTTTGTTCGTTCTTGTTTTGGATAATCGAATAGGTCATCCGGAGGTCCTGCTTCGACAACTTTGCCATCATGCATATATACGACCCAGTCACCGACTTCTCGTGCGAATCCCATTTCATGTGTTACGACAACCATTGTCATCCCATCTTCAGCTAGTTCCTTCATTGTTGCAAGAACTTCTCCAACCAGCTCCGGATCAAGTGCCGAAGTTGGTTCATCAAACAACATAACATCCGGTTTCATGGCCAATGCACGGGCAATAGCAACCCGCTGCTTCTGACCGCCGGATAAAGTTGATGGAAAGACATCGCATTTATCACCAAGCCCGACCTTTTCCAGCAATGCTTTTCCTTCTTTGATGGCCTGTTCTTTTTTGATGCCCTTAACTTGTGTAGGCGCCTCAATAATATTACCGATGACTGTTTTATGCGGAAACAGATTAAAATGCTGGAAAACCATCCCCACCCTCTCCCGCACTTTATTAAGATTATGGGTGTCCGCTTCAATTTGCTCACCTTCAACAATAATCTCCCCGCTATTTTTCAACTCAAGGAAATTCAGACACCTTAGCAGCGTACTTTTCCCGGATCCGCTTGCCCCAATTAGTACAACAACATCGCTTTCATTCACTTTCAGGTCTATATCTTTCAGCACATGCAGATCCCCGAATGATTTATTTAATTTATCAACCCTGATCATTTCCTGTACTTCACTCATTTTTGTCCCCCTCGCTTAATCACTGCGCGCCATCTTCTTTTCAAGCAAATTCACTAGTAATGTCAAAATTAAAACAATAAACAAGTAATAAACAGCAACAGTTAAGTAGTATGGAAGATAGTCAAAATTATTGGATCCCTGTGTGCTCGCAACCCCAAACAACTCCTGCATTCCTATAAATGAAACAAGCGACGAATCCTTAATACCAATAATAAACTGATTCCCCAAGGAAGGCACCGCACGACGAAACGCCTGCGGGAGAATAATCCGCCGCATTGTAAGCCCCTTGGACATCCCCAGGGTACGGCCAGCCTCCCGCTGTCCTTTATCAATGGATTGGATCGCACCACGAATAATTTCAGCGATGTACGCACCACTGTGAAAGGCCAGACCGGCTACACCTGCCCAAAACATTGGAATTAATAATATTTCCGCGAGACCGTAATAAAGTACAAAAATTTGTACAATAAGCGGGGTACCCCGGACAACCCATATGTATGCATCAGCAATCCACTCAAGTATTTTAATATTAGATATTTTCAAGATTGCAAAGAACAAACCAATAATAAATGCAATCAACAGTGAAGCAGCCGATAATTCAAAGGTTAGCCACAACCCTTTTAAAAATAAATCATAACTGCCAATAAATACGTCCAAAAAATGCGACAAGAGACCAACTCCTTTTGAAGGCACAAATGTGCGCAGTGGTTGCGCACATTATTAGCCGAACTTATTCATTTGATTTATCCGGTTTTTGAGTGATGTCAGCACCGACCCATTTCATAGAAAGTTCTTTCAGTTTTCCACTTTCTTTTAGTTCCTTTAATGCTTTGTTGATATCCTTCAGCAATTTGTCGTGGTCTTTCGGAACCGCGACTGCCTGCTTACTGACACCCAACTGTGTCCGTTTTTCGATTTCCAGCCCGTTTTCAATGGCTGTACTTCCAGTAACCGCATCTGTTATCACCGCGTCATGATGCCCTTTAGCAAGTGATTGCAATGCAACAACATCACTGTCAACCTGTGGAATGTTATTGGTATACTGTTTTGCCATTTCAACATAAGTTGAGCCCCGCGAAACCGAAACTTTCTTCCCCTTCAAATCATCAGCTGCTTTAACATCGCTGTCAGGACGTGTATACACTACCGGCCCCGAATAATAATACGGGTCTGAAAAATTGACCTGTTTCAAACGTTTTTCCGTAATGGTATGACTTGCAACTGCAATGTCATACCGGCCTTGTTTAACGCCGGTCACAATTCCGGAAAACTTTGCTTTTTTCTGCACAGGTTCAAGTCCAAGTTTTTCGGCAATCGCTTCTGCCACAGCAATATCATAACCGACCATCTTTCCGCCTTCCATATAACTGAATGGTTTAAATTCACCGGAAGCAGCGAAAACAAGCTTACCTTCTTCCATCAAATCATATTTACCTGTACCTTCAGATGATGAACCTTCAGAAGTACCGCCACATGCGGATAAAACAACCATTAAAATGCCGATAAATAATGTAATTTTCAGTTTTCTCAATTTCTATTCCATCCTCTCCTTTTGTAATTTGGACTTCTTTGATAATCGTGATTAAAGCTGATTTTTAAAACGAGGAATATAAAGAATTATACCAATATTTAATAAGATATACGAATCGTCTGAATCCCAATTAAGGCCGAAAAATCCGCTTATAATAACTTTCCTGTGTTATAGCTTGTATATGCTTATATATACCTTCTGATCCTTATAATTACTAACCTATACAAAAAGACACCACCCCGGCGCTGCATAATTAAGGTGGTGTCTTGTTTATTCTTATTGTAAACTATACAATTCTTTAAATCTTGCATAATCAGTCATAAATACCGTTTCATATTACTCCAGACCGCTTCTTTTCCCTCACCGGTTTCCGCGGAAAATGGAAGCACAATGTCTTCGTCTTCCAAATCCAGCACCTTCCTTGTCCGGTTTACATGTTTAACACGTTTTCCTTTGGGGATTTTATCCAGCTTGGTAGCAATAATCATTACAGGCAGTTCAAAATACTTCAGAAAATCATACATTTGCTGATCATCTTGGGTCGGTTCATGACGGATGTCCGTAATCAGTGCAACAGCCTTCAATGGTTTCCTTGTTTCAAAATACGTCTCCATCATGCCGCCCCACTTTTCCCGCTCTTTCTTGGACACTTTGGCATAGCCATAACCAGGTACGTCGACAAAATAAAATGACTGATTTATTTTATAAAAGTTCAATGTTTGCGTTTTACCAGGTTTTGAAGAGGTTCTGGCAAGGTTTTTCCGGTTAATCAATTTATTAATGAATGACGATTTCCCGACATTAGACCGTCCTGCCAGCGCGATTTCCGGCAGCTGGTCGGACGGATATTGCTTCTGACTGACGGCGCTAATCACAATTTCTGCATCAGTTACCTTCATTTTTCTCCTCCATAAGTGCATGTTCCAGTACCTGGTCCAGATGTTTAACTGTTATAAATGTTAAATCATCGCGGACACTTCTCGGAATGTCTTCAATATCTTTCTCATTATCTTCCGGTATAATAATTGTTGTAATCCCTGCTCTATGCGCACTAAGGGACTTTTCCTTCAATCCACCGATTGGTAATACGCGCCCCCTAAGTGTAATTTCACCGGTCATGGCGACTTCTTTTTTCACTGCCCTCCCAGACAATGCAGAAACCAGAGCGGTAGCCATGGTGATCCCTGCAGACGGGCCATCTTTAGGTGTTGCACCTTCGGGAACGTGAATATGGATATCATATTTTTCATGAAAATCAGGTTCAATATTCAATTCCTCAGCACGTGAACGAATATAACTGAACGCTGCCTGCGCGGACTCCTGCATTACATCACCAAGTTTACCCGTTAATGTCAACTTCCCTTTACCGGGATAGTGCGAAACCTCAATTGACAATGTATCCCCGCCTGCTGCTGTATAAGCAAGTCCGGTAGCAGCCCCGATCTGGTTTTCTTCCTCCATTCTTCCATACCGAAAGATCGTTTTTCCAAGCATATCTTCAATGCTTTTTTCCGTAACGATAACGCGTTTTTTATCACCCGAAATAATTATTTTAGCTGCTTTGCGGCATAACGTAGCAAGCTGCCGCTCTAAGCCCCGAACCCCTGCTTCCCGTGTGTAGGTACGGATTAATTTCAACAGTGCGTCATCCCGGATTTGCAAATTACCTTTTTTCAAACCATTTTCCTTAAGCTGCTTTGGAAGCAGATGCTCCTTGGCAATGTGTAATTTTTCCACCTCTGTGTAACCAGCTATGGAAATCAGTTCCATCCGGTCCAAGAGAGGGCCAGGAATATTGTTAACGTAATTTGCCGTTGCAACAAAAAGTACATTGGATAAATCATATGTTTCCTCAATAAAGTGGTCGCTGAAATTACTGTTTTGTTCCGGATCCAGAACTTCCAGCATTGCTGACGAAGGATCACCGCGAAAATCACTGGCCATTTTATCGATTTCATCCAAAAGGAAAACAGGATTAACGGTTTCAGCTTTTTTCATTCCCTGAATAATCCTTCCCGGCATTGCACCAATATAAGTTCTGCGATGTCCCCGAATTTCGGCTTCATCCCGAATGCCTCCGAGTGAAATCCGGACGAAGTTACGATTAATTGACCTTGCTATGGACTTGGCCAATGAAGTTTTCCCCACTCCAGGCGGACCGACAAGACAAAGAATTGGCCCTTTAATGGACTTTGTCAGCTTTTGCACAGCAAGGTATTCCAAAATGCGTTCTTTAACTTTTTCAAGACCGTAATGATCAGCATCAAGTATTTTATTTGCCTGTTTAATTTCAATCGTATCCTGCGTTTTCTTTGTCCATGGCAATGCAAGCAGCCATTCAATATAGTTCCGGATTACAGAACTTTCTGCAGAACTTTGCGGTACCTTTTCATAACGTCCCAATTCCTTCAATGCAACTTCCACAATCCGTTCCGGCATATCGGAATTCTCTACTTTGTCGCGAAGCTGTCCTACCTCACTGGTTTTCCCATCTTTTTCGCCAAGCTCTTTCTGGATGGCCTTTAGTTGTTCCCGCAAATAGTACTCTTTTTGGGTTTTTTCCATCGATGTTTTGACACGCTGTCCGATTTTCTTTTCTAAATCCAGTACTTTTTTCTCATTGGAAATCAGCTTAACCAGGTGCTGCAGTCGTTCTTTTACATTAATAATTTCAAGCAGTTCCTGTTTATCCTTTAATTTCAGAGACAAATGGGATGTGATCAGATCAGCGAGTCTCCCCGGTTCATCAATATCCGATACGGTTGCAAGTGTTTCCTTCGTAATTTTATGTGACACCTTTATGTATTGTTCAAACTGACTTAATAAGGAACGCATTAAAGCCTCTTCTTCATTTTTTTGCCCATGCTGTTCCTCAATTTCCTGAATTTCAACAGTAACTGCATCTTCCTCATCAATAAATTGTGTTATTTCGCCACGTTGCAGTCCCTCAACCAACACGCGAATCGTACCATTGGGAAGTTTCAGCATTTGTTTAACCTTAGCCAGTGTCCCAATCCGGTATATATCTTTCGGTTCAGGATTGTCAAGACTCACTTTCTTTTGGGCTGCCAGAAAAATAATCTGATCATCCATCATTGCTTTTTCAAGCGCTGCTACAGACTTGTCCCTGCCAACATCCAAATGCAGCACCATAGACGGAAATACGAGCAGTCCGCGCAATGGAAGAAGTGGCAGCTGTTTCGTTTCGTTTGTCATTATATGTACCTCCATAATATATGAAATGGAATATTTATGTATGTTTTATTAGTTTATAGAAATCATGCCCAATTGTAAATGAATTCATTTTCAGCTGTATTTAGTATTACCCGTCAAGCGGATACTAATCATTTGCATTACAAAAGAAAGAGACTGACATCAGCAATAACATCACTTTAAAAGCAGTTCAAGCTAAGTCAGCCTCTTCATATTAAATTTTGGTTGTCAATTCATTCTTATGCACTTTCTTTTGGAATTTCTTTATTTCCTTCTTTAACAGTGCCGTCTCTGAAAACGAGTTTCGGACTGCCGTCTTCTTTGATTACCGTATCTTTCGTAATAATACATTTTTCTATATCATCACGTGAAGGCAGTTCAAACATGACATCAAGCATGATACCCTCAATGATTGAACGCAGTCCGCGTGCACCGGTTTTCCGTTCAATTGCTTTTTTGGATATTTCAATCAGCGCTTCTTCTTCAAATTCAAGTTCAACATCGTCCATCTGGAAGAGTTTCACATATTGTTTAACCAATGCATTTTTTGGCTTTGTTAAAATTTCAACAAGCGCATCTTCATCCAATGGTGTAAGGCTTCCTACGACAGGGATTCGGCCGATAAACTCCGGAATCAGGCCATATCGCAGTAAATCTTCCGGCAGCACTTTCGTCAGAAGTTCAGCCTTATCCATATCCTGCTGAGATTCATTAGCTCCGAAGCCAATTACCTTTTTACCGAGGCGGCGTTTAATAATCTGATCAATTCCATCAAACGCACCACCCACAATAAACAGGACATTGGTTGTATCGATTTGAATGAATTCCTGATGCGGGTGCTTACGTCCTCCCTGAGGCGGAACACTTGCTACCGTACCTTCAAGAATTTTCAGAAGTGCCTGCTGCACACCTTCACCGGATACATCACGGGTAATCGATGGATTTTCTGACTTACGGGCAACTTTATCAATTTCATCAATATATATAATTCCTTTTTCAGCTTTTTCCACATCATAATCAGCTGCCTGAATCAATTTTAATAAGATGTTCTCCACATCTTCACCAACATAACCGGCTTCTGTAAGAGATGTAGCATCTGCCATTGCAAATGGGACATTCAGAATGCGTGCCAATGTTTGTGCGAGCAATGTTTTACCGCTTCCGGTCGGTCCAAGCATCGCAATATTACTTTTGGCCAGTTCCACATCGTCCGCATTTCTTGGTGAGTTAATTCGTTTATAGTGATTGTATACTGCAACTGACAGATTTTTCTTTGCCTGATCCTGACCAATGACATAATCATTCAGGGTCTCGCAAATTTCCTTTGGCTTGGGAATTTCCTTGAATTCTGTTTCCTCTTCTGTACCTAGTTCTTCTTCAACTATTTCTGTACAGAGTTCAATACATTCATCACATATATAAACGCCTGGTCCGGCTACAAGTTTACGAACCTGATCCTGGCTTTTTCCACAAAATGAACATTTTAATTGTCCTTTTTCTTCGTTAAACTTAAACATTCAATTCACTCCTAAAGTTTAAATCTGCCTTTTACAAATTAACCTCATTCACTTTAACTTTCATAGTCATCATATCAAATCAATATAAGAAAACAAAACAAAAACCTCTGCATTATTTACCATTTAATTATGAGGAATTTAATGAAAAAGTCAAATCATAACTATTGCTTTGTCCTCTTCCTATCCTATGATGTAATTGCAAATAAGATAACATATAAAGACTGATTCGCCGGAAACTCAGCATACCACCATGCTTGCCATCAACACAGTTTTTATTCAATATTATTTCCAGCTTTATCCACAATAGTGAAACAAGGTGCGAATAATCGCACCTTGTCAATTTTAATTTTATATGGTAACTCTTATCTACGCTTCAACTGTTTTACTGTTATCTACAAGAAACTCAATGGCTTTCTTCATTTTGAGGTCTTCCTTGATAGCATCAGTATTTCCGCCAAGCATTTGCTTTAGCTGGTCAACCTCAGTTCCATACATGGATGCCATATTGCTAAGTTCCTCATCAACATCTTCATCAGATACTTCAAGGTTTTCAGCATTTACAATTGCTTCCAATGTAAGGTTTGTTTTAACCCGTTTCTCAGCATCTTCTTTCATTTGCTCTTTCAATGCATTTTCGTCCTGACCTGAGAATTGGAAATACATTTCCATTGTCATGCCCTGCATTTGCAGACGCTGTTCAAATTCTTTCAGCATGCGATCAAGTTCGGTATTCACCATCGCTTCTGGAATATCAACCTCCGCATTATCGGAAGCCTGCTCAATCAGCGATTCACGTTTCTGGTTTTCAGCATCCTGTTTGCGCTGTGTTTCCAGTTCTTCTTTTTTCTTCGTTTTCAACTCATCAAGTGACTCTACTTCTTCATCCACATCTTTTGCGAATTCGTCATCAAGTTCAGGCAGCTCTTTTGTTTTGATATCATGGATTTTAACCTTAAACTGTGCTTTCTTACCAGCCAGATCTGCTGCATGATAATCTTCCGGGAAGGTAACTTCTACTTCCGTATCTTCACCGGCGGATTTGCCAACCAACTGTTCCTCGAATCCAGGAATAAATTGTCCGGAACCAATTTCCAGTGAGTGGTCTTCACCTTTTCCGCCATCAAAAGCTTCACCATCCATGAATCCTTCAAAATCCATGACAACAGTATCGCCTTCTTCAATAGTTCCTTCTTCCTTAATAACCAATTCTGCCTGATGCTCACGCTGATGTTCAATTTCATGGTCCACATCTTCATCCGTAACTTCCACAGATTGTTCTTCCACTTCAAGACCTTTGTATTCACCAAGTGTGACTTCCGGTTTCACAGTAACCTTAGCTGTGAAAACAAGCGGTTTGCCGCGTTCAATTTCCTCGATATCAACTTCAGGTTGTTCGATTGGCTCAATACCTGTTTCATCAACCGCATTTACATATGCATCCGGAAGCACAATATCAACTGCATCCTGATACAAAGATTCAACGCCGAAACGTTTTTCAAAGATTTTGCGTGGTACCTTTCCTTTACGGAAGCCTGGAATCTGAACATCTTTAACTACTTTCTTAAATGCCTGATCTAGTCCTTTTTCGAATTCGTCTGTACTGACTTCAAATGTCAATACTCCTTCATTGCCTTCTTGTTTTTCCCATTTTGCCGACATGTTATTCCCTCCAAAATCTAAATATCATAATAATGCCGCGTTCATTAATATAAACTGGTATACTTAATGATCAAATTTACAACCATCTCATTATAACATAATTACGAAGCCTTTCAACAATTATAGACATATGAATAACTAAGCTTCTATTATACTGAGATAAAGTGCTTCACACAGTTTGATTTCTTCCATCATTTGCATGAGCTGTCCATCATTTTCCGCGACATAATCTGTATGTATTTCCATATTCGATTCACCTATTATTTTCAAAGCGTCTGCAAGCATTATTATTTCTTCTCCATCGGGCATCACTGGATAGCGGACATAGCAGTATCGGTAAAGCAGCGTCTCGACCAATTTATACAATGACGGGTTGTTCTGTTCCAAATCATTGATCAAAAGCATTGTCCGTTTCATAGCCGGATGTGCATCGATTTTTGCCACCGATGTCGGAATCACAGACATATAGAAATCGAACTTTTTCACTTCGATTTCCTCGGAAACATTCATTTCCTGAAACCAATTAAAAATGGCGGTTTTAACAACTGGATGAATCCCGCCATTAACGAGCAGTTTTTTCACAGATGGTACCGGAACCGCCTCAACCTTTCGCAATTCCTCAATAATACGCCATTGATGCAAATGATTTTCATTTTTAACAGCCTGCATCAGTTCTTCTATGTATTCAACAGATTTTTCGGTCCGCAGTTCATGCTTCATTTTCTTACTCATTTCATACAACTGCTGGAACTGTTCACGGATCATTTCCGGAATTCCAGACTGCTCGAATTCAAACTCCACCTGCTCCATCAGCATTGAATACTGGCTTGTCTGAAATAATATTGTCAGGTAAATATGTACATAATGATAATAATTTTCATCTTTATCAGCCATCAATTCCTCGCACAATTCCTGTGCATCCTCATAACGGTCTAATTCCATAAGACAGATAAGTTTTCCAATAACAATCTCATGTGTATTTATATTGTAGCTTATCAGTTTATCCAATTTGGACAGCGCCTCGTGATACCGTTTTTCTTTAAGGGCAATGAGACTCTCTTCTTCCAAGGTTTCTTTCCACTTCGGAAATAGAACGACCTTTTCTCTTTTATTCAGCATGTATCCACTCCTTTCCTGGCAGTATATTCATACCCTTAATTTAATATCATACCCGATTATTAAAAATGTAAACTTCACATAAAAAAGGACCTATTCATAATAGATCCTTCAACATCCTGGTAGTGCTTGGAAGGCTGTTGGAATTACCAAGACCTTAACAGACATTTCATATGAAGGTTCTTAAGGCTTTTATTATACACTAATCTGATACGTCATGATAGGATACAAGTACTTCTTTATAATGTACCGGGTTTCGTATTTAAGAGCAAAAAAATGCCTTAACTTCCGAATTGGAGGTCAAGGCATTCATTATCATAAATTATTAATCATCGTGTTCATTATGATGGCCATGGTGATTTCCTTTAACGTGATCAATCCCTAATGCACGCCCCTGGCGAGTCGAGTCAGCTGCACCAAGATAAAAATTTGGGTGGACCATAATCATTTGCACATTGCCAATATCTCTGGACTTCTTATCAAAATCGTAGCCCAATTGTTCGAGCTCGCTTCGGGTTTCTTTTGGAATCCCCTTTTCCCATCGGATGCCTGGATAATTGGGGCTATAGATCCGCGGCTCTTCAATCGCCTGCTTTGGATCCATGCCGTAATCAATAACATTAATGATTGTTTGCGCTACAGATGTGATAATTGTTTTACCCCCAGGCGATCCGACAGTCATGAATGGATTGCCATTTTTATCGAAGACAATCGTCGGACTCATACTGCTCATCGGTCGCTTATTTGGTTTAACTTGATTGGCACCGCCCGGCACAGCATCAAAATCCGTCATTTCGTTATTGAGCATGAAGCCATAACCAGGAACCATGATCCCCGTACCAAATTCCTGCTCGATTGTCGTTGTATAGGAAACAAGATTTCCCCATTGGTCGGCCACTGTAAAATGCGTTGTTTGCCCAGTCTTTTTACCGTTTGGCTGTTCAACATAACCCGGGTTCTCACCCTCTTGATAAGCCCATGGGTTACCAGGCTTCACATTTTTGTTAGCTTTACCAAGCTCAATTAGCTGCCGGCGCTGATCAAGATAGTCATCATCCAGCATACCTTTCATGGGGACATCCACAAATTTCGGATCACCAATGTATGCCCCCCGATCCGCATACGCAAGATGCATCGCTTCAGCAAGAAGGTTATATTTTTCAGGGGAACGCGGACCGTATTGTTTCATCTTATAGCCTTCAAGCAAGTTTAAAATTTGCAGTACAGTTAAACCGCCTGAGCTTGGCGGGGGCATTGTTGCTAGTTTATAGCCACGATAGGTTCCCATTAAAGGTTGATCAACAGTAACATCGTAATTTGCCAGGTCTTCTTGGGTTATTGTACCTCCAAATTTTTGGACTGTTGAGGATAAGGCCTCGGCGACTGGCCCCTTATAAAGGGCATCAGATTTATGTTTAGCAATCATTTTTAATGTATGAGTCAGGTCATTCTGAATAAGGATGTCGCCCTCTTGAAGCGGCTCTCCATTTGGAAGAAAAACATCCTTTGCAGCACTTCTTGACAGCTTTTTCTGATTGTCTTCTATAGCATCAGCAAGGACCCAATTTACTTCAACACCATGCTTGGCCAATTTCACTGCAGGCTTAACAAGTTTTTTCCACCGCACTGTTCCCCATTTTTCGTAAGCTGTTTCAAGTCCTTTTAGAGTACCGGGAATACCAACTGCGTCTCCCATCATTACCCTTTGATCAAAGGGGATTGGATTTCCATTCTCATCCAGAAACATATCCGGCTCCGCACCGGATGAGGCTTTTTCACGGCTGTCAATGATAGTAGTTTTGTCCTTCTTTGCATCATAAACCATCATGAAACCACCACCGCCAATCCCCGACATCATCGGTTCGCTAACATTCAAAGCAAATTGTATAGCGATTGCGGCATCAACTGCATTACCACCACGTTACAGGACCCTTGCCCCTATTTTGGTCGCTTCCGGATGGGATGTTGCAACCATGCCTTTTCTCCCTACATCAACCTGATACTTTGGCAGATCATCTTTAGGCGGCTTGCCATGTCCATCCGCTTGAATGAAAGGGAAGTATACACCAAGCAGTAGGCACAAAGCTAACAAAACAGAAAGAAACTTTAATAGATTGCGCATTATATCTCCCTCCTAATTAATTATTTACAAATGATAGCACAATAATCGAAATATTTTGAGTGCCGTTCTTCCTATTTATACCAATAGAATTTGGGTTTCAAATCGTTGGATATGAACAAAAAGCGATTTCTGCATATATCGTTCAATATTACTGATTCCGAATTAAGTGTATGTAATTGAATGGAGGTTCCAGAAAAGAGGTGGAATTACGTGAAGAATACAATACTATTAGACGCTCAATAAATGACCAACAAAAACCTGAAATAGCTCAACCAAAAAGCCCAACCCCTTGCCATGCAAAGGATTAGGCTTTTCTATCAGATAACGTCCCAGGCAGGATTCGAACCTGCGACCCACAGCTTAGAAGGCTGTTGCTCTATCCAGCTGAGCTACTGGGACAAGAGCGGGTGATGGGAATCGAACCCACATCATCAGCTTGGAAGGCTGAGGTTTTACCACTAAACTACACCCGCATATTTAATTTACTATGTAATATCAACCATCAACGTTTTTAACGGACAAGATTCATTATATGTATAATGAAAAAATTTGTCAATACTTACAGAGAGAAAAAGCATTTCATCCGGAAAAAACCGGATGAAATCATGTTCTGTCCAGCGATGTTTTAATGGAAATTTCCTCAACTGCTTCCCCGTCCAACGTATAGAAATGAACTGAAACGTGTTCGGGTGTATCCCATTCAAGAATCGCGTATGTCTTCATATTCCTTATTCGTGGCAGCCTTATGCTTCCCGGATTGATCAATAATAGGTTACCGCTTTTTTCCGCTCCGGCAATATGTGTATGACCAAAACAAACCACATCAGCGTTTTCCTCCATTGCCCGGTATGCTATGGTCATCAAACCACTCTTAACCCGATGCAAATGTCCATGTGCAATAAAAAAGCGCAGACCATTGATTTCAACTGTTTCTTCTTGCGGATATCTGGAATCAAAGTCACAATTGCCACCAACCTTTACAAATCCTTCAAGCTCCGGTGCATCGATATCAAGTTCTGAATCACCGCAATGAATCATATGCACATCTGGATGACGGCTTTTAATATCTGTCAATTCTGTTGTTAGTCCATGACTGTCACTGATGATTAAAACTTTATTCATGCTTAACCCCACAATCTTTTCTATTGCTGTTTGATCCAGTCCTCCAGTTTATCAATCGCATGTTTCCGATGACTGATCTGGTTTTTTTCTTCAGCCGACAGCTGTGCCATCGTTTTCGTATAACCTTCTGGAACAAAAATGGGATCATATCCAAATCCATTTTCACCTTTAGGTTCAGTGGTCAGGTTACCTTCGCATTCTCCCCGCTTAAAAAAGGTGTCCTGACCGGGTATCTTAACCGCCAATACACATACAAAGCGTGCTGTTCGATCTTCAACTCCGTCCAGTTCATCCAACACCTTTTCCAAATTCGCCTGATCGTTTTTTGGTTCACCGGCATACCTGGCTGAATAAATTCCCGGGTGGCCATCAAGGGCATCAATCATTAATCCGGAATCATCAGCCAAAACGGGTGTATTCATTCGGTTGGAAATTGTTTCTGCCTTCAGTGCTGCATTTTCCTCAAATGTCGATCCGGTTTCTTCAACATCTTCCATTGATTCCGTTAAATCCAACAATGAGACAGCTTTAACATCGTATTTCGCAAAAAATGTTTTAAATTCCTTCGCTTTTCCGGCATTTTTAGTAGCTATTATAATATCCTTCATATATTTTTAGTCCTCTTTCTTCTTAGTTTCCCCGATTCGACTTGCAACTTCTCCGATACTCTTGTACTGCATTGCCGTAATTTCCTGAATGCCTTCTTTTGCAAGGCTCAGCATTTTAAGTAATTGGTCATTTGTAAAGGTAGCTTCTTCACCGGTTCCCTGAATTTCCACAAATTCGCCGTTTCCGGTCATGACAATATTCATATCAACATCTGCCTCGGAGTCTTCGGCATAATTTAAATCCAGTGCCTCTGTACCATCCGGCAATACCCCGACAGAGATAGCAGCCAAAAAGTCAGTAACTGGCATTTTATTGATTGTTTTATTTTGCAGCATTTTACCGAAAGCCAGTACAACTGCAACAAAGGCACCTGTAATGGAAGCGGTCCTTGTTCCGCCATCTGCTTGTATAACATCACAATCGACCCAAATTGTCCGCTCGCCTATTTGGTCTAAATCGACAACGGATCGAAGTGCTCTTCCGATTAACCGCTGAATTTCCATTGTTCGTCCACTCACCTTGCCTTTTGACGATTCCCGGATATTTCGCTGGTCGGTAGCTCGCGGCAACATAGCATACTCGGCAGTAATCCAGCCTTTTCCTTGTCCGCGCATAAATGGAGGCACCCTATCTTCCACACTGGCATTGCAGATTACTTTCGTATCGCCCGCCTGTATAAGCACTGAACCTTCCGGATGTTTTACAAAATCAGTTGTGATGACGATTTCTCGTAATTGATTGTTATTTCTCTGATCATTTCTCACTTGCTAAAGTCCTCCTTATCGACCATTCGCTAGAGTAATCCTAACATATTTTGCACGAAAGAAACATGAAAATACATTTCGAAAGGTGTCCTATTTTCAGCTTTATTAATATGAAAAAAGCCTTGTATCAAAACCTAAAGCGCTTCAAGCAAAAAATACATACAAAAAGGCTGCTTCACACAGCCTTTTCATAATGCTTTATAATTTTTCTGTTGGCACAAACATTTGTGTTGTTACCGGTTTGGTATAAGGTTTGCCTTCTTCATTGAACAAGGTCTTTACATCTTTCACTTTTACCTCAACAGCTTCAACAGATTCATCAGCTGTCAGAGTTCTCACAAGTGTTTCCATCACTTTATCCGGAATGACGGCTTTATCGGAATTCTTCAAAACCCCCTGGCTAAACTCGAGTTCCAAAACACCATCGTTTATACTCGGACTGCTAACCAGTTCGGCTTGTTCGTTAAATACATGCTGCAGATTTGTGCTGACCCCGGGACCTTCAACCAGCTCCTGTACAATCGAACTGTATACATCACCTTCCGAAACATTAACATACTTGGTAACCGGAACGAAGTACTGATTTTCTCCCTGTACAGATGGGAAAAACAGTGTAACTGGCTTGCTTTCCATTAGATCAACCGTATCGGATTGAACAAGGTTGATACCATTTGCACGGGAATAACCATTCCCAATCGGTGTTCCGTTTACCGGCATCGCATTCTGCATTTTTCCGTTAATTTCCAGTTTGATGTTTTTTACATTATCAAATTGCGTCAGTGTGAATGTCATTGCCTGGAGGATTTTCGCTTCATTTTTCTTTTTATAGTTTTTGAAGTCCTTTGATACATTTACAACAAGCGTTCCATTTTTTTTCAGATTCATTCCCAATACTTTCGTTCCCTGCGGCAAGACACCTTGAAAACCGTTCGGAAGCAGTTGTGTAACCGGGCCTCCTTTAACAAGGTATTCCAAAGCTTGTGCAGCAACTTCTTTTGATTCCGGTACTGGGAGCTCCAGGGTTTGTGAGGCTACCATGCCATTGGAATCAATTAAATATAGTTGTCTTGAAACAGTTTCGGAAGTTTTATCATCCGATTTACTTACGGCTTTTTCCTCACCCTTGCCAGCTTTCTCCAGATCATTTACAGCTTCAGCGTTTTCTTTTGGCGGGTCAATCTCCTCGTTCTTATTATTTAATGACTGTTCCCCCTGAAAGCATCCAGTCAGTATAATGGCCAGACTAACAGGTATAATCGGCAGCATTATTCTGCGCTTCTTCATGTCCTTCCCTCCCACGATGGTTTGTACTATTATATATACGAGCTCATCGCGAAATTAGACCATCCAATCCTTAAAAAATTGGAATCCCTTTAATGGGATTCCAATTAACAAATAACTGCTTTTTCAATTGTAACGGATTCAAAATGATTAACAGGTTTTGTAAAAATACTCTGCGCAATACGACTGAATATTTCCATTTCCCCCGTAGTATAAAACTGGTGTCTTGGTGGATCAGCTTCCTGACGTAACATGTTATGAAATTCCAGAATCGTACTTGCCTCACGTGCTGTTTCTTCACTGGACGAAATAATGGTAACATGCTTTCCAATAACGTTCTGGATTGTATCCCTCAATAACGGATAATGGGTACATCCCAGAATCAGTGTATCAATATGGTTATTCGCCTTCATCGGATGAAGCATCTCCTGAACTACCTGTTCGGCATGTTCACCATGCAATATTCCTTTTTCAACCATTGGTACAAAAAGCGGACAAGCAAGGGCATTTACATGAATGCCTGCATTTATACCTTTTAGTGCTTTCGTATATGCCTCACTTCGGATCGTCCCCTCGGTGCCAATAACCCCGACATGGTTATTCTGCGTAAACTTTATCGCCGCTCTCGCTCCCGGCTGTATCACGCCAATGACCGGAAAGTCCAGTTTCTGCTGCAGATCCTCCAGTGCAAATGCAGTAGCCGTATTGCATGCAACAACAAGCATTTTAATATCTTTCTCAAGCAAAAACTCAACCATTTCCCAAGTGAAACTCCTAACTTCTTCCTGAGACCTTGGACCGTATGGACATCGTAATGTATCACCAAGATATATTAATTTTTCCTTAGGAAGCTGGCGCATCAGTTCATGTGCAACTGTCAGTCCGCCAACACCCGAATCGATAACTCCTATTGCTTTTTCCAACGAAACCGCCTCTTCTATGCTGTTATTTTTCATTTACCATTTTCATTTGCTCATGGAGAAAGGCAAGTAATTCATTCATATTTTCTGTTTGTTCACTTGAAAAATTCGCAAATACTTCCCCTAAATACTCCTGGCGTTTCTTAATAACTTCTTTAATAATTGTCTTTCCTTTATCCAACACTTGAATACGCACGACCCTGCGATCCTTTTCGTCCCGGATTCGCTTCACCAGCTCATTTTTCTCCATCCGGTCCACCAGATCGGTTGTCGTACTGAATGCAAGCCCGTTTTTATTGGATAATTCACCTATCGTCAAATCCCCATATTCCAAAAGCCATTGCAATGCAACAAATTGGGGTGCCGTTATCGGATAATTATTTAATATTTTGCGCCCATTCTGTTTGATAACACCGGATATGTAGCGAAGTCTTTTCTCGATGTCTGCTATTGTCTCTTGTGAAAGTTCCTTTTCCAACCGGGTAACCCCCTACAATTTTCTATTTTTACATCATAACACAAGCATCTGTTTTGTACGTTTATTTTCTGTTGCCTGATATTGTATCTTATTCAATCCGTTCTATATTTGTTTTAGCGAATGCTTCAGCAAATTAGCCTCCATATCGGTAATGACATGGCAGTTAACCTAGATTATACCAAAAAAGACAGCTGATGTATTGAAAATGTGCTTGCTTCGCAGATTTTACGCGGATTTGTGCTCACTGATTAATAATTCTTTCATAAGCTATAGTGACTAAATAATTTCCCTTCAATCTGCAGCTCTATGACAGCAAGGAGGGGTTAACATTTGAAGGACAACGAGTACAAACCGAAGCAATTATTAACCAAACGTGAAAAAGAAGTATTTGAACTCCTAGTACAAGACAAGACAACGAAAGAAATTGCCCAGGAATTGTTCATATCGGAAAAGACTGTCCGGAACCATATTTCAAATGCTATGCAAAAGTTAGGAGTCAAGGGGCGATCACAAGCTGTAGTAGAGCTCCTTCGTATGGGGGAATTAAAGCTCTAAATAAACCCGGCATTCATATAACCATAGCCGGGTTTATTGCCAAAAGCATTTATAGGCTTTGTCTTTCTAAGTGAAGGCAGAGCCCTATAGTGCTGCCAGTATTTCTTTCATAGATTCACCTATGGAAACAGGCTTGCCGGTTTGCGGATTTATGTATACCATTCTGCCTCGTCCGGTCAGACAAAGCTCTTCCCGATCATTTAATGCCATATAGTGAACATCAAGGGAAGTATTTCCGACATAATTTACCTTTACATACAATTTTAAATTGTCATTGAAAAACATTTGTTTATGATAATCACATTGCAGATCAGCTACGATGGGCATACCGTCCCCTATATTGCTGCTGTCAAATAACCCGGCTGCCTTTAAAAACTCGATACGTGCTTCCTCAAAATAAATAAACGGTGAAACATTGTTCACATGTCCAAACATATCCGTTTCGGAAAACCTTACTTTTATTGGGGTATAAAATGAAAATTCTGATTTCCATTTGTCTATGTCATCAATATAGGCTATTTTAGGCAAATGCTCAGCTCCTTATCATTATATGCTTTTAAAAATGACCCTTACCGTATAACTGGTAAGGGTCATGGTAAACGGAAATCCATCCGATATTAATGAGCGTGGTCACTTCCAAAGAAGTTTTTGAACGACTGAATATTCGTTGCCCGGTTCATGGCAGCAATGGATGTCGTTAATGGAATCCCTTTCGGACATACTTGCACACAGTTCTGCGCGTTTCCGCAGCCTGAAATGCCGCCTTCTTCCATTAAACCGTCCAATCGTTCTTTCTTGTTCATTTCTCCTGTTGGATGTGCATTGAACAGTCGCGCCTGAGATAATGGAGCAGGTCCGATAAAGTTTGATTTATCGTTAACATTCGGACAAGCTTCCAGGCAAACACCACATGTCATACATTTAGACAATTCATATGCCCACTGACGCTTTTTCTCCGGCATACGAGGTCCGGGTCCCAAGTCATACGTTCCATCAATTGGAATCCATGCTTTGACCTGTTTCAATGCATCAAACATTTGCTCCCGGTCGACAAGAAGGTCACGAACAATAGGGAATGTGCTCATTGGTTCCAGCCGGATAGGCTGTTCCAATTTGTCAACCAGCGCAGCACATGATTGCCTTGCTGTTCCATTAATAACCATTGAACAAGCCCCGCAAACTTCCTCGAGACAGTTCATATCCCAAGCTACCGGTGTCGTTTTTTCACCGTTCGCATTCACAGGGTTCTGACGGATTTCCATCAGTCCGGAAATAACATTCATATTTTTTTTATAAGGAACATCAAATGATTCCTCATAAGGAGCAGAATCCGGGCTGTCTTGACGCGTTATGATAAATTTAACAGTTTTTTGTTCAGCCATGTATATCTTTCTCCCCTCAGTGTTTTTGTGTGTAGTCCCTTAACCTTGGCTCAATTAGTGAAGTATCAACTTCTTCATAGGAAATTTCTGGAGCATTCTTTTCCTTGTCAAAAGTTGCGATTGTTGTCTTGAGCCAATCTTCATCATTACGATCCGGATAATCAGGTTTGTAATGCGCACCGCGGCTCTCATTACGGTTATATGCACCCATCGTTATAACACGTGCTAAATGCAGCATGTTTTTCAATTGACGTGTAAACATAACACCCTGATTGCTCCAGCGTGAAGTATCATTGATATTAATCTTGTTCCAGCGTTCCTGAAGTTCTTTGATTTTTTCATCAGTCTTGAGCAATTTATCATTATGACGAACAACCGTTACATTATCAGTCATCCATTCACCAAGTTCTTTATGAATCTGGTAAGCATTTTCGTCGCCTTCCATCTTCATGAACTCATCAAATATTTCCTGCTCTTCTTTTTCCCGATTCTTAAACAATTCAGGAGACATATCCTCAACATGCTTGTCGAGTCCATCGATATAATCGATTGCATTCGGCCCTGCTACAGAACCGCCATAAATCGCGGAAAGCAATGAGTTTGCTCCGAGCCGGTTTCCGCCGTGCTGTGAATAATCACACTCACCGCAAGCGAAAATTCCAGGGATGCTTGTCATCTGATCAAAATCAACCCAAAGACCGCCCATTGAGTAGTGAACAGCAGGGAAAATCTTCATTGGAACTTTACGCGGATCTTCACCAACAAATTTTTCATAAATCTCAATGATTCCGCCCAGCTTGACATCAAGCTCTTTTGGATCCTTATGTGACAGGTCAAGGTAAACCATATTTTCACCATTGATACCAAGCTTCTGGTTAACACAGACATCAAATATCTCACGGGTTGCAATGTCACGTGTTACCAGGTTTCCGTATGCCGGATATTTCTCTTCAAGGAAATACCATGGTTCCCCGTCTTTATACGTCCAGATACGTCCGCCTTCACCACGTGCTGATTCACTCATCAGGCGCAGTTTATCGTCGCCGGGGATAGCAGTTGGATGAATTTGTATAAATTCACCGTTTGCATACTTTGCACCCTGCTGATATAAAATACTCGCTGCGGAACCTGTATTAATCATGGAGTTCGTGGATTTACCAAAGATAATTCCCGGTCCTCCGGTAGCCATAATTGTTGCATCTGATGGATAGGATTTAATTTCATGTGTTTTAATGTCCTGTGCAACAATCCCTTTTCCGACACCATCATCATCCAGAATCGCACCAAGAAATTCCCAGTTTTCATATTTTGTAACCAAACCTTCAACTTCATAGCGACGAACCTGTTCGTCCAATGCATATAATAACTGTTGTCCGGTTGTTGCCCCTGCATATGCTGTGCGGTGTACAGATGTACCGCCAAAGCGCCGGAAGTCAAGCAATCCTTCTGGCGTACGGTTGAACATAACACCCATTCTGTCGAGTAAATTTATAATACCAGGTGCTGCTTCACACATCGCTTTGACCGGTGGCTGATTTGCCAGGAAATCACCGCCGTATACAGTATCATCAAAGTGTTTCCAAGGTGAATCTCCTTCACCTTTCGTGTTTACTGCACCATTAATCCCGCCTTGGGCACATACAGAGTGAGAACGTTTAACAGGTACAATGGAGAACAAGTCTACATTCACACCCGCTTCTGCTGCTTTAATCGTTGCCATAAGTCCGGCCAAACCGCCGCCTACAACAACTACTTTGCGATTACTCATCGTAATGACTCACTCCCTCTTTCAAAATTAAACACCATAAGCAAATTTAATTAATGCACGTACTCCAATATAGCTGATCGCAAGAAAAACTATCAGTGTAGCGTATGTAACAATTTTTTGCGATTTTGGTGACTGGGTGAAGCCCCATGAAACCAAGAAACTCCATAAGCCATTACTGAAATGGAATGTTGTTGAAAGCACGCCAATAATATAAAACCAGAACATTACCGGATTGGAAAGAATATTTTCCATCAGGTTATAATCCAGTTCCGCATTGCCTAAACCGATTTGCACACGAGTTTCCCATAAGTGCCATGCGATGAAGACAAATGTAATAATCCCTGTTACGCGCTGCAGATAAAACATCCAGTTTCGGAAATAGCCATAGTTTTTTGAATTGTTTTTCGTCACAAAAACAATGTAAACACCTAAAATTGCATGAAACAGGATAGGCAGAAAAATGATTACTGTTTCCAATACAATTCTGAACGGCAAATCATGCATAAATGCCGCCGCCTTGTTAAAGCTTTCTTCTCCGTATACAGCAAAATGGTTTACCACCAGGTGCTGTATGAGAAAGATTCCGATTGGTATTACGCCTAATAAGGAATGGAGTCTTCTGTAAAAGAACTCACGATGCTCTGACATGTGTTACCCCCCTCAGATGTGATTTATACTACTCTTAGTAATGCACAAATTCAGGTGACAATATGAAATTATTGTCCATTATTGTACAATTTATGACATATTTATTGTACTTCTAACATTAAAAAGCGTCAAGAAAGGAAACCTTTAATTCACGACTCTGTGACATTTATCATTTTTCGAGTCAAAAATGAAAAAATTACACGCGGGTTCTTGCACTGATGACGGATTAAATAGATAATGATACTAATAAATCATTAAGATACTCGCGAATTTTATAATCAGTATTTACAGAAACGAAAGGATGACATCAATGGCAAATACGAAAGAAACGCTGCCGGTTACTATTTTGGAAGACCTCCACACATCTGGTGCCGGATACGACATAATTCGTTATTTAGGGCTCCCTGAATTACTGGGACCTGAATCTTCCACATTGTTATATTTCATGGGGAAGAATATTGCGCGAAAAATGGATATCGAATCCATTTCAGACATCAACTACGCCTTTGAAAAACTTGGCTGGGGAAAGCTTGAACTGGTTAAAGAAAAGAAAAAAGAGTTAACTTTTCAGCTGATGTCCGATGCAGTAGTATACCGGATGAATGCACCATTTGAAACTGATTTTCGTCTTGAATCAGGTTTTCTGGCCGAATCCGTGCAACTGATTTATGACAGAACATGTGAGTGCAATGAACAAATTAATAAAAAGATTCACTTGGTTGAATTTACTGTCATCTATACAGATTAGTCCTTTTGAATCGTTTTTTCCCTATAATTGTCATTAAAAGAGCAGGCCTCCGTTTATTCCGGCCTACTCTTTTGCTGTCAGATGTTCTTTAATGGCGTTCGCTATATTGTTAGGTATACCAAGTCGTGTAATATGATCAATTTCCGCATTCCGAATTTCATTTACCGATTTAAAATGGGTCAAAAGTAATCTTTTTCGCTTTTCGCCTACTCCCGGAATTTTATCCAGTTCCGACTGAAACAAACTTTTCCCTCTTAACTGTCGGTGAAATGAAATGGCAAACCGGTGTACCTCTTCCTGTATTCGCTGTACAAGGTAAAACTCCTGTGACTTTCTCGACAATGTCACAATCGCTGGCGGATCACCATATAACAATTCACTCGTTTTATGTTTATCATCTTTCGCAAGTCCGCACAATGGAATATCCAGCCCAAGTTCATTCTCAAGTACATCAAGTGCTGCACTCATCTGCCCCTTGCCTCCATCTACAATAATAAGATCCGGAAGCGGCAAATTTTCCTTCAGCACCCGTTTATACCTGCGCCGGACAACCTCACGCATTGTATCATAGTCATCAGGGCCTTCCACATTCTTTATTTTATATTTCCGGTATTCCTTTTTATTTGCTTTTCCGTCAGTAAATACAACCATTGCTGATACGGGATCTGTACCTTGGATATTAGAGTTATCAAATGCCTCGATACGATGTGGCGTCTCGATATGCAACATATCTCCGAGACCTTCCACTGCCTTGATTGTTCGTTCTTCATCCCGTTCAATAATGGAAAACTTCTCCTCAAGTGCGATGGTAGCATTTTTTCCGGCCAGCTCGACAAGTTCTTTTTTTCTCCCACGGAATGGTGTATGCACATCAATCTCCAGGAGCTCTTTCAGCAGATTTGTATCAGTTCCGATTGGGACAAGCAATTGCTTCGGTTTAATATGATGATGATGAAGATAAAACCGCCCAATAAAACTGATAAATGTATCTGTTGGATCATCAAAAAACGGAAAAATAGACACATCCCGTTCAATTAATTTGCCCTGTCTAATGAAGAATACCTGTACACACATCCAGCCTTTATCGTAAGCGAAACCAATAATATCACGATCCGTTTGATCATTTAAGGTCATTCGCTGCTGTTCCATTACAATTTCTATATGCTGGATTTGATCCCTCAATTCTTTTGCCCGTTCAAAATTCAAATCAGCACTTGCTTCATACATGTTCTTTTTTAATTTGCTTTTAATTTCTTTATGTCCTCCATGAAGGAAGGATGTAATACTATGAACGATTTCCTTATATGTCTGCTCGGAAGCCGGATTTTCACTGCATGCCAGACATTGTCCCATGTGATAATACAGGCAATATCTGCCGGGAGGATTGTTGCATTTCCGGAGCGGGTACAACCGGTCCAACAGCTTTTTCGTTTCCCTTGCAGCCAGCACATTCGGATAGGGACCGAAATATTTACCTTTATCTTTTTTGATTTTGCGGACAATCAGCAGCCTTGGATGCCGTTCCGAAGTAATTTTCAAATAAGGATATGACTTATCATCTTTTAAAAGCACATTGTATTTCGGATCATATTTTTTAATTAAATTCATTTCCAGAATAAGTGCTTCAATTTCCGATGTTGTGACAATATATTCAAAATCGGTTATTTCCTGGACAAGTCGTTGTGTTTTTTTATCATTTGCTACGGTAAAATATGACCTGACCCTGTTCCGGAGCATCTTTGATTTCCCCACATATATAACTGTTCCATGCCTGTCCTTCATCAAATAACATCCGGGCTGAGATGGGAGGACAGCCAGTTTCTCCCTTATTTGCTGACTCATGATCAACTCATCCTTTAACTAAAGATAATCCCTTGCTACATGTTGCAACAAGGGATTATTAACGTTCCATTATAGTATTATACACGTTGTTATGCATGTTTGTTAATTAAATCAACAAGAGCTTCTTTCGGCTGAAAACCAACAACTTGATCTACAACATTACCGTCTTTGAACAGCAACAAAGTCGGGATGCTCATTACCCCGAATTTACCGGCAGTTTCCTGATTTTCATCAACATCAAGCTTAACAATTTGTACTTTTTCGCCCATTTCACCATCGATTTCTTCCAAAACCGGGGCAATCATCTTGCAAGGTCCACACCATGGTGCCCAAAAATCAGCAAGGACAAGACCCTCAGCAGTTTCTTTAGTGAAATTTTGATCTGTCACATGTGCAATCGCCATTATCTATTCCTCCTCAATCAAGCTGACTTCTTTACTGAGTATATCATCGTTATTATATCCTCGCTAATAGTTTGCTTATACAAGAGGATGGGACAAAAGTGTTTTGAATTGCACTTTTTTCAATGATTCCCAGCCTCGCTTACCCTATTTCAGTTTTTTAATTTCTTCTGTCAGCTTAGGGACCACGTCAAAGATGTCTCCAACGATACCATAGTCGGCCACATTAAAAATATTGGCTTCCGGATCTTTGTTGATAGCCACAATCACTTTGGAATTTGACATTCCGGCAAGGTGCTGAATCGCGCCGGAGATTCCGCATGCGATATACAAATCCGGCGTAACCACTTTACCTGTTTGACCAATTTGCAACGAATAGTCACAGTATTCAGCGTCACATGCACCGCGGGAAGCACCAACCGCTCCTCCCAAAACATCGGCAAGTTCCTGCAGCGGTTTAAATCCATCCTCGCTTTTAACGCCTCGTCCGCCGGCAACAATAACATTTGCCTCGGATAAATCGACGCCTTCAGATGCTTTCTTAATCACATCTTTTATCACGGTACGAATGTCTGTAATATCAACATTCTTGGCAGAAACTTCTCCAGAACGTGAATCATCCCGCTCAAGGGGCTTAATGTTGTTTGGACGAATCGTTGCAAACGTCAGTCCGCTCGTAATTACTTTCTTCTCAAATGCCTTTCCGGAATAAATCGGTCTTGTAAAGACAACCTTCCCGTCATCAGTCGAGATTTCTGTAGCATCTGAAATAAGTCCTGTCTCCAATTTACTGGCAAGTTTCGGGGTCAAATCTTTTCCGATTGATGTATGTCCCATCACTAAGCCATCCGGGGATTCGTCTTCGATTACGCCCATTACAGCCTGTCCAAATCCGTCCGGTGTATATGTTTCCAGCTTATCGTCTGATACGGTCACAACACGGTCTGCACCGTAGTAAATCATTTCCTGACCTTGGCTGTTTAAATCACCGGATCCGCAAATAACACCGACAATTTCTCCATCAGAACTAACTGTTTTTGCTGCAGCAATTGCTTCAAATGTTACATTACGCAGGTCGTTTTCTCTTAATTCGCCTATAACTAATATTTTGTCACTCATGTCATTTCTCCTTTCCGTAGTAAAAGGTTACAGTACTTTCGATTCATCTTTAAGCAGGGATACAAGTTCCTTCACTTGTTCATCAACTTCACCTTCAAGAACCCGTCCTGCCTCTTTTTCAGGCGGCAGGAAAATATCCTCTGTTTTTGTTTTCGCTTCGACATCATCTTCGTCAAGATCCAGATCATCTATTTCCAATTCTTCAAGAGGCTTTTTCTTAGCCTTCATTATGCCCGGAAGTGATGGGTATCTTGGATCATTGAGCCCCTGCTGGCATGTGACCAGAAGTGGCAATGAAGTCTCGATTTTTTCGACATCACCTTCAACGTCTTTATCAATTTTGACCGCATCCCCATCAATTTCCAACGATGTAATAGTTGTAACAGATGGAATGCCGAGCGACTCAGCAAGACGCGGACCAACTTGACCGCTTGCTTCGTCAATTGCAACATTCCCCGCTAAAATTAAATCTGCTTCTTTATCTTCAAAATACGCTTCCAGAATTTTGGCTGTAGTGAATTGATCACCATCTTCCAAATCTTCTTCCGTGTTAATCAAAACAGCTTTATCAGCTCCCATTGCGAGAGCAGTACGAAGCTGCTTTTCAGAATCTTCATCTCCAACAGTAACAACAGTGACTTCACCGCCATGGGCATCCTTCTGCTTAATGGCTTCTTCAACCGCATATTCATCATACGGATTAATGATATATTCTGCACCATCATCTTCAATTTGGCCATTGGATACAGCAATTTTTTCTTCTGTATCGAATGTTTTCTTCAGCAATACATAAATGTTCATATGTGATATCCTCCTTCTATTTATCCTGGAAGTTAGGCTTACGTTTTTCGATAAATGCCTGAACGCCTTCTTTTGCATCTTCGGAACCGAATATTTTACCAAATGCTTCTGCCTCTTCCCGGACGCCGTCAGCAAACCGGGCAGTTTTGGCATACGGAATTAAATGCATAACATTATTGATAGTCGGCTTACTTTTGGCTGCAATTGCAGTTGCCAGTTTCATAGATTTTTCAACAAGTTCTTCCTCACTGACTGCATGATTCGCCAGTCCAAACTGATGTGCCTCGCCCCCGCTTATGGGCGTACCGGTTAATATCATTTCATAGGCTTTTGCTGTTCCTACATATCCCGGAAGACGCTGCGTACCGGCAAAGCCCGGAATGATGCCCAAAGTCAGTTCAGGAAGCCCCAATTTAGCATTTTCCGTAACAATTCTAATATGACAGGACATCGCCAACTCAAGCCCGCCGCCTAAAGCAGCACCATGGATAGCGGCAATGACAGGAATGGAGAAGTTCTCAACCCGGTCAAATAATCTCTGCCCCCGCTCTGACAGTGATTGATAATCACTGGCGTCCTGAAGCGAAGTAAATTCTTTAATATCTGCGCCTGCAGAGAAAAACTTGCCTTCCCCTTTTAATATCACCGCTTTTACATTGGTATCGTTTTCAATTTTGTCCAAGTGTTCGTTTAGATCTTTTAAAAGGCTTGTCGATAATGCATTGGCTGGCGGGCTTTGAATTGTCAGCAAAGCAACATTATCTTTTGTTTCATATGCAAGTGTCCCCAACTTGATCCTCCTCTATTTCTATTTATTGGAAAGGCCATGGATTACCATTCTGTGTACCTCAGGAGCCAATTCTAATAAATTATATTTCTGGTCTTGCATAACCCAGTTTGTTACGGTTTCGTCCAGGGTACCAAAAATCATTTGCCTTACAAGTGGAATGTTCAGATCACTACGGAAAGCCCTTTCATCCATGCCTTCTTTTATTATATCATCAATAACAGTCAAGTAGGGCTTTAAAATGTCATTTATCTTATAACGCAATTCACTGTTTGACTGTCTTAATTCCAATTGTGTGACAATCGCCAGGTGATGATTACTGGCAAGCTGGCTGAAATGCATCCGGATTAATGTAAGCAATTTTTCGTCGGTTTTTTCTTCTTTATTAATTTCCGCGGCAATCTGCTCGATAAACTGTCCCATTTTTTCCTTAAAGACAGATACAAGAATATCCTCTTTGTTTTTAAAATACAGATAGATGGTCCCGTCTGCAACCCCGGCTTTTTTTGCTATTTTGGATACTTGTGAAGCATGGTAGCCATTTTCGGCAATTACAACAACGGCAGCTTCTATTATTTGGTTATATTTCGGTTTGTTTTTCTTCATGACAATCTCCTTAGCGGCACCCCAGTCCGCAAAACTGAATGAATCATCATTCATATTTCATTGTACAAATACAATTCATTTCTGTCAATATAGATTGTACAACTATTGTACAAAAAACGAACCCGATGCTCAATTTGTGTTACTGTTTTGTTCCATCTTTTCTTTCTCTTCATCAACCAATTTTCTCCTTAGTATCTTACCAACAGCCGTTTTAGGAAGCTCTTCTCGAAATTCATAAATCCTTGGAACTTTAAACGCTGCCAGATTGTTTCTGCAGTATGCATTTAATTCCTTCTCTGTTACATCATGACCCGACTTAAGCACAACATATGCCTTTACCGTTTCACCACGGTACGCATCCGGCACACCAGCTACAACTGCCTCTTGAATTGCCTCATGCTCGTAAAGCACTTCCTCGACTTCTCTTGGGTAAATATTATATCCGCCGGCAATGATCATATCTTTTTTTCGGTCAACAATGTAAAAATATCCGTCTTCATCCATATAGCCCATGTCCCCGGTAAACATCCAGCCATCTTTCAGAACGTTGTCGGTTTCCTCCTGGTTTCCCCAGTATCCCTTCATCACTTGCGGGCCTTTTACTGCAACTTCCCCGACTTCACCGATTTCCGCTTCCTGATTCGTATCCATATTGAAGATTTTACTATCGGTATCCGGCCATGGGACCCCAATACTTCCGTTAACACGTTCAGCCCAAACAAAATTGGCATGTGTTACAGGTGATGTTTCTGTCAACCCGTACCCCTCCACCAATCGTCCGCCGGTAACTTTTTCAAACTGTTCCTGGACTTCAGCCGGTAATGGTGCGGAGCCGCTGATACAAGCTTCAATGGAGGATAAATCATACTTTTTTAAGTCCGGATGATTAAGCAATCCGATATAAATCGTTGGTGCCCCAGGAAAAATAGTCGGTTTTTGCTTTTGAATGGTTTTTAACATTTCTTTCGCATCAAACTTTGGAAGGAGAACCATTTTTGAACCATATATCATCGACATATTCATAACAGTTGTCATGCCATACACATGAAAAAACGGCAATACCCCCATTACAATTTGTTCCGCCGGATCCAGCTTATGCAGCCATGCTTTGCACATTTGAACATTTGCAACAAGATTACGATGTGTCAGCATAACACCTTTTGGATGGCCAGTTGTGCCCCCGGTATATTGCAATAATGCCAGGTCCTCCATTGGATCCTGTTCGACGGGCTGATAATTTCCATCCGCTTGTTCCATGATATTTTTCCAAATGTGGGTGTCATCCGTTTCTTCCGGTTTTACAACCATTTTATATTGCCTTTTTTGGATAAACGGATATACCATGTTTTTCGGAAATGGCAAATAATCTTTTATCCCTGTAACAAGGATATGGTTCAAATTTGTATTATTTCTAATGTTTGTAACCCGCGGAAGTAAAATATCCAGGCAGACAATAAATGTTGCGCCGGAATCTTTTAACTGGTATTCGAGTTCTCGCTCTTTATAGAGCGGGTTCGTTTGTACCACCGTACCTCCCGCCATCAGTGTTCCGTAATAGCTGATAACACCTTGAGGACAATTCGGGAGCATTACTGCAACACGATCTCCTTTTTTAAGGCCAAGGGATTGTAAATAGCCTGCCATTTTTTTGGACGCGGCAAATACTTCGGAAAATGTCATTTCCTTACCCATAAAATGAAGCGCCTTCTTTTCCGGGTTTTCTTCAGCAAGATTCGCTAAATAACCATGCAGCGGTTTATCATCATATGTTAATGAAACCGCAATATCTTCAGGATAATGATTGTGCCAAGGTTTTCTCTCCATGTTACTCCTCCTCCTTGTTCCTTCATATATCCATTATAGCGATTAATTAGTATTTTTTGAAATCTTACCTGTCATTTTTCGATAATCTTTTCAGTGAAGGATTACTTCCAATAACCTATATTAAATATATGATGCCCACAATTACAAAAATGACCGCAACAGCCATTAATATTTTGGCTAACGTTTCCATTGTATTCTCCCCTTATCCAATGCTGGCTCCGATTACAAATGATAATCCGATTGAAATCATCATGGAAATGAAGCCGACAGCTCTATTGTCCCGACCAATCTCTTTATCCACATCAATTGTTGGTGTTAAAAACTCAAATATAAAATAACCAAGCAGCAATAAAACAAAACCGAATACACCCCATCCGATACTTTGCATTAATGTGTCATTGTGCTCAATGGAATACCGGAAAATGGTAGCAATTCCAAAGATCTTTCCCCCTGTTGCCAATGCTACAGCAATATTTCCCCGTCGAATTTCCAACCAATTTTTATAAGATGTTACAAGTTCAAAAACGGACAAAAAAACAATTGTACACAATATGACAACACTGTACCTTGCTGCAATTTCCACAAAAACATTCTCCCAGAACCCGGTCATGAACAGGTTTCCCCCTTCCCGGTCAACTTAGCTTTAATATCGTCGCACCGCTTCCGCCTTCGCCCATGGAACCAGACCTGGCATCAGCAATTCGCGGGTGTTTTTTAGCGAATTGATTGACACCTTTTCGCAATGCTCCTGTTCCCTTACCATGTATGATCGACACTTGCGGATAACCTGCAAGCAATGCATCATCGATATATTTCTCCAGTTTAAGAAGTGCATCTTCGTACCGTTCCCCTCTTAAATCAAGTTCCGTTTTTACGTGATAATTTGAACCTTTTACAGTTGCAAGCGGTTTTTCCGATACACTGCTCTTTTTACTGATCAGTTGTAATTCATCCCGTTTCACTTTAACTTTCATAATTCCAACCTGAACATAGTACTCGTTTTCACTGATTTTTTCCAAAACAGTTCCATTCTGATTGACTGATAATAATTTAATCTCGTCACCAGTCTGCAATTGTTGTTTTGCTTCTTTCTTCTGTCCTTTTTTGGCCGGCATCTTTTTCGTTAGATCAGGTTGTGCTTCATCAAGCATTTTTTTGGCTTCAATCCATTCATGTTCTTTTAATTCCGCTCCTGATTTCATGTTTCTAATTTCATCAACAATCGCTTCTGCTTCTTCGCGGGCATTTTGTAAAGCCTTATTTGCCTTATCCTCCGCCTTTTTATATAGATTTTCCCGTTTATCCTCAAATTGCTTCCATTCTTTTAAGAGGTCATCCCGCAATTTTTCACTTTCCTGCAAAATATTGTGTGCTTCCTCATAATCGGTCTCTGCCTGCCGGTGCGATTGTTCCAAAGAAGCGATCATATTCTCCACACTTTTGGAGTCCATGCCAATGTGATTCTTCGCCTGATCAATAATGTTATCCTGCAATCCAAGACGCTTGGATATTTCAAACGCATTACTTCTTCCCGGAACCCCTATCAGAAGACGGTATGTGGGCTGCAGCGTTCTTACATCAAATTCTACGGAAGCATTGACAACTTCTTCACGATTATAACCGTAAGCTTTCAATTCCGGATAATGCGTTGTAGCTACTACACGCGCTCCACGTGAGACAACATCGTCCAAAATTGACATGGCAAGTGCAGCACCTTCCTGCGGGTCTGTGCCTGCACCAAGTTCATCAAATAATACGAGTGACTTATGGTTAACCTGCTTCAATATGGAGACAATGTTGGTCATATGTGAAGAAAAAGTACTTAAGTTCTGTTCAATGGACTGCTCATCACCAATATCCGCATAAACATCTTCAAAAACAGCCATTTCACAACCGTCAAATGCAGGCACACGTAATCCGGACTGAGCCATCAATGTGCACAAACCAATCAACTTTAATGTTACCGTTTTTCCTCCGGTGTTTGGTCCGGTAATGACAATTGCTGTATAATTATCTCCCAGTTCAATATCATTCGCCACTACTTCATCATGATCAATTAAAGGATGTCTCGCTTGTTTCATCCTAATGATTCCTTTATTATTAATAGCCGGTTTGGCAGCTTTCATTTGCATACCCAATTTCGCGCGCGCGGAAATAAAATCAATCTTTGCAAGCACTGAAACATTTTCAGTTAATAGGGCCTCATTTTCGGCAATATGATTCGTTAATTCACGAAGAATCCGGACAATTTCCTGCTGCTCTTTTACCTTTGATTCCTGCAGCTGATTATTTATATCAACAACCGCTTTCGGTTCCATAAACAGCGTAGCACCTGATGCAGACTGATCATGAACAATACCTCCGATTGTCCCGCGATATTCGGCTTTAACCGGAAGTACATACCGGTCATTCCGGATTGTGATAATGGCGTCGGAAAGCATACTCGTATTCGATTTTGTATAGCCGTCTAGTTTATCCCGTACTCTGCTTTCAAACGTTTTAATGGAAGACCGTATACCTTTCAGCTTTACGGAGGCACTGTCCATCATATTACCGTTATCATCAATACATGAACTGATATGATTTTCAAGATTCCGCATTGGTTCAATACGCTGTACAAGGGACTGTAATATCGGAAGGTCTTCTTCTTCCATTTTGATCATGAAATTTTTAACCTGTCTTCCAGCATACAGTGTGGTAGCAATGTCCAGACATTCATTTGTATTCAATACACCGCCGATAACGCTTCGCTTAATACTGGGACGGATATCCTTTATCCCGCCCAATGGAATCGAAGCGTTCAAACGATATATTTGGCTTGCTTCATCTGTTTCAGACTGCAGTTCGACCACTTTATCCATTTCAGTTTCAGGTTTCAATACCAAGCAGTAGTCCTTGCCAATCGTTGTTGCTGCCTGAGCAGCTAATTGTTCAGTTATTTTATTGAATTCGAGTACCTGAAGAATTCTTCCATTCATAAAACTTGCTCCTTTGATGTATCTAGTTACTTGTTACGATTCATAAATTCAATTAGTTTCGCTTTTGGCCAGGTGTTTATGACAGTATTTTTCTCAATCCAGCCTCTTCTTGCTGCACCTGTGCCGTATTTCATATGTTCCAGCATTAAATAATCATGAGCATCCGTATTAATGGCAATAGTCACTCCTGCCTCCTGCGCTTTACGCACCCATTCACTTGCAAGATCCAGCCGGTTTGGATTGGCATTCAGTTCCAATGCTGTATTTGTTTCTTTGGCACGTTCAATCAATTTTTCCACATTCACCCGATAACCTTCACGACGCCCAATCAACCTGCCTGTCGGATGAGCAATCAGCGATACATACGGATTATCAAGTGCCGTATATAATCGGTACATAATCTTTTCCTCTGACTGATTAAAAGCGGAATGAATAGCACCGATCACAAAATCCATTTCCTTTAGAAAATCATCTTCAAAGTTCAAGCTTCCGTCAGGTAAAATATCCATTTCAACACCAGCAAAAATATGAATATCATCAAACTTTTCATTTAGCCGATTAATTTCCTCGCGTTGTTTACGGAGTCTGGTTTCATTTAAACCATTCGCAACCTGAAGGAATTTGGAGTGATCCGTTATACAGATGTATTCGTATTGCTTCTCCCTTGCACGATTAACCATTTCTTCCAGTGATTGTGCTCCATCACTCCAAGTCGTATGCATGTGCAAATCACCACGAATATCCGTTAATTCGAGCAGTGGCGGTGTTTTATCCAGGAAGTGTTCCAGTTCACCGGTATTTTCACGAACTTCTGGCGGAATGTATTGCAGTCCAAAATGATGGAAGAACTGCTTCTCATTTTCAAATGTTAATGTTTCACCAGTTTCCTCCACTTCCACTCCGTATTCGTTAATTTTTTCCCCATTGGACTTTGCCAATTGCCGCATCGCAACATTATGATCTTTCGAACCGGTGAAATGATGAAGTGTCGATGCAAATTCATCCGGGGCAACGATTCGAAAATCAACATTAACGTCGTACGCCTCATTAAGTGTCACGGATACTTTAGTATCTCCTTTGGCAATAACTTCTTTAATATTATCAAATTTTAACAGACTGTCCCTGACCTCAGATGGATTGTCGGAAGATACAATAAAGTCAATATCTTTTATTGTTTCCCTCATCCTTCGTAAGCTTCCGGCTCTTGAAAAGTCCGTTATAGAAGGTATATCCTGCAAAAATGCCTCGATTCGTTCTGCAATCGGCAGAATAGTGGCGATCGGCAGTCGCTCTGGGCGCTTATTGGCATTTTCCAATGCGGCCCCTATTTTTTCCGCTGATTTCTTTCCGAATCCTGCAAGCTGCTCCACTTTTCCTTCATCAACTGCTTTTCGAAGAGATGCCGCATCTGTTACACCAAGGTCCTGAAACAATTTTGCCAGTTTCTTACCGCCAAGTCCGGGCAAATCCAATAGTGGAATCAGGCCCTTTGGCACTTCTTTCTCCAGCTGTGATAATGTCTCGGATGTTCCATTTTGAATGTATTCTTGAATGACTGCAGCGGTTCCTTTACCAATTCCTTTTATTTTCGTGAAATCCTCAATATGTGTTAATGAACGATCATCCCGTTCCAATGCCTGGGCGGCTTTGCGATAAGCAGAAATCTTAAAAGGATTTTCACCTTTCAGCTCAAGATAAGTTGCTATTTTTTCAAGCAATTTAATAACATCTTTTTTATTTATTTCCATCATCCATCACCTGCAATTTTTTTAAATACTGTTTTCCAAACTCAAACTTTATAAACTGTGTCACAGAAAAAATTAACCAATTGATAATCGGATTTCCGATCCAGGCGACATCTGCTCTAGCTAAAACTTTCGCAGTGTCTTCTTTACCGCGGCCAAGTGATCGGGCCTTCTCAGCTTGTTCTTCCCGCAGGAGTCTCGCATAATCCAATGACTGGTTAAGGTTGTTTCGGGAATCTGCTTTACCCATTTAAATCACTTCTATAATAGATTAAAGAATTTATTCCCAGCGCAGGAAATACACGAAGACTCCTGCGGGAAAGCGAAGTGTATTTCCGGGGCGATGCAATCGCACTCTACTTTTTCCCACTGTATTAAGGTGCAAATATCGATATCCTTTTCGAAAAGAGGTATCTTATAACAAAAGACTGATTCATTAATAGTTATCTTCATTGTACATGACATACAATAAAAATCCCTAATTAATTGAACCAGTCTTCGTTGCCTGTCAGCCTTTTAATAATTTCTCTGTCTGTGTAAACCAAAGCTCTTTTACTTGTTCTGATAAAAATGGCGTGTACTCGATAATAAACAGTGCTATGGAGGAATCATTTATCCATTCCTGCACTTGTGCCAGCGGTGTCAATGCCAGAATATATAAGATAATAAAAATCAACAGATAGATTTCAACAAATCCAAGTACAGCACCTAATAGTTTATTTACAGAGTTTAAAACAGGCAAATCCGCAACGAAATCGAGCATTGATGCAATAATTTGCAGGATGATTTTTACTGCAAAAAATATAATCGCAAATGCTACAGCATTATAAAACGCCCCTTCCAGCGGCAATGATTCAAGAAAATCAGCCCAGGCACTGCTATCAGCCAGTTCAGGGTATGGAATCCATAATGCCAATCGTTCTGAAAGGTCATCATAATAAAATGCTGCCACCAAAAAAGCAGTAATAAATCCAATCAGATGAAATGCTTGCAGGATAAATCCCCGCTTTAAACCCATTAAAAAACCAAAAATCAGTAAAATTAGTATTAATATATCTACCATTCTTTATTTATCCTCTTTCTTATTTATTGATCCCAGCAAAGAAGCATATTCTTCCTTCAGCTTCATATATTCATTCATTGTATTGACTGCTGTTAAAACAGCCAGTTCACTTGTATTCAATTGCTGGTTTGCATCATGAATGTCACGCATTTTTTGATCAACCAAACTTGCAACAAAACGTACATGCTGCGCATTTTCTTTTCCCATAATGGTATATGGCTTATTATATATTTCGACCGTTACACGTGTTTTATCGTTCTGGGCCACATGGATACCCCCTCAAAAATAGTTCACTTTATATTAACACAAACAGAAGCATACGGGAAACTCCTGCCTCTTTCAATCATATATTTCAATTCTGTTTCCTGTCTGCTATAGTAAATAGAAGAAATTAATGGAGGATTGTCATGCCACAGTTAGTAAATCGATATTCATCTTTGACCATTGGAAAAATGCAGCAACATTATACCGCTTGCATGCAGGAGCCGCCGCAAGGGGCAATTTTTAGAGCAAAGACCGGTAATGCAGTCATTACTGCATACAAATCGGGGAAGGTCGTGTTTCAGGGCAAGAACCCGGAAACAGAAGCTGACAGATGGACACCGGAGCAAAACGGGCAGAAAAAAACGGGGTCTAAAACTTTCGAGACTTCACCGTATGCTCCACCGGAAACACTTTTCACAAGCAGTCATATCGGATCCGATGAAGCCGGGACAGGGGATTATTTCGGTCCCATTACTACTGCAGCGGCTTTTGTCAAACAGGATCAGCTGGAATTGCTTAAAGAACTGGGTGTTCAGGATTCGAAAAATCTTTCGGATACAACGATTCGTAAAATCGCAACAAATTTGATGCATCTTGATCTTCCTTATTCACTTCTGGTGTTACATAATAAAAAATATAATACATTGCAAAAAAAAGGTTGGAGCCAGGGGAAAATGAAGGCGATGCTCCACCATCATGCCATCAGCAAGCTGCAACAAAAAATTAGCACAGCACCGTTAGACGGTATATTAATCGACCAGTTCTGTGAACCGCACATATACAAAAAACACATCGCATCGGAACAGCAGGAAATGGCTGAAAACACGTACTTTATGACGAAAGCGGAGGGCAGTTCACTCGCTGTTGCTGCTGGGTCCATCATTGCGAGGGCAAGCTTTTTGAATGAAATGGATAATTTGTCCAATCGGGTTGGGTTCACTTTGCCCAAAGGCGCTTCGAAAAAAGTCGATGTGACGATTGCAAGAATTATTAAAGCAAAGGGAAGAAACGTGTTAAACACTTGTGCCAAAACACACTTTGCCAACACAAAAAAAGCTGCACAGTATATGTAAGCGTGCTGGGATCGAAATTATTCGTTTAAAAACCAGGCTGGGACATATCAAAAAGTGTAATTCAAAAGCCGAACAATTTGGCGATCAGCGAAGGAAATATACGTTCGGGATTATAATTGTGAACATTATCATATTGATTGTGAACTTTAGCATTTTGAGCATGAACTTTATCATTTCAGCTTTCAACTATAGCGAAAACGCCTTCCGCTTTATCATTTCGGTGCGGCCCGCAAAAAAACTAAAAACTGCCCGCTCCCCTATCAGGAAGCGGACAGTCACACAACTGCCGAACAATCTGTCCCAGCCCGTTTTCACTTATGACCTGACGTATGCATCAAATTTATCATTTACCTTTCCTACAATTTCCTGATACGATGCCTCGACCTCTTCATCTTTTAATGTTTTTTCCGGATCCTGGTACAGCAGACTGATAGCAATTGACTTTTTACCATCTTCCAGGTGCTCGCCTTTGTATACATCAAAAATGTGTACATCCTGTACGAGCGGCGCACCGGTTTCTTCAATCTGCTTTTTAATGTCCCCTGCTCGTACATCCTCATCAACAATAAATGCGATATCCCTTGAGACAGATGGATATTTCGGAATTGGTTTATAGCTGTTGGAGCCGCTGTATACTTCCAACACATAATCCATGTCAATGTCAAAAATATATGTTTCCTTGATGTCCAAGTCCTTTTCCAATTTTGGATGAACTTGCCCCAGGTATCCTGCTGTTTTATTGTTAATCATAATAACGGCACATCTTCCGGGATGGAGTTCAGGCAATTCAGCCTGCACATAGTCTGCTTCGATTCCCAGGAAATCAAATAAACCTTCCAAGATTCCTTTTACCAAATAGAAATCCACGTGCTTTTTCTCCTGCTGCCAAAGATGTACTAACCAGTTACCTGTCAATACACCTGATGCTCTAAGCTTTTCTTCCGGCTGCTGTGTCAGATTTTCTTCAGCGGAAATAAATATGTTACCAAGCTCATAATATGCAAGGTCCATCTGATTTCTTGCCTGGTTATAAGATACTGTTTGCAGTAATTCAGGAATCAAACTCAACCTTAAGGATTTATGATCCTCCGTCATCGGCATGGATAAATGAACAGGCTTCGGATTTTTTTCGGATATTTCCGGACTGAGAAACTTCGTAACCAGTTCATCTTTCGTCAAGGAATAGGTAATAGTTTCCATTAATCCGGCTCCTTGCAGATAACCTTTAATTTCCCGTTTTAATTGTTGGTAATGTGTAAGCCCTCCAGCTTGTGAAGATCCTTTTGGCAATGTAAATGGCAAATTGTCATATCCATAAATTCGTGCAGCTTCTTCCAACATATCCTCAAAAATAGTAATATCCCCGCGCCGTGTTGGGATTGTTACTGAAAATTCTTCTGCCTGTTGCTCAAATGAAAACTGCAATCTGTTTAATATGTCACCAATTTCTTCGTTTCGTATCGCTGTCCCAAGCCGTTTGTTGATTTCATTTGTATTGATTTCAACAATTTTTTCAGAACGGTCCAACTTATCAAATGTTGCTGGCTCAGCCAATACTGTACCACCGGCATATTTCTGCATCAGATGTGCTGCCCGCATTCCTGCTCTGGCGACACGGTTCGGGTCTACTCCTTTTTCAAATCGAGTACTCGATTCACTGCGCAAACCGGTATCTTTGACTGTTTTCCTGACAGATGATGGGTTGAAGTATGCTGCTTCAAGCAATACCGTTTTTGTATCCGCATTAACCTCTGTGTTGGCGCCGCCCATTACACCTGCCAAAGCAACCGGTTCTTTACCATTTGTAATTAGCAAGTGATCGGCTGACAGATTTCGTTCAACATCATCAAGTGTAACCATTTTTTCATCTTGTTTGGCACGTCGCACAACAATTTTATCCGAATTCAATAAATCATAATCAAATGCATGAAGCGGTTGACCATATTCCAATAGAACATAGTTTGTAATATCCACTACATTATTGATTGGCCGTATTCCTGCAGCTATCAATGCATTGCGCATCCATAGCGGGGACTTCCCAACCTCTAAATCCTTAATAATGACTGCACCGTAATACGGATTCAATTCCGGGTTTTCCACTTCAACTGATACATGGTCAGTTGCTTTTTCCTCACTGAAATTCACTGTTTCATCCGGCAGCATAATGTCCTGATTCAAAATAGCTGCTACTTCATATGCAACACCGAGCATACTTAAACAATCGGCACGGTTCGGAGTCAGGTCAAATTCCAAAACAGCATCATTAAGGTTTAACAAGGGTTCAACATCTTCGCCAATTTCTACATCATCAGGAAATACGAATATTCCATCTGCAACATCTTTCGGCACATATTTTTCTTCAATCCCCAACTCCTGTAATGAACAAATCATGCCGTTGGATTCAATCCCCCGCAATTTCACTTTCTTAATTTTAAAATTACCTGGTAAAACAGCGCCTGGTCTGGCTACTGCCACCTTTTGCCCCTGACTGATGTTCGGTGCCCCGCAAATAATTTGTAATGTCTCATCACCAACATCAACCTGGCATAAATTCAGCTTATCCGCATTTGGATGCCTCTCGCACGATTTCACATAACCTGTCACAACGTTTTTACTCTCGTCGGCAATATATTCGATGCCATCAACTTCAATTCCGGTTTTAGTGATTTTTTCAGCCAGTTCTTCAGGTGTAATATCCCCAATATCAACATATCTTTTAAGCCAATTTATTGAAACTAACATTACAGGATCCCTCCTTTTGCGTGATGATACTGACGTAAGAATCGCTTATCATTTGTATAGAATTGACGGATATCATCGATGCCGTATTTCAGCATTGCAATCCGATCCGGCCCCATTCCGAATGCAAATCCGGTATATACTTCGGGGTCATACCCGGCCATTTTCAACACACGCGGGTGAACCATGCCTGCACCAAGAATCTCAATCCAACCGGTTTTTTTACAGACTGAGCACCCTGCTCCATTACAAACTTTACAGGATATATCCATTTCCACGGAAGGTTCTGTAAAAGGGAAAAAGCTTGGGCGCAATCTGATTTTCCGGTCCTGTCCGAACATTTTTTTAGCAAATTTATCAAGGATCCCTTTCAGATCGCTCATCCGAACATCCTTATCCACATATAGCCCTTCAATCTGCGTGAATTGATGGGAGTGTGTTGCATCATCCGTATCACGTCGGTAAACTTTACCGGGACAAATCATTTTCACAGCTTGTGTTCCTTTGTATTGATTCATTGTTCTGGCCTGGACGGGTGATGTATGTGTTCGTAACAACAATTCATTAGTTATATAAAATGTATCCTGCATATCACGGGCTGGATGGTTTTTCGGAAGGTTCAACGCTTCGAAGTTGTAATAGTCCGTTTCCACTTCCGGTCCTTCCTTAATTTCAAAGCCCATTCCAATGAATAAATCTTCAATTTCTTCAATGATACTCGTCAGCAAATGCGGTCCGCCAAATTGAACCGGCCGACCCGGCAATGTGACATCAATTGCTTCTTTTTTCAATTGCTCTTCCATGGCCTGTTCCTCAAGAACATTACTTTTCTGATCAATTTCTGCACTAATGGTTTCTCTGACTTTATTGGCTAATTCACCAACTACAGGGCGCTCCTCTTTGGACAGTTTGCCCATTCCTCTCAGGACGCTTGTTAAGGATCCCTTTTTTCCCAAAACCGCCACCTTAATATCCTGAAGTTCTTTCGATGTGTAAGCATTTTGGATTTTTTCCAAAGTTTCCACCTGAATGGAATTTAACTCATCCTTCATCAATATTCCTCCTTCAAAAATAAGTTCTTGCAACTGTTTGCTTTGTTTCAGCCATACAGATCAATTCGTTTAAAAAGAGCAGAAAATATAAAAAACCCCGCCCCCTTTAAAAAAAGGGACGAGGTTGTCTTTTCGCGGTACCACCCTAGTTGACACAAAATGTGCCCGGCTCTTTGTGATAACGGGATATTACCCGGAACACCTTTACTTGCTTTCACAAGGTCCCAGTGTCAGCTCCAGGGTGAATTGCAATAATCTTACCGGCAGAAATGTTCTCAGTCCATGACATCTCTTCCCTTTGCCGGTTTCACGAATTATCGCTTGCCCTTTCGTCGCATGTATGATTCATGTTAAATCAATTATCATCTTCTAATATAATACATTAATATCCCCGCTGCAACACTAACGTTTAATGATTCCGCTTTCCCATATATTGGGATATGGACGGTTGAATCGGTCAGATGTAAAATTTCACTCTGGATTCCGGCACCTTCATTACCAACAATTAATGCTGTTTTTTCGGGGACGGAAACTGTTTCAAAGGATACTGCATTGTTTAACGCGGAAGCCCATACTTCAAATCCTTGCTTTTTCAGCTTCGGTATTTCATGTACAATATTTATATGGAATACCGGCAAATGAAAGATGGATCCTTGTGTTGATCGTATTACTTTATTATTGTATGGGTCAACTGTACCCTCGCCTAGAATAACAGCATCAAAGCCAGCCGCATCTGCAGTCCTGATAATTGTTCCCAGATTCCCGGGATCTTGAATTGCATCAACTAAAAGAACGGACTTTTCTTCGCTTCGATCCATTTTTTTCATTTCGACAACCGCGGCAATTCCCTGCGGTGTTTCCGTATAGGATACATGCCGAAAGACTTCGGGACTTACATATTCAGTAATTTGATGACACCATTCCGGAACACCTGCTTCTTTCACTGCAATTACTTCAACTATTTTCCAGTTGCTTTTGTATGCTTCGTCAATCAGATGATGCCCCTCTATAAAAAATGTGCCCGTCTTTTCCCTTTCTTTGCGTCTGCCCAACTTTTTCCACTGTTTGACTTTGCTATTTTGAACTGACGTTATCATATCATTCATTCCTTACAGTTATTTATTTTATTATCATACATATTTCCTGCAGCATCGGTCAAACTATCCTTAGTATAAATAATTGTGTGAGGTGTTCAAAATGGATTTGAATTTACGAAAAGCAATTGTTTCCAACATTGCTTCCAACGATCAGGAACAACTTGAAGCAACTATTGTTGATGCAATTGAAAAGGGTGAAGAAAAAATGCTTCCGGGTCTCGGCGTGCTGTTTGAACTAATTTGGCAGCAATCTGGTGAAAAAGATAAACAAGAAATGGTTGATTCGCTGGAACAAGGTGTCAAACAGGCATCCGCAAAGGATTAATTACTAATAAAACCTTACCTATTTGAAAAGATAGATGCATTTTATTCGGCATCTGTCTTTTTTTATTTTTCCCTCTTTAAAAATGAATCCAATGGCCTAACTTTTCACTTCGGATTCGTTCCTGTTACAGTTCATTTGTGTTTTTCAGATAAAAAATGAATCTAAAGAACTAGCAATCTTTCGACTAAACTTAACACTATATGACTATAATTTTAGTAAATGGTATATAATGGATTTATATCGTTGTTATTAAGAATGCGTCTTAATAATACATATGAGTATAAGGATAACAGAGAGGGGTTTCAGAAATATGGACGGGCCTGTAAACAATGGAAGAAAAAAGAAAGGAATTCCCAAAAAACTAATCGCAATTCTGGCAGCAGCTTTAATCATTATCGGCGGAAGTGTAGCCGCTTATGCTATGTTGACCGGATCTGCCAAAGCACAGTATTTCCTGGCAGAAAAAAACACGATTGAATTTATTGGTGATAAATTTGAAGAACGCTTTCAGCCGGAATTTGACTGGGCGGAACAGGCAAGTAAAAATGCTACGGAGACCTCGTACGAATTATCCGCGGCGTATAACGGACCTGTCGCTGCGGGAATAGGCGTTCCTCCCCAGTTGATTAATAATTCAACGATTGAATTGACAACTCAAATGAATCAAAAAAAAGCACAAATGATGACAGATGTAAATGTAAACTTCGGCGGGGTTGAAATCAATGATATCCATGTATTTTTAAATGAAAATGACTTATTGCTTAAACTCCCCTTTCTTCAGGAAACACTAAAAATAACTGATAAAGACCTGAGTAAACTTCTTAAAGAATCGAATCCGGCCATTACTGGTGAACTGGATTTCAACACAGTATTTAAAAGTTTGGACGGTTCTTTATCAGAGGAAGACCATGCATACATATATGCAGAATATCTGACATTCATTTATGAACAGCTGCCAAAGGATGCTTTTAAAACCAAAGACGAGACAGTGAAAGTTCAAGACAAATCAGTTGATGCAAAAAAAATCACAATGAAACTATCTGAAAAACAAGTAAAAAATATCCTTAGATCGGTACTTGAAAAGATGAAAAAGGATGATAGATTAAAGGCGCTTGTCAGGAAGCAACTTGAAATTCAACAATTAGGAACATTGTCCGCAACTTCAGGAAGCGGACAAATGCAAAACAATATCCAAACTGCCTTAGAAAATTATGATAAAGCACTTGATAAAATAATGAATGGCTTAAAAAACTTTCAAATACCTGATGGGTTGACTTCCGAAATATGGGTGCACGATGACCTTATTGTAAAGCGAAACATGAAAATCAGTATCGCTCCTAAGGGTGAAAAACCATCCACTCTTACTGTTAATGGAACTCAATTATTGTCCGACACTTCACAAAAAGTGAAGTACAAACTGGCAGTTGATCAGCAGTCATTTACAGTTACTGCAAATCTTTCAAATCAAGATAATAAGCTGAAAGATTCCATTTCATTTTCTGACGGAAAAACGGATATCACATACAACGGTTCATCCTCGCTCAAGGACGGAACCCGTGAATTCGAACGGAGCTTTTCTGTAGAAGGGGCAGGAACCTTTATATGGACTGGTGAAGCTGATTATAACAATGATAGAATGTCATCGGAGAACAACATCACAATGGAAACTCCGGATTTACAGCAGGATATGATTGACCTGCAAATTGATAAAGAAGCCAAAACGATTAAAAAAGTTGATCAGCCTGGCAATTCAAACTTGAAAAATATCGGCGACATGTCACCGATTGAAATGCAGCAATATATGGAGCAGGAAATAAGACCGCAATTCCAGCAATGGTTCATGAGCATTATGGGTTTTCCAGGCGGTATGAACGGTTTTTAACGGGGAAGTGAACATATGATATTACTTAAGCAGTTTTTCCTGTTTTTACAACATGATTTTAGGAAATTGAAGAGGAAGTGGATCTCACTTCCTCTTCTTTTACTGTTTCCAATTTTTATTATGTCACTGTGCGCGATAATTGCTGTAGCTGTTTTTTCACCCGATAAAGAAGACCCGATAGTTGTGGGGTTAGTTGACCTTGATCAATCCAAAGAAACAAAAATGGTCACGAAGATGATTGAAGGTTCCTCTCAATTAGGGAATTACATACAAATCGAAAAACTGACAAGGGAGCAAGCTGCACAACATATAAAGAATAAGCTGAGTGCTTACATAACTTTTCCGGATGGATTTACGGAAGATTTATATAATGGAACTTCTGTCACATTGCAAGTAACCGGAAACCGAAATAAACAAACCGAAAGTTATGTGATCAAAGAACTGCTAGACAGCATTGCAAGACACATTCGCACATCACAGGCGAATATACTGACGGTCAACTATTACGCCAAACAATTATCCATTAGCGAATCGAAAAGGCATGATTTGTTATTTAAACAGTTTACCAATTTCCTGTTGTACACTGTTGGAAAAGATAAAATAGTGGATGAGACAAAAATAACTAACGATGCAACTTCCGCCTCGCTTCAGTATTACATCCTTTCCGGCTGGATCGTTGTAGTTACGATTTGGCTGCTTGGTTTCTATTCTTTTTTTTCAGGGGAAGACGAGCTGCTTCTGAAACAGCGGATGCGTTTGTATGGCGTTATCTTCCTTGTCCAGCTGCTCGCCAAGATGGTTATTTCCTTTGTGGTAACCGGAATTTTGGCTGCGGCAATGCTTTATATCTGCACTACATTTATGAATATAACCCTTTACGGTGATGATTTGATCCGAATAGCAATCATTACAGGCTTATACTGCCTTACTTTCCTAACAACTCTTGCCATCATTGAAACGCTTATCGTCAGCCCAAAAATCCGATTGCTGATACAATCCTTGTTTACCGTCATGACTTTGCTTGCAACAGGGGCAATATTGCCATCATTGTATTTTCCTTTCTATATACAATCTTTTTTGCCATATATATTTGCTTATGAAAGTTTCTACTGGCTCCGGGAAATTCTTCTAAACGACAGGTTGTACGCTGAATATATACCACTCTTATTGATGACTTCAGCTGTATTGTTTCTTCTCCTCGGTCTGTCGCTATGGAAGGAGCGTCGATACTTATGAAACAGATGATAATAACACGGTTCATGCATTGGAAAAAGCAATCATTCGCACTTTTATTCTGGCTGTTCCTGCCTATTTTCGCAACATGGGCTATTACAACTGTAACAAATTCGGTTACAGATGATGCAAAAGTTCCGGTGGGGATTGTTTTGGAAGAACAGTCCGATACTGCATTGGAGCTGGTTGAGGAAATCAGGTCTGTTCCTTTTGTCCGATCAACCATTTTGGAAGAGAAAGAAGCACTTTACAAACTGAAAAAACATGAACTGGACAGTGTCTTCGTCATTGAGGAAGGGTATCAGGATCATGTGCGGCATGACCAGCGAAACCAGCTTATCACAGGCTACTATTCTGATCTGTCATTTGCTTTCGTGCCGGTAAAAGAAATGATTCTGTCCTATGTGCAACAGGAAACCAGTCGGGCAAAAGCAGCAATTTCCGTAAAAAACCTTGAAAATAAATACAACGGAAATAGCGAATGGTCTGCGGAAGAAATAATTGCGAAAAGCAAGGAAATCCAGCAAAACGAAAATCTGCTGGAAACCACGCTTTCTTTCAGTGGTTCAAAAATACGGACGGAGGACGATCCTCCATTATTTCTGATTTGGGGGATTTGGGGTATTTTCACGATCTTATCTGCCTTCCTTATTTTTGACTGGGTTATTAAAGAAAAACATGCAAACGTTGCGGTTAGATTTCCATTTACCCGTACACCATTAAAGACCTATCTCATACAAAACTTTATACTGTATACCCTATTATTCTTGATAACCGATTTCCTTGCTGTTTCATTTTTCTATATGGTGTATCACGAATCAATCAACATACTAAATCTGATTATATTCAGGATTTTAATCAATCTTGCTGCCTTTTTACTTGCACAGCTATTTTCAAATATATTTTTATTCTACTGCACTTCTTTCGGTTTAACATTAACAGCAGGTATTATAAGTGGTGCACTGTTGCCATCAGGATTTTCGTTATATTGGTCGGGATTTGATTGGATAAATCCGCTTCGACCCCTGCTGGATGGGAAATTTATAAGCCTATTGCCGCTCACAATTGTGATACTTGCTGTCCTCTGGGGGGTTAGAAAGGAGAATACCAATGCTTAGCATAAATAAATTATCAAAAACATTTCGTAAAAAACAGGTTCTGGATTCCATAACATTTACTGTCAATCCCGGTGAAATTATTGGATTAGTCGGTGAAAACGGCGCCGGAAAATCAACTATGCTGCACATTTTGGCCACCTTATCCAAGCCGGATTCAGGAACCCTTACGTTACAAAAAATGTCCTATGATAAAGATAAGAAACACATTCGAAAACAAATAGGATTCGTTCCTCAGGATATAGCATTATGGGATGAATTTACTGTTAAGGAGAACATGCTATTTTTCGAAAGGCTATCATGGACACATAAAAATGAAGATGAACTGCAACAACTTTGTTTTAATATGAAATTGGACAAGTGGAATCAGCCGGTTAAGACCTTGTCCGGGGGGATGAAGCGGAAACTGAATCTCGCGATATCTCTCATCCATGACCCGTCACTTTTACTACTGGATGAGCCGACTGTTGGGATTGACCTGAAATCCCGGAAAGAAATTGGTGCCTATTTGAGTGAACAGGCTAAACGGAACGATAAAATGATTATCTACACTTCACATGACATGGATGAAATTGAAAATCTATGCGACACAATCTATTGTATCGGGAAAGATCCATTTTATTTTGATGTATTAAAGAAAGCTGGAAACAACCCGATATTGCTGTAAATAAAAGCGCAAGCGCCCGTTTAGTAACGTACGCTTGCGCTTTTGCTTTATGCCATTACAATTTCCTTCACTTTATCACTATCGAGTTTCTTAATGGTTTCGACAATTAGTTTCACTGCATTTTCAAAGTCGTCACGATGCAAAATTGCTGCATGAGAATGAATGTATCGAGTTGCAATGGTTATGGATAGTGCAGGAACCCCATTAGCTGTCAAATGGATGGATCCGGAATCTGTACCTCCACCTGCCATAGAAGCATATTGGAAAGGTATCTTGTTTTCTTCAGCTGTGTCCACAACGAATTCACGAACTCCTTTATGTGAAACCATTGATGCATCATAAAGGATAATTTGCGGGCCTTTTCCAAGTTCACTGTCAGCATCCTTATCGGAAATTCCTGGAGTATCCCCCGCGATACCAACATCAACACCGAAGCCGATATCCGGTTTAATCGTATGTGTGGATGTTTTTGCACCACGAAGGCCAACTTCCTCCTGAATGGTACCAACGCCATAAACGACATTCGGATGGTCGACATCTTTCAATTGTTTTAATACTTCAATTGCGATTGCACAGCCAATTCGATTATCCCATGCCTTGGCGAGCAGCATTTTTTCGTTTTTCAATTGTGTGAACTCGAAATAAGGCACTACTGAATCCCCCGGACGCACGCCAAATTCTTTAGCTTCCTCCCGGCTTGATGCACCGATATCAATGAACATATCCTTAATATCAATTGGTTTCTTGCGGGCATCAGCAGAAAGAATATGCGGCGGTTTTGAACCAATGACACCGGTAACGTCACCTTTTTTGCTCATGACTGTTACGCGCTGTGCCAACATAACCTGGCTCCACCATCCGCCGACGGTCTGGAAGTATACGAAACCGTTTTCATCAATACGGGTAACCATGAAGCCTACTTCATCCAAATGACCGGCTACCATGATTTTTGGACCATTTGCATCACCGGTTTTTTCTGCAATCAGGCTTCCGAGATTATCCATAAAGACGTTATCCGCGTATGGAGTAATGTACTTCTCCATTACTTCTCTCGCTTCTTTTTCATTACCCGGAATCCCTTTTGCATCCGTTAAATCTTTAAGCATCGTATTCGTTTCATCCAATTTTGCCATATGTAAGTACCTCCTATTTTTTATCCTCTTCCATTATAACCGTAATGCGTGAAATAACAAAATATTTCATTTATCAGTATCCTTGATCCTGCCGTTCATAATTGATTTCATTTTTTTTCAGATAGGCCTGTTGTATTGCTTCTTCATCAAAGCCTAGTAATTCCCCCAGCTGCACATAATATTCAAATAGTGCTGCATAATTTACTTCAGTAGGTTCCTGCCTGAAAAGCACGGATGCATCATAAACTCTGTTAAATTGGTCAGTTTCACTTCCAACTGGAGCAGATGGATTAACCCTGGAAAATATCATTCCTTTTTCAAGTCCCAGTGATAACAGAAAGTGAATGCCATCCACATACTCTTCCAAAATGATGGATCTTTCATTTCTCGGTTTTGTACTCCAAAATTTGAAGCATCGTGTTTCATTTGCCAGTTCTCCCAATTCAACAAGAAGTGCCAAAGATTTTTCCTGAAATAAATTTCTTCCCGACAAATCGTGCTGTGATTCAATATACTTGTCCAATTGTTCTTGCATGTTGTAAAGTGTCTGCCAGTCCATCATGAAACCTCTTTTCATTCTCTTTTATATTAATTGTATCATGAATTCGATATAATTTTGAAACCACTTACGTTCTTCAATCGTATTATTGATTAACACATTACAGGGAGTCGGTTTAATATGATTGTAATTCTTTTTCGCATCTTGATATTTATTGCTCTGGTACTGCTCCTGTATACCATTTACAAGTATTTTCGTAATCCTGACAGAAAGCTCCAATTGGCAAAGGACAATAATGAATTTTATATACTTGATGAATCAACGAACAGCAAAAAAAATATTCAGCTGGCATATAAGGGCTGCCTGTTTGAAGGTGAAAAATATTTAGGAGCAGCGGAAGATTCCTTCGAAGTTGTCAATGTTCATGTATTTGCGCATGAACCGGGTGAACTCAGAGGCATAACCAGGGACGATTTATATTTTATTGAAAAAGAATTGCTCATCCGCTATCCATACGCAAAAATTGAATGGAAACATCCAATCAATAAATTGATGATTACCTCCATCGATTGAAAAGGCGCACCTTAGCTGGTGCGCCTTTTCATGTACTGACCTGAAAAAAATCATTCCATTTTATAATAATTTCTTTCCGGCGCAGCAAATAAATTAGTGGGAGCAGTATTGCCAGTGATACGAGGATATATAATGGTGATAGTCCGGAAATCCACTTTCCGATGGATGTGTATACAAGAGCAAGAGGAATATTTGATAGCAGTGATGATTTCATATAATCCTTGAAGCCCACCGATATTTCAAACAAACATAATGACAGCAAATGAAAGTGTATGAACGGAATAAGTCGTAAAAGGGCAATTTGTGGAGTAGTAAGTTCAGAATGACTGCCAATTATCTTTTGCTTTAAACAAAGCAGTCTGTTCAATGTTCCCGGCATCCAGCGAATAACACCATAAAAGAGTAAACTGGATAATGTGATTCCGATTACCGAATACACTGTTCCGGCAACCGTCCCAAACAAAACACCACCGGATATACAAATCAACACTACCGGTAAAAAAAATAATGGCCTTAAGAGATGGCAGCTGATAAACAATAATGGAGCAAAAAAACCACCTGTTTCAATAAGCGCCAATAAGTAGTTGCCAAACAGATCCATATCTTGCCTCCTTTACATGTACCTCCCCTTTTGTTATCAATATCTATAAGCTTTTGTACATGTATATGACAAGAGACGAGCCGTTATGACATCCGAATCACAATAGCGGCTATTAAAATAATATGTATTAATATAAGAACAGGCATTCCAATCACGAATGAATAATGCTTGGTCTTATGGCGGAATATTTTCATGCCAGCAAGTGCTCCGGCAGATCCTCCAATAATCCCTGTTAACCATAGTGTTCGTTCCGGAATACGCTGCTTATGCTTTTTAGCCTTTCGTTTATCTGTACCCATCATAATAAAAGCAAGCACATTAACAAATGCCAAATATACCCATACGTACATAGCCAATCCCCCTTTAACATAGAAAGACCAAACCCAATTCGGTTTGGCCACTGTTTCATATCAATTATTTTAGAGCTGATTTTGCTTTTTCAGCAAGTTGAGCAAAGCCTTTTTCATCATTAACTGCAAGATCAGACAGCATCTTGCGGTTTACTTCGATTCCGGCAACTTTCAATCCGTGCATCATTTTGCTGTACGAAATATCGTTTATACGTGCTGCAGCGTTAATACGTGCAATCCAAAGTTTGCGAAATTCACGTTTCTTTTGCTTACGGTCACGATACGCATATTGACCTGACTTCATTACTTGTTGTTTAGCTGTTTTAAATAACGTTCTTTTCGAACCATAATATCCTTTAGCTAGCTTTAACACGCGCTTACGACGTCTGCGTGTAACTGTTCCACCTTTTACACGTGGCATAGTAATTCCCTCCTAATATTGCATATAAAAATATTTTTAAAGTCGTACAATGCTTATTTGTATGGCAGCATTGTTTTAATACGTTTGAAATCTCCAGATGAAACAACAGCTGACTTGCGAAGTTTACGCTTTTGTTTTTGAGATTTATGCGCGAACATATGGCTTGTATATGCATGTGCACGCTTAAGCTTTCCTGTAGCTGTTTTTTTGAAACGTTTTTGAGAACCTTTATGGGTTTTCATTTTAGGCATAGTTAGTTCCTCCTTGTAAGCATAAAAAAATTATTTTTCGTTTGATGGAGCGAGCATCATAAACATGTTGCGGCCTTCCATCTTTGGCTTGGATTCAACCGTTGCAAGATCGTTTACCTCTTCAGCAAGGCGGTCAAGTACTTCACGTCCAAGTTCTTTGTGTGTAATTGCACGTCCACGAAAACGAACTGATGCTTTCACTTTATCACCTTTACTTAGGAATTTACGAGCATTTTTTAATTTCGTATTAAAATCATGTTCCCCAATTCCCGGCGTAAAGCGAACCTCTTTTACATTGATAACTTTTTGTTTCTTGCGCGCTTCTTTTTCCTTCTTTTGCTGTTCAAAACGATATTTCCCGAAGTCCATGATACGACACACCGGTGGTTTTGCATTTGGCGCAACAAGAACAAGGTCCAGGTTGCGTGTTTGCGCAATTTTCAAAGCTTCATTACGAGACTTTACCCCAAGCTGATCACCGTTTGCATCGATAAGACGTACTTCTTTAGCACGAATCTTTTCATTGACATTCATTTCTTTGCTAATAGCCAGCCACCTCCAGATTTTTTGTGTAACTGATCCTGACAAGTGTTGCATATAAAAAAAGTGTCGGTACTTAATGCACCCACACTTCTCCAATAGTCTTTTAAAAGAATTCGGAACCAGCCAACTGCAATAATTGCGTTGATCAGGTGAGAAGCGGGTGCTTCTACTTGTCTTTAGATCACTTTATTAAATTCAACTTTAATAGAATATCACGTAATTACGTTTCTGTCAAAGAAATAAATAACTACGATTGCTTTAATCATATCACAAACCATAGGACATGAATAGCCCAGATTATATGCGGTACATATATCCGGGCTTTAGATTATAACTTACGCAGCGCTTTGGTTTCAATTTCTTTTGTAACCATATCCTCAAACAAATCATAAACCATAGTCTCGGATTCTTTTTCACCGTACCGGCGGACATTTACGGAACCACTTTCAATTTCCTTATCCCCCAGAACCAGTGCAAATGGGATTTTCTTCGTCTGTGCCTCCCGAATTTTATAGCCGATTTTTTCGTCCCGTTCATCAACGGATACACGAACACCGCTTTTCCGTAATTTATCAGCAATTTCCTTCGCATAATCCAGATGCACCTCTGGTGAAACAGGTATGATTTTAGCCTGAACCGGTGCGAGCCAAGTCGGGAATACACCTTTATATTCCTCAATAAGAAATGCAACAAAACGTTCCATTGTGCCCACAACACCACGATGGATTACAACAGGACGGTGTTCCTGACCATCCTCGCCAATATATGTCAAATCAAATTGTTCCGGCAAGTGGAAGTCCAACTGTACTGTTGATAATGTTTCGTCTTTTCCTAAAGCTGTTTGCACCTGTACATCAAGCTTTGGACCGTAAAAGGCAGCTTCTCCGACTGCTTCCACATATTCCACTTCCATGTCATCGAGTGTTTCTTTCAGCATCGACTGTGCTTTCTCCCACATCGCATCATTGTCAACATATTTTTCCTTATCTTCCGGATCACGGTAAGAAAGACGGAAATAATATTTATCAATCCCAAAATCTTTATAAACTTGCTGAATCAGCTCGACTACGCGAATAAATTCATCCTTTAACTGATCAGGACGTGCGAAAATGTGCGCATCATTTAACGTCATAGCCCGAACCCGCTGCAGCCCAGCCAATGCGCCTGACATTTCATGCCTGTGCATCATGCCAAGTTCAGCAATCCGCACTGGAAGGTTCCGGTAGCTGTATAATTGATTTTTATAGACCATCATATGATGCGGACAGTTCATCGGACGAAGAATTAATTCCTCATTATCCATTTCCATTGGCGGAAAAATATCATCCTGATAATGATCCCAATGGCCACTTGTTTTATAAAGATCAACACTTCCCAATACAGGAGTATACACGTGATCATAGCCAAGGCGTTCTTCCAGATCGACTATATAACGTTCGATATTACGCCGGATGGTTGCTCCTTTCGGCAGCCATAACGGAAGACCTTGACCAACTTTCTGGGAAACCGTAAAAATTTCCAGTTCCTTGCCCAATTTACGATGATCACGTTCTTTTCTTTCTTCCAGAATGCGCAAATGTTCATCAAGCTGGGATTGTTTTTCAAAAGCTGTTCCATAAATACGCTGCAGCTGTTTGTTATTACTGTCCCCGCGCCAGTAAGCACCGGAAATGGTCAATAATTTGAATGCTTTTATTTTACTTGTGGATGGAACATGAACCCCGCGGCATAGGTCGAAAAACTCTCCCTGCTTGTAAATGGTTACCTGCTCATTTTCCGGAATAGCATCGATTAATTCCAGCTTCAATTCATCCCCAATTTCACGGAACATTTCTTTCGCCTGTTCACGGGAAACTTCAATCCGTTCGATTTCCAGATTTTCATCGATCATGCGTTTCATTTCTTTTTCGATTTTCGGTAAATCTTCCGGTGTCAGTGATTGGTCCAAATCCATGTCATAGTAAAAACCTTCTTCAATGACAGGACCCACTCCGAAATTCACATGCTTATACAGCCGTTTTATTGCTTGTGCCATGAGGTGCGCCGTTGAGTGACGCATGATTTCGATGCCTTCCTGATTTTTGTAAGTGATTATTTCAATGGCACCATCATGCTCCAGTCCCCGCCGTAAATCATACAGTTTTCCATCCAATTTCACGGCAAGCGCTTGCTTTTTTAAACCGGATGATATTGAGCCTGCTACTTCTTCTCCAGTTGTTCCTTTAGGAAATTGTTTATTTGCTCCATCAGGAAACGTAATTGTAATGTCAGACATAGATTTCCGCTCCTTCATATTTAATCTAAGAAATTAAAAAACGCCCATCCCTCTGCTAAACTGCAAAGGGACGAGCGTTAATCACGTGGTTCCACCCTAATTCCCGCAAAAAAATGCGGCTTCATTATATCTTTAACGCAGATAATACGCTGCAATATACATATTGTTCCATCACAGGGTTTAAAGGTGGTAATCATTTGCCAGATCAGAGGAAGCTTTCAGCCGATGACTTCCCTCTCTTATCAAACCATTATACAAATAATTATGTCCTTATCATTACCTTTGAAAAAATTTACTTCTATTTAAAATGTATTATAGCTTCTAGTACGCATAAAATCAAGCCTTAAGATTTATTTTTCAAGTAATTGGAAAATGGAAAACTGCTGAACGGCTTAAACTCAGCTTTTTCCTGAAACACATTAATGACTGTCAGCGTTTTTGGTTCCGACGGATAATCCCCATAAATCGTTATTTTATCTGGTGCCATTGCAATGAGCGGAGCCAAATTCAGTTCCTCTTCATCAAGACCTACCATGTACAATGGTTCTTTATGCATCAGCATACGCAATTCCATTCTTGTAAATTGTTTTCCATCGGGTTTAAAAAAAGTAAACGGATTTCCCTGCAGAATATGAACGGTACTGAAAGTTGCTTTCCGTGTAACGATGTATTCCCTTAACGAATCAACAAACGCCTGGTGATCTTCTTCCCGCTTATATTCGTCAATTGCCAACCCGACAAAATGAATAAGCTGATCCTTAAACATTTTTGTCTGGAATTTCAATATGGAATCAAAATGAATCGTATCGGTATTTTCCAAATTCCCGATTATAATTGATTTTAACAATTGACTTGGATCTCTGTTTTTACGGACCCGCCTGCTGTCTTCATCCTCACCATCATAGAGCCATTGGGCAATGTCAGTGATGCGGTCAATTTCCTCTGTATTTGAATAATAATAATGAGTTTTAATAATGCCGCTAATTAGGCTTGTCAGCCGGTGGCCATTAAACACATCCATCATTGCCTGTGCAGTTGTTGATGTAATACCGTCAGCATGTCCGATTTCAAGCTGTAATTGATTCCCCCATTCCTCATGTGTCCTCCAGTATAATTCAATTCGTTTATTATACTGAAATAAATGCTCGCAAAAACTAATTGCTTCTTTATCATGTTCAAAAAATACCTCCAACAAATAATCACCCTCATCCAGACCAAACTGTTACATTATATGGACCTGTTGTTAAAAAAATGTGTAAACCATCAAAACTAGTAACAGCAGTGATAATGGAGAGGTGTTTCATCAAAAACCCCTTGGATCATATAGATCCAAGGGGGAATGAGAATACTATTGCAGCAAAATCTTATCATTAATAGTCTCTTTCATTTCTTCTATAAATCGCGCCTGTTTTCACCTGATAACGGAATTTCGGCGGAAACTTGTTTAATCCGTTCGATAATTCTCCCTGCCTTCACGGTTTCTGTTCCACCTTTGTTTGACATTGACAATTGTCTTTCCAGTTGATCAAGACTATAGTTAGAAGTAAAAAAAACCGGCAGCTTTTCCATCATCCGATATTGCAGAATAGACCCGAGTATCTCATCCCGGAACCAGGCAGATTGGGTTTCCGCTCCAATATCATCAAGCATCAGAACATCGGTATTTTTAAAATAATTGATTTTATCATTAATGGAGTCATCCTTAATGGATCCTTTCATCTCCCTGACAAATTCCGGCATATAGATCAGCATTGATGAAATGTTCATATGCTTTAATTCATTGGCAAGAGCACCCAGGAAATATGTTTTGCCTATACCAAACGGACCATAAAAATACAAGCCTCGTTCAGGAAGCTCTGTTTTTGCATCCTTAAGAAAATGCATCATTTCATGAACAACGGGCTGCCTGTTTTGATCGAGTTCAATACTCGAAATACTCGCGTTGAAAATATCTTTAGGCATGTACAAGCTTTGAATTAAACGCTGCTGATCCTTTTGCTTTTCATAATCAATCCGGTTATGGCATTTTTCATAAACCAGATGAATTTCATTATCTTCCACCTGCAATATAGGAGAATATCCTTGTATCATATTCATGCAGCTGCCAAAACTTTCACATTTATCGCATTGCTTGGACTGCGTTTTATATTCATAGAGTTTTATCAGGCTCTTATCTATTTCCCGTTCCGAAATATTTGGATGCAATGAAAGAAACTCTTTAATTTCAGGGTCCTGAAGCACTTCTTGCCTTACCTTTTGATAGTTTTCTTTAAAATTTTTATTTTGCTGCATCCACTTTTTCAGTTCTGATTGGACCGGTTTCATCGAAATCATCCTTGACCTTGATTATTTTTGGTTTCCATTCGAAAATTCTTTCAGAAGTGCCGCAAACTCATCATTATTCTGTTCATATTCTTGATTGTTCCGGCTTGGCTGCTGCGGCTTCTTTTTCCTTTCTTTAAACCAATCCGGCACCACTTCCCTGGAAGGATTAGTTCGTTTATTATACTTTCCGGAAGTTTTATTCTTTTGAACGAATTCCTGTTCTTTTTTGGCAAAGGCCATTGCCTCTCTGGCAGTTTTCAAATTCGCACGTGACCAGTGACTGGCAATTTTCTCCATATATGCCTTTGACAGTTTCATATTAGTCTGCAGCAGAACATAGTGAATCAAAACATTCATAACTGGAGAAGGAAGGCCCTGCGTTGTCATAATATCCCGTATAACTTTCATATCCTGTCCGGAAGCCTGACCGCCATTTGATAAATCCTCCAGTAATTGTCTTGGTGACATTCTTTCCAATTCGGTAATAAACTGCTCTTGTCTTGATTGTGGTTTTTTTTCAGGCTTCACATCTTCTGAGGGCTTCTCTTTTTCTGTCAACTTTATTGTCGATTTCCGATGTCTGCTTTTGAACAGATCATGACACGCCTGCTTAAATTCATTATGATGAAGCAAATTTTCATCGGTCAACGCCCATAAAATGGCCTTTTCTGTATCAAGTCCTGTTAGATCGTACAATACCATCATTTGCGTAATCAGCTTCTTATTGTCCGGTGTCAGTACCTTTTTCACAGGAATCATTTTTCGCTGAAGCATTTGTTCAATCCATGAAAAATCCATTTCAACTCGATTTTGTGCTTCGTCATTAGAGTATTCCACTATAACACCACTGCCAGGTACCGGTTGAAATGTCTGAAATACATCGTGAAAAGAGGCAGTAACATTATTTTCTTTTGTCATTATTTCATCTTGCTGATACGTACGTTTAAGCATTTGAAACTTATCATTATCAATATGGTGATACAATAATTGCTCGAGCATTTCATCCTTAAAAAAAGCCGATGGGGCAAAAGGGCATTGCAGTTCATAAACATATGAATCATGCTCATCAAGGGATTGCTTAAATGTTTTAAGCAATCCGATTCCTTCAAGCTTTAGTCTTGCCCTGTAGATAGTATCCAAAGGCACATTCATATAATTCATTAAAGTATGATGGGTCTGGTTCCCTGTTTCCTGCTGCAGTTCTCTGTCATGCAAAAGTGTCTGATAAAGCATAACCGCTTCTATTCCAATCAGCGGCTGATAAAGATGCGTCAGTGATTTCGCATAATCAACAGGCAATTCACCTTTCAGAAATACATGATAACCTTCAATCGGCAATAACTTTCCAATAACATCCATATGTCTTTCCCTTTCTTTCCATTAGCTGTCTGACCCGGAGTTTTCTTTATCCGTTTTGATTAAGTCTTTAAGTTCATCCAGAAATACACTAATATCCTTGAATTGGCGATAAACAGAAGCGAAACGCACATATGCCACCTCATCAATATGTGAAAGCCGATCCATCACCATTTCACCAATTTGCTTGCTGTCAATTTCTGATACACCTGTATTTCGAAGTTCTTTTTCAACATCAACAGCAATTCCTTCTATTTTTTCCATTGGTACGGGACGTTTTTCACAAGCTTTGATTAATCCTCTGATAAGCTTATCACGGCTGTATTCCTGACGCGCACCATCCTTTTTCACAACAATTAACGGGACCTCTTCAATCCGTTCAAATGTTGTGAAACGAAAACCGCACTCTTCGCATTCTCTGCGCCTGCGAATGGACCGGCCTTCTTCAATTGGTCTGGAATCAAGGACCTTCGTACTTTTATTGTGGCAATTTGAACATCTCATTTCAGTTCAACCCCATTCATATTACATTTACCTGTTTGTTTTTGGAATTACGGGAAGTTCTTTATCAGCCTGGTTGTATAACTGCTGGATCACTTTCGTACTGTAACCCAGATCAAATGGAAAAGCCGATTCTGTCGTCACTGAAAAATCAATGGCTGTCTGATGCGGTCTGACCATGATAACAGTTCCCACAATAAACGCCTTTCTGCCTTTTACAATCGAAGCACTGATTTCCCCGCGTTCTTTGGATATAGCATTTATACGAAACGATTCATTTTTATTAAAAAAAGCTTCAAGTACATTCAATGCTTTGTCTTTTGTTGTCTTATAATAACGTGTTTGAAGCGAAGCATCCGGATGATTCTCGTTTGTTTCAGCATGATTGCTGAAAAATTTCCCCAAATTCTGTCGAAACGCCATTCAGTACACCTCGTCCAATAAATTATGTAACTTTATTTATTTTAACATGTTTTCGCCAATTGGACTAATCGTTTTATCATGGCAAACCAATTGATTGAAATAAAAAAGACCGGCCGCAATTATTGCGGTCAGCCTTTAACATGTACCCGGTTTATGATATCTTTACCTGTTTTTGATGAAGACAGCTGCCTACATATTTCGTCAAATCCAGAACCCGTTTGGAATAGCCCCATTCATTGTCATACCAGGCCAGAACCTTAACCTTCTTATCTTCCATAACCATCGTTGTTAAACCATCAATAATTGCAGAATAATCAGTGGTGGTGTAATCGATTGACACGAGAGGTTCCTCACTGTATTTAATAATTCCTTTCATTTGATTTGCTGAAGCCTTTTTAAATGCTTCATTTACTTTATCAATGGTGACCTCATCTTCAACATCTATCACAAGATCAACCAGGGAAACATTTGGTGTCGGAACCCTTAATGCCATACCATGCAATTTCCCTTTCATATTGGGTAATACCTCTCCCAAAGCTTTTGCAGCTCCAGTTGATGTTGGAATGATAGATTGATTGCATCCCCGGGCACGACGCAGATCTTTATGCGGATTATCCAGATTCTTCTGGTCACTTGTAAATGCGTGAACAGTAGTCATAAGTCCATTTACGATTTTAAAATTCTCATCCAGCACTTTCACAACAGGGGCCAGACAGTTTGTTGTACAGGATGCATTCGACACAACATCATCTTTATCAGGGTTATAAGTTTCTTCATTGACACCCATTACAATTGTGTTGTCTACTTCTTTTCCCGGCGCGGTAATAACTACTTTTCGTGCACCTGCCTCCAGATGCAATCCCGCACTCGCTTTTGTTTTGAATTTACCGGTTGCTTCCACAACCACGTCTATATCAAATTTTTCCCATGGCAGTTTTTCCGGTTCACGTGAACTTACATGATTAATAAATTTCCCATTCACTTCGATACCCTGGTGAAGCGGTTTCACTTCACCGTCAAAAATACCGTGAACACTATCATATTTAATGAGATGTGCAAGTGTTTCTGGAGGATAGCTCGCATTAATTGCAACGACCTCTAGTTGATTATCAGTAATTGCCTGACGAAAAACGATGCGTCCAATTCGTCCAAATCCATTAATTGCAATTCGGGTTTTTTTCATCTGTAGTCCTCCCATATATGTTATACTCTTTTTTGTAATTATCATAAATAGTATAACATATTTCAAGTAAAATGTGCTTAAAAGTTTGTGAAAACAGATAAAAAGCGCCAATTATGATATGGCGCCCCAATTCTTCAATATTTTTTCCAGCTGCAGAAAGGATTCCTCCACTGTTCCATTGTTATCAATAATTGCATCGGCAAGACTCACTTTCTTGTGAATCGGTATTTGTGAATCAATCCGCTGCTTTGCTTCACGTTCAGATGAACCGTCACGTTCCATTAAACGCGTTAATTGTACATCCTCATCAACAGCAACCACAATGGTTTTATCCACAAAATGAGTCAGATTGCTTTCAAACAACAATGGTATATCCAATATGATACACCTTTCACCTGATTCCATGTATGCATCTCGTTTTGAGAGCATTTTTTCCCTGACAGCAGGGTGCACAATTCCGTTTAGTTTCTCTCGCTTTTTTTCGTCGGCAAATATAATGGAACCTAATTTTTTCCGATCCAAAGTATGATTGGCAAATAATACTTTTTCACCGAACGCTTCCACAATCTGTTTATAAGCACTTTCACCCGGCATGACAACTTCTCTCGCTATTTTATCTGCATCGATTACGGGAATACGGAATTTCGCAAACATTGACGATACCGTACTCTTTCCACTTGCAATACTACCTGTCAGTCCTATCACTAGAGCCATGTTACATACCCCGCTTATAATTTTTGGCAGGAGGCACAAACGTGAGTCCCCCGCCCGCCTACTTTTAATTTAATAATAGGCTTTCCGCACTTTTTACACGGATTGTTTTCCTGTCCATATACAAATAATTCCTGTTGAAACATACCCATGTCACCTTGTCCGTTCACATAGGATCGAATTGTCGTCCCGCCTTGCAAGACCGCCTCCTGCAACGTTTGCATTGCTTCATTGCGTATTGCCTTTACCTCTCTTTTGGAAAGTTTACTTGATTTCTTTAAAGGATGGACATTTGCTCTGAATAACGTCTCATCCACATAAATGTTACCCAGTCCCGCAACAATTGACTGATCTAGCAGGGCGGTTTTAATATTGCGTTCCGTTTTTCTCAGTTTTTGATAGAAGTACTCCTGTGAAAAATGTTTGTCAAACGGGTCCGGTCCCAGTAAGGAGAGAGGTTTTTGTGTGAATTCCTCCCCCTTTGAAAATAGATGCATCGTTCCAAATTTACGTACATCATTATAGCGCAGTTCATCTCCGCCAACAAAACGAAAGATAACATGCGTATGCTTTTTTATTATTTCTGATGATGGGTGTACACTGTATTTGCCTTCCATCCGTAAATGCGACACAAGCACATGATCATCCAATTGAAACAGCAAAAACTTGCCTTTTCGTGTAATGTCCTGAAACGTTTGTCCATTCAGTTCCAATTTAAACTGTTCCACATCATCCGGCCGCTTTATAATGTTCGGCCAAAATACTTCCACTTCTTTAATTTCTTTTCCAATCACAAATCGTTTCAGTGTGTTTTTAATCGTTTCGACTTCTGGTAATTCCGGCATGATTTCCTATCCCCTTATTTTGCATCAAACCAGCTTTCACCATATTCATAATCAACCTTTAACGGTACTGATAATTCAACGGTATTTTCCATAACTGCTGGTACTATTTCTTTTAATTTATCGATTTCTTCTTTTGGCGCCTCCAGGATAAGTTCATCATGAACTTGCAGCAGCATACGTGCATTCAGTTTTTCGTCAAGCAATTTTTCATGCAGATCAATCATAGCTTTTTTAATGATGTCTGCAGCACTCCCTTGTATAGGCGTATTCATTGCAGTTCGTTCTGCGAAAGACCTCATGTTAAAATTCCTGCTCGTAATGTCTGGTAAATACCTTCTGCGGTTCATGATTGTGGTCACATATCCCTGATGTTTCGCCTCATGTACGATTTCATCCATATAATTTTTGACTTCCGGATAACTGTCAAAATAACGTTCAATAAACTTCTTCGCTTCCTTCCGAGTGATGCCAAGACTTTGGGAAAGTCCATAGTCACTGATTCCATACACTATACCAAAGTTAACCGCTTTTGCCTGCCTGCGCATAATGGATGTCACGTCATTTTCTTCTACATGGAAAACATCCATTGCGGTACGTGTGTGGATATCCTGGTCATTTTTAAACGCCTCAGATAACTTTTCATCACCCGCGATATGTGCAAGCACGCGAAGTTCAATCTGCGAATAGTCAGCTGCAAACATAATCCAGTCCTTTCCAGACGGTACAAAGGCTTGGCGAATTTTACGTCCCTCTTCCAACCGGATTGGGATATTTTGCAGATTAGGGTCAATGGAGCTTAAACGGCCTGTCTGTGTAAGTGCCTGATTAAAACGCGTATGGATCTTACACGTATCCTTATCTACCACTTTGAGCAATCCCTCAATATAAGTTGACTGCAATTTACCAAGCTGTCTGTACAAAAGCAGCTTCTCTATAATTGGGTGCTCGTCTTTAAGCTGTTCAAGGACATCCGCTGCAGTTGAATAGCCAGTTTTTGTCTTTTTAATTACCGGCAGCTCCAGTTTTTCAAACAGGATTGGTCCGAGCTGTTTCGGGGAATTCAGATTAAACTTCTCTCCGGCCAGATCATGTACTTCTTTTTCGAGATCATTTAATCGTTGCTTTAAATCTTCACCCATTTTTTCAAGCCTTCCGATGTCCACCAAAACGCCAGTGTGTTCCATTTCACCAAGGATCAGCGCAAGCGGCATCTCCAATTCCTTTAGGAGTTCATACTGATCATTCTGCTTTAACTCCTCTTCCATTTGCGATTTAACCTGATACATCAGATTTGTTTTGCGCACAACATGGTCTGCCAGCACATCTTGTTCCGGGACTTTGGCCTTTGCCCCTTTACCATATACTTCCTCATCATACAACACTTCCGTTCGACCCATTCGATGTCCAATTGCCGGGATATCATGATTATTTTCGGACGGATTTAGAAGATAAGAGCTTAACAGCATATCGAATGCAATCCCCTTGATGTGAATATCATGTCTTAACAAGGCAACGAGCGTTTTCTTTGCATCAAAAACTATTTTTGACTTGCGGGCATCTTCCAGCCACTCTTTAAACACTTTTGACTGTACTGCAGTCTCTGTTGGGATAAAATAGGCATGTTTCTCTGTTACCAGTCCAATCCCTTCAATTGCCGCCTGATGGTAACTGTCGCCAAACATTTCCACGACAAGTGCAGCATGATCAGTCAAAATATCTTCATGTATGTCCTGCAGTATGTCATATTCAATTTCTTTCAGTTCCTGCGATTCTATGGCACCTTCTTCAGCACCCTCCACCCTGGACAACAATGATTGGAAACCAAGATTTTTGAATATGGTACTAACCTCGGTGGCAGAGTATCCGCTATAATCCAGTTCATCAATCTTCACCTTTATTGGTGAATCAAGCTTTATCGTCACTAATTCCTTACTCATGAACGCTTCGGATTTATGGTTGGACAACTTTTCCTTCAATTTCTTTCCGCTGATTTCATCAAGGTTCTCATAGACCCTTTCAAGCGTATGATACTGCTTTAGTAGTTTGGTTGCAGTTTTCTGACCAACCCCCGGAACCCCTGGAATGTTGTCCGAACTGTCTCCCATTAATGCCTTTAAATCAATAATCTGGTCCGGATCGATTTCCATTTTTTCTTTCATGAAAGCTGGTGTATATAATTCGATATCACTAATGCCTTTTTTCGTCAGATTAACCGTCACTCGATCTGAAGCAAGCTGAAGCAGGTCTTTGTCACCGGAAATAACCGTAACATCCCACTTCTTATCCTCGGCCTCGCTGGCAAGGGTCCCAATAATATCATCCGCTTCGTATTGTTCCAACTGATAATGCGGAATCTGAAAAGCATCAAGCACTTCTTTAAGGATTGGAAACTGCTCAGACAACTCCGGCGGTGTCTTTTGACGGCCGCCTTTATACTCTTTATACGTTTCATGTCGGAATGTCGTCTTCCCGGCATCAAATGCCACCAGCATATGTGTCGGTTTTTCATCCTCAAGAATTTTTAGAAGCATTGTCGTAAAACCGTAAACTGCATTTGTATAAACACCTTTATCATTATTCAACAAAGGCAAGGCAAAAAACGCGCGGTAAATGATGCTGTTTCCATCAATGAGCACCAGTTTTTCAGCCATATGTACTTCTCCTCCAATCAAACCGTTATAATCGCTAAACTTATTTTATCATTGAATAAGAGAGATTGAAAAAGTTATCCTTTAGGTCTTTTGTGGAACCAAAAAAACATCCTCGATCAGGATGTTATTTTGGGAAATAGACGTGAAAAGTTGATCCTTTATTCAGTTCACTATCCACTGTTATTTTTCCGCCATGTACTTCAACGATATGCTTTAAGATGGAGAGACCCAATCCGGTTCCGCCAGTATTTCTGCTGCGGGCTTTATCGACCCGGTAAAAGCGCTCGAATATTCTCGGAATCGCATCCTTATGAATTCCAATTCCAGTATCCGTAACATATATATGGACGAAATCATCTGTTTCATCCGCATTCAATGATACACGTCCATTTTCGGATGTATAGCTGATTGCATTCATCAGCAAATTCATAATCACCTGTTTGACTCCTTCACGTTCAGCTTGAAACACGATGTTTTCAGCAATTTCTACGGAAAGTGTAATTTTCTTTTTTTCTGCCGACTGATTTACGATTGGTATTATTTCATTGATCAGCACATCCAAATTTACATCTCTTTTTGAAACTTGATACGCTTCTTTTTCAAGCTTGGAAAGAGTCAATAAATCCTCTATCAATCCCTGCAAACGTGCGCTTTCATCATTAATAATCATTAAAAAGTTGTGGAGTGTTTCTGGATCTTCCTTCGCACCTTCAAGTAAGGTTTCGGCAAAACCCTTTATGGACGTAATCGGCGTTTTTAATTCGTGTGAAACATTAGCTACGAAATCCTTCCGCGTTAATTCCAGTTTCTTCAAATGTGTAATATCATACAAAACAAGTACAGCACCCTTCAGCATATTTCGCTCATTGAAGATAGGTGCCCCAACAATCTCCAGATACTTTTTATCGTTTTCCACAACTTGCGTAAAGGACTCTTTCACATTTTTTTCATACAGAAAGGTTTGCTGGACGGTTTCATGTATCCGCTCATTCTCCAGTACATCGTAATACAAATATCCAATATAGTCGTGTTGGCCCCCGCCAAACATAGTGATGAATTTCCGGTTAACCAGATGAATATATCCCTTCTCATCCAGAAGGACAAGACCGCTTTCCATATTATCGATGACGGTGGAAAGCTGCTTCTCCTGCATTTGTTCATGAATCGCAAATTCACTCAAGTTTCGTGCCAGAATGTTTATTTTATTGTTTAATTCCGCAACATTTCCTTCGGCACTATGATGAATGCGTGCGCTGTAATTTCCTTTGACAAGCTCATTGACTGTCCTTGTAGCTTTTTTAATTGGTTTCATATATTTATCATAAAGATGAAGCATGATCAGCAGCAGTATGACAAACTCCACTACCAGAATAGCACCCAGAATAATATATTCATCAGTAGTTTGTGCCAGCAAAACTCCTGTTATAATGACTAACACAAAAATTCCGACGACATATGCAAATAATGGTCTCGAAAATATGGCCCGCATTACTCAGGTTCCTCCATTTTATATCCTAATCCCCGGACCGTTTTAATATAGACCGGTTTTTTCGTTACTGGTTCAATTTTTTCCCGAAGATGGCTGACATGCACATCAACAATCCGTGTATCCCCTGCAAAATCATAGTTCCATACAGCACTTAACAATTGATCCCTGGAAAGAATCTTCCCTTTATGTGCTGCCAGATAATAGAGCAGTTCAAACTCTTTTCTGGTAAAAGTAAGGATTTCATCATGCATTTCAGCTTCATAGCGTTCCGGATATATTGTCAATTTTCCAATCTGCAAAGATGAAAAACTGTGTTCCTCCACCTTGGCAGCCCGTCTTAAAATTGCCTTTATCCGGGCAACAACCTCTTTTGGACTGAAGGGTTTTGTCAAATAGTCATCTGCACCAAGTTCCAACCCCAATACTTTATCAAACTCATCATCTTTGGCGGTCAGCATTAAAATAGGTACATCAATTTTGTTATTGCGTAAGTGTTTACACACATCCATTCCATCCATTTCCGGGAGCATTAAATCAAGAATAACCAAATCATAATGGTTCTGTTCGACCATATTGACCGCTTCGCGACCGTCAAAAGCTACATCGGCCTCAAATCCCGCCTGTTCTACGTTAAATTTCAACAAGGTAACAATCGATTTTTCATCATCAACGATAAGAATTCTTTTTCCCATATTTACCCCATCCCTGCTGCAACATGTGTTATATTCATCATACAATGAATGGGAACAGATGTGAACACGATGCCATGTAAAGATTAATTTACAAAGTATAATCTCATCATCACAAAATTATCGTTTAAAAGAAATTCTTTAATGAACGACCGCTGATAGATTCCGGTTCATAGGAAGGAATCACATTCAGTTTACCATGAACAACTTCATCACCATCATTATCGTATGCAATGACAGACATTGTTGCCTGGTGTGCGTCCCGATCAACTGCGATAATTTCAAGATTGAATGTTATTTCCGTATAATGATAGACAGGTTTTGGAAACGACATCTCATGTCTTGTGATATGACTTCCTGGCCCGGGGAGATGCATGGAAACAATTGATGCTGCCATCCCAAACAACATTACAACCGGAACAATCGGCTGTTGATACGGTGTTTCAGATGCATAATCATGTTGTAAATATAATGGATTTGCGTCATCTGTCAATCCCAAATACAATAACAAGTCGCGATCCTCAATTACCCTTGTCGCCGTATAATAATCCCCCACTTCCAATGTATCAATCTGTTTACCAAGCTTTCTCTTTTTTTCTGCCACAATTACCCCTCCATTCGTGTAAGCGCTTACTATTATACCAAAAATAAGCCAGTCTGACTAAATAAAAAAACCCTCCTTCATACAGTGTTCCTGCACAAAGAAGGGTTTTCGATTCAAACCAACTGCATCCTGACAGTGGGAAGAGTTAGTCCATATTTTTAATTAATTCATCACCGAATTCAGAGCATTTCACTTCGGTTGCACCATCCATCAAACGAGCGAAATCATACGTTACAACCTTTGATGCGATTGTTTTATCCATTGCTTTTGTAATAAGATTTGCTGCTTCTCTCCACTCCAGATGTTCAAGCATCAATACTGCGGAAAGAATAACGGATGAAGGATTTACCTTGTCCATTCCAGCATACTTAGGTGCTGTACCATGTGTAGCTTCAAAAATCGCATGGCCGGTATCATAGTTAATGTTTGCACCTGGTGCAATTCCAATTCCGCCTACTTGTGCTGCCAACGCATCGGAAATGTAGTCACCGTTCAGGTTCATCGTTGCCACAACGTCAAATTCATTCGGACGGGTAAGAATTTGCTGCAGGAAGATATCGGCGATTGCATCTTTAACAAGAATTTTTCCGGATGCCAATGCTTCATCCTGTGCTTTATTTGCTGCATCTTTTCCATCTTTTTCAACGATCCGGTCGTATTCTGCCCATGTGAATACTTTGTCACCGTATTCCTGCTCAGCAACTTCATATCCCCATGCTTTGAATGAACCTTCCGTAAACTTCATGATGTTACCTTTATGTACCAAAGTAACACTTTTACGTCCCTCATTCAATGCATATTCAATGGATGCACGTACAAGACGTTTCGTTCCTTCTTCAGAAACAGGCTTCACACCAATTCCGGATGTTTCAGGGAATCGGATGTTGTTCACACCCATTTCATTCTTCAAAAAGTCAATCACCTTTTTAACTTCGTCTGATCCCTTTTGCCATTCGATGCCTGCATAAATATCCTCCGTATTTTCACGGAAAATTACCATATCAACGTCTTCCGGACGTTTAACCGGTGATGGAACACCTGTAAAATAACGGACCGGACGCAAACATGTGAACAAGTCCAATTTTTGGCGAAGTGCCACATTCAACGAACGAATCCCGCCGCCGATTGGTGTAGTAAGTGGTCCTTTAATAGCAATCTTATATTTATCAATCATGTCCAATGTATCTTGCGGAAGCCATTCCCCAGTCTTATCATATGCTTTTTGACCTGCATATACTTCGGTCCACTGAATTTCTTTCTCACCGTTATATGCCTTTTGAACCGCTGCTTCGATTACCCTTCGTGCAGCTGCCCAAATATCAGGACCGGTTCCGTCTCCTTCGATGAATGGAACGATTGGCGTATTTGGAACGGTCATTTTTCCGTTCTCAACAGTAATTTTTTCTCCTTGTGTCATAAAAATTCCTCCTAATCATCTTTCATACATTTGCTATTCTATCATATTGCATCCAATCATGGTAATAGCCGGAGTTACCGGCTATTTCAAATACTCCCTACCGCTCTTCAATCGGCTTATATGCTTGTGTTTGCGGACCAACATAATATGCACGAGGACGAATTAGACGATTGTTGTCATATTGCTCAAGAATGTGTGCCAGCCATCCGGAAGCACGACTCGTAGCAAAGATCGGCGTAAACAAATCATGATCAATTCCCAGGCTGTGATAAACGGACGCTGAATAAAAGTCAACATTTGCCGGGAGACCTTTCTCTTCTTTAACAAAATCTTCAATTTTAACGGACATATTATACCATTTAGATTGTCCGCTGGTTTTTGTTAACTCGCGGGACATTTTTTTCAAATGTTTGGCACGTGGGTCACCGTTTTTATAAACCCTATGTCCCATACCCATGATTTTTTCTTTTTTGTCCATTTTATCTTTTATATATGGAATGGCATTTTCTTCTTCGCCAATTTCAGTCAGCATTGCCATAACACGCTCATTCGCACCGCCATGCAATGGTCCTTTAAGCGCACCGATTGCGGCAGTAATACCTGAATAGATATCCGAAAGGGTTGCTACACAGACCCGGGCCGTAAATGTCGATGCATTTAATTCATGATCCGCATGCAGAACCAAAGCTTTATTGATAGCTTCAACTTCAACATCTTCAGCTTCTTTCCCATTCAGCATATAAAGAAAGTTAGCAGCAAAGCTTAGTTCTTTTTTAGGCTTAACCGGATCCTGTCCTTTACGAATTCGTGCAAATGCCGTAACAATCGTTGCAATTTTAGCCTGAATGCGAATTGCCTTACGCTTATTTGCCTCAGGTTCCATGACATCTGCCTCATTATCATACAATCCCAGGATGGAAACTGCTGTACGTAATGCTGCCATTGGATGTACTGTAGATAAATCATAGGAACGCAAATGATCAATTACTGCTTCCGGCAATTCCATTTCTGCTGCCAGGTCAGCTTTAAATGCATCCAGTTCAGATTCTGTTGGTAATTTAAGATTCCATAATAAATAAACTACCTCTTCAAAACTGGAATTATCTGCCAAGTCATCAATTTTATAACCGACGTATGTCAGTTGATCATCAATAATTGAACTGATTGACGATTGCGTTGCGACAACTCCTTCTAAACCTTTAGTTGTTGCCATAACAAACCCTCTCCTTTTTCTATGAATTGTTCATTAGCTTAGGTAAAATAATTATAAGTATATTGGACAATATTCTTACAATATAACATTGTCATCCCCACGGACAATTATAAAGTATTATGTTCATAATGTGAATTGAAACCGATTAAACCGGCCAATATTTTTAGCCTGAAGCAACATAACAAAGCGGATATATTCTGTTTCAATACACAAAATAGCTCTTCCATGATTTTTTCCGGTCTTTTGAACTTCAATTGATTACTTTTTGTAACAAATTCATGAATGACATATTCACGTCATCAGTAAACATAACATAATACTGGTACTTAATACGTGGATAGGCGGGGATGACAGTGGACAAGCACTTCCTTCACCAGCTTTTGCGATTCTGTTTAGTTATCACATTACTCATAACAGGAATATTACTATTGCATTACTCTTTTATATACCTATACCCGTTTATTCTTGCTGGTATTCTTTCCTTTCTGCTTCATCCGCTCGTGACATTAACCGAGAAAATACTGAAAATGCCGCGTCCGCTTGCTTCTTTCACGGTGCTGACGACTTCTTTACTCTTGTTAACCGCAATTATCGTATTTGTTGTAGTGGAATTTATCCAAGGCAGTGCATATCTTGCAGAAAGCATACCAGCGCATTTTCAATCTTTCATCCATGAACTCGAGCACATGGTGGAGGAAAAAGTACTGCCTTTTTATCATAAACTTACATCTTTTTTTCATACATTAAATCCGACGCAGCAGGAGGCTATTAATAATTATGTAACCGAACTTATTGATCAGTTCGCAATTATCGGCACGAATATCCTGTACAGCATCCTGATGTCTATACCCCATACATTATCAATGCTGCCGGGATCAGTGGCAGCATTGATGTTTATCGTAATCGCATCATATTTCATCATTAATGATTGGAATGCCATTGGCAGATCCATAAAAAAACGAATACCGAACACTGCACATGAGTCATTCGAAACCATCTGGAAACATTTGAAAAAAGCAATTTTCGGGTTTCTAAAAGCACAATTAATCCTTATTTCGCTAACAACAATCATTATTTATACCGGTCTTCTGATAATCGGTAATCCATATCCGTTGACTGTTGCATTGTTGGCTGCATTGGTTGATATTCTTCCGCTTGTCGGAACCGGCATTATTTTTATTCCATGGATTGTTTATGTGTTTTTGACCGGTGATTATGAACTGACGATTTCCTTGTCTGTATTATACATGACTGTCGTAATCCAGCGGCAATTGCTCGAACCAAAAATCATCTCCAGCAGTATTGGATTGAACCCTTTGGCGGTATTGATTGTACTATTTGCCGGCTTAAAAATATGGGGAATCGCTGGTTTATTCATTGGACCATTTTTGCTCATCCTGTTTCAGGCATTCCGAGAGGCTGGCGCCATTCATTATATATGGCACTTTATCAAAGGGTAGGGTTACCATTTGTGGTAGATAATAGTGCCTTTATTCATACGGTTTTTAATAAATCGCTGAAGCAACGTTTTAAATGGTCTCCTTGTAAACGGAAGTACCAGGATGAAACCGGCAGTATCCGTTATAAACCCCGGTGTGAACAAAAGTACAGCACCAATAAAAATACAGATCCCATCAATAATTTCATTGGCCGGCATTATTCCTTGATTCATGGAGTTCTGCGCCCGCCTCCAGGTTTCCATACCCTGGATTTTCGCAATTGATATACCTGCAATACCAGTGAGTAAAATAGATGCAACCACCCACCATGGACCAATCACACCGCCTGCCCAGATAAAAATACCAATTTCCATTGCGGGAATAATTAAAAATGCAAGTAACAACCAGCGCATCGTTTCACCCTTTCAGCAGCTTGATTTGTATGCCAAAAAAAGAAGGGAATACCCCTTCTTTTATAATCCCATTACAGGACGCTTGCATGCCCTTTATATATATCACCTTTTGCACCATCAATCGTTATATCTTCCCCATCATGGATAAGGTCAAATGCATCTTTGACTCCAACAACAACAGGAATTCCCAGACTTAATCCCACAACAGCCGCGTGTGATGTCAGTCCACCTTCTTCTGTTATAATTCCGGCGGCTTTTTCAATAGCCGGCATCATGTCACGGTCTGTTCCATACGTTACAATAATATCATCATCTTTTACTTTTTCCATCGCTTCCTCTGCGCTTTTGGCGATGACTGCTTTCCCGTATGCACTCTTACGGCCAATCCCTTGCCCCTTAGCCATAACGTCTCCGATAACATGTACTTTCATTAAATTTGTTGTTCCACTTTCACCGACAGGTACACCGGCTGTTATCAGCACCCTGCTGCCGCGTTTGAACAAATTTGTGCTTAACCCGCTGTCAACAGCAATGTCCAGCATTTCGTCTGTTGATTGAGCCAGACCACCCATTACAGCATGAACGCCCCAAACAAGAGCCAATCGACGGTTTACACGTTCAGAAAATGTCACAGCAACAATCGTAGCCTTTGGACGGTATTTGGAAATCATTCTGGCAGTATGACCACTCTCAGTCGGTGTAATGATTGCACTAACTGTCAAATTCATGGCAGTGTGTGTAACAGACTGACTAATCGCATCAGTGATTGTCATATCAACTGATCTTGAGCGATTACGCAAAATAGTCGTATGATCCAATCCAGTTTCTGCTTTTAACGCTATATTACTCATTGTCTGCACCGATTCCACCGGATAATTACCAGCAGCAGTCTCCCCTGATAGCATGATTGCATCCGTACCATCAAAAATGGCATTTGCAACATCAGACGCTTCTGCCCTTGTCGGCCTTGGGTTACGCTGCATGGAATCAAGCATTTGCGTCGCCGTTATGACAGGCTTACCGGCAGTATTGCAAATTGTAATCAAATGTTTCTGTACCAATGGAACGTCTTCAGCAGGAATTTCAACTCCCAAGTCACCGCGGGCTACCATTAATCCATCACTGACTTCGAGAATGGATTCAATATTATCGACGCCTTCCTGATTTTCAATTTTGGGGATAAGCTGAATATGGGTAGCATCATGTCTTTCCAGAAGCTCTTTTATTTCCAGTATATCGGATGATCTTCTGACAAATGACGCAGCTATAAAATCAATTCCCTGTTCAATCCCGAACTCGATATCGTTCGCATCCTTTTCGGTTATTCCGGGCAGCTTTACACTTACATTGGGAACATTTACCCCTTTTTTGTTTTTGATCAACCCGGAATTAAGTGCTTTTGTTTTTAGCTCCTGATTACCATGATCGATATCCATTACTTCCAATTCAATCAATCCGTCATCAAGCAATATTTTTGAGCCTTCATACACATCATTAATTAACCCGCCGTAAGTTACTGAAAAACGTTCAGCAGTCCCTTCAACATCATTCATAGCGATGTATACTGTATTGCCCTCTTTAATCATTGCTTCACCATTGACAAATGAACCGGTTCTGATTTCCGGTCCTTTCGTATCCAGCAAAATCGCTACTGTTTGACCGGCTTTTTCTGCTGCCTTTCGTATATTTTCAATGCGCCTGCCATGTTCCTCATAGTCACCATGTGAGAAATTCAACCGGGCTACATTCATCCCGGATTCAATCAATTGTTCCAGTGTATCAATCGATTCAGAGGCTGGTCCAATCGTACATACTATTTTTGTTTTTCGCATTTATATCCTCCTTATACACTTTATATCGATAACTCTTTGGATAATTGGTACATATCATTGTCGATTTGATGTTCTTCAGACAATACTTTTAATATGTCATGATCAATCAGTTGATTATTTTGAATTCCAACCATTCGCCCTGCCTTGCCATTAATCAGCAGATCAATCGCTTTCGCTCCAAGTCTGCTGGCCAGAACCCGATCAGATGCTGTTGGAGATCCTCCACGTTGGATATGACCGAGTACGGTTACTCTTGTTTCAAGTTTTGTCGCTTCCTGTATTCGTTCACCATAAGAAAGACCGCTTCCGACACCTTCGGCAAGAATTATGATACTATGTTTTTTGCCACGCTCGTGCCCGCGTTTCAAGCGTTCAATTACTTCCTGAAAATCATCAGCCTTCTCCGGGACAAGGATGCTTTCCGCTCCATCGGCAAGTCCTGCCCATAAAGCAAGATCACCAGCGTCCCTTCCCATGACCTCAATCACATATGTACGTTCATGTGATGTTGCTGTATCACGGATTTTGTCAATCGCCTCAATGATGGTATTCAACGCCGTGTCGAAGCCGATTGTAAAATCTGTTCCCGCAATATCGTTATCAATCGTACCAGGAACACCAATACAAGGATAGCCCTTTTCGGTCAACTTTTGAGCACCGCGGAAGCTTCCATCACCGCCGATCACAATAAGACCCTCGATTCCAAACTTTTTCAGCTGTTCGATACCCTTGTTCTGTCCGGCATCCGTTTTAAATTCATCACACCTTGCGGAACGCAGAATTGTTCCGCCGCGTTGAATAATATCACCGACAGAACCAATATTCATTTTCTCTATGTTGCCCTCAATAAGTCCTTGAAATCCATTTTTCACTGCATATACTTCCATATTATGATAAATGGCTTTTCGCACAACAGCACGTATCGCAGCATTCATGCCGGGTGCGTCTCCGCCACTTGTCAAAACACCAATTTTTTTCATCTTTCCACCTCATGTCTTACTAAGTTTCTATTTCAAAGATAATCGGAACGGCAATAAATTTCAAGAACGAAGGCGCAAACACCGATTTCACGAATCGGTATGTCTATCTTCATCATAGTGAAGAAGTGTGAAGTTTGCTCGTGGCTAAGCGCAGGAACGGGACGTGGCTAGATTATGTAAAAACTAATTACCACGATTATAAAATTTATTATTTCCAAACCAATCAAAAACAAGCATGAGGCCGGGACAAAAGTGTATTATCAAAAGAAAAAGTCGAACAAACAAATTAGAAAATGCTGCGTATAGCCGCTCCGGAAATATACTTCGCTTTCACTGCCAGCATAAGTGCGACATATGCTCAAGCAAGCTTTCGCAGTGTCTTCTTTACCGCGGACAGCTGCTGAGCCTCCTTGTGCTTGGTGCTCGTCGTGTTGCAAGTAATTCGATGAAGCAGCACTCCTCGCAACTCGTAGTATACTCGGTAGAAGTACCGCTCGTCGCACTGCGGGGTCTCACCTAGGCTTTTCCTCCCGTTTCCTTTTTCGAGGAGTCTCCGTATATTTCCTACGCTATTTTTCTAATTGTTCGTCTTTTGAATTACACTTTTTTGATGTGTCCCAGCCTCTTGGTTAAATTTCCTTATAATCACCAATTTTTTTATATTTTTCCCAACGTTTTTCCAGTAAATCCTCGGTGTTGATTTTCGTTAATGTTTTTAATGATTTCTCCAGCACAGCATAGATATTTTTAGCTTGTTGTTTAATATCCTGATGTGCACCGCCCTTAGGCTCCGGTATCACCTGATCAATGACTCCCAGTTCTTTTAAATCGTAGGATGTGATTTTCATTGTTTCCGCAGCACGCTGGGCTTGTCCTGAATCTTTCCAAAGAAGTGCAGCTGCACCTTCAGGAGATATTACAGAATAGGTGGAGTTCTCAAGCATATGAATATGGTCACCAACACCTAATCCCAAAGCGCCTCCACTTCCGCCTTCTCCAATAACTATGCAAACAACCGGTACTGTCAGCCCGGCCATTTCCATCAGGTTACGGGCAATTGCCTCACTCTGACCACGTTCTTCAGCCGCTTTTCCGGGATATGCCCCCTTCGTATCGATGAAGCATATAATCGGCCTGTTAAATTTCTCTGCCTGATGCATATGACGCAATGCTTTACGATAACCCTCCGGATGAGGCATACCAAAGTTCCGGCGAATATTTTCCTTTGTGTCTTTTCCCCGCTGATGTCCTATAACCGTTACTGGGTTATCCTTGAAATAGGCTATCCCGGAAACAATTGCTGCATCATCACCATACAGCCTGTCACCGTAAAATTCTATAAAATCCGTAAATAATTCCGCAATATAGTCCAATGTCGTTGGACGTTCTTGATGCCTTGCCATTTGCACACGATTCCAGGGCTGCAAATTGCCATAGATATCATTTTCCAGCACTTCCAACCTTTTCTCGAGTGTGCTGATTTCCTCTGACAAGTCTATTTCACTGTCGTTTGTAAACTTTTTCAATTCCGTAATTTTATCTTTCAAATTCATGATCGGTTTTTCAAATTCCATAACTTGTTTCATGATACATCCCCGCCTTTCTGATGCATCGCAAGTAATGACGTCAGAAGTGACTTCAGGTCATGCCGGTGAACAACCTTATCCAGTTGTCCATGTTTCAGCAAAAATTCCGCTGTCTGGAAATCCTCAGGCAGTTTCTCGCGTATGGTTTGTTCAATAATCCTGCGTCCGGCAAAGCCAATTAAAGCACCGGGCTCAGCAAAATTATAATCCCCCAGCGACGCGAAACTGGCGGAAACACCTCCAGTAGTTGGATGCGTCATGACGGATATCATTAACCCGCCGGCATCAGAAAATCTGCTGATCGCAACAGATGTCTTGGTCATTTGCATCAAGCTCAATACACCTTCCTGCATTCTCGCGCCACCCGATGCTGTGAAAATGATAAACGGTAATGATTCCTTTCTCGCCTGTTCAATAGCTCTGGCTATTTTTTCTCCAATTACAGATCCCATACTTCCCATCCGAAAACTTGCATCCATTACAGCGCAGGCGGCCGGGTTCCCTTCAATCATCCCCTTGCCTGTTACCACACCTTCATTCAAGCCGGTTTTTTCCCGGTCTTTTTCAATCTTTTCTTCATACCCCGGGAAGCCGAGCGGGTTGGTAGTTGTTAACTGTCCATCCCATTCCTCGAACGTTTCATCATCAAACAACCCGCCGATACGTTCCCAAGCTGTCAATGGGTGATGATAACCGCAATTGGGACAGACATTATCATTTTTTATCATTTCTTTTCGATAATAAATTTTATTACATCCACTGCACTTTTTCATTAACCCTTCTGGAACATCAAGTTTTCCCTGTTCACTCGGTATGGATGCATATTTCTTTTTTCTGGCAAAAAAATCCTTAAGCAAGGGAATACCTCCTTTTTCTAACAAAAACGGACAACAATCTAATTTCATGATTACACCGCTTCAGTTTACTATAACGAATAATTCATGAAAAGGGTATCAGTTCTTGTCGCCCCCGGACAACGTATGGATGTGCTGATCCATAAATAGCCTATCAATTAATTCACATTCTTTTTGCCGCAGCATTTCCAGAAGTTTGTGATAAAACTCCCATTGAAAATAAAATGTATTAACTGTATTGGAAAAATCATCTAATAAATACCATATTTTAGCCAAAAGCTTATTTTCGGCATGTTCACTTAAAAACCGAAAAAAAGATACGTGCATTTCCGTTCTGCTTAATTGCGGATTATCCAAATAGGACTGAAGGATGTACAGATCATTTGTATTCAATCGTTTGCAGGCAAGCTTGGCAACCTCTTTTTCGATGAGCCGTTTGGTAGCCAGTAAATCTTTTTTGGTATTGTTTTCCTGTAATATAAACGAGGATAATAATTCCACTGTCTGATACGGGTTGTACATACTCAAAAAAGTACCTTCACCATGCCTTGTCTGAATTAAGCCTAGCAGTTCCATAGCACGTAAAGCTTCACGCACAGAAGATCTCCCTGCATGAAGCTTTTCGGATAAATCGCGTTCTGATGGAAGTTTATCACCGGGCTCCAGGTCGTTACTGTCGATAAACCTGCGAATTTCCTGCAATACACCCTGATATACTTTTTGTTTCGGTGACATGGACACAGCCATGGCTCACTCCTTTAAATACAAGTTTAATCCTCGTCAATCCTTGTCAATACCTTTGTTTTCTCCGCCACATCATCAGGATTCACATTAATCCGGGCGACACCGGATTCCATTGCAGCTTTTGCAACACTGGAAGCAACCAATGGCGCAACTCGCGGATCGAAAGGAGCCGGAATGACATAATCCGTACTTAATTCATTCTCGGAAATCAAAGAAGCTATCGCCTTTGCTGCAGCGACTTTCATCTTTTCATTGATTCGGGTAGCTCTGACATCCAACGCCCCTCTGAAAATTCCTGGAAAAGCCAGTACATTATTAACCTGGTTTGGAAAATCAGACCTGCCTGTTCCAATTACTTTGGCACCGGCTGCCTTTGCATCATCCGGCATGATTTCCGGATCAGGGTTCGCCATCGCAAAAATAATTGGATCATCGTCCATTTTCTTCACCATGTCCTGGGTCAACAACCCGCCAACTGATACACCGATAAACACATCGGCTCCTTCCAGAACTTCTTCAAGATTTCCTTCTTTATTATCTTTATTGGTCATTTTGGCAACTTGTTCTTTTACTTCATTCATACCATAAGGTCTGTTCTCATAAATTGCACCCTTGGAATCACACATAATCATTTCACGGACTCCAAAGCTATACAAAAGTTTTATAATCGCAATACCGGCTGCACCTGCTCCATTCGCAACCACCTTGATTTCCGAAAATGACTTGCCTGTTAATTTCAACGCATTAATAAGACCGGCTACTGTAACAATCGCCGTTCCATGCTGGTCATCATGAAAAATCGGAATATTTGTCTCCTTTTTCAGCCGCTCTTCAATAATAAAACAATTTGGAGCAGCAATATCTTCAAGGTTAATCCCGCCGAAAGTTGGTTCCATCAGTTTCACCGTTTGAACGATATCCTCAATTTCGTGGGATGAAAGACAAACCGGAAATGCGTCGACTCCGGCAAAGCTTTTGAATAGCACGGCCTTACCTTCCATAACAGGCATGGAAGCTTCTGCTCCAATATTCCCTAATCCGAGAACCGCAGATCCGTCTGTTACAACTCCTACCATGTTTCCTTTCATCGTATAATCATATACAGTTTCTGGTCGGTCATAGATTTCTTTGCATGGTTCTGCCACACCTGGCGAATATGCTAAGCTTAAATCTTTTGCATTACGAACCTTAACTTTCGGCTCTGTGGATAATTTGCCTTTATTCATTTTATGCATGTGCAATGCTTCATCTCTTAAGTCTGACACGAATTCCACTCCTTCATGTACTGAAATTGCAAATTCACTCACTCAAAATCGATCAATGATTAAAGTGGTCTGACCACTTAACTATTTAATTATAACAGATGCTATATTTGTGTAAAGCAGAAAATTACAAGGATTTATTCCTCCTGTACTTCACGGTGCACCTCATTCAGCACAACGTTTTCATTACCAAAATGATTGCGGAATAATCGTAAACACCCATCGGTTGACTGGATTGAGTATGCCATACTGAGTTTGTATGTTTGTTTCGATTGCGGATTGTACACGATAATCGGAATATTTCCCCTGTACTTGGAAGCTATATGTTTTATAACTTTGAAAGCTTTCTCACTGTCTTGTCCGGTTAATTTTATAAATAACCGTCTCGTTTGATCGGGTTCCCATGCTTCTTTTTGAAAAACATCCAAGTTGGACATCAGCCACTGAATTTTATTATTTCTAGCTTCAATTTTGCCTGAAAGAGTAATGATTTTTTCTTCTGAAAGCCAAGGATTAACTTCCCTGTACACATCCGGAAATATAACCCCTTCCATCTCACCTGTTTCATCACCAACCGTAACAAAAGCCATCGATTCCCCGCGTTTGGTGCGGATAACCTTTATTGACTGAATAATTCCGGCGCTCTTTATATTCTTCCGTCCAATCATCTGCTGTGCTTCTTTCATTGAGACATAGTTGTTCATGCTCAATATTTCTCTGAACTTTTTTAACGGATGACTGGAGATGTATATTCCCAGCAATCCTTTTTCATCCGTCAGCTTTTTCATCTGACTAAAATCTTCCATTTCTATATAGGACCCTTCCAGATCAAGACCATCCTGAAACAGACTGGATTGGTCCGTAAATTCCTTAAATAACTCTCCTTGTTCCAGTGCCCTGTCAATAGAAGCCAATAGACTTGCGCGATTGTTATAAATCTGATCAAATGCTCCAGCCATAATAATTGTCTCTAATGCTGATCGGTTAACTGTTTTTAACGAAACCCGCAGGCACAAATCAAATAAACTTTTGAAAGGACCGTCCTTTCGTGCGCGTATTAATTCCTTTACAACATTGTTGCCAATCCCTTTTATGGATAATAACCCCATACGAATACCTTCAGCCTCAACTGAATATTTGCCGAAACTTTTATTAATGGAAGGCGGGAGTAACTGAATGCCCATTTCTCTTAACTCTGTCATGTACAAATGGAGTTTATCTTGCTGGTTTCCGGCAGAGCTTAGCAATTCGGCGAAAAAAGCCCTTGGATAATGCGCCTTCAAATATGCCAGCTGGTACGAAATTTTACTATAGGCAACAGCGTGACTACGGTTAAAGCCATAGTTTGAAAACTTAACAATCCACTGAAAAATCTCTTCAGCAACCTGAACACTGTAACCCTTGTCGCTGCAGCCCACAATGAATTTCTCCTTCAGTTCATCCATCATCTGCTGCTGTTTTTTACTGACCGCCCTGCGCAATATATCTGCTTCACCCAACGTGAATCCTGCCAGTTTATTAGCAATCTGCATAATTTGCTCTTGATAGACAAGAACCCCATATGTTTTTCCTAAAATAGATTCAAGATCCGGATGTGGGTACGTAACCGCTGCATTTCCATGTTTCCGTTCGATATATTCCGGAATATGTTCCATAGGTCCCGGCCGGTACAATGCGTTCACTGCAACAATATCTTCAAATCGGGTAGGCTCCAGATTTCTCAGAACACGTTTCATCCCTTGGGATTCAAGCTGGAATATTCCATTCGTCTTTCCTTCCTGTAACAGGTTATAAGCAGCTTCATCATTATCAGGAATATCTTGAAGGCCGATTGTTTTTTTCATCTGATACGCAATCGTTTTTAATATACGTTCAAGCAGTGTCAGATTACGAAGACCGAGAAAATCCATCTTCAGTAGTCCAATGGATTCGAGATCATTCATGGAAAACTGGGTCAAATTCGTCTCAGCAGCGCCTTCAGTCAATGGAACGTCCCCGACAAGCGGTTTATCACTGATAACCACTCCAGCCGCGTGGGTTGAAATATGCCTTGGCAACCCTTCCAGCTTCGCAGCTACCTTCAACAACGCCTTCAATTTCCTGGATTGTTGAACGTATTCCTGTAATTCCCGCGAATCCTTCACAAGTTCCACAATCGATTTTCTTGACTGTGAAGGAATATCCTTCAGTAAATAATGAGCCTCCTGCTGTTCAATTCCCATCGTTTTGATAAGCTCCCTGATTAACGATCTGGCTGCAAAAGTCCCAAAGGTAATAATTTGTGCAACGTTTGCATCTCCATATTTTTCACGGACATATGCAATGACCTCATCTCTTCGATGATCCGAAAAATCCACATCAATATCAGGCATGGTAATACGTTCCGGATTCAGAAAACGTTCAAATAACAATTCGTACTGGATTGGATCCACTTCTGTGATGCCAAGAACATATGCCACAAGAGAACCGGCAGCAGACCCTCGTCCCGGACCGACCATAATGTGTTGTTCTTTCGCGTATGCAATAAAGTCCCAGACAATCAAAAAATAATCACTGAATCCCATAGACTTAATAATCTTCAATTCATATGTAAGACGATTTTCAATCTCATCTGTTACCACATTATATTTTTTATGCAAATTTCCTCTGCAAATATCAGTCAGATATGTATGTGCATCCTGATGAGCCGGAACCGGATATGCCGGAAGGGTTTTATGTTCAAAATCAAATGAAACATTACATTTCTTTTTGATTTCGGCAGTTGTTTTAAGGACATTTGGCCAATCCGCAAAAACCTGCATCATTTCACTCTCAGAACGAAGATGATGCTGCTGTATTTCGGGTTCCGGGTTTCGGAGCATCCAGCCTTTTCCGTTTTTCATAGCCTGAAGACAATCAAATGCCACGCTGTCTTTCTCATCCAAGTACCAAACATTGTTAACAGCTGTAACCTGAATACCGTACCCCTTGTGAAACACCTGTAATGATGTATTAACTTTTCGGTCTCTTTCCAGTCCATGATCCTGGACCCCAATATAAAAGTCATCGAATGCGAACATCCCCCATTCTGACTCCAGGTAATCATTCACTTCATCATGCGTAAGATTTTGCAATAAATCTGACAGATGTTTATTTGTTGCAGGCAGGATACAGATTAGTCCGGATACATGAGGAGCTAGTGCTGATGTTTCCATGCTTTTTATATCAGTCAAATTGATCAGCGTGCTGATCTGCATCAGATTTTTGTAACCATGGTTATTCTTGGCAAGCAGTATACATTCCGAAATGCTGCCTGTTGATTCTTTAACATTTATGGTCATTCCAATAATAGGTTTTATGCCGGTTTTCAAACATGCTTTATAAAATTGGACAGCACCATATAAAACATGATCATCTGTCAGCGCCACTGAATCCATTCCCAGTTTTTTCACTTGTTCCGCAAGCCGCTCAACTGTAATCGTACTGTTCATTATGCTGTAGCCGCTATGTACTTGTAAATGTGTAAAAGACATATGCAATCCAACCTCTTTCTGCTCCTATTATAGCCTATATGGAAACAACTGCATAAAATCCTGATTATGACTTGCCGCGCATCGTAACATATCCTGTCCAAGTTCCTCATACAATGATATCAGCAATAATAAGGAGCGGTAAAAATGGAAGAAAGATTTGTCGTACAATTCATTCATTGCTTTTTTATAGCTTTTGGAGTAATTATAGGCGGTGCCATTATTGGAAGCATTGGATCTTTTGCAACAGGGGATGCACCGTTCACATCAATGAACCGAATCGCAAAGAGCCTGCGCATTTGGGCAATCGTTGCAGCAATCGGCGGAACGTTTGACGCAATCGCTAATTTTGAAAGAGGAATCTATGACGGGTCTACACTGGACATGTTTAAACAAATCATGCTTATCTTATCAGCAATGGGAGGCGTTAAAACAGCAATGGTATTACTTGGCTGGCTGATCCAGGAGGATATCGGGTAATGCATATTCCGCCATATTATAAAAAACCGTCGTGGCAGCGTTTTTTCGCGGGAGCTTTTTTTGGGGCATGTATTGCCTATTTTATATTTGTCTATATGCACGGATTCATGTATGAACAACTTTTGGGAGAAAATAAAGATTTACAATCACAGGTGGCTGAACTAAAAAAACAAAATGAAGCACTGCTTCAGGACAATCAGGATTTAAATGAAAAAACAGAGGAACCATTAACGGTCAATTCCATCGAAATTACAATAACCAACCAAGATGAACTGCGTCTTGATAAATTAATTATACACGATCTTGAAGAATTGATGAAGGAAGAAATCGACCATATTATCGGTAAAGATGTTTCCATCATTGATGAAAGTGCCCAGCTTCTGATTTCATCCTTGGAAAACAAAGAGTATACAGTAGATGATTTCAACTATGGATTTACGATCAAAAAACTAACAATCAGTAAAACATTGAAAATAACTGCGGAGGCAGAACTTGCTGATTAATGTGAACATTTCATGAATATCGTCAAAACATTGTGGTAATGTTGATAAATTTATATATACTTAATTATAAAGAACAATTTAACAGATACTTTCATAAGATGAACTGGATTGAAAGGAGCTGGTCTAATGCAAATTATTAATAAGCAACGAATCCGCGATGAAAAAATCGCACAATTACTTAGTGGAAGAACCGCTTATGCTGAAAGCCAGGAAATGATTCGACTGGTTACACGCTCTATCGAACGAAATAACATACATGTGCATTTGGACAAAACAAATATGGGCTGCTGGTTTATTCCACTGGATGGAAAACACAGCAGTTGAAAAACAAATGCTAATTTCCGGGATTGGAAATTAGCATTGTTTTAAAAAGAAAATTGCTATGTAATAGTTTTTAGTCTTAGCCGTTATACTGAAGACATGCTTTTTCCAGATCCGCCACGACTTCATCTGTATCATCCCATGTTTTTACAGATGCTCCAGCAGCCATTGGATGTCCGCCTCCATTATACTTAGCAGCAATATCGTTCACGACAGGACCTTTCGAACGCAATCGCACACGAATCTGATCTTCCTCCTCAATAAAAAATACCCATGCTTTAATACCTTCAATATCCCCCAGTACTCCAATAAGCTGGCCGGAATCAGCAGCGCTAACATTAAATTCCGCCAATTTGTCACAGGTTAGCCGTATGGAACTCATTCCTGAAGTTGAAAGTTGGAAGTGTTGCAAAATATAGCCGCGCAAACGAGCAATATGATCCTTTATATTATAAATTCCATCATAAAGACGCGGCCGATCAAAATCATAGGCAACAAGTTCAGCCGCATGCTGAAAGGTCTTCTGCGATGTGGATGGAAATAAAAATCTTCCGGTATCTCCAACAATACCTGCATAAAGGAGCATCGCTACCCTGTTGTTCATCTGAAACCCATCATGCTTAGCATATTCGTACAAATCACAAATCATTTCACTCGTAGAACTTGCTGATGTATCAACCCATATTAGATCACCATACATATCGACATTTGGATGATGATCAATCTTGATAAGTTCGGCTCCCAAATCGTATCTCCGGTCACATATTCGGGCAGCATTTGCTGTATCACAAACAATCACCAGCGCATTTTCATACATATCGTCAGAAATATCATCCATTCTTGCCAAAAAGTTCAATGATGGGTCTTCTTCCCCGACAATGAAAACTTGTTTATCCGGGAATGAACCAATAATCATTTCCTTCAGGCCGGCCTGAGAACCATACGCATCAGGATCTGGCCGGACGTGACGATGAATGATGATCGTATCATAATTCTTGATTTTAGATATTATTTTTTCCAGTTTCATTTGTTTGCTCCTAACTTTGTCACAAAATTTATAGATTCACCGTCTGGCAAATTAACCGTAAACAAGCTACAATAGAACCATATTGACTTAAATACAGGAGTAGATGACATGATTATTTTTCCAATCCTGATTACGTTGTCAGCAGTGTTCTGGATTTACTACAAGGTGGCAATCCTGAAGACACATGACGGATTGAAACAACGATATTTCAATGCAAAATCACGTCTTTGTCTCGGGGGCTTTCTTATTTTCTTTGCGATTAATGAGTATCTGTTTTATCAAACGCAAATAGCTTTACTTATTGGAATAGTATTTTTGATTATTGGCGTTATGCAATTGAATCGAGGACTGAAGGAAACCAAACATTACCGCAATGAATGGAAACGATTGAACCAGGCATAAAGCTGACCATAAACAGGTCAGCTTTTTTTAACGATCAATTAATTGAGCCATCAAAAGACCCTTTCCAACCATTTTTCTGCCGTTGTACACTTCAATATCAATTTTAGCGTAAATCCTGCCTGCCTCCATTAGTGTCGGCTTAATTAACAAAATGCTTTCAATTGGTACAGGCTTCAAAAAGTACACCGTTAAACTTTCCACAACCAGCTCACCTTTTTTATGATGTAGCAATAGTCTGCTGCTGGCTTCGGTCATCAGCGCAGTAAAGACACCATTTGAAAGAGTTCCCAATTGATTGGTCATCTGCGGCATAACCTGTACTTGAAAGCTCGTCCCATCATTTCCGGCTGGCTGCAGATTGCGCGAAACGATATCTTCTATCGTTTCCCCGACCTGTGGTTGTCGCTGAACTTGCTGTAATGCCTTCAGCACATCCTGCCGGGATACAATTCCCTGCAGTTTCTGCGATGGGTTAACAACGGGAACAACCTCAATTCCCTCCCATACCATCATATGGGCAACGTATGCAAGCGACGTCTTTTCCTGCACCATAATTGGATTTTTCGTCATTACTTTTTCAACCGGTAATGAGACATCTTTGCCAATTATATCTTTTGAAGTAACCATCCCCATTACCCGTTCTTTTTCATCAACAACCGGAAATCTGGTATGTTTCGATTGGTCATTCAATTCATACCAGCGCTGCAGATGGTCCTTGGTGTATAAATAAAAAGATTTATCATATGGAGTATAAATATCTCCAACAAATACAATTTCCTTTTTGATTAACTGGTCATAAATAGCCCGGTTAATCATCGCTGCAACAGTAAAAGTATCGTAACTGGTGGACATTAAAGGCAGCTGTTTTTCATCAGCAAGCTGTTTAATTTCATCGGTTGTATCAAAACCACCCGTAATCAAAACAGCTGCACCTTCACTTAATGCAAGTTGATGCGCTTTCACACGATTACCGACAATAAGAAGTGAACCTGCCTCCGTATAGCGCATCATCGCATCAAGCTGCATTGCACCAATAACAAATTTATTCAATGTCTTGTGAAGTCCTTTACGTCCGCCAAGTACTTGTCCATCAACAATATTGATAACCTCGGCAAATGTGAGACGCTCAAAATTTTCTTTTTTCTTACGTTCAATCCGAATTGTCCCGACACGTTCTATTGTACTGACAATTCCTTGGTTTTCAGCTTCCTTTATCGCCCGATAGGCTGTGCCTTCACTCACATTTAACGCTTTTGCAATCTGCCGGACCGAAATTTTATGGCCTATATCCAGCGTTAAAATATGCTGCAGAATCTGCTCATGTTTTGTTGCCATTTCCGCTCACCGACTTTCAACTGTACTAGTCATTTATTTATATTTAATTATACAGTTGATAAGCATAAACCTCAATGATTAAGCGTTTTGCCGCCGCTGTGCTTTTTGCTGTTCCATAACCGGCGGGCTGGTCATTTGCAATAGAGTTGCTAAATTTGAGCCGACCGTAAGAAGCAGAAAAATCAGCCATACTCCCCAAAAGACAGCCTCCAGCTGTGTTACAGCACCTGGTATTAAAGGCCAAGCAAAATATAACAGAAATCCGGCAAGCAGTAATCGCAGTATAGCGTAATTGCGCATGAATATGACCTCCTTTTATTGTTTGTCTAACTGTTTTTTAACAGCCTTTTTAAACAATATGAAGCCACATTTGACATCATGACTGAAACACCGGTAATCAATTAATTATACCAAATTAAAATACCAGTATATGATATCATCCCCGTAATAGTATGCCAGTAAAGCACCAACAATTATGTACGGTCCAAACGGTACTTCCTGCTTACGTCCCACAATCCTGAAAACCAGAAGCAACCCTCCGAATAGTGCTCCAATTAAAGTTGCAAGGAAAAATGAAAGTAATACTTTCTCCGTGCCAAGTACGATACCTAATAATCCGAAAAGCTTCATATCCCCTCCTCCCATTCCTCCTTTACTGACAACGATAATGACAGCGAGAAGGACAAGGGCTATAATTCCCCCGGCTATGGAATCCCACCATGGATCAAGTGGATTTATCATACGGAGAATGATAAAAACAGGTAAGAAAAAAAGCAAAATACGGTTTGGGATAAGCATATAATGAACATCCGAAACAAACAGAATCATCAGCATCGATACAAGGGTTAGCGCAATAATCAGTTCCACATTCAGTCCAATGTGAATGTAACTGAAAGAAAAGAAAAATCCTGTTGCCAACTCAACCACCGGATAAATAAATGAAATTCGTTTCCCGCAATCACGGCATTTCCCCCGCAAAAAAATGAAGGAAAGAACGGGAATTAAATCGTACCATGAAAGGGATTGACCACAGTTCGGACAATGCGATCTGTCATTCACGAAAGGTTCCCTTTTTGGTACTCTAAGTCCAGCCACATTAAAAAAAGAACCGAAAATAATACCCAGAACAAAGAAAAAAAGAATAAGTGCATTTTCCATCTCGTATACCCCTAAACTGTTTTTTCTATATTATAGCATTTGTACAAGACTTTGGAATGAATAAAAACGTGAACTTTGATAGTTCACGTTTTTAAAGACTGATTGTTATTTAAGACATCATATGGGATTCACTGCAATGCTTACAAAAAAGCCTTACAGAAGTATTTAGAGTTCTATAGAGTCGCCTATTTTCATGGCCAGTCCTTTACCGGTTTTAACTTTGGCTGCAAAATCGTCCGGATCCTGCTCAATAACCGGGAACGTGTTGTAATGCATTGGCACTACAGTATTTGCCTTCACCCAGTCAGCCGCAACAAGCGCATCTTCCGGTCCCATCGTAAAGTTATCACCAATCGGCAGAAAAACAAGCTCAATATCATTCATGTCACCAATCAGTTTCAAATCACTGAACAATGCTGTATCCCCGGCATGGTAGATGGTTTTTCCTTCCACAGTCAACAATATTCCAGCTGGCATTCCGGTATAAATAATGGAACCATCTTCTTCCGTATAAGAGGATCCATGAAAGGCCTGTGTTAATTTAACCTTCCCGAAATCAAACTCGTGCGCCCCGCCAATGTGCATTGGGTGTGTATTCAAACCTTTTCCTCCAAAATAATTGGCAAGTTCATTCGGTGCAACAACCAATGCATCATTCCGTTTGGCAATATCAAACGTATCTCCAACGTGATCGTTGTGACCATGTGTCAAAAGAATCACATCTGCTTTGATGGAATCCGCATCCAAATCACACAGCTCATTTCCGGAAATGAATGGGTCAATTAAAATAGTATGATCAGCTGTTTCCACCCGTACTACTGATTGTCCATGATAAGATACTTTCACGTTATCCGCTCCTTCTGCAAAAATTATTGCTTCATCTATTATATATTATATTCTACAAAAATCTTATATTTTCCTCTACCCGTTTCACGTTTTTTTCATTCATACTTCTATATAAAATGGAACAGATACCTTTACATCGGCATCTGTTCAAAAACCATTTCAGTCTTTTCCCATTTTCTTCTTTAATGCTTTGAATTCATCATCAACTGCTTTATTTTTCTCCATCTCATCAAATGTATCATCCAATGTTCTGCTTTCGGTTGAGATATCCTCAGTTGTCTCCGCTTCAGCCTCGTACTGCATTACTTTCTCTTCCATCCGCTCAAAACCTCTTCTCGAATCATCATTTCCGATCGAAGACATCGTACGGTTCATTTTCGCTTTGGTTTTAGCTGATTCAGCGCGTGCAGTAAGTGTATCCTTTTTCAGTTTCATCTCCTGGAATTCCTTTTTCATCTCATCCAATTTGCTTTTGAGTACTTTTGAATCTTCTGTTGCCTGATCCCATGATTCATTCAGCATGGATGCCTGCTTATCATACTCACCTTTGCCTTCCAATGCTTTGCGTGCAAGTTCTTCATCATCAGTCGCAAGTGCCTGTTCAGCCTGATACTGACGCTTATCCGCCATGGCCCTGGCATCATCCGCTTTCCGTTTTAGCATTTTTTCATTTGCGACCTGCCGGGCTACAGCGGTTTCCATTTCGCGAATGTCCTCTGCCATTTCACGTATATATTGTTCAAGCATTTTAACGGGATCCTCCGCTTTATCCAGCATGGCATTCAATTCAGAACCAACTACCGTCGACAGCCGTTTAAAAAATTTAAACATATTGCGCCTCCTTTTTGATTTAGCCATCCTTTCTCTGTATACCCATTACCTTTACAAAGAAATACGTTTCAGTTCCATAAAAGTTTCATTAACATCATTCTTTTATCAATTTACAGTTCGTTTGTTATAATAAAACCATTCACGAAAAAGAGGTGCTTATATGTCTGACAGAATCGATACATTATTACACGAAATGAAAACCAATGATTTGGAAAGTATGATGGTAACATCAGCCGCAAATTTTTATTACTTGAGCGGCTACTATACAGATCCGCATGAACGGGTAATTGCAGTTTATATCAGTAAACTTCATGATCCCGTTATTATGGTCCCCTCCATGGAGGAGGAAGATGCCAGGAATGCAGGATGGAAATATGATATCATCGGGTATCAGGATCATGAGAATCCATGGGACCTGCTGCTCAGTTACTTAAAACGGAATGACAGTATCCCTGCATCAGTAGGTCTGGAATTAAACCATTTATCAGTTGAACGCTTTGAGCACATCAAATCCATTTTTCCAAAAGCAGTATTCACAGATACACAGGGAATACTTGCCAATTTACGTGTGCTGAAAAGCAAGAAAGAGTATACATTATTGAAGGAGGCGGCATCACTTGCTGACTTTGGTGTGGAGACCGGAATAAAAGCGATTCAAGAAGGCGTGGCTGAACAAAGTATTATTGCCAAGATTGAATATGAACTTAAAAAACAGGGAGTTCAGGGAATGTCCTTCTCCACCATGGCGCTATCCGGATCCAAAACTGCATCACCGCATGGAAATCCTTCCATGAAAAAGATTGAAAAAGGTGACCTGGTATTGTTTGATCTCGGCGTTATTTTCGAGGGGTATTGTTCAGATACTACGAGGACGGTTGCTTATAAATCCATAACACCAGAACAGGAGAAAATTTATAATACAGTGTTAGAGGCAGAAAATAAAGCGATAGAAGCATCGGTCATTGGAACTCCTGTTGGAAAAATCGATCTGACCGCACGAAATCATATTGAACAGGCAGGATATGGCAAATACTTTACACATCGAATTGGACATGGTCTTGGTATTGAAACACATGAATATCCTTCCATGCATAGTAAAAACGAGTTACCGCTTAAACCTGGAATGTGCTATACCATTGAGCCCGGTATTTATGTGCCGGATACAGGCGGTGTACGAATTGAAGATATGATTTTCATGACGGAAAACGGCGCCGAATCACTAACCAAATTCCCTAAAGAACTGCAAATTATTGGATAGAAAAAAACAGAGGCCGGGACATATTAAAAAGTGTAATTCAAAAGACGAATAGTTAGAAATTTTTAGCGGAGGAAATATACGGAGACTCCTTGAAAAAGGAATACACTTTTTCTGCGTGCGATGTAACGCTCCGCAGCTTTCCTTGTCCTGCGGGAGGAAAGGCATAGGTGAGACCCCGCAGTGCGACGAGCACCCAGCACGAGGAGGCTCAGCAGCCGCCCGCGGTAAAGAAGACACTGCGAAAGCCTGCTTGAGCAGATGTCGCACTTATGCTGGCAGTGAAAGCGTAGTATATTTCCGGAGCGGTTACACGCTCCGTTCATTATTCGGGTTTTACTTTGGATACACTTTTTTTCCGGGCCTCTTTTTATTTATCTATAACGATGAATCACGTCCAGACCGCCTGTCACTTCGAAAACGGAACCGGTAATCATGTCTGAGTTTTCTTCACACAAATACATAATGGTTCGTGCTATATCTTCACCAGTGCCGGACCTGCCAATTGGGGTTTTACTGTCAAACGTTTTTCTGCTTTCTTCAATACTGGCTTCTTTCATATCACCAACAATATTCCCCGGGGAAATCATGTTCGAGGTAATCTGATTTTCCGCCTCTTCAAAAGCTAATGTCTTCGTCAGAGAAGCGAGCCCGCTTTTGGCAGCTGCAAATGCAGCACGGTATGGCCATCCAGATGCACTGTTTGCACCTTGAAATCCATAATTGACAATCCTTCCAAATTTCTGTTGACGCATGTGTGGAATTGTGAGCCGTAATAAATAAAAAACTGCACTCAAGTTCCCTTCTACCATTTCATACCATTCATCTTCTGTATAATCCATCAATTTTTTCCGATCAAATACAAAAGGGCCGGCATTGTTAATTAAGTAGTCAATCCCGCCAAATTTTGCAATACCTGCATCCACAAGTTTTTTTAATTCCGATTTTTTAGTTACATCGGTCTGTACAATATGCAAATGATGACTGTAGGCACCCAAATCTTCCTGAACCTTTTTTGCCTTTTCATAATTTTTACAATATGTAGTGGTAACGCAATGGCCGGCCCTTAAAAATTCTTCAATCACTTTTCTCCCCAAACCGGATGTTCCGGCTGTAATAAGTGCATGGCCCATTTCAATACCTCCTCTTCCCAATTGCCTGTCATGATTGGAATTATATCATAATATAATATTAACAAAAGCGAAAGAGCCTGTTCGATACTAAATAATGAAGATCCACCCCTGTTTCAGGGATGGATGACTTCCACTATTTCTTCTGATTATTGAAGGTGTGAATACTTCTGTTGTTTGAAAGGTTTTCTTTATCTTCAATGACACCACTTTGATAACTTTCAATCAATTGGTTCTGCACGGCTGCAATACCTTCCTTATCTTCAAACAATCGCTCTTTCCTGGTCAATATCATCACCTCCAGTTTTAGTATATGCATTTCTTTCTGTATTACTGGAGGTAGCTGTTTCCATCTCGCTTCAAATTGATTAAACTGTTGATAAAACGGGTACTGTTTTCTAAGAAAAAGGGAGGGCGAGAATGATGGATTTTGAATACAAAAATATTGTTGTAGCAGTCGATGGGTCTGAAGCATCTGAACATGCGTTTAAAAAATCACTTGATATTGTTAAACGAAATGATGCAAGGTTGATTTTGGCACACGTTGTGGATTCCAGGACTTTCGCCACTGCTGAAGCTTACGACAGAACATTGGCAGAACGGGCCGACAACTACGCAAAAGAACTTTTGGAAAGTTATGTGGAAAGCGCTCATGAGGCAAGTGTAACCAACATTGTACGTTGTGTGGAATACGGATCACCAAAAGTTAAAATAGCCAAAGAAATTGCGGTTGATTTTGGAGCTGATCTGATTATATGCGGTGCTACCGGCATGGGTGCTGTTGAACGCTTTCTGATCGGCAGCGTTTCAGAAAGTATTACAAGATATGCTAATTGTGATGTGCTTGTTGTACGGTAGTAACGCCAATTGAAAAATAAGCGTTACGTCATATCTTTCTTTATTTCCTTTACAACATGTGAAACTTCCGGAAGAATAAGGTTATTCATTGCGAGTTTCACAGCACCGGACGACCCTGGCACAGCAAAAACGGCAGTATTTTCAATAACACCTGCTATTGCCCTGGATAAGAGGGCTGCTGAGCCAATATCTTCATAATAACTAAGCGAGCGAAACAACTCTCCAAAACCGGTAATTTCTTTATCAAACAATGGCTTTATCGTTTCAATCGTAACATCTCTGCCAGCTATTCCCGTACCGCCATTTGTAATAATGACCTCAACTTCAGGATGATTGCAGCCCGCATCAATCATCCTTTCAATTGCTGTTTGTTCATCATGAATAATCTCTTTCATTTGAACATGATGTCCGGCACCTTTCAGAAGTGCAACAATCAGATCACCGCTTTTATCTGTGTCTTCTGTCCGCGTATCACTGATTGTCAGTACCATGCAATTTACGTTTAATTGTTCATTTTTATGCTTCTGAATGGACAATGCACATTCCTCCTATGTTGTAAGCCGCACCGTATCCCTGGCAATCATTATCTCTTCATTCGTCGGAATAACAAGCACCTTCACTGGAGAATGAGGGTAGTTGATAAAAGCTTCCTTACCATGTACTTTATTTAGTTCCTTATTCCAATAAACTCCCATAAACTCAAGTCCGGTCAGTACCTTCTCGCGGATAACATCACTGTTTTCCCCGACGCCGGCGGTAAAAATGATAGCATCAACACCTGACATGCGAGCTGCATAGGAACCGAGGTATTTATGGATTCGGGCAGCAAAAACTTCCAGAGCCAGCTCTGCACGCTCATTTGTACCTGCCTGCTGCTCAATATCCCGCAAATCACTTGAAAATCCTGACAATGCCAGCATTCCACTCTTTTTGTTGAGGACATTCATAACCTCATCCGCTGTCTGTCCTGTCTGCTCCATAATATAAGGAATTAATGCGGGATCAATATTTCCAGATCGGGTTCCCATTGTTACACCTGCGAGTGGGGTAAATCCCATGGAGGTGTCAATTGATTTTCCTTTGTCAATCGCCGCAATACTCGCACCATTACCGAGGTGACATGTAATAAGCCGTAACTGTTCAACCGGAATATCCATCATTTCTGCTGCCCGTTGTGAAACATATTGGTGTGAAGTGCCATGAAATCCGTATTTGCGAATGCCAAATTCACTATAATACTCATATGGCAAGCTATATAAGTATGACTTCTTAGGCATTGTTTGATGAAATGCTGTATCAAATACTGCCACCATCGGTACATCCGGCAAGATTTCTCTGAAGGCCTTTACCCCGGTCAGATTGGCAGGGTTATGAAGAGGTGCCAATTTGGAAACTTCCTTGATTTCCTGAATAACTTCATCCGTGATGACAACCGAATCTGTAAAACGTTCCCCGCCATGTACAATCCGGTGGCCAATTGAACTGATTTCATTCATTGATTGAATGACACCGGAAGTCTGCAATCTTTCCAACAGCCATTTTACTGCTGTTTCATGGTCCGGTATATTCGCCTCAACACTATCCTTTTTGCCGTCAATTGTGATGGAGAAGATAGAATTCTCCATTCCAATCCGCTCGAAAATCCCTTTTGCCAGGACTTCCTCCGCAGGCATTTGAATTAATTGATACTTAAATGATGAACTACCGGCATTGATTGCCAACACTTTTCCCATACATCTCAACTCCTGTCAATCCTGATTTGGAATATGTGCCGAAAACCATGCATTGATCTGGTTCAGGATATCATTCATCGCTTCCGTATTATTAAAAGATGGAAGGTTTGCGAGCAACGGCTGTTTCGGCGCTTGTATTCCCTGTCCATTTTTTTGCAGGATCAGAATACTTTTCACGTTTTTTTCAGATTTAAAAGTGCTGTCAGGCAGTCTGACCACCCCAACGATATGGGCAACTTCATGAATATACGCATAAAGTTTGTCAGACTGATCACTGTCAAAGAGGAAATCCGGGATTATAAAAATTAAATAACCACCATCTTTTGTGTAATTCATACTCTGTTCGATAAACAAATGATGGGCATATGAGTGTCCCTGATCCGCCTTCAATTCATAGTTTTGCGCGCGTATATCATCCGGGTAATAACCCACAGGAAGATCTGCAATAATCAAGTCAACCGGATCCAATAAAAAAGGACGCAAACTGTCCTGATGAAAGAATTCAATTTCTTTCTTTTGTAAATTGGCATTCAGTACTGCCAGTTCAATTAAGGTCGGATCAACTTCACCGGCATACGCGTTGTCCACATGCTTCAGATGGTCCATTATTATAGTAAGTAAATTTCCTGTCCCGCTGGCTGGATCAAACACGCGTAGATTTTCTTTTCCATGTGTCAGTTTCTCAGCTAAATACCCTGTAAACAATGCGACCGTTTCCGGAGTCATTAAATGCTGTTGTTGCGTGGAACCTTTCATCCCTTTCAAAATCGCCAATTGCACAGATTTTCGCACCTCAGAAGTCGTATAGGTTTCAACCACGCCATCCTGCAGTTTCTCCTGCAATTTATTTCCTACTACTTCTTCTGTTTCTGCCGGGACTTCCCGGTAAAACAGAATTTCTAATGTATTAGAAAGGGAATCCAGATATGGTACATTTTCGTATTTCTGTATAATTTCTGTTGTCTGGTCTATCCATTCAAATAATTTTTCTACATTTGTTTTTTCCATATTGCACATCCTCTTCTTTCGTCTATGTTGAGTGTATCAAAAGAAACAGGTATATGTACAAAAATCTCCCCTGCCGAACAAAAGCAGGAGAGGTTGGAATCGAATATTATTCAGCTTCTTTGGCAGCCGCCAATGCTTTGTCAAAATCAGGATAATTGGTAACTTCACTAACATATTCCACGTGTTTTACTATGTTCTCTGAATCCACAACAAATACTGCTCTTGCAAGCAAGCGTAATTCCTTGATCAGAACACCGTATTTTTCTCCGAAATCTGCGTCACGATGATCTGATAATGTATCCAGTTTCTTAACACCGTTTGCCGCACACCAGCGTCCTTGAGCGAATGGAAGATCCATGCTGATTGTCAGTACCTGAACATTATCCAGCTTGTCCGCTTCTTCATTAAAACGTTTCGTTTCCTCCGAGCATACACCCGTATCCACTGATGGTACAGCTGCAATCAATTTAACCTTTCCTTTATAATCCTCCAATGAAACTTCCTTCAGATCATTTGAAAGCACGGTAAAATCCGGTGCCTTATCCCCTTCCGAAATATCTTCCCCTAAAAGTGTGACAGGTTCTTCTTGGAATGTAACATCTGCCATATAATCATTCCTCCCAAATTTTGTAGTCTACACTTTTATTATGGGTTTCTCTATTGGAATTGTCTAACAAAAACCGTTAAAACAAAGGACATTTATGTGAACTAAATATCATAATTCGTTTGTTCAGAATCACTTTCATTTCCCTTGCTGTTTTTTTGTTTATTGTCCTTGTCCTGATCCTGCTGTTTTTGCTGTGAATCTCCTTTTTGTTGGGAATCCTTTTTCTGTTGTTTGGATTGACCGGATTCCTTTAAAATCTGCTGAATTTTTTCCACCGCTTGCGGGGCAAAGTTAATCATTTTCTCATAAAGATGAACATTCTCATCCATATGAATCATTTTAATTCCTTTTTGACTGACAACCAAAAAAGCAACCGGTGTAATGGATACTCCTCCTCCACTTCCACCTCCAAACGGAAGTTTTTTGCTGTCTCCGCCGGAATCGCCGCCTTTGCTTCCGCCACTGGAAAATTCACTGCCCCCAGCGGCAAACCCGAATCCTACTTTTGATACAGGAACAATAACGCTTCCATCCGGAGATTCAACTGGATCTCCGATAATCGTATTCACTTCTATCATATCTTTCAGATTTTCCATTGCAGTAGTCATCAGGCCTTGAATCGGATGTTCACTCATAATGCTCCTCCTTTATATAACTGCTTCTTTTTTAACCGGTATTTTCCGTACCACTTTAAGAAGTGCGTACATAGCTTGCCCGATTCTTATGGAAACAATGCACTCCATTTCCGACTGAAAATATGCCCTGTTAAAATAAGGGATGACTTGTATATGCGGCCGCTCCTTAAAATTACTTTTATCCGTAAGATAGCCTGCAAGCAACCCTTTACAAGTCCAAATTCCACCTGTCGCAAAACCGGTGCTATCCGCCTTTCCGGTTCCAACCCCCGTTTCCCATAATAATTTACGAAAGTATAATCTTTTTAACAACATCACGGTCAACTCATGATATACATTTAATTTATGTAATAAATTACTGCCGGTAGTTTGGAACAGCTCAATACTTTGTCTGATGGACATGTCCATGGTTTTTGGTTCCGATAGATCCAATGTTTTTCCCAACAATCTGATTCCGTAAAAATAGACCTTTATTTCCAATTGCTGACATTCTTGCCGGAATTCCCCCCTGCAAGCAATTGTAATCCGTGAAAACAATAAAAATATACAAACAAGCAATATCAACCCGAATATCCACATATTTTTCACCTCAAGCAATACTATGCAGCAAAATTTCATGTTTTATCCATTTTTCAACTAATTATTCGTTTACCTGCTTTAAACATGATACGATAAATAAAGGATAAGGATAGTAGGAGGCATCTCTTATGCATAAAAAACGAAACAACATATACTTGTATCAGCTTACTGAATTACCGGAAGAACAGTTAGCATCTTTGGTTCAAACCGCTGAAAGGAACGATTTCAAAATTGTTGATCAAGCAGATGATGCCAATATCATCATGAGTGTCGGAGGTGATGGCGCGTTTCTACAGGCTGTGCGGAAAACCGGGTTTCGACAGGATTGCTTATATACCGGTCTGACACGCTCAAATGAATCCGGATTATATTGTGATTTTAATATGGATAACATGAGTGACATGCTGCATACGATGGAACATGAAGCTCTTGAAGTTCGCCGATTTCCTGTCATCGATGTGAAAATCAACGATCAGTCATCCTTTCATTGTCTGAATGAAATCAGTATTCGTTCCACTATTATAAAGACAATTGTTATCGAGGTTTATATCGATGATTTGCATTTTGAAACATTCAGGGGAGATGGATTGATTGTTGCAACTCCGACTGGGAGTACTGGTTACAATAAATCGACCGGGGGATCCATTGTTGACCCAAAACTTCCCTGTTTCCAGGTATCTGAGCTAGCATCTCTGAATAACAACCGCTATCGGACACTTGGTTCGCCATTTTTGCTGAACAAAGACAGAGAATTAACCCTTAAAGTCGTCCAGGATGGAAATGACTACCCTATTATCGGACTTGATAATGAAGCACATCCCATTCGCAATATAAGATCATTAAATATTACGCTCAGCAACAAAGTTATTAAAACGGTAAAACTAAAAAACAATTCTTACTGGTCCAGAGTAAAGCGGACATTTTTATAGGTGCATCACATAAGCTCTCAACAGAAAAACGCCATACCGGCTTGTTAAAGCCGGTATGGCGTTTTTTCATATACAATATCACCATCCACTACGGTCATGGAGACTTCTGTTTCGTGAAGTTTTACCGGATCAGTTTGAAAAATATCCTCCTCCAAAATGGTAAAGTCAGCTGTATATCCTTCTTTTATGATGCCACGATAATTTTCCTGGCTGATAGCATGTGCACTTCCAACTGTATACAATCGTACAGCATCAAATAAGGACAGTTTTTCGTCAGGCAAATATTCATTCCCGTCAAAGGTTGATTTTCGCAGAACAGCAGCCTGGATGCCCAGAAGCGGATTGGGCTCCTCAATCGGGGCGTCAGACCCACCGGCACAAATTACACCTTCATCAAGCATTTTCTTCCAGGCATATGCAAATTCCAGTCTATCCTTCCCAATCCTGTCAAGCACCCATGGAAAATCAGATGCAACAAAAGAGGGCTGAATGTCTACAATCACCGGTAATTCAGACAATGTTTTCAATGCCCGCTCATTCAGCATTTGTCCGTGGATTAAGCGATCCCGTGCACCATTTTGCAACGGATACTTTTTCATGAACGATATAATTACTTCTGCAGCCCGGTCGCCAATAGCGTGAACTGCAATGGGAAGGCCGTATTTTCTCGCCTTTTGTACAATTTTTTCAAGATTCTCGATACTGTGAATTGCGACACCTGCATTCCCGGCATCATCATTATAGTCACTGCTCAGCCATGCAGTGCGTCCACCCAACGCACCGTCTGAAAAAATCTTTACTGCACCTAATTCAATATATGTAGTACCATCCAAAAATCCTAAATTCTCTTCAATCATATTATCCAAGACTTCATGGTGAACAAGCAAATGGGCTTTGAATTTTTTATTATTTCCGTTAACCGCGTGCATAAATGCCTGATATGTCTTGTTAAACCCTCCATAGTAATTCAAATCCTCACTATGCCCGCCAACCAAACCTTTGGATAGCAAATCATCCACTGCAATCTTGATAACCTGCTGCAAATATTCCTGGGAAACTTCCGGCATCGAGGCTTTTATTAAATCCTGAGCAGTATCCATAAAGTAGCCTTCCGGATATCCCTTTTCATTGCGCATAATAATGCCGCCTTGTGGATCAGGAGTATCACTGGTAACCTGGGATAATTCCATAGCCTTTGAGTTAGCCAGTAAGGCATGCCGGCAAACCCTTGAGAGCATCATCGGATTATCCGGACAAATATCATCCAATTCTTTTCTTGATAAAATGACTGGTTCATCCCACTGATTTTCATTCCAGCCTTCCCCGATTAGCCATTCACCTTCAGCTAAGTTAGCTGTACGATTCATTAACGCTTCCTTCACTTCAGCTGACGACTTCATCTGTGATAAATCGAGACGAAGCAATTTTTCCCCGTACTGAATAATATGTAAATGACTGTCTATCAGCCCTGGAAGCATCATTTTTCCTTTCAGGTTCACCTCGTTGTCTATCCTGTCAAAATAATCATGATACAGGCGCTCGTATGTCCCGACTGCCTTTATAAAGCCGCCTTCAGTATACACGGCCTCCACAGCATCCCCTTCATTTTCCATTGTATAAATTGAACCGCCAAACCAAAGTCTTCCCATCTAATCCCCCCGGTTAAATAGTTCCATACCTTTATAAAAACTTTACCGATTTAAGCCCTAAAAATCAAGGGCTGCTCCCGATTTTTTGGGAACAGCCCGAATCCAATTTTATTTTGTTATTATTGTTGCATACCGCCAAATTGCTGTTCAGCTGTTTGAACAAGACGCTTCGTAATTTCTCCGCCAACTGAACCATTCGCGCGTGAAGTGTTGTCAGCACTTAGCTGCACACCAAATTCTGATGCAATTTCCATTTTCATTTGATCCAGTGCCTGCTCTACGCCAGGTACCAGGATTTGATTTGAGTTATTGTTAGCCATGTTCAATCACCTCCTTGGTACTTATAGAGTTTGAAGGTTGGAGGAATTTTAAACTGGTAGTTGCTGTAAATCAAAACAAATCGCTAAATTCATCTTCTGTCTTCTTTTCTCCCGTCAGTTTTATCACTTCGATTCCATTAACTGCTTCGTCAATCAATTCCGTAAAATCTTCCTGGGACTCAAATTGATTGATTTTTTCCCTGCCTGGTCTTGTTTTCGGTGATTTTGACACGAATATCGTACAGCAATCTTCATATGGTCTGATTGAAATATCATACGTATTAATTTTCCTGGAAACTTGTACGATATCATCCTTGTCCATCGCAACTAACGGACGAATAATTGGTATTGTCGTAACCTCATTTATAGCATTCATGCTTTCCATTGTCTGACTCGCAACCTGTCCAAGGCTTTCACCGGTTGTCATGGAAAGAATTGACTGTTTTGTACAGACCTTCTCACTGATGCGAAACATCATCCTGCGCATAATTGTCATGGCATATCCGTCCGGCATCGTGCGAAAAATATGCTGCTGCAGCTTTGTAAATGGAACGACATGCACATTTACCGCATTTCCGTATTTGGTAAGTTTCTCAGCCAAGTCCAGCACTTTCTGTTTGGCACGATCACTGGTAAATGGCGGCGAATGGAAATGTATCGCTTCTATCTGCACACCACGTTTCATCGCCAGAAAACCTGCAACAGGACTATCAATACCGCCCGATAAAAGCAACAAAGATTTACCCGATGTGCCAACAGGCAAACCTCCAAGTCCTTTAACAACATTTGATGTCAGGTAGGTGGCTTCGTTCCTGATTTCCACTTTGATTTCCAAATCCGGATGATGAACATCAACGGTATACCCTTCTGTGTTTTGAAGTAAATGTCCCCCAAGTACCTGATTCATATCCTGCGAGCGGATTGGAAAGGTTTTATCAATCCGTTTGACGGAAATTTTAAATGTCCGGGTCTGTTCGCTGTTGGTAAGTGCCCATAATGCCGCACTTTTTATATCCTCTGCTTCATTGGGTACTTTAACAGCAAGGCTGAGACTTTGAATTCCAAAGACGTTTTTGCATGTTTCCATAACCGGATCCGGCTCATGTCCATTCAGTAAGACAAACATCCTGCCTTGGGTCCGTTTTACCTTTACACCTGGAAATTCCTTCAATTTGCTTTTCAGATTGTTTTGAAGCTGTATAATAAACCGTTTTCTGTTTTTTCCTTTTAGGGCCATTTCACCGTAGCGAATTAATATATGATCATATTCCATACTATCTACCTCATTACTGCTTTAAATTTTTGAATTGCTTGTTCCAGCGATTGCAGGAATTGTTCAATTTCAGTTTCAGTTGTATCAAAAGACATACTTATTCGCAATGCTGATGTGGAACGGTCTGTCCCTAATCCGCATGCAGATAATATTTTGCTTTTATCCGATTGTTTGGAAGAACAAGCTGATTTTGTTGAAATATAAATTTCCAGCTCACCAAGCATATGAATAATAACTTCAGGTTTTATTCCAGGCACTGAAATATTCATTATATGAGGGGCTGCTGCTGAAGGTGTATTAACAACCACCCCATCCATTATTTTCAGATTGTTGACCAGTTTTTTCTGAAGCTTATACAAATGCTTGACTCCTTCACCTTCACGCTCCCGAATTAACCGCAATGCCTTAACCATGGACACAGCACCTGCAAGATTTTCTGTACCGGATCTCAGCGAACGCTCCTGATTTCCGCCATGGAATAAAGGAGTTATCTTCATTCGCTGGTTAACATATAAAATTCCTGTTCCTTTCAGTCCATGAATTTTATGACCTGAAATCGTACAAAAATCAATTCCGCTGTCCTTCAGCTGCAAAGGAACTTTACTGATTCCCTGAACATGATCAACGTGAAAAGCAAGTTTTGGATACTGCCTGGCAATTTCACCAATTTCTTTTACCGGCTGAATTGTGCCAAGTTCATTATTTACATGCATAATACTAATGAGTATCGTATCATCCCGAATGGCTTTTTTTAAGGTATCGATTGATATCCTTCCATTATTGTCTACAGGTAAATAGGTCACACTGAATCCATCCTGTTCCAGATTCCTGCAGGTTTCATAAACAGACGGATGTTCAATTTCAGTTGTAATAATGTGTTTACCGCGTCCCCGGTGTTTATATACAAAGCCTTTAATGGCAAGGTTATTTCCCTCTGTTCCCCCTGATGTGAAGACAATTTCCTCAGGCTGTACTCCCAGCAGAGATGATGCCTGTTCTCTTGACTTTTGCAAGAGCGCTTCCGATTTGCCGCCTAGTTGATGAATACTTGACGGATTGGCAAAAAAACTTTCCGCGGCCTTATAATAACTATTCAGTACAGCCTTGTCAGGTTTCGTTGTTGCACTATTATCCAGATAAATCATAATAAATGCTCCTTTAAGAAAATCTTTCGCATAAGTTCTACGGCTGCCGCATTGTTTAGCTAGCTTTTAATATAAAATAATGAAGGCTGACTCAGAAACAGGTTATTTGCATACCCAATTCTTAAGACAGCCCCTCATTTAATCATTTCCCTTATTGCTAATCATATTTCAATCGATATGTCTTTACAATTATTTAGTTTGCTGCTTGGTATTCCTCAATCCGTTTCAATGCTCCGGGTTCCACTTCTTCAACGGCCTTTGCAGCTTGTTCCAGTGCCAGTTCATACTCGTATGAACGAAATAACCGCTCCGATTCCGATAATTTTGCGGATAATACAGGGTACTGACTGCGATACCTGTTTGCATACTGTATTACCTGTTCGGTCAAATAAGCTTGATCAAGTACCATATCTGTTTGTTCCGCTACTTGATTCACACTGGATTCTGCATCTGATAATGCCTTTTGCACTTCTGTGATGTCAAGGGGCTGTTTGTCCAGCACATCCAATACCCGGACATTCTTATTCGATGCATCTTCCATCAGGGTCCAAATAAAACCTGGAACTCCGGGAATATTGCTCTTACTTAAACGGCGATTGATTTGATATAAATCATCCTTCATATCAGCAAGTTTTTCTTTCGCCGTCACTTCATCTTTCCGCAGATTTTTAATTTGTTTCCTGAAATCATCGTGCTGTTTTTGAAGCTCTTCTACCTGCTGAAAGCCATTTTCCAATTCAGACCTTAGTTTGGAATGTGAAGTTTCCATTTCTTGTTCCATTTCATCGTTAATCATATGCAGCTGTTTTTTCAGCTGCCCAATGGCCTTGTCAAGAACGAGGTACTTTTCCATATCACTGTCCTCGAAATAATATGCTTTCTGCAGCTCGTCCACTTCTTCCTTAGTGATCAGAAAATCGTTTTCCAGGGTTTCCAGTTCTTCCCGATATACCGGAATTTTATTTTCCATATAATTGCGGGCAACAGCTTCTTTCTCAAGCAGCTGATACATTTCCGCCATTCGCTCTTCTATCTCATTCTTCATTTCTTTTGCAAGTTCTTCTTCTCCCTGATCCAAGGCACTTACACAATCTTTCAACCGATGCTGATACTTATGTATTTCCTTCTCAAATCCGAAGTGTTCTACACGATAGCCATCATCTTTCATACCTTTCAATCCGTTCAAGAGCTCGTTTAACTGTTGAGGAAGATCATTTTTGCACGCTGTGTACAAGGCAGGGAAATCTTCCATTTGCGTTTGGAGATTGTCAAGATCCTGCTTCAACTCTTCGACCAAGTGGCGTGCATCCGAATAGTTCCCTGATCCCACCAATTCATTGTACTGCGTGAGTTGTTTTTCCATTCCATCAATTTCCGAATCATAATATTCTTCTGCATTTCCGTACTGATAACGATTTTGGGAAAGTTGTTTCCGTAAAGCTTTTATAGTTGGCTGAATTTGTTCTATTTCTTTTCGGCTCGATTCCTCAGATTCCATTAACTCGTTCAATTCAGCAAGCATTTTTTCGATTTCATCTTCAATTGACTGGAGCACTTCTTCTGTTTTACGTAACATCTTTTTAGCTTTGGAAAATCGATATCTGTCCGCTGCTGCTTCGGAATCAAATAAATATTCCTCTATATCGGGCAGCTCTTTCGTAACAATCAGTTCCCAGCGCTCTCTCCAGGATTCGAATTTCTCCTGTGTTTCACCGGACAAATTTAAATTTTTAATACGGCTGATCTCAGAAGCAATGTTTCGATTCATAATATCCATTTTCCAGGCTTCCAACCTGTCTACCTCATCATAAATCCGTTTTCTAAGTATTAGTCCTGCAATAATCAGTGCAATAATTATCAGTATGATGCCAATGATGTAAGCCATAAAATGCCTCCTGACTGTATTTCAAATAAGAGGGTAATCTATCGATGAGTTCTCTAAGAAGAACAGGATTTGCCGAATTAATCAACAAAACACCCGAAGTTATGTCGTAATTATACTTATGATACCATGTAAATTGCATTTTTGGCTAAAAAAATACAATTAAATTGTGATTTTGACAAATTTTTTTATGCAAGCAGCGTTATACACAAAAAAATATACATAAATTAACAAAACTCTATGCTTGTTTAATCACATAATCCAGCCACTCTTCAATGGTTCGAATATACTTTTGGGCAAAAATGCCATGTGATCTTTCCCCAATCACCTGATTTTTCCATTCATGCTGCAAAATATATGGCGTAATCAGCATCCCTTTTAATTGCATCAATAAAAATTGCCGATCAAACGATTTGCCACTGCCTGAAAGGGCATCAAAAAATGCATTTTTGATGAAGTAATTTTCCTTGGCAAGATAGGTCACTGTCATCTCCCGTACAAATACCGAATCAAGAGAAAGTTCCCGGTGAATGAAACATGAAAATTGATGGTTGCTTTGCTTGTACTGTATAATAGCTTCAACCATTTTTTTCAGGCAGGTTATCGGTTCTTCGGATTCGTTTTTTTTCAGCGTCTCCTCTATTGTTTCAAGATATGCTTCATAATAGTGTGTAACAGCATGTTCCAGCAACCCTTGCTTGCTTTTAAAATAGTAACTTATTAATGAAACATTTACAGTTGCTTTATCAGCAATATCACGTACAGAAGTTCCATGAAACCCGTTTTGAAAAAATAATTGGGAAGCGGCATCGACGACTTTTTGTTTTGTAGGATATTTTATCATTAAATTCATCTCCTTATATTAAAATTACGACAAATTGAAGATTTATCCTTCAATTTTCTATCGACAAATACCCACACAAATGTCGAAATACCAGGCAATGAGAGGATAATGTGACCATGTTTCAGACGACAGCATATTCAGGTGAAAAAGTAAAAGACTACGAAATGTTATTAAAACAACTTACAGCATTGACAGAGGACGAAAACGATGTAATTGCGAATCTTTCCAATGCATCGGCACTGTTGAATCAGTTTTTGCACGATGTGAATTGGGTAGGATTTTATCTGTGGAAGGAAGACCAGCTTGTACTGGGACCATTCCAGGGGCTGCCGGCCTGTCTGCGGATTGATTATGGAAAAGGTGTTTGTGGAACAGCCATCAGTACAGGGGAGTCCCAGGTTGTCGAAGATGTTACGAAATTCCCGGGGCATATCGCCTGTGACAGTGCAAGTAAATCTGAGATTGTCATCCCATTGAAGGTTAACGGTGAAATCTTTGGTGTTTTGGATATCGACAGCCCAAGTACAAACCGTTTTGATGAGACCGATCGGGAATACCTTGAAAAGTTTGGAAAGATTGTCGAAGGATTTGGGAAATAGTTTTTTTCATTTCAGGGGATTTTTTCGTAAAAAATCCCCTGAAAAATAGAGATATGATTGACTTCTACTATGAAAACTAATATAATACTCTTTGTGTAAAATAAAAAGGTAGCTTATGTGAACCTGCGTTTATGTTATTTTGTTCCTCACTTTGAGGTGTATCGCGTAACTCTCGGCTGCTGGAGCGATGGTACATGAAAACAAAATACATGGCGATTGTGGGACACGCGGTTTTATTTTATGCAAATAAAACAAAAAGGAGGAAATGTCTCATGTCACGTTATACAGATTCCATTTGGAAAAAGTCACGTCGTCTTGGCATTTCTTTAACCGGTACCGGTAAAGAACTTGATAAGCGTCCATATGCTCCTGGTCAGCATGGACCAAACCAACGCAAGAAAATTTCAGAATTCGGTCTGCAACAACAAGAAAAGCAGAAATTGCGCTTTATGTACGGATTGAACGAACGTCAATTCCGTAACCTGTTTAACAAAGCGGGTAAAATGAAAGGTGTTCATGGTGAAAACTTCATGATTCTGCTTGAATCAAGATTGGATAACTTAGTTTATCGACTTGGACTTGCACGTACACGCAGACAATCCCGTCAGCTTGTAAACCATGGACATGTAACTGTAGATGGAAAACGCGTTGACATCCCATCATATGCGGTCAAACCTGGTCAGGTAATCGGACTGCGTGAAAAGTCTCAAAATCTGGACATCATTAAAGAGGCAATCGAGGTAAACAACTTCGTACCAGAATACATTTCATTTGATGCCGACAAACTGGAAGGAAGCTATACACGCTACCCTGAACGTTCCGAACTTCCGGCTGAAATCAACGAAGCGCTTATCGTAGAGTACTACTCACGTTAAGTTTGGTACATTGCAGAATTAAAATTTCATGCTTTGTTAAAACTCTCAACTCCCTTAGGCATTAAGGAGTTGAGAGTTTTTAATGTAATGTGAAACTAAAAAGAAGGAAATGGACTGATGATCATCTATTTCCTTCTTTTTTGTATCTGCATTATATTATGCACGGACCCACTTTCTGGCAGATTCGAGTTCTTCCATCGGATACTGAATGATTTCCACACCCGGAATGAGCTTTTCAAGATTTTCATTAAGACCCATAAACGATTCATCCGCCACAATGGCACTCTTTTTAATGCTCTTCAAATAAGGAACCACCTTCCAAGCTTCCAACATTGCTTTTGCGGTATTGCCTTCAATATTTTTGAAAACAAACAAAATATTAAACGGTTCCTCCTGCATCTTCTTTGATTTCAAAGCGTCTTTAAATTTTTGCAAGTCCTCTTGTGTCGCTGTACCCTCAGTTGTAACTTCCAACACATCTCCTTGTTCCCTTCCGTTTACTTCCAGCATAATTTCATCCCTTCATTTTCATCTTTGTCTAATCATTCCACTTTTAGCCAAGAATAAAACGTCTTAATAAATTTCGGGCGGTGCTGGGAGCCGCCCGAATTTTTTCGAATAAAAAACCGTGTCACAAACAAATAATCTGCTTGTAACACGGTTTTTATGCACAGTTTATGCTACCGTATTGACTTTACTTTTCTTTTCCTTAAAGTGTTTAAAAATTTTATATGGACCAACTGTTATTAAAGGCAATCCAAAAACAATCAGCATTCCATAACCAAGTGCCGTATATCCCTTAGATACAAGATCCATAATTCCAACCTCCGCCAGAAGTACAGATGCGGCAAGAGTTATAAATGCAACAAGGCCGCTTTGCTTTTTGGAGAGTTTCTTTTTCCCGAGTTCTTCCAAATTATTATCCAGTCTCTCGATAAATGCATGGATCATCCCTGTAGCTGTTTCAATTAATGTCCAGCCGACAACAATTCCAAACAGAACAACAACCCATGTTCCATATCCATTCAGCATTTGCAGCCATGGAATTTCTGCTCCAAATATATCTTCAGATGGATAGAATCCCATCAGGGCAAAATACGTGAGGAACCACGGCAAGGTCATCAATACACCGGCAACAATGCCGGATACAATTGTATCTTTCATTGACTTTTGTCTTTTCACTGTAAATAACGCAGCAGGATAAACAGCAAGGTTATAACCAACGTAAATGATTCCGCTCCAAATAATGGTCCAGATACTGAAATCACTCACATAACTGGTATCACCGTTCGCAAATACCTGCATTGCCTCATCCCAGGTTGAACTGATTACCATAATTCCAAAAATAATATAACCGAGCATTAATGCGATTGTGCCATATGTTTCAAAGCGTTCAATCAACCGTTCACCATACAGGTTAAGTATGCCGACAATAACAGCAATACCAACAACCCCAACCCAGTAATTAATACCCAGGGTGCTTTCTACGATTGATCCGGTAGCCGCAGCCATAATGGAAATAATCAATACTGCAAGTAATAAATAGATAATATCGAACAAAAACCAAAATGGACCAATTAAATTTTTTACCATCGACTTATAATCATACGCCCTAAAAATCCTGGCAACTTCAAACATCAGAAATGCCATAAGTCCGAATCCTAAAAAGATTGCCAGACCTGCAATCCAACCGAGTGAACCAAATTTCGCACCATATGCAACAATCTCACGCCCAGTTGCGTACCCTCCTCCAATCAGGGTGGATTGGAGGATAATGGCCGGCAAAATGAATCTTCCAAATTTGCCATCAAAGAAACTCTTTTTACCCTTTGTCTGTTCGCTCATCCTGTTTCCCCCTTATAATCCAAATTCTTCCTCTCCCCCGCTATCCCCCTTCCAATTGATTAATCATTCGAGTTAAAACCTGTCTTACTATGTTCCATTTAAATTTAGCACACGGGTTAGATCGGGTCAAGAAAATTCCAATAATTCAACCTTTAATAAATAATATAAAATCACCGGAACGCATTGCATTCCGGTGATTACCAGTTACCTTCTCAATTTGGAAATTAAACGCAAAATTTCGAGGTACAGCCATACCAGTGTTACCATGAGCCCAAATGCTCCATACCATTCCATATGCTTAGGGGCGTTGCGCTTCACACCTCTTTCAATCAGATCAAAATCCAGTGCAAGATTCAGTGCAGCCACAATAACGATACCGACACTTATCAAAATTCCGATTGGTCCGCTGCTGTGCATATAAAAAATATCATGCACACCAAACAACCGCATAATAAAGGTTATCAGGTAAGCAAGCATAATAGCTCCTGTTGCACAAAGCACGCCGATCCGGAATTTTTTGGTCACCTTAATCAGCCCCGTTTTATAAAACAGGAGCATTAAGAGTAATACTCCAAATGTCAATAACGCAGCCTGCATCGTTACGCCATCATAAAGTGATTCATACCTTGCCGAAATACCGCCAAGAACCAGCCCCTCCGCCAATGCGTACGGGATGGAAGTAAATGGTGCGGCTTTCGGTATAAATATGGTAATAAGCGCAAGAATGAACCCTGCAATCAGTCCGAATACAAGAAGCCCCGTTACCAATGATTGATTGCCGTTGAAAGACTGATTCCAGGTAAACGCTGCTGCGATAAGCAGTGCCATTGTAAGTAAAAAGGTCCTGTTGATGGTTCCCTGGAGTGTCATGCGCTTGGAAGTGAAATCGCCCGGTCGAAATGCTTTATTGCTCCATGCCGGATTTGCGGTTTGTGAATAAGAACCAATCCCAGCCATAGATCTTCACCCCTTTTATTTCCTATTTATATATCGTTACGATTATTGATAACGAATCAGAAAATATTTTTTCTTGCCCCGTCTGATAATCGTAAATTTATCATCAATCCGATCATCTGAAGTGACGACATATTTCATGTCCTGTTCCCTTGTACCATTAATGTATATCGCGCCATTATTAATGTCTTCCCTTGCCTGTCTTTTGGAGGAAGATATCGAACTGTTTACAAGCAGGTCTATCAAACCGACATCCTCTTTCTCCATTTCAAACGCCGGAACATCTTTGAATCCCTGTTCAATATCTGCCCCTGTCAGTTCCTTTAAGTCACCGCTGAATAAGGACGCAGTGATACGCTGTGCCTGTTCCAGTGCTTCCTGGCTATGCACTTCCTTTGTCATCTCTTCAGCCAGCCGTTTCTGTGCAAGACGTTGTTCCGGATGGTTCTCCAATTCCTGCTGCAAATGTTCCATCTCTTCGTCATCCATAAATGTAAAGTATTTTATAAACTTCATAACATCGCGATCATCGGTATTCACCCAGAATTGGTAAAACTCATAAGGTGACGTTTTATCGGGATCAAGCCAAATTGCACCACCGGCGGTTTTACCGAATTTCGTGCCATCTGCCTTCGTAATCAATGGAACGGTCAATCCGAATACATTTATTTCATCATCCGCATTTTCTCTTGATCTCCGTATCAGTTCCATACCGGCTGTTATATTTCCCCACTGATCACTTCCACCTATTTGCAATGTACAGTTTTCCTGTTCATACAATTTCATGAAGTCCAGTGACTGCAAAATCATATAACTGAACTCAGTGTAAGATATACCCTGTTCAATTCTCGCGGAAACGGATTCTTTCCCAAGCATGTAGTTAATGCCAAAATGCTTCCCCGCATCACGAAGAAAGTCAATAACCGTCATGCTGGCCAGCCAGTCATGGTTGTTTCTTGCGACAGCCGCATTTGATCCATTATCAAAATCAAGCTGCTTTGCAAGTTGCTGCTTTATTTTTTCACTATATCCTTTTACAACAGATGCTTCATTCAGGGAACGTTCACTGGAGCGGCCACTCGGATCACCTATCATACCAGTCCCTCCGCCAATTAAAGCAATTGGTCTGTGTCCTGCACGCTGAAATCTCTTCAGCATGGTGATCGGTACTAAATGCCCAATGTGCAGACTGTCAGCTGTTGGATCAAACCCGCAATATACAGTCACCTGATTCTCATCAAGATGTTTTTTCAGTCCTTTGTCATCTGTTGTTTGATGAATAAGATTTCGCTTATCCAGATCCTTTAAAATATCCATGTAACCTACTCCTCTTTTCTATAAAATTAAAAAAACCCATCCCTCCTGAAAGGGACGAGTTTACGCTCGCGGTACCACCCTTGTTACACACATGTGTCACTTTGGGATTGTTAACGATGGTTCTCACCGTCTTGAAAAAGACGCTCCGGAATTGTAATTCGCCTGCATTTGTTTACCGACTTCCACCAACCGTCAGCTCGCTGAAAAAGGGAAATGCAACACTACTGTTATCTTTCATTGCGTATTTCGTTTCATTATGATTTATTCATACCACACCACGCATTTAAACGCAATAGGCAGTTACAAATTATTATACACCAATTCAACCTGCTATGCTATAATAGATTGTGGAATTTAGGAGGTTTTATAGTGAATTATAAAGAATTGCTTCAAAAATATATGCAGAAAGTAAAAGATGCCTGGCACGCTGGGAAAATTCAACGGACATCCAGAATTACCTATGATGTCCTATGGAACGTAATCCTGATTTTTCTTATTATTGGACTGATAGGTTTCTTTTTCGCTGGCGGATTAGGGGCAGGTTATTTTGCCTCCCTTGTAAAAGATGAGCCTGTTCGAAGTTACGCAAGTATGAAGAAAGATATTTATAACTATGAGGAGACGTCAAAACTATATTTTGCTGGCGGTAACTATTTTGGCGATGTACGTTCTGATATACATAGAGAAGAAGTCTCGCTTGATAATGTTTCCGATAAGCTGATTCAAGCTGTAATCGCAACAGAGGACAGGAACTTTAGAATGCATGAAGGAGTCGTGCCAAAAGCGATTGTCAGAGCGGTTGTACAACAGGTCACAAATGCTCCCTTACAATCAGGAGGAAGCACACTTACCCAGCAGCTTGTCAAAAACCAAATTCTGACAAATGAAGTATCTTTTGAACGAAAAGCAAAAGAAATATTAATTGCTATGCGGTTGGAGCGTTTTTTTGACAAAGGCGAAATACTGGAAGCCTATTTGAATATTATCCCATACGGACGCGATGCTTCCGGTAATAACATAGCCGGAATTCAAACCGCTGCACAAGGTATTTTTGGCAAAGATGCATCAAAGCTGAATTTACCACAAGCAGCCTTCCTGGCCGGGCTCCCGCAAAGCCCATCCTATTATACCCCATTTAAAAATAGTGGCGGATTAAAGAACAAAGAAGGATTGCAGCCTGGAATAAACAGAATGAAAACGGTACTTGAACGTATGCTTGATGCAAGTTATATTACAAAAAAACAATACAAAAAAGCAATAAACTATGATATTGTCGCCGATTTTATTGAAGAGTCAAAATCGACAATTGAAAAATATCCATACTTGACGTTTGAGGCAGAGGATCGTGCCAAAGATATCATTATGGAATACCTGGCTGAACAAGACGGATATTCTATAAAAGATCTGAAAAAAGATGAAAAATTGATGGAAGAGTACAAGATTCTTGCCGATCGTGCCATGCGTAAAAATGGTTATAAAATCCATACGACAATAGATAAGAAGATTCATGACAAATTTAAGAAAATCGTAAAAAACTATGAACAATATGGTCCTACCTGGACTGGCGATGTGGTTGTTAATTCAGAAACTGGTGAAACCAAAACAATCACCCAGAAAATCCAGACTGGTGGAATTCTGATTGAAAACAGCACCGGCAGAATTATTAGTTTCATAGGCGGCAGAAATTACAGTCAAGATAACCAGATTAACTATATGACGGCACCACGTCCAAATGGAAGTACAATGAAACCGATTCTTGATTATGCGCCGGCAATGGAAATGGGCAAAATCCAGCCGGGAACACCGATTGCCGATGTAGAAACGCAATTTTATATGCCAGGAATGCCAAAAGCCTGGAGCCCAAGCAACTATATCCAGGGTTCCTATCACGGAATCGTTTCAGCCCGTAAAGCATTGGCGAAATCCTATAACATTCCGGCAGCCAAAGTATACCGGAAAATTGTTGAACAAAATCCGGCCAAAAATTTCCTGATTGATAAAATGGGGATAACGACACTTACCAAAGGCGATCAGACAAACTTGTCCCTTTCTCTTGGACAGCCGACGTATGGAATAAGTGTGGAAGAAAACACGAACGCATTCAGTACATTTGGCAATAACGGGAAATTCAACGATGCTTACCTGATTCAAAAAATTACTACCAATGATGGAAAAGTAATTTACAAACATAAAAAAAAGCCTGTTGATGTATTTTCACCGCAAACAAACTATTTAACCATTGATATGATGCGTGATGTCATTGACAGTGGTACAGCAACATTCCTGAACTCGCAGTTAAAGTACAGCGGCGTTGACTGGGCAGGAAAAACCGGTACGTCAAACTTTTGGCAAGACACATGGTTTGTGGGTGTAAACCCAAATGTCACTTTCGGAACATGGATGGGATATGAAATTCCTAAATCAATCAAATGTGCAGGTTGTTCTCTTAGTTACAGTAACCGTAATATCAACCTGTGGGCTGAACTGATCAATGCGGCTTCAGACATTCGCCCTGACCTTGTGGCACCACAGGACAATTTTGAACGTCCAAGCGGTATTGTTTCCCGCAGTTATTGTGCCATTTCGGGAATGCTTCCATCTGAACTATGTAAAAAAGCCGGTCTGATTCAGACTGATCTGTTTAATGCCAAGTATGTGCCTACAAAGAAAGATGATAGTTTAATAGAAGGCTCCTATGTCATGGTTAATGGTCAGGCTGTAGTTGCAGGACCGCATACACCGGCTGAGTTTACACAAGGAAACGGACTTGCATTCAATCCGGAATTTTTGAAGCGAAAAGGTTGGGACAGACTGAATGATTTATCCAAGCTGTTCCCACGCACTAACCGGGATAAATGGTCCAAGATAGGCCTGCCATCATCCAATGTTGGTTCAGGTTCAATCGATAATGATGGTAAGGCACCTTCCGCCCCATCTTCTGTTTCCGTTTCAGGGGGAAATTTATCCTGGAGTAAATCCGGAAGCAATGATGTAGTTGGCTACCGGATTTATAAAGCATCCAGTCCTGGCGGTTCATACAGCAAAGTTGGAAGCACAACCGGAACAAGCTATTCCGTTTCAGGAGGCGGTGCTTATATCGTCCGTGCAGTGGATTATTTCGGAATGGAATCATCCGCATCAAAATCGGCTGTCTCCGGTAACCCATCCAAAAAGGACGATAAAGATAAAGGTAAGCCGGATAAGCCGAATAAACCTGATAAACCTGACAAGCCAAATAAACCGGATAAACCCGATAAGCCTGACAAGCCCGATAAACCGGATAAACCCGATAAGCCAGATAAACCAGGTAACAATGGAGATAATAATGGCGGTAATAACGATAAACCGGAAGATAAGAAACAAAACAACTAATAGACCCAACAACAGTTACGGTCGGTTGGCAATATAATGTAAAGATATCCCGTATCACGAATAAGGTGATACGGGTTTCTTATTTGTTGAAACCAATGGATGGATTGTTGTGGAACTTTTCACTGGTTACGGTCTATCCGCCTGTGAAGGTTGATATACATGAATGTAGGTTGATTCCTGTAACGCGATGGTTGATTCTTTCCTGTTGAAGGTTGATACCTTGCTGAGGAAGGTCGATTTCCCCTTATTAAAGGTCGATAACCGTCCACGAAGGTTGATACCCTGCTGATGAAGGTCGATTTCCCCTTATTAAAGGTCGATAACCGTCCACGAAGGTTGATTCCCCGCTGAGGAAGGTCGATTCCCCTTATTAAAGGTCGATAACCGTCCACAAAGGTTGATTCCCCGCTGATGAAGGTTGATAGCGCCAACGCCGCATTGCTTTTCAAAACTACTGCCACTAATAAGACAAGACTACCTTTACTTTGTCAATTTCCGCTTTTTACTAAAAATACAGACGAATCTCCTGTATAATGAAAGTAGTTAAGGGTGGTGAAAATGTGGAGCATGTTAAAACGTACCATTCAACAGAACGAAAAACTGATAAAGGCTCTGTCATAATTGAAGGGCCGGTCCCTTCTTCCGAGTTGCAGAAATACGATTTCCATGAACATTTAACAGCATTTCGACGCGCACCGCAACAATTCGAAGCAATCAAAAATATTGCCGACTTTGAAGAAGGACGCATCATTATTGCCAGGACTGAAAATACAATCATCGGGTATGTTACTTATTTGCATCCGGATCCACTGGAACGGTGGTCCGAATTTAAAATGGAAGATCTGATTGAACTTGGTGCAATTGAAATCATACCTGAATATCGGGGGGCCGGTATTGCATCCGGACTTCTGAAGCTATCGATGCTTGATGATTATATGGAAAATTACATTGTCATTTCCACTGAATACTATTGGCACTGGGATTTAGATGGTACGCGCCTCAGTGTTTGGGACTACCGAAAAGTGATGGAGAAGATGATGGCTGCAGGCGGACTTGTTCCCGCACCAACAGATGATCCGGAAATCATCTCCCATCCTGCAAACTGCCTGATGGTTAGAATTGGAAATAACGTACCGGAATCGTCCATTGAACAATTTGATAAACTCCGATTTTTACAACGGCATCAATACCGCAACATGAGGGAGGGGTTGTAAATGCTAGTTGAAGAGATTATGAAGACAGATGTAACAGCACTGCCGCCAACAGCACTGATTGCAGAGGCATTAAAACTGCTTCATGAAAACAAAATCCGTCACATCCCCATTATTAATGAAAAGAAAAATGTCATTGGAATTGTTTCCGATCGGGATGTCCGGGATGCGTCGCCATCAATTTTTGAAAAAAATAAAGAAAATACGGAACTGCAAAATGAAATTCATACGATTATGAGTAAACCGGTAGTTACTGTTCATCCTCTCGATTTTGTAGAGGAAATAGCCGGGATATTCTATGAGGAAGAATTTGCATGTCTTCCCGTGGTCAGCAATGATAAACTGGTTGGATTAATCACAGAGAAGGATATGCTTCATACGTTAATTAAAATCACCGGTACAAATGTTCAAAGCTCCCATATTGAAGTTAAAGTCCCGCATAAACCAGGGATTCTCCCTGAAGTTGCAGCAATATTTGGAGCCCGAAAAACCAACATAACATCTGTGTTAGTCTACCCATATAAAGATGATCCAAGCTATAAAATTCTTGTTTTCCGCATTCAGACTATGAATCCATTACCAGTTATTCATGATATCCGGGAAGCAGGATATGAGTTAATCTGGCCAACCGCTGATACGGGGCCAAACCTATGACTTGCAATGCAGCCTTTGTTTTTTCAGATGCCTTTTTAAACTACCATTTTCATTCGGATCATCCTTTTAATCAGACACGGGTTCTATTATCAAAAGCGTTATTGGAACAATCCGGTCTGCTGACTAACGAAAATATCATTAAGCCGCGAAAAGCGACAATGGAAGAACTCGGTCTTTTTCATGATGTAAGTTTTGTTGAGGCGGTTCAGAAAGCTGGCAGTGGCAGACTCGACCCTGATGAAGGACTGGAATATGGACTTGGCACAGAAGATACACCTGTATTTGAAGGGATGCATGAAGCATCCAGTTATTTGGTTGGAGGTACCCTTACAGCGGTCGACCAGGTGTTGCAAGGCAACAGTGAACACGCACTCAATCTTGGCGGCGGCCTCCACCATGGGTTCAAGCGAAAAGCAAGTGGATTCTGTATTTATAATGATGGGGCAGTTGCGCTGAAATATATCCGTAAAAAGTATGGACTTCGGGCATTATATATTGACACAGATGCTCATCATGGTGATGGAGTACAATGGGCATTCTATGATGATCCACAGGTTTGTACATTATCAATCCATGAGACTGGCCGCTATCTTTTCCCCGGAACCGGAAATGTAAATGAACGCGGCATTAAAGAAGGCCACGGCTTTTCATTCAACATACCTATTGATGCATTTACAGAAGATGAATCTTTTTTGCAGGTTTATGAATCCGCCATACGGAATATTGCAGCCTATTTTAAGCCGGACGTTATCATAACACAGAACGGGGCTGACGCGCATACATACGATCCGCTCACCCATCTTTGCACTACAATGGAGAGTTACGCCAAAATACCACAACTGGCACATGAAATTGCTCATGAATATTGTGAGGGACGATGGATTGCCCTTGGCGGAGGCGGATATGATATGTGGCGGGTCGTTCCTCGTGCCTGGTCGCAAGTTTGGAGTGTCATGAAAACAGGATCTGAACAAATCGGCCCGATACCGGAAACGTGGCTTAGACAATGGCAGCCGGAAGCTCCTGTTGCACTGCCGAAAAACTGGCACGATGATAGAAGCATTGTTCCGAATATTCCACGCAAAAACGAAATTATGGATAAAAACGCGAATCTGCTGCAGAACGCTTTAAAGTATACCAATCATATACAAACGGAGAGATGATTTTTCATCTCTCCGTTTATTAGCTTTCATAGATGATTACTTTGTTGAATTTCTTTGCACAATTCGGTGTGGAAGAACAACCTTTTTCTCGTCGACTTCCTCTTTATTCATAAATTTCGTCAACAGTCGCATAGCAACCGCGCCAATATCATACATAGGCTGGACTATTGTTGACAGGGTCGGACGAACCATTGTTGCCAGTCTCGTATTATCAAATCCGAATACTTCCAGATCTTCAGGTACTTTATAGCCTTTATCCTGTGCACCGTGAATAACGCCCAGTGCCATTTCATCAGATGCCACGAAAACTGCTGTCGGCCTGTTCTCTAGTGCGAGCAGTTCTTCTACAACCTTTATTCCTGAATTATAGGTATAGTCACCTTCCAGAATGTAATTATCGTCAATATTGATTGATTTTTCCCGTAACGCACGCAGATACCCTTTATATTTTTGCTGATTAATCAGCGTATCCTCCCGTCCGGAAATGAATGCAATTTTATCATTCGCATTATCAATCAAGAATGAGGTGGCTTCGTAAGCAGCTACTTCATAATCGATATTAACGGATGGAATTGTGTCTGTTTCATCGTACGTAGCTGCCAGAACAACCGGGATTGATGAACTTTCGAATTGGTCCACATGTTCTTTGGAAATGTTACCGCCCATAAAAAGAATACCGTCAACCTGTTTCTCCAGCATCGTATTAATGAGCTGCAGTTCTTTGTCTTTGTTTTGATCAGAGTTACTTAAGATCATATTGTACTTGTACATCGTTGCAATGTCTTCAATACCTCTCGCAAGTTCTGCAAAAAAGATGCTGGAAATGTCCGGGATGATCGCCCCGACCGTTGTCGTTTTTTTACTGGCCAGTCCGCGGGCAACGGCGTTCGGCCTGTATCCCAATTGTTCAATGGTGTTCAGCACTTTTTTACGGGTTGCAGGCTTTACATTTGGATTTCCATTAACTACCCTTGATACTGTTGCCATCGATACATTTGCTTCTCTTGCCACATCATAAATTGTTATGTTCATGCTAATCTACCTCCATAAATACGGTTCCTATGCATATATCATACTTTACCGGGAAAAAAAACACAAAAAATTTAAGGCTGATCGTAAATAGATCAGCCTTAAATCAGCTACTTGCGATTCGAAAATGCTTCCAATTCTTTGTTAAACGTATCAAATGTCGGGATATCCATCTGTTGGGCAGCATCGGATAATGCAACTGCTGGATCAGGGTGAACCTCCGCCATCACCCCGTCAGCACCGATTGCAAGGGCTGCCTTTGCGGTTGGCAGCAATATATCCCTGCGTCCCGTTGAGTGTGTGACATCAACCATAACCGGCAAGTGTGTTTCCTGTTTAAGAATTGGCACCGCAGAAATATCAAGTGTATTTCTAGTAGCCTTTTCATACGTACGAATACCACGCTCACAAAGAATAATATTTCCATTGCCACGGGAGATGATGTATTCAGCAGCATTAATGAATTCTGAAATAGTTGCTGACAAACCGCGTTTCAGCAACACGGGCTTATCAACTTCCCCTGCAGCTTTTAACAATTCAAAGTTTTGCATATTGCGTGCACCGATTTGAATGACGTCAATATAATCGGCCGCTTCTTCGATATGGGCTGGGTTAACAATTTCACTGACGACAGCGAGATCAAACTCATCTGCCACCTTCTTCAAAATTTGCAAACCTTCCAGTCCAAGACCTTGGAAATCATATGGAGAAGTTCTTGGTTTGAATGCGCCGCCCCGTAACAGTTTATTTCCATTGCGTTTAATTGCCTTGGCTACTTCTGCAACCTGATCATAACTTTCCACCGCACATGGTCCGAAAATATTATGCGTGTTCCCATCACCGAACTTTTCCCCTTTAATGTCGATAACCGTATCCTCAGGCTTCATTTTTCTGGAAACCAGTAAAGCTTTTCGGTGATCATCTTCTTGCAATTCCAGACTTGCTTTAAAAATCTCTTTAAAAATATGTTCAATCGTGGAATTGTCAAATGGTCCATTATTCTTTTCGGAAAGTTTATCAAGCATTTTCCGTTCTCTGACCGGATCAAACCGCTTAATGCTCTGTTTATTTTTCACTTTACCGATTTGTTGTGCTGTTTTCCCACGCTCAATGATAAGATCCAGCAACTCCATATTAATCCTGTCAAGATTCTCACGCAGTTGTTCCAATTCATTTTGGCTCATTTTTACCCCTCCTGAACTCTATCTTTTTACCTGATTGAAATAGGCCAATTTTTAATAATTAGAAACTATTATAACGAAATTATGTGGCTTTGTCATCAGGAAATTTTAAAAATCTGGGTTTTTAAAAAGCCAATCATATCAGGCTATTTGATGTAAGCGCTTCATCTGTTATCAAATACAGATTTGCAGTAAGAGTGCCAGTTTTTTACATTTAAAAATTTTTTTCAGACAAATTGTTTTCTAATCAAAAAAAGATCTGCAGCGTTAATTCACGTGCAGATCTTTTTCCCTTATTTATTATCTTCTGCTTCTTCTGCCGCCTCTTCAATTGCATCTGCGAGTTCTTCTGCTGCTTCCTCTGCGGCAGTCTCCTGATTTTTCCGCTCATTCCATTTTCCCTGAACATTTTTGGTCAATTCCTGCGTCTTTTGAGTGAATTTTTCCTTTGAGTCTGCAGCTTTTGACTTTAGATTTGAGCCCTTTTCATATGCCATATCTTTCAAGCCGGAGCCCTTTTCATATGCGGCGTCCTTCCATGTACCGGCACGCCCTTTTAGCTGTGTTGCACCATCATTCAGATTTCCCCGCAGTTCATGACCTGCTTTTGGTGCAAATAATAAAGCCGCAGCTGCACCAACGAATCCGCCAATAAGCGTTCCAATCAGAAAGTCTTTACTGTTAATGTTGCTCTCTCCCATATAACCTTCCTCCGTTCTTATTTATTTTTCTTCCTTTTCAAATAATCGACTGCCTTATTTCCCCATTGCATAACCTGTGATGTTTGATCCTGATTTTCGGAAGCGGAATTGGAAATGCTCTTCGATAATTTGCTTAATGAACCATTAACACCCTTAACCGTTTCGCCAATTCCTTTAATCCCTTCAAATAGTCCATCTAATTTTGTCGATTTTTCATTTACATCGTCAGCCAGTTTATTGGTTTTATTCAACAAGGCAGATGTTTCGGATGTTATGCCCTGCATTTGTTTTTCAAGGCTGTCCAATGTTCCTCCAACATTATTCATCGTTTGCTTTGCCGCTTTTAGTGTAATAATTAAATAAACAACAAGTACGGCAAAAGCCACTGCAACGATTATTGCTGCGATATACAACAAACTCTCCACTGGTAATTCAGCTCCTTCGAATCCTATGACATTTAATGCGGAATCATTTTTGTCACAAAAGATGAAAATATTTTTATTACACATTCCCTAAATAACATTACATAAACATATCATAACATACCAGTTGACTGCTTGTACCAGTCAACTAAACAATAATGCACTTTTAATGCTCCGGATTGAGCATAAAAAGCTGAGAGTTAACTTGCAGTCGAGAGGCAAATACCGAACCTTGGAATTACCACCGATTTGCAAGAAATTATTATAAATGCGAAATAGAGCCCTTCATCCAAGGCTCTTACGCATTCAATCTGTTATTTTCGGACAGAGAAAGTTGCTCTTCATAAGCCTGCTGAAACTTCTGAATATCTCCTGCTCCCATAAAAATCAGCACACTATCTTCGTTCTCGCGCAGTAATTCCGTACTGGACAATTCCAATATGGCGCTTCCTTCTATCCGTTCCTGTAAATCATGAATGGTAAGCTTACCGCTATCCTCACGGGCAGACCCGAAAATATCGCATAAATAGACATTGTCAGCATTGGAAAGACTATCTGCAAATTCCTGTAAAAAAGTTTTCGTTCTCGAAAATGTATGCGGCTGGAAAATTGCAGTTATGGATTTTCCCGGATACTTTTTGCGCGCAGAATCAATAGTTGCTGTGATCTCTTTTGGATGATGTGCATAATCATCAATTAAAATCTGATCACCAATTTTCTTTTCCGTAAATCGGCGCTTTACGCCCTGGAACGTACTGAGTGCCTTGATATCATCAGCCTTCATATCTTCATAATGGCAAATCGCAATCACAGACAATGCATTAAGAATATTATGATCCCCATACATTGGAATTTGGAACGTATCATAAAACGTGTTACGTACAAATACATCAAATTCAGTTCCGTTGTCTGTTTCCCTTACGTTTTGTGCCTGAAAATCATTTGTTTCGGCAAATCCGTAATAAACAACCGGAACTTTTGCCTGGATTTTCTGTAATTGTTCATCATCACCACAGGCAATGATCCCTTTTTTCACTTTCTCTGCCATTGACTGAAATGCTTTAAAGACATCATCAATACTTGTGTAATAATCCGGATGATCAAAGTCAATGTTGGTCATGATTGCATAATCAGGCTCATACCGCAAAAAATGGCGGCGGTATTCACACGCCTCGAAAGCAAAATACCTGCTGTCTACATGCCCTTTTCCGGTACCATCGCCAATTAAGTAAGAGATCGGATAAGTTTCATTTAAAACATGTGCCAGCAGACCAGTAGTTGATGTCTTTCCATGTGCGCCTGTTACAGCAATACTGGTAAACTGTTTAAGCCATTCCCCTAAAAATTCGTGATATCTGTAAAAAGATAAACCTTGTCGCTTCGCTTCTTTTATTTCCTGATGCTCATCAGAAAATGCATTCCCGGCGATTATGGTTAACCCCTCTTTGATGTTGCTTTCTGCAAAAGGAAGAATCGGGATATTTTTCTTTTCCAATGCTTCCTGTGTAAAAAAACGTTTTTCCACATCGGAACCCTGCACCTTTTCCCCTGAATCATGAAGTATTTGGGCAAGTGCGCTCATCCCGGTCCCCTTGATACCAATAAAATGGTAAGTTGTCATAAAAAAGAACCTCCAAAAAATATATAAAAACCTTTATATTCGTTACTTCTCAATAGTCACTTCAATCATTATAGCAAAACTCTCGCCACTGTAAAATAAATTACATGTTGTTATTTCTCCTGAGGGCAATATTCAACACGTTCCATCAATGGATTTGGCCGGTACATACGACCTTCTTTTGCCTCACGGGTCCCGTTGAGCAGCACATTGTCTCCTGTGAACCCGATATTTATTTGCAGAAGGCTTCTGCCGACACCATACATATCAACTGGCACACCCAACTTTTCAAACTCGTGAATGCGTTTCTCATTAAATCCGCCGGTCACAACAATATTCACATGTGAAAAACCATCATCATCCAGCGCTTTCCTTAATGCAAATACCAGTTCCGGATTAACGCCACGCGGGTCGAAAGTTCCCATTAAGTGATGATTTCGCAAAAAATACTTATCAACCAATGTTCTTGATGTGTCAATACGGACACCTTTAAGGTCATCTCCAAATGCTTTGGCTACTTTTAATGAATCTGTAATAACATCATTATTATAATCAACAAGCGTTACCAGATCATCTTCCGGGAACATTTCATGATATGCCTCCGTTGCGGCAATTACGTCTCCACGGAACATCTGAATCATTGCGTGCGGCATCGTTCCCATTCCATGTTTGCCCCACCATTCATTCATGGCATGTGTAGCCTGTGCAGTGGATCCGCCGATGAAAGCTGCATACCCGTCACCAGCCTGCTGCGTATAATGATCATCCCGATCACCCATGAAAATAATTGGCTTTCGTTTTCCTGAAGAACTGGCCGCTTTTACCACATTATATACATTCGTTGCAACCGATGTTCTTCTGGCCAGAATACCATCAATAATTCCTTCCAAAAAACCGAATTGCTGATACGATCCTGATATGGTCAGAACTGTTTCATAAGGGCTGATTTTATCGCCATCTTTTAATGAATGTATCTCAAGTGTTTCAGGCTGTTCTGCAAAAGTATGTACCAGAGCAATGGCTTCATCTGTACCGCATAATACGGCATTGCTGCTTTTTTGGAAAAATTGCATCGTAACATGGTTATTGGGAAGTTTTTCCTCAGCCATCTCCTTTGTTTTCAAAAAATATACAGCTGAAAACCAGCCCTCTTTAATACGATCATCAAATTTAAATGTTTTGTTTGTCAGCCGCTTAATCGTACCATTCAGCTTTTGCTCAATTTCTTTCATAACGGTTGTCTCCTCTTAATCATATTGATTTCAAAAGTGTCTTCGGTCATATGATAATTTTATTCCCACATTCTATCAAGAAAATTAATCGTTCTGTCAGGAAAAACGAGTATGCTATCAGTAAAATCCGCAGTTCTATCCTATTCAATTTGCGCTTCGGAAATCAGTACTTCACGAGGTTTACTGCCGTTTTGTTGTGCAATAATACCTCTTGACTCCATAGAATCCATCAGACGCGCTGCCCGATTGTAACCAATTTTAAAATGCCGCTGCAGCAGTGATGTACTTGCACTGTTCTGTCTGACAACGAACCCGATTGCCTCCTGCAGCAACTCATCTTCGTGATCATCATGAGAAATCTGTTCCAGTAACTGCTCCTGTTCAAAAGCGTATTCCGGTTCAGCAATATTCCGTGCAAAATCAGTTACCCGTTCAATCTCTTCGTCGGAAACAAATGCTCCCTGCAGTCGTATACTCTTTCCAGCACCATTTTCCACAAACAGCATGTCACCTTTTCCGAGCAATTTCTCTGCACCGTTTGTATCCATTATCGTCCTTGAATCCACCTGAGAGGACACACTAAACGCAATTCGTGTCGGGATATTGGCTTTAATCAATCCGGTAATAACATCCACCGATGGCCGCTGTGTCGCAAGCAAAAGATGGATTCCGCAAGCACGTGCTTTTTGAGCAATCCGGCAAATTGCATCCTCCACGTCCTGTGGTGACACCATCATCAAATCTGCCAGTTCATCAATAACGATAACCATATAAGGAAGTTTTTCTTCTATCCGGTTTTGACTGACCATTTTCTTGTTGTATCGTTCTACATCCCGAACGCCTTCCGTTACAAATTTATCATATCTTTCTTCCATTTCATTAACTGCCCATTTTAATGCCGCTGTTGCTGCCTTCACATCTGTAATAACCGGTGATATAAGATGCGGAATACCATTGTATGGTGCCAATTCAACCATTTTTGGATCAATCAGCATAAACTTAACATCTTTGTGGCTCGCTTTGTATAGCAGACTGATTAAAATCGTATTGATGCAAACACTTTTACCAGAGCCTGTTGCACCGGCGATCAACCCATGCGGCATCTTCTGGATATCAGTAATGAGCGGACTTCCTTCAATACTCAGCCCAAGTCCGACAGTAAGGTGAGAATTATTGTGCCGGAAACTGTCGCTTTCGAAAATCTCCTGTAGTCCGACAAGTTGCGGGTTCCGGTTTGGAATCTCAATGCCTATAGTATTTTTTCCTGGTATCGGCGCTTCGATACGTATGTCTTTAGCAGCCATGTTCAATTTCAGGTCATCACTGAGATTTTTTACCTTGCTTACTTTGACACCCATTTCAGGCTGTACTTCAAATCGTGTAACAGATGGGCCCTGTGTAGTGTTTACCACCTTGGCACGAACATTAAAATGTTTTAGCGTTTTTTCCAGTAACTCCTGCATTTCTCTCATCCATATCTGATCCTGATCCGTCTTATTCACTGGGTCATTCAATAAATGATATGGTATTGTTTTAGGTTTCAATTCAGCTGCGGGCTTTGGATCACGTCTTATTTTTCGCTCATGGTGCCTGCGTTTATCATTGGCTGACATCATCACATTAAAAGGTAAAGGCTTCTGACCCGTATTTTTTCCCCTATCCTTTTTTCGATCAGGACGTATTTTATGCTGCTTGCCCGCAGGCTTCGATTTTTGAACGGGCTTTAAGGGAGCCTCTTCCTCTTTATTCTCTGTAACAGTTGTTATGTCCTGGGTGGCTGCCGCTTCATTTTCAGCTTCCTGGTTCAAAGCCCGGCTTGTATCTGCCTCATACTCTGTATTTGGATAAACACCCTCATCCGTTCCATGTTCTTCTGCCACAGCTGGTTTTTGCAATGGTTTCGTCTTATCTTCCATTTCCTCTGAATATGTATTTGTTGTATCTGTAACTGCTTCCGCTTGCTGTGTATTTTCCGTTTCTTGAATTTCAGGCTGGTGTGACGAAATCGGATTGTTCTCTCTTTCTTTCCAGCGATCATGAAAACCATAGATTGGTGAAGGAACCGGTGTCGGCTCAAACGGTTTTTTGGAATAAAAATCATTTTCCTTTTTCCTTTGTTTTTCCGGTTGCCGATATTCCTTCTTTTGAATATTTGATTCCGGAATATGCCTTTCCATCTTTCTGGTATTTGTTTTTGGAATATGGCGTTCCCTCTGCCGGCCGTATCTTTCAGGAATTTGCCGTTCCTCTTTCCGGGCATTTGTTTCCTGAAAATGTCGTTCCTTCTTTCGGTAATTTGTTCCCGAAATATGCCGCTCTTTCTTTCGGGCATAAGCAGGAATATCTTCCGTTCTCTCCTGTTTTGGCCGGTCAGGTATTACAGGAAAACGGAATGGTTTTTTTTCCGGGTATTGATACGTTATCTTAGCCTTAATATTATCTTTTTGATGATTTCTGTGATCAATTTTCCTTGTTGGCTGTTCATTTACCTCTTCTGTCTCTTCTATCTCAACAAAAAGAAAGTCATTAATTTTCTTTTTAAATTGATCCCACATATCGTTTCACTCATTTCTAAAATAATAGATACTACTAGTTTATCAGGTTTTTTAAGTTTTTGTAGGAAAAAATGAAAGGCAACCCTTGTCCTTAGACTCAGGTTGCCATGTTTTTAAAATTCAAACGGCTCGCCTGCCTGGAATGAATCTTCAAGGACATATATCCCTTTTTCCTTTGGCGCATCAGGCAGTCCTAACTCCTTCTGTGAACATATCATACCATTCGAAGGAACCCCGCGTAATTCTGTCGGTTTAATTTTCATTCCGCTTGGCATTGTGGCGCCAACTTTGGCAACTACCACTTTTTGACCAGCATCAATATTTGGTGCACCACAGACAATCTGCAATGTTTCATCTCCGGTATCAACTTGGCAAACACTTAACTTATCTGCATTTTCATGGGCGTCTTTCGACATAACATACCCTACAACAAATTTTGGACGCAAATCGAATTCCAATGAATCATGCACTCCATATTTGCGGAAAACATCCTTTAACTGATCAAGCAATACTTCCGTCAACGTTATTTTTCCGTTGCCGGAGAGCTTTAAATTGGCAGAGGCATGGAAAATATTATACCCGATTACTTCCCCGTCTTTTTTCGTTATTTTCGTAATATCTCCAATGTCTTCATGTTTCACTTCATATCGATCGGCATTCTCCAGAGGAATAATCAGTACATCACCGATTCCATCCGGATTATAAAAAACATCCATTTAAACCATCCTTTTATTCTGTCGGCCGGTTTTTCGCAAGTATAAATACCGGTTCCAGTTCTTTATTTTCATAGATAAACGGAAGTGACGTAATTGGAATTCTGCCTTCCGCAAAAAATTTCATCGTCATTTGGGCAAGTACATCATACCCCATCTTGTTTTGGATATCCGCAAAAATGAGCACATCCTGATGTGGTACGGCAACAGCCAATTCACCCTTGCTATTCACCTTCATCTCTTCCAGAAGCGCTTCATTTAAAATACGGCTTGCATCATATCCGTCCTGTTTAGCAATAAAATAAAAATCATTATCTGCGACAGTATCTTTCTTATATTCATTATCAAGTGAACGAACATTGAATGTCGCAATTTCATCAATACGGTCATGTGACCATCCTTCTTTTTCAAGCATGCCTTCATCAATCAGCCGATATGATTTCCCAAGATCAAGGGCATAATATATCCTGGTTTCAGCTGTATGGTCCTTGCAGACAAGTTTCTTTCCCGATTTTGTGGTAGTTGCAAATGAGGCAGCCCGTATAACCGGATAAATATTTTTTTCCATCCCGGTCAACTGATGCTCCTCATTCATAATCCGAAGCGCCTCTAAAACATGTTCTACCAATTCATCAACTGCTTGATCACCATGTTCATTATATTTAGCAACCACATTTGGCAATGTAATCGTCATTCCACGATTTGAATCCTTCCAGGCAATCCGGTACGTATCCTTGTCCCTGTTGTAGGAAGTCTTGAATTCAGGACGCGCCAAACGTTCTTCGAGAATTTTTTTCATTTTGATGCTTGTCATTTTCAATTCATTCAACCTCCTTTCTATCTTGGAAGTCCATTAATAAAGGTCATTATTTCTTCCTTGGTTTTCCGATCCTTGCTCACAAATCTTCCTGATTCTTTTCCGTCCTTATACGCAAGAAAACTTGGAATCCCAAAGATGTCGTTTTCTGCACACAAATCAATAAACTGATCCCGGTCAACTTCCAAAAACGTATATTCCGGATATTTTGCTTCAATTTCCGGCAAGACCGGTTCAATTATCCGGCAATCCGGACACCAGCCTGCAGTAAAAAGCGCTATAACATTTCCATTGTTTGTCAGTTGATTCCATTCTTCTATCGATTCAATTGATTTCATTTTCATCATCCTCCATCATCATCATATCTTTGTTTGCAGTATGAATCAATTCTGAAACGTTAAAAAAACAGCCGAACATTTACTTCTGCCCGGCTGGTTTTCGGTTATTTTTTCACATTGGTAGCGGTCGTTGTGTTGGACCCTGATATTGATTTCGCCACTTTCATGAGGTCCTCCGAGTCCGAGTCCAATTGACCCTTTGATGTATACGTGGTGATTTTCACACCACCGACACCTACCTGCAATTCATAATTATCTTCTTGTTTATGTGAAAGAATGCGGATATAACCAAATTTTTCATCATCCTCAAATGACTCCAGCAGCAATGCCGAATCTTTTTCAGCCGCTTTATAGCCTAGTTTGCTTGTTGCTCCTTCGAGACTGTTGTAGAAAACAATATAGGTTTGACCCCCATCTTCCAGAATCACATTGCTGTTACTTGCTTCTTTGACCTCCATCCGTTCGGGCAGATAGAGTGAAAAACCTTCCAGTTTATGATTCGTTTCCACCATTTTATTTGAAGTAAAGACCCTTTTTGCTGATTTTTCCGCTTTCTGAACCGCTTCTTCCTCCGATTGCAAGCTGCATCCGGATAGAACGGTTGCAAGAAAACAAACGGCAGCAATTATCGCAATACGTTTGATTTTCAATTTCGCTTCCCCCTAAAATAGTACAACTGTACAATTTTCCCCTTTTATAATACTAGGATTTTTGAATATTACAAGCAGTATGTTTTTCCAGTAAAACAGAACGATTCAGTCCAATTGCTTGCGAAGTTTAATAAAAACGATAACATGGAATATAAAGAGATAATTGGAGGGATTATGAATGGAGATAACCGTATACCTGGCAGGACAAATTCATGATGACTGGCGTGATCAGGTAAAAGCCAAGGCAAAAGAAAAAAGCCTGCCAATCACATTTGTATCGCCGCAAACGATTCATGAACGGTCCGATAATGTTGGGGAAGATATTCTTGGGGAACAGCCCAACAAATTAGTTAAAGATGATAAAGCATCCGACATCAATAATTTCCGGACCCAGGTTTTGATGCAAAAATCCGACGCTGTTATCGCGTTGTTCGGGGAAAGTTATAAGCAATGGAATACCGCAATGGATGCCAGTGCAGCAATATCATTGGACAAACCAACAATTATTGTCCGGCCTGAATCACTCATACATCCGTTGAAAGAGTTATCCAATAAAGCGAATGTTACCGTTGAAACCGTTGACCAGGCTCTTGATGTATTGGCTTATATTTATGAATAGGAAAGCAGCGGGTTGCCCGCTGCTTATTTTTTAACCATTTTATATTCATACTGCCCTTTCAGCAGTTTCACTACATGGATAAACATCTCTTGTCGTGAAACCAGTTCATTTGTGAAAATTCCGATTGCCCCCTTATGTTTCCGGACATTTTTTTGTTTTGCGTATTCATCCATGATGTCCCCCAGTTCCAAGCCACGCTTAAGTTCAGTGCTAAATTCATTTGGAAGCTGTATTCTTGCTCCACCGGCTGTGACCATACTTTCACCATCTGAAAGTGCACCCCAATTCGTTACATAAAGCTGACCGCCCATCTCCATGACTCCGCCTTCCAGCCCAATACCAATATCGCATTGCTGCTGCGCGCATTGGAATGCCCTGTTAATTGCACCGCGACGGGTTTCCTCATCTGTTGAAGGCTGTGGACTAACCTTTGATGGAACTTCGATGCTGGACACATTGTCGGTATGAAACACAAAGCGGACAGGTTCAATTTTTGCCGGGTTTTCCGATCCAATTAGTATGTTCATTCAGACACCTCATGTTTGTTAGAAAAAATATGCTGCCATCACACGTGACAGCAGCACTACAATATTAATTTGCCTTCTTAATTGTTTCCAGTGTACCCTTATCGGTTGTTTTTACTAATTTAACAATCAGTTCTTTTGCAGCCTGATAGTCATCTACATGAATAATGGAAGCAGCTGTATGAATATAACGTGAGCAAATTCCAACCACAGCAGATGGTACACCATTATTTGATAAATGCACACGACCGGCATCCGTTCCACCCTGGGAGATAAAATACTGATATGGAATATCATTTGATTCAGCAGTATCCAGTATAAAGTCCCGCATTCCATGATGGGTGATCATCGAGCGGTCAAAAATCCGAAGCAGGGCACCTTCACCAAGCTGACCGAATTCTTTGTCATCACCGGACATATCATTAGCCGGAGAAGCATCCAGCGCGTAGAAAATATCTGGTTTGATCATATTAGCAGCAACTTGTGCTCCACGTAAACCGACCTCTTCCTGCACCGTTGCACCTGAATATAATTCATTTGGCAGATTCTCACCTTCTAATTCTTTCAACAGTTCGATGGTTAGCCCGCAGCCATAACGGTTATCCCACGCCTTCGCAAGGATCTTTTTATCGTTTGCCATTGGAGTGAATGGGCAAATCGGTAAAATGGCCTGTCCGGGTTTGATACCGATTTTTTCAGCGTCTTCCTGGTCGTCTGCACCAATATCAATTAACATATTATTAAGTTCCATTGGTTTTTTGCGCTGCTCCGGTGTTAGATTATGCGGCGGAATCGATCCAATCACTCCAATAACCGGACCGTTTTCTGTCATAACCTGCACACGCTGTGCCAATAGCACCTGGCTCCACCAGCCGCCAAGTGTCTGAAAACGAATCATTCCGTTTTTAGTAATTTTCGTTACCATAAAACCTACTTCATCCATATGACCGGCTACCATTACACGCGGGCCTTCCCCTTTTTTAACCCCGAAAACTCCGCCAAGGTTGTCCTGAATCAATTCATCTGAGTATTTCGCCAGCTCCTGTTTCATAAACTGACGAACCGGATGTTCATTCCCCGGCGCTCCCTGTAGTTCAGTCAACGTTTTAAACATATCCAATGTTTCCTGCTTCATATGTATACCCCCATCTAAAAGTATATAATTAGTATAAACGAAAACATGATATGCTTTCCACCAATCAGTTATGTAAGCAATCAGTTTCTATTTTTTTATTTTTGAGTTATACTTAAATTTAAAGTGAATAACCATTTACATTGGAATAAATTAGTATAGAGGTGAATGAAATGAGTGTAAAAAAAGCAGTACTTGCAGCCGGAATGGGAGTAGCAGTCGGATATCTGGCTAAACAGCAGCTGGACAATTATCAAAAAATAACCCCGGAAAAAGCATTGAAACAGGCAAAAGAGTCTTTTAAAAAACAAGGCCCAATCAGTGGTTCATGGATTTATATGAAACCTGAGGAAGTAGAGAAAAACGGTTTACTGTATAACGCATACCGCGGTGGCGTCACCCGTAATATCGACGGCGAAAACAAGCAATTTGAATTCTACGTGGATATCGAAACCGGTGCTGTCATCGGCGCAGTACAAACCGCATAACATATTTTAAAGAACAAAAGCCATCTATTGTCAGATGGCTTTTTCCGTTATTTATAATCATATCTTTCTCTCTCAACCTGATCAACCCGCCTGCCTTCTGTGTTAAATTTGACTGCACGCAAGTATGCATCATGATAAAACGTATACCAAGCCTGCTTACGATACCCAAAATCCATCCACTTTTCTTTCTGATGAACAGAAGTGACCGGATAATCATCATAGGCTAGTGCCCATAATTTATTTTGATGAGCATGTGTCGGCATTATATCAGCCATGTGGATAAATGTATCATCCCCATCTTCAAATACCAGAATTGCATGACCATCACTATGTCCGCTTGTATGAATCATCTTCAAACCATCTGCAATTTGCAGTTCATCTTTAAACGGCTGAACCTGTTCTTGAATTGGCTTCCAATTCATTTCCCAATACGTATTCACCGAGCGGATATTAGGATTTCGCATTTCATCCCACTCCACCTGCGAAACATAAATCGGTGTATCCTTAAATACCGGCTCATATGTATCACCGCTTACTTTAGTAAGCCCGCAAGCATGGTCAAAATGAAGATGCGTCATAAGCATTGCATCAATATCATCAACAGTCAGATCCTTTTCAGCAAGTGACTTTTCAAGTGATGACTGTTCCAGCACACCGAAATTCCGTAATTGTTTATCGGTTAATTTCCCATTCCCCATTCCGGAATCAATCAAATAATTTTTGCCGTCCAGTTGAAGTAAAATCGGGTCAGTTCTTAATTCAATCTGGTTTTTATCATTATTCGGATACTTTTTACTCCATAATGCTTTAGGAACAACACCGAACATCGCTCCGCCATCAAGGAAGTTGACGCCTCCATTCAGCCAAGTCAGTTTTGCCCTTCCAACCTGCAATGTCTCCATTATTTCATCCTCCTTTGCCTATACTGTTAGTTTAGCGAAAGGAGGATATCCATGTAAACAAACATGCATTAGAATACCGAACGGCATCGATAGATGGTTTGTCCTTTTGCGGAAAATTTCTCCTCGTATTCGGTCATCACATTCATGGGATCTTCAATGGCATGCAAGTTTAAATTTACTTCCTTAAACGTCATGCCAAACTCAGAAAAGCTGACAAGTGAATATTCAAACAACCCTCTGTTATCCGTTTTGAAAATTAATTCCCCGTTTTCCTGAAGCACATTCCGGTATCGTTTCAAAAAAGTATAATACGTTAAACGTCTTTTTTCGTGTCGGTTTTTAGGCCATGGATCAGAGAAATTTAAATAAAGCTGCGCAATTTCATCATTGGCAAATATGGATTCGAGTTCTTCCGCATTCTCATTAATGAGTAAAATATTGTCCGGATTTGTCTCCATTATTTTCTGAGCCGCGGTAACGATTACGCTTTTGGCCAATTCAATTCCAATAAAATTGACATCCGGATATTGTTTTGCCATTCCGGCTATAAACTGGCCTTTCCCTGTCCCAATTTCCACAAAAATCGGGTTGGAATTACCGAAAACATCAGCCCATCGTCCTCTTTTAGAAGCGGGATCGGGTATTATAAAATGCGCATTTTCCCTTAAAAAATCATCTGCCCATGGTTTATTCCGCTGTCGCAACTGCAACACCTTCTTTCATTTTCATCATTCAAGCATATTAAAATTAAATATTGTCAACACTATCAGCTGAGGTGATTTAGGATGACATTAACAGTAAATAATCAACTAAAACTTTTACAGGATATATTAACAGAACAGAATGAAGACTGCTGCGGAGAGATTTCTGAATACCAGCAAATAAAACGTTTGGTTCAAACGATGATGGCTAATAATACGATTACCGATGAACAGCTGCTGCAATTACTCCCGGAAATCTACAATTACGGCCGCCAGGGGGAGATTGCCCATAATGACGCTGAGCACATTACGGCAAATAAAGAAAAGATAGAAACCTGGGTAGATGCTATTCAGCAAACCAGTCCCGAATAGTATCGGCGGCATCTCTGTTTAACAGCAGCAAATCATCCAATCGAAGCCGGGCTTTTTCCACTTCTTCCCGCTGCAGGTGCCAATTCAAGAAATAGAGTGCATCTAAAAGTAAATACCAGTACATCCTTTCAAATAATAGCTGGTCATTGGATATTCCATACTCCTGCAGCCATTTTTTCCAATCTTCGGGTGGTATATACCATTTCAGAATAGTCCCAATATCCATGGCAGGATCAGCAATCATTGCATTCTCCCAATCTACAAGATAAAGCTGCCCTTCATTCGTCAGTAAAAGATTATTGTGATTCAAATCGCAGTGGCAAACCACCTGCTCCTGATCACGTGTAACCGGAAGCAGATGCTCCAGATTTGCAATTGCTTCCTGAACTTCCGGATAACTGTCGATAATCCCTCTCTGTCGCAGCTCTTCTTTCACTTGCAAATAACGGTCTTCGGGTGTTATCGGTCTTCTTCCCATACGCATAAGCATATGGAGCAGCTCAGAAGAATTATGGATTTTATTCAATAATGCAGCCACTTGTTTGTGCTGCATTTCGATTGGCATTAACTCTCTTCCATCAAGCCATTCCTGCGCTGTAATAACGTCCCCATTTTCCAGACGCTTTGTCCAAACAAGCTTTGGAACAATCCCTTCAGCTGAGAGAACAGCCAGAAACGGTGAAGAATTCCTTTTTAGAAACAGCCGATTACGATTGTTTTCAGCAATGAAAGCTTCCCCTGTCAACCCACCAGCCTTTTCAATATGCCATTCTTTACCAAGTACTTGCTTTAACCAATTCACACCCATACCCCAAATCTGCACAGTTTAACTTACATTTTAATTGTCACGCCGCTATTTCTTCCAAATATGGACATAGAATAGATTAACGAACTTTTTCATCCATTTCAAGAACAAACTTTAAATACGGCCGTTTATTTCCATATATGTATTAAAATTTATAGAACATGAAATGCTGCTGTTACCACTTCAGTCAAATAATTCCATCATCAGTCTTTAACTGATATTCAGCAACTTGCTTATATTTCGGGGTTGCGTCCGGAAAGATCTGATATAGAACAATCCGATTAACCAGCATTTTATACGGTGTCATGAATGGAGACGAGAGATCAGACCACATCTCATTCCGGTTATTCCACTTTTTAGCAAGTGTTATATGAGGGGAATAGTTCCTTTTCTCCGGTTGGAATCCGGATTCATTTGCCCTCCATTCCACCAGCTGCTGCAGTTCCAGCAATGGTTCTGTTTTTTCAACACCAGTCCATAGCACCCTTGGCTGCTTCGGATTTCCAAAAGTGCCTACAGAACCTGTCCTAAGATGAAATGAAGGAAAACCTGTTACGCATTCCAAATTATTAATTAACGTATCAAGTTGATCATCTGAAACAGGTCCTAAGAATTTAAGCGTAATATGCAAATCATCCATGTGCGGCCACTGTTTATAAGGTAATTGATCCCGAAGCTGCTCTTGTTTTTCCGCTAAATACATTTTCAATTCTTTTGGCAATGGAACAGCTATAAAATAGTGGGGTAATGATGCTGACATAATAGTCCCTCATTTCTTTTCCTGCAAAACTCAAATACTTTATTTTTTTAAAGACAGGCAGTAATCCAATTCATCTTTGGTCAGCTCGCGGCTCTCTCCGAGGGCAAGATTTGAATCCAACTGAAGTTCACCCATACTGAGCCGCTTTAAATAAACTACCTTTTTTCCAACTGCCTCAAACATCCGCTTTACCTGATGGAACTTTCCCTCTGTAATGGTTATTTTAACTTCAGAAATGGAAGCGGAATCCATAATAACAAGGTCCGCAGGCTTGGATTGATAGCCGTCATCGAGCGTGATACCTTTTTTAAATGTTTCAATGTCGTCATCTGTTACATAACCGTTGACCTTGGCATAATACGTTTTCCCGACGTCCTTCTTCGGGGAAACAAGCTGATGGGCAAGATCCCCGTCATTTGTAAGAAGAAGCAACCCCTCTGTGTCCTTATCCAGACGTCCAATTGGAAACGGGTTGAATTTATTATAATTTACGGGTAATAAATCAATGACCGTTTTTTCACGATTGTCAACAGTTGCTGATATATATTCTGACGGCTTGTTTAGCATAATATATACATATTGTTGAAATTCAACTGGTTCATTATTCACTTTGACAACATCTTTTTCAGGATCAACGTACAGACTGCTGTCTTTAATCACGGTGTTGTTAACCGTTACGAACTTTTTTTTAATCAGTCCCTTGACGTCTTTCCTGCTGCCGACACCCATATTCGAAAGCAACTTATCAAGGCGCATCATTCACCCTCCTTATCTGCGAAAAATTTTGTCCAGAACACGTACTTTGTTGCCGAGAACACGATCCAGCAAGGTGGATTCATATGCAAACCAGACATAAACACCGCCGCCAACGGCAACACCTGCAACCAACATAATTACTGCTGACAACCGGTCCTCTTCTATATTCAGGAAACTTCCAAATATTGCTTTTGTAATCCAGATGGCAATACACATAATAACGGTGAAAATAAATATCAGCACAAACCGCTTCAGCGTCTGATTAAATGGAAATCGGATAGATACACCAATACGCCATAAATTTAGAATCACTGCGGTACCGACCGCAAGCGCTGTTCCAAAAATGGCACCTTTTGCACCAAACATATGGATTAGCTGTATATTAAACAGTATTTTCATTAATAAGCCGCCGGTTAAGCTGACCACAGCAAATCGCTGTTGATTGATCCCTTGTAAGATGGAAGATGTCACTGTAAACAACGCGAACAAAAGCGCAACTGGTGCATACCAGCCAAGTAATGGACCAGTTATGCTTAGATTTTTCGTCCCGTATAGGGCACCATAGGCCGAATCAGACAGCATTAGTAATCCTACAGCTGCCGGAACAACCAGCACAAGAACAATTTGCAGCGCCTGGTTGATTTGCTGATTCAAAACCTGCCTGTTATTAGTTGTAAATGATTTAGTCAAAGCCGGTAATATGGCCAATGACAATCCCGTTGCAAGGGTTACCGGAATAATCACCAATTTGTGACCAAATACATTAATTGCACCCAGAGCTATCTCCCAATTATCCCCTTCTCCAATCGCAATCATAGCCCGTTGAAACGTAAGTGTATCAACTAATTGATAGAGCGGAGTTGCAATTCCAACAATGACAAATGGACCTGCATATCGGAATAATTCTGTGATCAAATCTTTCGTTGGTATGTCCTGTGAAAATTTTTGCTGTTTTACCTGTTTCTGAATATGCGGTTTCCGCTTTCGCCAGTAATACCACAAAACCGCACAGGAACCGAGCGCCCCGATAAACGCTGCAAAAGCTGAGAAACCCACTGCAGTTGCGACGGTCCCACCCATTATTTTCATAATAATAAAGGTTGCTGCCAGAATAAATACAATCCGGATTATTTGTTCAACAACCTGAGAAACAGCAGTGGGTCCCATCGATTCGTAACCCTGAAAAAAACCGCGTGTTATACTCATTGCCGGAATAATTAATAACGCAAAACTAACCATTCGAATAACCATTGTACCCTCTTCACGGGTAATATCTCCATAGTCTTCGCTTGAAATAATAAAATTGGCTAAGGGTTCGGCCCCAAAAAAGAGCCCCAAAAATGCGATGAAACCGGTAACCAGCATTAATGAGATTCCGGTCTTATAAATGCGCATACCTGTTTCAAAGTCACCCATGGAATTATATTTGGAAACAAATTTTGAAACGGCTAAGGGAACACCAATTGTGGAAATACTAATAAAAATATTATATGGTATGTAAGCAAACGAATATAACGTTCCCCCTGTTTCCCCAACAAGTGTATTAAACGGAATGAGATAAATCATTCCAAGAAATTTCGATAAAAATGTGGCACTAGTAAGAAGCATGGTGCCTCTGACAATATTCGACATTGTTTCACCTGCAATTTATTCATACTTTAATTGTTATTTTATCATATAAGCAGCCATTCACGGCATTATTTCAATTTTTCTTAGCCTGAAAACATGATACTATATATGGGAAGGGAATGAAAAAAGTTGATTTATGATGTAATTGTAATCGGTGGCGGACCTTCCGGATTAATGGCTGCGATAGCAGCAGCTGAACACGGCGCCAACACAGTTTTGCTCGAAAAAGGAAGAAAATTAGGGAAAAAGCTCGCCATTTCCGGCGGCGGACGCTGCAATGTTACAAACAGGCTGCCACAGGAAGAAGTAATCAGACACATTCCAGGAAACGGAAAATTTTTATACAGTCCGTTCTCTGTATTTAATAACTATGATATTATCGACTTTTTTGAAGGGATGGGCGTTGGTCTCAAAGAAGAAGATCACGGTCGCATGTTTCCTGTATCCAATTCTGCAAAAACAGTTGTTAATGCACTGATTGATAAACTTGACGAATTGAATGTTAACGTGCAAATGAACACACCAGTGAAGGCCTTGCACTACGGTGAATCAGAGCATCATTTAATTTTGTCCGACGGTGAAAAACTACATACAAAGTCGATTGTAATAGCTGTCGGTGGTAAAGCTGTACCTCACACCGGTTCGACCGGGGATGGCTATGCATGGGCAAAAAAAGCCGGTCATACTATAACAGAACTATATCCAACTGAAGTTGCCCTTACTTCAGACGAACCGTTCATCAAAAATAAGCGGCTGCAGGGATTATCTTTAAGAGACGCAGCGCTTACTGTTTTAAATAAGAAAAATAAGCCAGTTATCACACACCGGATGGACATGATTTTTACCCACTTTGGTGTATCAGGACCAGCAGTACTGCGCTGCTCCCAATTCGTTGTAAAACAACTAATGAAAGGACAAAAAGAAGTTTCCATGACCCTTGATGTTCTGCCCGACGAACAGGAAGAAAATTTATTGCAGAGATTGCAGACGTTAATTAAAGAAAACCCGAAAAAATCAATAAGAAACGTATTAAAGGGAACCGTTCCGGAGCGTCTTTTAGAATATATCATACAGGAAAATCAGATTGACGCTGATCAAAAAGCTGCGAACATTTCCAGCGAGGCACTACGCACAGCGGTTCATCAAATGAAACACTTTTCATTCAAGGTGAACGGCTCACTTCCACTTGATAAAGCGTTCGTAACAGGCGGCGGTGTTTCCATCAAAGAAATCGTACCAAAGACAATGCGGTCCAAAATAATGACCGGTCTATATTTCTGTGGAGAGATTTTGGATATACATGGTTATACAGGCGGCTATAATATAACATCTGCCCTTGTAACAGGACGCCTTGCGGGTATGAATGCCGCTGTCCAATCAAGTGAATTGGCATTTGATTCCTGACATGATTCCGTTTTTTTGACCAAACCTAAAAATGTCCGGGGACAATAATGGAAAGGGTTGAAAACATGCAAAAGAATCAAATCTGGCTACCGTTAATCGCTTCCGTCGGTGTAGGCGCAGCGACTTACTATACGATGACAAAGAACAACCAAAACTTTAGTCAAACTATGCAAAAAATGGTACCCTTTGTTTCTCAAATGAACGGCGGCGGAGGAAGCCAATAGCAAAACCCATAAAGCAAGCAGCGCACCCGGACTGGGTGCGCTGTTATTTTTCCCTCTATATCGATTAAACCGCACCTTATACAAACATTGTGCAGATCTTTGTTTGAAGGTTGATTTTTAGTTCGTGAAGGTTGATAAGTTCTCGTTGATGGTTGATAAGTTCCAGGTGAAGGTTGATTCCTTCTCAATGATGGTCGATAAGTTCCAGATGAAGGTTGATTCCTTCTTAATGATGGTCGATAAGTTCCGGATGAAGGTTGATTCCTTCCTAATGGTGGTTGATAAGTTCCAGACGAAGGTTGATTTTCTTTAAAAAATGTTTATAACGAAAAAGAGTGTACATGGTTAAATGTACACTCTTTTTAATTGCCTGGCGGCGTCCTACTCTTGCAGGAGCAAAGCCCCAACTACCATCGGCGCTGGAGAGCTTAACTGCTGTGTTCGGCATGGGAACAGGTGTGACCTCTCCGCTATTGCTACCAGACCTATAAGGTCTTATTTTATACCTCAAAAACTAAATAAGAGTATCTGCAACGGTTCATCAAAAGATATAGTTAAGTCCTCGATCGATTAGTATCCGTCAGCTCCACGTGTCACCACGCTTCCACCTCGGACCTATCAACCTCATCGTCTCTAAGGGATCTTACTCACTCGAAGTGATGGGAAGTCTCATCTTGAGGGGGGCTTCATGCTTAGATGCTTTCAGCACTTATCCTGACCACACGTAGCTACCCAGCCATGCTCCTGGCGGAACAACTGGTACACCAGCGGTGTGTCCATCCCGGTCCTCTCGTACTAAGGACAGCTCCTCTCAAACTTCCTGCGCCCACGACGGATAGGGACCGAACTGTCTCACGACGTTCTGAACCCAGCTCGCGTACCGCTTTAATGGGCGAACAGCCCAACCCTTGGGACCGACTACAGCCCCAGGATGCGATGAGCCGACATCGAGGTGCCAAACCTCCCCGTCGATGTGAACTCTTGGGGGAGATAAGCCTGTTATCCCCGGGGTAGCTTTTATCCGTTGAGCGATGGCCCTTCCATGCGGAACCACCGGATCACTAAGCCCGACTTTCGTCCCTGCTCGACTTGTAGGTCTCGCAGTCAAGCTCCCTTCTGCCTTTACACTCATGCGAATGATTTCCAACCATTCTGAGGGAACCTTTGGGCGCCTCCGTTACCTTTTGGGAGGCGACCGCCCCAGTCAAACTGCCCGCCTGACACTGTCTCCGGACCGGATCACGGCCCTGGGTTAGAAGGTCCGTACAGCCAGGGTGGTATCCCACGGATGCCTCCGCCGAAGCTGGCGCTCCGGTTTCGATGGCTCCCACCTATCCTGTACAAGCTGTACCAACATTCAATATCAGGCTACAGTAAAGCTCCACGGGGTCTTTCCGTCCTGTCGCGGGTAATGTGCATCTTCACACATCGTATAATTTCACCGGGTCTCTCGTTGAGACAGTGCCCAAGTCGTTGCACCTTTCGTGCGGGTCGGAACTTACCCGACAAGGAATTTCGCTACCTTAGGACCGTTATAGTTACGGCCGCCGTTTACTGGGGCTTCGGTTCTACGCTTCGGCTTGCGCCTAACGCTTCCCCTTAACCTTCCAGCACCGGGCAGGTGTCAGCCCCTATACTTCGCCTTTCGGCTTCGCAGAGACCTGTGTTTTTGCTAAACAGTCGCTTGGGCCTATTCACTGCGGCTCACTCGTAAGCAAGCACCCCTTCTCCCGAAGTTACGGGGTCATTTTGCCGAGTTCCTTAACGAGAGTTCTCCCGCTCACCTTAGGATTCTCTCCTCGCCTACCTGTGTCGGTTTGCGGTACGGGCACCTATGAACTCACTAGAGGCTTTTCTTGGCAGTGTGGATGCAGGAACTTCGGTACTCTATTTCCCTCCCCATCACAGCTCAGCATTGTTGGACGGATTTGCCTATCCAACTGCCTTACTGCTTGGACGCACACGTCCATCGGTGCGCTTTCCTTCTCCTCCTGCGTCCCCCCGTCATTCAAACGTTCATGAGGTGGTACAGGAATATCGACCTGTTGTCCATCGCCTACGCCTTTCGGCCTCGGCTTAGGTCCCGACTAACCCTGAGAGGACGAGCCTTCCTCAGGAAACCTTAGGCTTTCGGTGAAAGAGATTCTCACTCTTTTTTCGCTACTCATACCGGCATTCTCACTTCCAGATGCTCCACCAGTCCTCACGGTCTGACTTCACAGCGTCTGGAACGCTCTCCTACCACTGTTCGTAAGAACAATCCGCAGCTTCGGTGATACGTTTAGCCCCGGTACATTTTCGGCGCAGCGTCACTCGACCAGTGAGCTATTACGCACTCTTTAAATGATGGCTGCTTCTAAGCCAACATCCTGGTTGTCTGGGCAACGCCACATCCTTTTCCACTTAACGTATACTTTGGGACCTTAGCTGGCGGTCTGGGCTGTTTCCCTTTCGACTATGAACCTTATCACCCATAGTCTGACTCCCAAGGCTGCGTAACCGGCATTCGGAGTTTGACTGAATTCGGTAACCCGGTGAGGGCCCCTAGTCCAATCAGTGCTCTACCTCCGGTACACATTCCTTGAGGCTAGCCCTAAAGCTATTTCGGAGAGAACCAGCTATCTCCGTGTTCGATTGGCATTTCACCCCTACCCACACCTCATCCCCGCATTTTTCAACATACGTGGGTTCGGGCCTCCAGTCAGTGTTACCTGACCTTCACCCTGGACATGGGTAGATCACACGGTTTCGGGTCTGCGACCGTATACTCATGCGCCCTGTTCAGACTCGCTTTCGCTGCGGCTCCGTGTCTTCCACTTAACCTTGCATACGATCGTAACTCGCCGGTCCATTCTACAAAAGGTACGCCGTCACCCATTAACGGGCTTCGACTACTTGTAGGCACACGGTTTCAGGTTCTCTTTCACTCCCCTTCCGGGGTGCTTTTCACCTTTCCCTCACGGTACTGGTTCACTATCGGTCACTGGGGAGTATTTAGCCTTGGGAGATGGTCCTCCCGGATTCCGACGGAATTCCTCGTGTTCCGCCGTACTCAGGATCCACTCCGGAGGAAACACACTTTCGACTACAGGGCTCTTACCTTCTTCGGCCGGCCATTCCAGGCCGATTCGTCTAATGTGTTTCTTGGTAACTCCAATGGAGTGTCCTACAACCCCAGAAAGCAAGCTTTCTGGTTTGGGCTGTTTCCGTTTCGCTCGCCGCTACTTGGGAAATCGCGTTTGCTTTCTCTTCCTCCGGGTACTGAGATGTTTCAGTTCCCCGGGTATGCCTCGCCTATCCTATGTATTCAGATAAGCGTTCTGTTCCATTACGAACAGCGGGTTTCCCCATTCGGAAATCCCTGGATCGAAGTCTACTTACGACTCCCCAGGGCATATCGGTGTTAGTCCCGTCCTTCATCGGCTCCCAGTGCCAAGGCATTCACCGTGCGCCCTTCTTCACTTAACTATGAATTAGCGTACTTTATCTTCGCCTTCGCTTTTGATTTGATGTCGTTGATTACTCTTATTCAGTTTTCAAGGTACAAAAAGTGGAGCCTAGCGGGATCGAACCGCTGACCTCCTGCGTGCAAGGCAGGCGCTCTCCCAGCTGAGCTAAGGCCCCATATGATTATTATAGATGGTGGGCCTGAGTGGACTCGAACCACCGACCTCACGCTTATCAGGCGTGCGCTCTAACCGGCTGAGCTACAGGCCCATCTATAAATAAAGTATGGAAAGAATTACTCTCTCAAAACTGAACCAAACAACCAAGTATGCCTTCCGTAATAATCCAGCTCCAGCGTCCGTGACGCCTGCGCTTTCTCATAATCCTTAGAAAGGAGGTGATCCAGCCGCACCTTCCGATACGGCTACCTTGTTACGACTTCACCCCAATCATTGGCCCCACCTTCGGCGGCTGGCTCCAAAAGGTTACCTCACCGACTTCGGGTGTTGCCAACTCTCGTGGTGTGACGGGCGGTGTGTACAAGGCCCGGGAACGTATTCACCGCGGCATGCTGATCCGCGATTACTAGCGATTCCGGCTTCATGCAGGCGAGTTGCAGCCTGCAATCCGAACTGAGAATGGTTTTATGGGATTTGCTGCACCTTGCGGCTTCGCTGCCCTTTGTTCCATCCATTGTAGCACGTGTGTAGCCCAGGTCATAAGGGGCATGATGATTTGACGTCATCCCCACCTTCCTCCGGTTTGTCACCGGCAGTCACCTTAGAGTGCCCAACCTAATGCTGGCAACTAAGATCAAGGGTTGCGCTCGTTGCGGGACTTAACCCAACATCTCACGACACGAGCTGACGACAACCATGCACCACCTGTCACTCTGTCCCCGAAGGGAACACGCTGTCTCCAGCGCTTGCAGAGGATGTCAAGACCTGGTAAGGTTCTTCGCGTTGCTTCGAATTAAACCACATGCTCCACCGCTTGTGCGGGCCCCCGTCAATTCTTTTGAGTTTCAGCCTTGCGGCCGTACTCCCCAGGCGGAGTGCTTAATGCGTTAACTGCAGCACTAAGGGGCGGAAACCCCCTAACACCTAGCACTCATCGTTTACGGCGTGGACTACCAGGGTATCTAATCCTGTTCGCTCCCCACGCTTTCGCTCCTCAGCGTCAGTTACAGACCAGAGAGTCGCCTTCGCCACTGGTGTTCCTCCACATCTCTACGCATTTCACCGCTACACGTGGAATTCCACTCTCCTCTTCTGTACTCAAGTCCTCCAGTTTCCAATGACCATTCGCGGTTGAGCCGCGAGATTTCACATCAGACTTAAAAGACCGCCTGCGAGCGCTTTACGCCCAATAATTCCGGACAACGCTTGCCCCCTACGTATTACCGCGGCTGCTGGCACGTAGTTAGCCGGGGCTTTCTGGTCAGGTACCGTCACGGTACCGCCTTATTCAAACGGTACTTGTTCTTCCCTGACAACAGAGTTTTACGATCCGAAAACCTTCATCACTCACGCGGCGTTGCACCGTCAGACTTTCGTCCATTGCGGATGATTCCCTACTGCTGCCTCCCGTAGGAGTCTGGGCCGTGTCTCAGTCCCAGTGTGGCCGATCACCCTCTCAGGTCGGCTACGCATCGTTGCCTTGGTAAGCTCTTACCCCACCAACTAGCTAATGCGCCGCGGGCCCATCTGTAAGTGACAGCTAAAAGCCGCCTTTCATCACGTCACCATGCGGTGACGCGCTTCATTCGGTATTAGCCCCGGTTTCCCGGAGTTATCCCAATCTTACAGGCAGGTTGCCCACGTGTTACTCACCCGTCCGCCGCTCGTTCCACAGACTTCCACCCGAAGGCTTCCGTCTGCTTCCCGCGCTCGACTTGCATGTATTAGGCACGCCGCCAGCGTTCGTCCTGAGCCAAGATCAAACTCTCCAAAGAAAACTCACTTTTGGCTCTTCCAAAAGTGTAGTTGCACTTGTGCAAGTAAGAATCGCTTCTTATTTGCCAAAAAAGTTTGTCTATGATTGACACCAATCAACCATAGGTTTAAGTCTTAGCTTTAAAATTGAATCCAGGGAAAAGCATTTGCTTTTGTCCTGTTTCGCTTGACATACTGGTTATTTTGTTCAGTTTTCAAAGAGCAAAATTACGCTACAATCTTTCGACAGCATAAAAATTATATCATTGTTAATAATGTTTGTCAATACAACATTATTCAACATTTTTTGGCGCTGTTTTTTAACAGCAAAATTAATAATACGCCCCACAAAGAAAATTGTCAATAACTTATTCAAAAAAAAATCAGAAGAAAGCGCAATGATTGTATTACGCTTACCATTACGCTTCCCACCCAAAACTAATCACACAACAACTTCGCCTTTCCAGTCAAGCATGCCACCGGCCATACTTGATACATGAAAACCATGTTCATCCATAAATGCTGCAGCTGACATGCTTCTCCTACCCGAACGGCAAACCATAACGTAATGCTTGTTTTTATCAAGTTCCTGCAGAGAATCTGGAATTTTTTCAAGTTTAATATGTTTTGCGCCTTCTATCATTCCTTGTGCAACTTCATCATCTTCCCGTACATCAATGATCACGTCATTTTCTTTCTCGATCATTTCTTCTACTTCTTCCGGTGTTACCTCATTTATATGATCCATTCAATCAGCCTCCGTATAATAATCTCCCTTATTATCATAACTGCTGCAATGAATAGCTTGCAACCATCTGACACAAAATACACTAACAACGAAAAGCGGGGTTTTATTTATGAAGTATATAATATGTCACATATGTATGGTGCTTCTACTATGTTCAGTCACATCAGTTACTGCAGCCAAAAAAACAACCAGCCTGCCGACACCTGATCAAATCAGCGTATTTAATGAGGATTTAACAGGCGACGGGAAGAAAGAATCAATTGCTTTAAAAGGAATTCAATTTTCAAATGAAAGTACCTTTCTTAAAGATATTTGGGCCAATATTGAAATGAATAATCAAAGATGGAAAATCAGTTATGATGGAGGGTATAAACCTGTGCTGCAGTTTATGGATTTAAACCATGATAAGGTTTACGATGTTTTTTACAAAAGCTCAAAAAAGGTCAACGGAAATGCTTATCACCATCAATTGAACACATTGAAAAATGGAACACTAAAGAAAATCCCTTTACCGACTCAGCGCTATATAAAAGTGCAATTCGCAGATAACTTTCAGATACAGGTTCAATTATCACCAAATGAGAAAGCAGTTACGACCAGTTTCAAAAAGCGGGCATCCGAATATATCCAACACGGAATTTATACTAAAAATGGGGAATTGCTGGCGGATGCTACTGTGAATGAGGAACCGATAGCATCCTATAATCCGGTTTTTATCAGTAAGCAGAAAGGATACGGGTTAAAAAGCCGTCAACCGATAAAGGGGATATCAAAAGACGATACTCTTGGAACCATTGATACGCTTTGGTATTTTGAAAACGGGAAATGGGTTATCCTGAAAACCAAATGGAATCCGGCCAATCAGAATAAAAAATCCTAATCATCAAAAAGGACCCTGCTCACACAGACGGAGAGCAGGGTCCTTTTTTTCTAATTTGCTACTATATTAACCAATTTACCAGGAACTACGATTACTTTTCGAACTGTTTTTCCTTCAATCCATTCCTGAACCTTTTCATTTTCAAGTGCCAGTTTTTCCAATTCATCTTTTTCAATATCTTTTGGAACGCTTAGTTTCGATCTTACCTTCCCCATTACCTGCAGAACAACTTCTGTTTCTTCTTCAACAAGCTTGGTTGGATCGTAATTTGGCCAATCTTCATATGTGATCGTATCCGAATGTCCAAGCATATTCCACAGTTCTTCCGACAAATGTGGCGCAACCGGTGAAAGCATTTTGACAAAGCCTTCAATATGTTTCTTGGATATCTTCTCAGCTTTATAACCTTCATTAATAAATACCATTAATTGTGAAATCCCGGTATTGAAATGCAGATTATCAAAGTCTTCCGTCACCTTTTTAACTGTCTGATGATAAACTTTATCAAGTGTTTCATCACCATTTCCTTCAATGACTTTATCGGCGATTTCATTCGTTTCTTCGTTCACAACCAGTCTCCACACTCGTTCCAGAAAACGGCGTGAACCATCCAGGCCGTTTGTTGACCATGCAACTGCAGCGTCAAGCGGCCCCATAAACATTTCATACAGACGAAGCGTATCCGCACCATGTGAATGAATAATATCATCCGGATTTACGACATTTCCTTTTGACTTACTCATCTTCTCATGGCCTTCACCAAGAATCATCCCCTGGTTAAACAGTTTCATGAAAGGTTCCTTTGTCGGTACAACACCAATATCATACAGGAATTTATGCCAGAAACGTGCATACAGCAGGTGAAGTACCGCATGTTCCGCACCACCTATATAAATATCAATCGGCAGCCATTCCTGCAATGCTTTTGGATCAGCAAGCTGTTCCGCATTATCCGGATCAACGAATCGCAGAAAGTACCAGCAGCTTCCGGCCCATTGCGGCATTGTGCTTGTTTCGCGGCGACCCTTCATACCTGTATCCGGATCGGTTACATTCACCCAATCACTGTTTGCAAGCGGTGATTCACCGGTTCCGGACGGCTTAATATCATCCATCTCCGGCAATTCCAGGGGCAGTTCTGATTCAGGAACGGTTGTCATCGAACCGTCTTCCCAATGAATGACAGGAATCGGTTCACCCCAGTAGCGCTGTCTTGCAAACAGCCAGTCACGCAAACGATACGTAACCTTTTTCTCTCCTTTGCCAGTATCCTCCAGCCAGTCAATCATTTTGCTGATCGCTTCATCTGTTCTAAGATCATCCAGAAAATCCGAATTGACATGCTTGCCGTCACCTGTATATGCCTCTTTGGAAATATCCCCGCCTGCAACAACTTCAATAATCGGCAGGTCAAATTTGGTCGCGAACTCATAGTCACGTTCATCATGCGCCGGTACTGCCATAATTGCCCCGGTTCCATAAGACATCAATACATAATCGGCAATCCAAATTGGCACCTTTTGGCCATTCACCGGATTAATAGCATACGCACCGGTAAATACACCTGTCTTATCTTTTGCAAGATCTGTTCGTTCCAAATCAGATTTTGTCTGGATTTTATTAATATACGCATCCACTGCATCTTTTTGCTCAGCAGTTACGATCTTATCCACGTATGGATGTTCAGGAGCAAAAACGGCATATGTCGCACCAAAAAGTGTGTCCGGGCGAGTCGTGAACACGGTAAATGTTTCATCAAAACCATCAATTGCAAAATCCACTTCAGCACCTTCTGAGCGGCCAATCCAGTTTCGTTGCATATCTTTAATGCTTTCCGGCCAATCCAAGTCTTCCAGATCTTCCAGCAGCCGGTCCGCATATGCAGTAATTTTCAGCATCCATTGCTTCATTGGTTTACGAACAACCGGATGTCCTCCCCGTTCACTTTTTCCGTCAATAACTTCTTCATTTGCCAAAACTGTCCCAAGCGCCGGGCACCAATTAACCGCTACCTCATCCATATAAGCTAAGCCGTTTTCATACAGTTTGGTAAAAATCCACTGTGTCCATTTGTAATAGTTTGGATCTGTCGTATTGATTTCACGATCCCAATCATACGAAAACCCGAGTTCTTTAATTTGACGTTTAAACGTATTAATATTTTTTTCCGTAAACGCCGCAGGGCTATTTCCGGTATCAAGCGCATATTGCTCTGCCGGCAATCCGAAAGCATCCCACCCCATTGGGTGAAGCACTTCATACCCCTGCATCCGCTTCATGCGCGAATAGATATCAGTTGCTGTATAGCCTTCCGGGTGACCGACGTGCAAACCGGCACCTGACGGATATGGAAACATATCAAGCGCATATACCTTATCTTTATCTGAATACGTATTCGTTTTAAAGGTTTTATTTTTTTCCCAGTATTGTTGCCATTTTTTCTCAATTTCCTTATGGTTGAATGTCATTATGTTTGCCTCCCTTAATCAATAAAAAAAGCCACCCATCCCACTAAAGGGACGAGAGACTGAATTCCCGCGGTACCACCCGATTTAACACTTCTTTCGTGTTCGCTTGGATCCTTAACGCAGATTCACGGCAGGAACTAATCCTTTCATCCCTGCAGCTTAAAGGCGAGTTCATAAATCTTCAGGAGCAGTTTTCACCAGCCACTGCCTCGCTTGACCCGAACAATTTACTACTAATCCTTTTCAACGCCGATAGTATATGTATATCGAATTTTAATCAAAGTGTGCTGCTTTGTCAAGTTATTGCACAATATTTCGTGAACCAGCGGCTTCGTGATAGAATTATTCTAGTATTTGACAAAGAGAGGCGAGCCTATACATGATTAAAGGAATTATCAATTATTCTCATCACCTGCTAGAAACCGCTGTTGAAAAAGGAGACACCGTTATTGATGCCACATGCGGCAACGGCCATGACGCTGTCTTTCTGTCAAAACTGGTCGGTGAAAATGGACAAGTATTTGGGTTTGATATACAGGAACAGGCTGTCATCAATACACGAAATAGACTTGCGATGAATGGTTACACCAATGCAACCATCATCCAGGACAGTCACAGCAATTTTATTCATCATATTGCAGTTGACCAGTTAACGAAACTAGGCGGTGCCATTTTTAATCTTGGCTATCTTCCCGGAAGTGACAAATCGATTATTACTAAAGGGGAATCAACCATTCTGGCCGTTGAAGGCATTTTATCCCACCTGAAACAAAACGGCCTCGTTGTCTTGGTAATTTACCATGGTCATGAAGGTGGTTCAGAAGAAAAAGAACAAATCATGAAATATGCCCGGTTGCTTGACCAGAAACTTTTCCATGTACTCTATTACGGATTCATTAACCAAAAAAACGATCCGCCTTTTATACTGGCAATCCAAAAAAGAAACTAGTTACGAGACGCCCGTTTTCTTTTCAACGTATAATACATTCTTGTATTCCAATGGAAAAACCAGGTGCTTCCGCCGCTTGTCTGAATTAACTGTTTTGTCATTCCTTCTCCTCCAATTAATTTTTGGACTTTCGGGTCACCAAGGTACAGTCCAATCAGCCCCTGCTGGATCATTTCATGAAAATGGCGGTCAGGGAGCTGCTGTGCCTGCCAGGAGGCTTGTTCGATAAAATGCATAAACCGCCTTTTCATATGTGCTTCATTATCAAAAAAACTGCAGAAATTCAAATCCGCTTCCTTCTGGTCCTCCAGTTGATCAATATAATAATCCAATAAGATATGCAGCCCTTGCATATAAGGAAAATACCCGCGGCAGATTTTTGCTGCTTCCTCATCCGCTATTTTTCTTCCAAGCGAGTACGATACGATGCAAAAAATGCCCAAAGTCGAACCGGCAGCGGCAGAAAATTCATACCAGGCCAACCTAGTTTGCTTACCACTGTTTTTCTCATACCAGTTCTGTAACCTTGACACACGTTCGTCTACACGAACATGCTTATGTACTTGCAAATCACAGTATAAGTGATTCAAATGAAACAGATAGTCACGCACATCGTCATAATTATCAAGGATTCGGATTGTTCGTTGACATACATGGACAAGATCAGCAAGGTATGATCCATCAGACTGTTCCTGCCGCAGCCTATAGTAATTCTCAATGGTGTTCCCGGGGCTTAGCGCATCAACCATAGACTGATGCAACAACCGGAAATCAGCGGGATCGAGTGATGTACTTCTATCGCAAAGATTATCCAGATAGTCACTGATTGTCTGATATGCTACAATAAACCGAACCGCCTCATTCCACCTATCACCTGCCAGCAGCGCATACACAGCTCCCCCTTGACAGTGAAACCGTTTTGACCGAATACTTGCGAGTGCCTGTGTACGCAGCTCAGCGTCGGGAATTGCAGCAGCCCGCTTCTTCCAATACTCCAGTTCTTTTTTGACGGCAGGAAAGATCCTTAAATACACATTTGCCATTAATGTCAGCGATGATTTCGGCAGCTTAACTTCCAATGTTGCTCCTCCGTTTCTTTCGTTCGATACCAATTTATACAGTTTGCTATAATACATATATGACCATATTTTGAAGGGGGATTCAAATGATTCATCATTATAAAGAATTATACCCAAAAATCGACAATTCCGTATTCATCGCACATGACGCCGAAATTATCGGCGATGTAACAATCGACGAACAATCCAGTATCTGGTTCAAAACAGTCATACGCGGAGATGTTGCCCCTGCCCGGATTGGAAAGCGGGTTAGTATCCAGGATTTATCCATGCTGCATCAAAGTCCGGATAACCCGGTCATTGTTGAAGATGATGTAACCGTTGGACATCAGGTAACCCTGCACGGATGTACAATCCGTAACAATGCATTAATTGGCATGGGGTCCGTTATTCTGGACGGGGCAGAAATAGGTGAGAATGCTTTTGTCGGGGCAGGAAGCCTCGTACCACCGGGCAAAAAAATTCCGCCGCACACGTTGGCTCTTGGGCGCCCTGCCAAAGTAGTGCGATCCTTGACCGATGCAGACTATCAGGAAATGAAGCGTGTACTGCACTCGTATGTGGAGAAAGGTCAATACTATAAGCATCATACGAAACTTGGACAGGACTTTTAACATTTAACAGAGAAAACATTCCTGAGTTCCCGCGTTATTCGAGCAAATTCAAAAAACAGGCAATAACGGTACAGCCGCTATGCCTGTTTCATTTATTGTGTTACTTTTTCGATTACGCTATCCGGTTTACTTAACGCATTAACATCAAACTTATTTTCGATATTAATTTGGTGCCACAGCATAAACATAAGAACTGTCCATATCTTTCTGCTGTAATCCCCTTTTCCTTGACAATGCGCATCAAGAAGCCGGATGACATAGTCTTTATGAAGCAAATGATCGGTCTGGCTTTCCTGAATCAACTGCTTCGCCCATCCATTCAACTCATTCTTCAACCAGTGACGTATCGGAACCGGAAATCCAAGTTTTTTACGATCAAGTACATGGTCCGGAATAATTCCCCGTGACGCCTGACGCAAAATGCTCTTAGTCGTGCCATTAGCAATCTTCATATCTACCGGAATCTGGCTGGCCACTTCGAACACGTTCTTATCTAGGAATGGCACACGCAGTTCCAATGAATTTGCCATTGTCATTCTGTCTGCCTTCAGCAAAATATCCCCGCGCATCCATGTATGAATATCCACATACTGCATTTGGTTAACAAGCGGATAATCCTGCACTTCATCAAAAAGCTTTTCCGTTACTTGCTGGTAAAAAACATTTTTGTCGTATGTCTTCAATAACTCCTGTTTCTCCACATCTTCAAACATTTTGGCATTGCCGATATAACGGTTGCGGAGTGGTGTTGTTCCCCGTTCCAAAAAGCTTTTGCCGCGAACACCTTCCGGAATAGCATCTGCTACACGTGCAAGCAGTGATTTAGCCGGTGTTGGAATGGAATTGAACATTCTCAATGATTCCGGTTCGCGGTAAATATTATATCCGCCGAATAACTCATCAGAACCTTCACCTGATAAAACAACTGTGACATGTTTTCGTGCTTCCCGTGCCAGGAAATATAACGGAACACATGACGGATCTGCCAATGGATCATCCATATGCCACATGATTTTCGGCAGTTTTTCCACATATTCTTCAGGTGAAATAATATAGGAGATGTTCTCTACATCCAGCTTTTCCGCTGTTTCTTTGGCAACATCCACTTCTGAAAAACCTTCCCGTTCAAAACCAACTGAGAATGTTTTAATATTCGGATTGAATTTTTTAGCCATTGCAACAATGATGGTGGAATCAATTCCACCGGATAAAAATGAACCAACTGGAACATCACTGCGCATATGAACATTGACAGAATCATACATAACATCCTGAATCCGCTTTATCCAGTCCTGCTTTTCCATTAACACAGGGTTAAATGTTGCATGCCAATACCGGGTAAACTTCAGTTCTTCCCCGGGCTTTGTCACAAAATAATGGCCAGGCTCCATTTTTTTAATGCCTTTTGTCATGGTTAAAGGCTCAGGCACAAATTGGAAGCTCAAATAGTGCTGCAGCGCCGTATAATCCACTTCTTCGTCTTCCATCATTAATGTAATGCTTTTCTTCTCAGAGGCAAAAATTGTTCCTTGATTGGATTCTTTGTAAAACAATGGTTTTATACCAAATGGATCCCTTGCACCGTATAATGTTTCCTTCTCCTTGTCCCAGATAATTATGGAAAACATCCCTCGCAAGTACTGAAATGCATCCTCTTTATGTTTGGAAAATAAAGCTGCAATTACTTCCGTATCGGATTCGGTCGCAAATGTGTATCCTTCTTTAAGCAAATCCTCTCGTAATTCAACATAATTATAAATTTCCCCATTAAAAATAAGCCAGATTTTGTCATCATCATAACTCAATGGCTGCTGGCCGGACTCAATGTCAATAATACTTAGTCGTCTGAATCCGAAAGATACATAGTCGTCATGATAATACCCTTCATCATCCGGACCTCTATGTGTAATAATATTGTTTTGATTTTCAAATTCATTTAATTGATTTGCATTCATTTCAACTGGTTTGTTTCGCAGTATTCCTATAAAACCGCACATCTTTTTTGCCTCGCTTTCATTCATGTTGAACCCTTAAGATTATACCATAAATGTAGAATCTTTACGAAAGGACTTATATTATGCCCGAACAGGATAATCACGTTTGTCACAACCCACAGAATCCATTTTTCAGACAAAATTCAGGGCTGGGACAAAAGTGTGTTATCCAAAGAAAAAAACGAACAACCAATTAGAAAATGGAGCGTCTAGCCGCTCCGGAAATATACTTCGCTTTCCGCGGGCAGCTGTTGAGCCTCCTCGTGCTTACGCACTGCGGGGTCTCATCTAGGCTTTACTTCCCGCAGGAGTCTCCGTATATTTCCTACGCTAATTCTCTAATTGTTCGTCTTTTTAATAACACGTTTTGTAATGTCCCAGCCACGTTTTGTCTAAAAAGAAGTGCATTTAGCACCTCTCTCTATTATTCATTTATAATAGCTTGCAGTTCCTCGATCTTGTCTGTCTTTTCCCATGGAAATAATATATCTGTTCTGCCGAAGTGTCCGTATGCGGCTGTTTTTTTATAGATTGGACGCTGCAAATCCAACATCCGGATGATTCCAGCCGGCCGCAGATCAAAAATCTTTCTAGTTGCTTTTTCCATTTCAGATTCAGCAACAGTACCGGTTCCAAATGTGTTAATGGAGATTGAAACCGGCTCTGCTACACCAATCGCATATGCCAGCTGCACTTCACACGTTTTCGCCAGTCCTGCAGCAACGATATTTTTGGCCACATAACGGGCTGCATATGCAGCAGAGCGATCAACTTTGGTTGAATCCTTACCACTGAAAGCACCACCACCGTGTCTTGCATATCCACCATACGTATCCACAATGATTTTGCGCCCGGTTAAGCCGGCATCCCCCTGTGGACCACCGATCACAAACCGGCCCGTTGGATTGATAAAGAATTTTGTTGATTCATCAAGCAGATTCGCTGGAACAATCGGACGTATAACATGTTCAATTAAATCTTTTTCAATTTGTTCGGTCGAAATGTCCTGATGATGCTGCGTGGAAATAACAATCGTATTGACTTTAACCGGTTGATTATTTTCATCATATTCTACCGTAACCTGTGTTTTACCATCAGGTCGCAAATAATCCAATATATGATCTTTCCGGACATCTGCCAGCCGCTTTGACAATTTATGCGCAAGTGAAATCGGCAATGGCATTAATTCCTCTGTTTCATCACAGGCAAAACCAAACATCAAACCTTGGTCCCCTGCACCAATAGAAGCAATTTCTTCATCGGTTTTATTCCCTTGTCTTGTCTCATATGCCGTATCAACCCCGCCGGCAATATCAGCTGACTGTTCATCGATAGCAGTCAGTACAGCACATGTTTCAGCATCAAATCCGAATTTTGCCCGCGTATACCCAATATCTTTGATAGTCTGGCGCACAATTGCAGGAATATCTACATATGTAGTAGTAGAAATTTCCCCGGATACCAATACTAATCCTGTAGTAACAGTTGTTTCGCATGCGACCCTTGCATTAGGATCATTTTTTAATATTTCATCCAAAATGGCATCTGATATTTGATCACAAATCTTGTCCGGATGACCTTCTGTAACCGATTCAGATGTAAACAAACGACGATTTGCAGTCATATGACTAAATCCTCCCCTAAAATAGATGGTACGGAAATCTGTCTATTCAGTGTATGATTATGTTTTAATAAGGTTAGAAAAAATAAAAAAACCTTTCCCGTAATCATGAGGAAAGGAATGTGCAGCCTTTCGCTCTTATTGTCCAAGGATAAATCCTTGCTTCAGGTTAGCACCTTTTCACATAACGTGACGGTTGCTGGGCTTCATGGGGTCTGTCCCTCCACCGACTCTGAATAAGAGAGTTTCCGCTCGAAATTCAGCTTAACGGAATAGCGCCGTCATGTCAACTCTTAACGTGTGTACACATTTGACAATAAAATTTCATATAATTATTCGTATAATTAGTATGGACTAATCTTGTGAATGTGTTATACTAAATAAACAGATTTACACGATGAATCAAATGCATGTCAATTAAAAATCCATCAAAAAGGTAGGTATCACATATGAACGCGGTGGAACAATCAAAACTTATCAAAGAATTGCTTTCTCATCACAACTTGCAAAATAATCTCTCCGTGCCACAGCTCGTTGAGAAAATATTATCACGCGGTGAGGGAACATTGTCCGCCACAGGTGCTATTCGCGCTACTACCGGTAAATATACCGGACGCTCCCCTAAAGACAAGTTTATCGTACGGGATGAAACAACACAGGATGTTATTGACTGGGGATTGGTCAACCAAGAAATTGACGAAGCTTCCTTTGATAACCTGTACGAAAAAGTGATTGCATATTTAAAAAAGAAAGATGAGCTATACCATTTTAAAGGCTATGCCGGTGCCGATAAAAATTATCGTCTCCCCATTCAGGTTTTTAATGAATATGCATGGCATAACTTATTTTCCAGACAATTGTTTATTGAACCGACAGAGGAAGAAGTAGAATCGCATCAATCAGAATTCACTATCGTATCTGCTCCTACATACAAGGCAGATCCGAAAGTGGACGGAACAAATTCCGAAACATTTATACTTGTTTCATTCAAAAAGCGCACCATTTTGATCGGGGGCACGGAATACGCCGGGGAAATCAAGAAATCCATCTTTTCCGTGATGAATTTCCTTCTCCCGCAACGTGATATTTTATCAATGCACTGCTCAGCAAACGTTGGCCAGGAAGGCGATGTTGCACTGTTTTTCGGCCTGTCCGGAACCGGTAAAACAACCCTTTCCGCCGACCCGTACCGTCGTCTGATTGGTGATGACGAACACGGGTGGAGTACCAATGGTGTTTTCAATATTGAAGGTGGATGTTATGCAAAATGCATTAACCTTTCCAAGGAAAAGGAACCGCAAATATACGAAGCTATCCGATTCGGTTCTGTTTTGGAAAATGTAATTCTGGATGAAGGCTCACGAAATCCTGATTATGATGATACATCTTTAACGGAAAACACTCGGGCTGCCTACACACTTGAAAACATCGATAACATTGTTACACCAAGCGTTGCCGGTCATCCGAATACAATCATTTTCCTAACGGCGGATGCTTCAGGAACCCTTCCGCCAATCAGCAAACTGACTAAAGAACAGGCAATGTATCATTTTCTGAGCGGCTATACAAGTAAACTTGCCGGTACCGAACGTGGCGTAACCGAACCACAGGCAACTTTTTCGGCCTGTTTCGGTTCACCATTTCTTCCGCTTGAGCCGTCAACATATGCTGAAATGCTAGGTGAAAAAATCGATCAATATAATACAAATGTTTTTCTTGTGAATACCGGTTGGACCGGTGGATCGTATGGAACCGGTAAACGGATGAAGCTCTCCTACACCCGGGCAATGGTTCATTCAGCACTTGAAGGTGAATTAAACTCTGCTGAAACAACCAAGGACGATATTTTCGGACTGGAAATTCCAATGCATGTTCCGGGAGTACCGGATGAAGTCCTGATTCCTAAGAAAACATGGAACGATAACGAAGCTTATAACAAAGAAGCTCAGGCGCTTGCCATGAAATTTCATGATAATTTCAAACAGTTCACCCATGCAGGTGATGAAATCAAAAACGCCGGTCCTTTATACCGGGGTTAAAATCAATTGTTTCCTCATCCCACAAGGATTTTTTAATATATGATGGAAAAAGCTTTTGTCAGGTAAATGCTGACTACGGCCTCTCTTCAGGGGCCGTTTTTTTTGTGCCGGTCTGAACCAAAGTGGAGGTAAACTAAACTAGGCATGCACACATTATTGCTTGGCAGCATAGATTAATGACAACACATCTTGAATCGGGAAAAGCTGCTAAAATCTTTTCCGGATCTATTAAAAATGATGAAAGGGAAAATTCAGAATTTGCGGGGAAAACTGAAAAGCTAAGGAGGAAAAGTCATGTCATTTCTTGCCTTAGAAAATATTTCACACCATTACTTTTCAGCAAAAACATTTACAAAAGCATTGGATAATATCACATTCAGCGTCAAAGAGGGCCAAATAACAGCTGTCCTTGGGCCGAGCGGCTGCGGGAAATCCACATTACTTTCCATTATTTCCGGAGAAATTCAGCAAACTGAAGGGAATGTCCTGCTGGATCAGAAGCCTTTAAGCCAATCTGAACACACAATTGGACTTATGCTGGAGCACGACTATCTTTTTCCCCGGAAAACAATTATCGATAATGTACTGATTGGCCCCAAAATATCCGGTCAATTGTCCACCGAAACCAAACAGAGAGCCGTGGACTTATTATATGATGTCGGTCTGTCTAATGTCAGTAAGACTTATCCTAATGAATTATCCAAGGAGATGCGACAACGGGTGGCTTTCATCCGGACTTTAATCACCGACCCGAAAATCCTGCTTATGGATGAACCTTTTTCTGCTCTTGACTACCAGACAAAACTCAAACTCCAGGATCTTTTCGCAAAAACCCTGAGGACATACCACAAAACAACCCTTCTTGTAACACACGACATCGAGGAAGCGATTGCTATGAGTGATCGGATCATTGTCATGGAGTCTGGATCAATTGACAGAATATATGACGTTCCAATCGAGCTCCGTGAGGAAAAACCGTTTTTTGTTCGAAGACATCCAAAGTTTCGGATACTGTTTGAAAAAATTTGGGAAGGATGCCGTAAACATAAAACAGATCCTTTTTATTAACGGGCGGTGGAATCATATGATAGAAGCCAAATCAGATTATCGTCTTTTTAAACAGCAAAAAAATAAACAAAAACGCGGGAAAAGAATTATATTTTTCCAGCAGCTTTTGATACTGATTGCCTTTTTTGGCTTGTGGGAACTGGCAAGCGAAATGCAATGGATTAATCCATTGTTATTCAGTTCACCTTCCCGAATTATCAACTTGCTTATTGAAAATGGTTCAGACGGTTTATTATGGATGCACCTGCGGACAACAATACTTGCAACGTTAGCCGGGATTACGATCGGTACTATTAGCGGAACCCTGATTGCCTGCATACTTTGGTCATTGCGATTTTCCGGCTTGATGAACCCTTATCGAACCATCATATATGCCATGCCAAAAGTAGCACTTTCACCAATTATCATTGTTGCACTTGGTCCGGGATATGCTTCCATCATTGCCATGGGATCGATTATGACGGTACCTGTCACTACATTTGTTGTAAATGCAGCCTTCAGGGAGATTGGCCCCAACTATATCAGAGTTCTAAAAAGCTTTGGTGCAACAAGAGGACAAATTTTTAAGGAAGCTGTACTTCCTGCTGCTCTCCCGACAATGATTTCGTCCTTAAAGGTGAATGTCAGGCTTTCTTTGGCAGGGGTTATTGTAGGGGAATTTCTGATGTCAAAACAAGGGCTTGGCTACCTGATTTTGTATGGATTTCAAACGTTCGATATTACCCTTGCTATGTCCAGCCTACTCCTGTTAACTTTAAGTGCTGCGGTTATGTACAAAATCTTTGAATGGATTGAACAGTACCTGATTAATCCCAAGCATTTCATGTAAAAAAAGGCCGGGACTAAAGCGTTTATCCAAGAAAATCCGAACGACGAATTAGAAAATGTAGCCGCTCCGGAAGTTCAGCTTTTGGATTACACGTTTTTGGTCCCAGCCTCTTCTATTTAAATTTCAGGTATTTCATACAATGAATTAGAACACCATCTTTCATAATAAAGCTGTACAATTCATTTTGATCCACATTTTCCGGGATGGCATCCAACAGAACCGGCCCATCTGTTTCATAATACGTATCCCGATTAAGCAATGACGCGATGTCCGCGTAATAAACATTCTTAATAACATTACCAGCTTTACCCGCGACAAAATACTGGGCAATATAGCGAATTTTCCGGATTGTGCCCCCTGTTTCCTCCATCACTTCCCGAACAGCAGCCTCGCCTGCTGATTCACCTGGCTCAACTTTTCCACCCGGGAATTCAAGACCACGATCTTTATGCCGTGTAAGAAGCCATTTCCCATTATATTTGCAAATTACCCAAACATGCTTAGGCTCTTTGGAAAAAGGGTGATCATCAAAAGATAGCTTTACTTTGTTACGATAATAATCCTTAAACGTATACATAAATAACTTCAACTGCTTTCATTTTCTTTTACATCATTGGTGTTTAATGCTGGTTATTTTCCACTTGCCACCACTATAGGTGAATTCAAACTTTACTGTATAACTGCCATACAAATCATTTTTATTATGCTGGACAACCTGCACCACATTTTTATCCTTACGTATCATATCATAGTCATTCTGTTCCTGAAACCATGACGGTCTCTCAGTCGGAACAACATACAATCCATCAGCCTTCTCCTTGAAATAAAAATCAACATATTTTAATGCAACTTCTCTTGTCGTTACTGTTTCAAACTTATTAAGCAATGCTTCCTTAGAATCGAAATGAATAACCTTGTTATGCTTATCCAAATCCTGTATCAAAATATTCATAAACTGGTTAGTCATTGAAATAACCTTCTGATCCGAAAGCTTTTTCATGTTTTCTGATTGACTTATTTTTTTATGTTGGCTGTCCTTTTCAGAGTTCTGAAAAGCCTGGACTTTTTCAACGCTTGTCCTGGATGCTTTTGGATTGTCACTATACTCGTGAGCTGTAACAGTTTGTACATGTGCAGTTTGGATCAGGAATAATAATGGTAAAACAATCGCCCCGGTAATGATCCATTTAAAATACGTTCGATGGTTATCCTTCATTGCTGTTTCCCCCTCCGTATTTATGTATAAGATGAATTTGGTAATACTATTCCTTTTTTCAGGAAATGTAAACGTAATATACACCTGATATCATACATAATTTCTGCTGAAGGCTCGTATTCCCCGCAAACGACTGTTTCTTTTGATTGAAAAAGAACAGGATCATAAACCCTGTTCCTCCGCAAAATTTTTACATATGATTTTCAGTTAAGACACCCATATTCGTAATATGCTCTTTTGTTGCGTCATTTCCCAGATCATAAATCAACCGATATGCATCCGTAATCCCGGCATCATAATCATCATTCGGTTCATCTTTATGATATGGTCTTATAGGTACATGTGCTCTGAAAAATCCATTGAGATCCGCATCATTCATACGATCTAACTTCGCCCGCAGCAACTGGGCTTCTTCCCATGTCGCATGGATCACAAAATCGGCATTGTTTCCGTATTCAATTCTGGATATTTCCTGGCTTGCCATATTGACATAATATTTTTTTCTTTCCATACTGCACCTCCCATTCTTAATTTGCCTAAGAATCGGAAATGAATGTATAGAAAAACCCATTCATCCCCTTCCCACGGATGAATGGGTTTTGTAAACAAATTCAGTTTAATGCAGCTTCTGATGTGTTTGTTCCGGTCCCGGCACCACCATTGGCATAAATACATCTGCCTCTTCCATGCGGGATACACATCGGTGTTCCGAACATTGGATCAAACGTAACATCACACTTCATCTGGAATACTTCATGAACAAGCTTGCATGTGACGATTTCTTCCGGTTTTCCTTGGGCAAATACTTTCTTATCCCTAATTGCCACAATATGATGTGCATAGCGGCAGGCAAGGTTCAGATCATGCAGTACCATAACCACTGTACGGCCATCTTTTTCATTTAATTCAAACAATAAATCAAGAACATCGATTTGATGTGTCATATCCAAGTAAGTTGTTGGTTCATCAAGCAAAATGGTATCGGTGTCTTGAGCGAGTGTCATCGCAATCCAGGCACGCTGTCGCTGTCCACCGGAAAGTGAATCAACTGTACGATCTTTAAATTCAACCATATTGGTGACATCAAGCGCTTTATTGACTGCCTGATCATCTTCTTTTGACCACTGTTTCAAAAACCCGCGGTAGGGATGACGCCCCTGTTTCACAAGTTCCATTACTGTCAATCCCTCTGGTGTGACCGGACTCTGCGGAAGGATAGCAAGCTTTTTAGCCACTTCCTTCGTACGCATTTTAGCGATATCTGCACCATCCAGTACAATATCCCCGCCTTTTGGCTTGAGGAGCCGTGCCAATGAACGCAGCAACGTAGATTTTCCACAGCCGTTTCCACCGATAAATACAGTGATTTCACCTTTAGGTATTGTTATATCCAAATCATCTATTATAATATCTTCGCCATAGCCAAGCGTTAAATCCTTCGCTTCCAACGTCTGCATATTGGAATCTCTCCCTATGTCATACTTTACATTTAAAATAACGGCAAACCCGGTAGACAAATACTGCTCATACGGGGTCACCTGGAAAACAACATACATATGTAGCCTGATGTATGCACTTACTTTTTTAAAGTACTATTTACAGTTTATGAGGTTTTAGCCTATAAGTCAATGATTTTGAGAATCATTTTCATTCAAAAATTTAAGTTTCAGAATCGACTGAACAAAGAAAGTTTTTATAAAGCGCGTTAAACTGATTATATAAATAAGAAGGACACCCATTCAAATGGATGCCCTTCTTAGGCGATTGGTAATTTGTGCCTTGTCCTTTACTTTAGAGGTTATCTTCCTGATTTTTATCTTTTATTTTGGTTTCTTCTATTGTTTGATCAAACCTTGCTAAATGCTTGCTCGCAAATTCTTTTCCGCCAAGACCGAACGCAAGTCCAAATGCCAGCGCCAACCCGCCGAGAATTAGCGTAAATGCTGTGGTTACGATTGATGTAGCAATGCCAAGCTGTGACAATGCCATAAATACAGCTAATACGATAATCGCATATTTGGCAAATGCAGCAAGGACTTTGCTTGCCGGTCCAGCCAGTAAATTAACGAGAATGGTCTCAACAATACCCGCAATAATTAAAGCAACACCAAGAACAAGTACTGCAGCAAGTACATTTGGTAAATAAGCGGTTATGGCTGATGCAATATCAACCAGAAATTCCAGCTTAATCAATGTTAAAGCCTGTACTGCAAGGAAAAAGACAATCAGGACTTGAACAATATACCCGACAAGTGCCGACGGCTTCATTTTGGAGTCAAATGCATCTTTATTGCCAATCTGTATTTTGGCTGCCAGTCCGTCAAAACCAAGACGCTGCAATAAACCAGTTACAAATCCGCCGATAAATTTACCAAGCCATACGCCCACCAGAATCAGTGCGGCTGCAATCAGAATATTCGGGATCATATTCATAATGTCATTCAGCATAGAAATTGCCGGATCCGTAATTCCGGTAAGTTCAAGCTTTTCCAATGCTGCAATCGTAATTGGAATCATGATTAAAATGAATACAAGATTTCCAACAAACGCAGCAAGACTGGTTCCTTCAAACAGTTTTTGCATTTTTAACTTAATGACGATGCCTTCAGAACCTGCTGCTTTAAGCAGATTAACAACAATTCCTTTAATAATCTTGGCTACGAACCAACCAACGAAGAAAATCAGCGCAGCAGCTATTAATTTTGGAATAAAGGCAAGCAGTGTTGCCAGCAATCCGCTGAATGGTTCTGATACTCCTTGAATACTCAGTGCGTCAAGCACACCAGGAATGAACAGAAGCAGAATCAGATAAAATGCTACCTTTCCGACTGTTTCCAGTGCATTATCGGCATCCTCTTCACTTGCAGAAATTTTCAGTTTGGAGAATACTTTCTCCAGATTTACCTTTTTTCCTCCGGTAACTACCAGCCACTGAACAACTGTAGCAATTGCAAATGCAAGCAGCAGAATCAGTCCTGCCTTAAGAACAGTCGGAATAAAGGCAAAGAAAGTAGAAATTAAATCAGATAATGGATTTGCGATCATATTAAGGTTTAACAAATTAAAGAAAATGATAAACACAATGATCAGCAATATGTAATAAACCACTTTTCCAACTACCCGATTGGAGTTTAAAGGTTTATCACTCGTTCGGAATTTGTTGAACAGTTTCTCGTCCAAATTTGTTTTTCCAAGCGCTTTCTCAATCGCGTTTGCAATCATTTTGGCAACCAGCCATCCTAGCAGTAATGCAATGATTGCAATAACAAAATTCTGCAATCCTTGCATGAAGCCTGAAGATAGATACTGATCCATAAAGTTCATAAAAACTCCCCTTTCCAAGAATGTAGTAATATATTCCTTTTAGGGAGTTTTTTAAACATATTTTCGCAAAACACAACATTAATCGACAAGAAATTCCGACAATTTACCTCTGACAATTTTATTGGACGCATTGCGCGGCAGTTGATCCACAAAAATAATCTTCCTTGGAAGCTTATATTTGGCAAGATGTTGTTGCGCATATTCCAGAATTTTTTCCTTGGTGATCTCGTCCTTTTTCACAACAAAGGCAATCGGAACCTGTCCCCATTCTTCGCTTTCTTTGCCAACTACAGCTGCTTCCTGAATTGATTCAAGCATGGCCAGGACGGATTCAATCTCACTTGGATATATATTCTCTCCGCCGGAAATGATTAAATCTTTTCGACGGTCCACCACAAAAAGAAAACCATCTTCATCGACATAACCAAGATCACCGGTAGATAACCACCCGTCGTGAAAGGAGTTTTGTGTCGCATCGGAATTATTATAATATCCATTCGTGACCATTGGACCTTTGACAAAAATCTCACCAACCCCATTGTCAGCCGCAACGATTTTTAAGCGGGCGGGAAAAAGCGGTTTTCCGGATGACCCCAATTTATCTAAGGCATTGTCGGGACTTAACGTAACAATTTGTGATGAAGTTTCCGTCATGCCATATGATTGAAAAACCGGAATCCGGTGTTCCTTTGCCTTCTCAAGCAGCGATTTTGGCGCGGAACCTCCTCCAAGAAGCATGCTTCTGAAACTGGCCGGATAGCTGGCATCCTCCAGTACATTCACGAGCCTCTTCAGCATGACCGTTACAACAGAGGCTATGGTAACATGCTTCGTCATAATCGCTTCATGTACCTTTCTTTCATCGAATGTCTCCATCAAATAGGCCGGAATTCCATAAATCACACTTCGCAAAAAGATGGACAAGCCGCCAACATGAAAAATTGGCAGGACAGCGAGCCATTTATCTTCACTGTTCAGACCAAAATTAAGCATGGAACCAACTGCACTCCACCAATGATTTCCATAAGTATGCATAACGCCTTTCGGAAAACCGGTTGTACCGGATGTATAAATGATTGTAAATAAATCATCCAATTTTAATTCATTGCGGAGCGTGATCTCCGTTTCATCCAGTTTCTTTATTTCGGAAAATGAATATACAGGAACATCCAAGGTTGGTCCCTGTTCTTTGACAAGTACCGTTTCAACGCCTGCATCTTGAATCTGATAGTTTAATTCTCTGGCAGTAAGACGCATATTCAACATCACAGCAACCGCCCCAAGATAGCTGATTGCGTGAATGGCAATGACCATGTCAACGTGATTAGCTGAGAGTATGCCTACACGTGAATCAGCTGTAACACCAACACTTGCAATTTTTCTGGCAAAATGCTGACTTCTGTTTTTCAGCTCCCGGAATGAAATCAGCGATCCATCTTCACATTCAATCGCAGTTTTCCCGGGGGAAAGCTCTGCCTGCTTTGTCAGCCAATGCGGAATTGTTTCAGACATTTATAAAAAACCTCCTGTATAAAGAAAAGCCTTTGCCAAATAAGCAAAGGCCGTTCACTCGTATTAACACGCAGTCATCACGGAAAACGCGGGAACTTTTTCCAATCCGGTTTTCTTTTTTCTTTAAATGCATCTCTGCCTTCTTTTGCTTCATCGGTCGTATAATACAACAATGTAGCGTCTCCACCCATTTGCTGCAGTCCGGCCCATCCATCAACATCCGCGTTAATTGATCCTTTCAGGAAGCGCAAGGCTGTTGGAGATTTCTCCAGCATTTCACTACACCATTGTAATGTTTCTTCTTCCAGTTGTTCCAATGGCACAACTTTATTGACCATGCCCATTTCATATGCTTCTTCAGCATTATATTGACGGCATAGATACCAGATTTCACGGGCACGTTTATGACCAACCATTCGTGCAAGCAGTCCGGCACCATACCCCGCATCAAAGCTGCCAACCTTTGGACCGGTTTGACCGAAGATGGCATTGTCGGCTGCAATCGTCAGGTCACAAACAACATGCAGCACGTGACCGCCGCCAATTGCATACCCGGATACCATTGCTATCACAGGTTTTGGAATTGTTCTGATCAAACGCTGCAAATCAAGAACATTCAGGCGTGGAACCTGGTCACTGCCAACATATCCACCATGTCCGCGAACAGTCTGGTCCCCGCCGGAACAAAATGCTTTGTCCCCTGCACCTGCAAGAATAACGACACCGATGGATGAATCATCACGGGCATCCGAAAATGCATCAATCATCTCATTCACCGTAAGCGGAGTAAATGCATTATGAACACGGGGGCGGTTCATCGTTATCTTCGCAACACCATCATATTTTTCATAAATAATTTCTTCATATTTCTTTGCTTCTTCCCATTGTACAGTCATTCTTTTCCTCCTTTAACATACTCATATGTAGCCATTAACTAATGGACTGTAAGAACTCAATTACTATTTTACCAAAAAACTGCGGTTGTTCCACGTGAATTGCATGTCCTGCTTTTTCAACAACCATCAAATCCGCTTCCGGCATGTGATTTACCATGATTTTATTGATTCCGACAAACTTATTATCATATGCTCCCGCAATCAATAAAACCGGAAGTTTCAGTTCTTCCAGCCTGTCCCACCATGATGGCTGGATTCCTGTCCCCATCGAGCGGAGTGACATCGCCAATCCTGCAGCTGACTGGGATAGCCGTTCATCCCGGATCGATTGCCGAATCATTTCCGGCAGCTTTTTTTGGGTTTGAAACAAGGGAATATTTTCCCAAAAATCAACAAATGCAACAATACCATCCCGCTCCAACCGTTTTGCAAGCTGTTCGTCGCGGTTCACACGGGCAGTTCGTTCTTTCTCGTCATTAAGTCCGGGAGAGGTACTCTCCAGTGTCATGGAGGAAACCTTTTCCGGATGAAGCATTGCAAATGACAAAGCAGTTCGGCCGCCCATTGAATAACCAAGTATATGTACCTGGTGCAGACCAAGCTCAGCGAACAAGCCGGCAAGATCGGCACAGCATGCTTCCATCGTCACAGACCTTTCGGAAACCGTTTTTCCATGTCCCGGCAAATCAATGACTAACAGTTTGAATTCATGTTTCCATTCACTGACAAATCTTGACCATGTTCCGGAATCTCCCGTAAATCCATGTAAAAGAACGACCGGCTTTCCTTCACCTTCTATTTCATACCAATAGGATGTGCCATTTCTTGTAAAATACACTGAATCATTCCTTTACATTGAGCAAATCATTTGTAATGGCATCCCATTTTTCACGGTGCCATTGCATGTTTCCCGTACGATCTGTCTTCACTTCAATTACTGAAAGTCCATTGTATTGATAGCTGTCATCGAGCGCGTTTTTTAATTCACCAATTGTACGGACATTTACGTAATTCCCGCCGTACATGTTAACAAGATGACTGAAATCAACATTCATCGGCGTCCCGAACAATGCTTCAAAATGTTGCTTGTGATTGTTTTGCGGTAGGAATGAAAAGATTCCCCCGCCATCATTATTGATTAATAAAATCGTAATGTTTAAATGGTATTGCTTTGCTGCCAACAGCCCATTCGAATCGTGAAAAAAGGATAAATCACCAAGTAATAAAACGGTCGGCCCACTGGAGGCAGCTGCACCCAACCCGCTTGATACCATTCCATCAATCCCATTCGCGCCACGATTTCCCATGATATGAACAGATTTTGAAGTAGTTTCAAAAAAGGTATCGACATCACGAATGGCCATACTGTTCCCAACATACAGATTTCCGCCATCCGGTATCGTTTCTGCCATAATGCGGACAGTACTTCCTTCAGTCAAGTCATCTTCCTGTTTCAGAAGATAGCACTTAGCGGTGTCATTCATAGACTGCCACTTTCTTAGCCATTCCCCATCGGACATATTCGTTTTTTCCGCGAGCCGGTTGCACAATTCAGCAGGATCCGCATAAATAAATGCTGATCTGTTTCCAGCAGGTTCACGGTAACCTTCTTCTTGTTCCACAATAAATTGCGGCACTTCACCATGTTCCTTCACAAAAAACAGATAAGGCTTAGAAACCGGCATCGCACCAAACCGGATAATATAATCCGGTTTTAATTTGTTACGGATTGTCTCATTCCGCAATATGGCATCATAACCTTCAATGATAACATCTTTAGCATGGTTTCCCGCGCGAAGCTGTGAAAGAGGATCCGCTAAAATCGGCAATTTCCAGGCAGTTGCAAATCTTACTGCAGCTTCCGCAAATGCTCTATCTGTCTGTGGACCGCAAACAATCAATCCTTTTGACAGCCGGCTGATCTGTCCCGACAGCTGCTCGACCTGTTCATCGCTTAATTGTCTGGAACCTGCATACATAGGATAGTATGCGTGTTCCGGCGAATCTCCCCACAAATTTTCCAGGGTGAAATCCGGAACTAATGGTTCGCGGAGTGGAAAATTTAAATGTACTGGACCGGCATTTCCCGCATTCGCTGTATATACTGCACGAGATGCTTTGCTGCGGACGTAATGAAGCATGGCATCACCTGCTTCCGGCAGTGCCATTTCATGAAACCATTTTGCATAATCACCGAACAGTTTCAGCTGACCAATTGATTGTGGCGCCCCGACATCTCTTAATTCATGCGGTCGATCAGATGTCAGTACGACAAGCGGTACCCTACTGTAATATGCTTCAACGATTGCTGGAAAATAATTAGCTGCAGCTGTTCCGGATGTACAAACAATCGCTACCGGACGTTTTTTCTTTTTCGCCATTCCCAACGCAAAAAAGGCAGCTGAGCGTTCATCGAGAATCACCCATTGTGACATTTCCGGATGTTCACTTAGTGTCATTGCAAGCGGTGTGGAACGTGATCCTGGTGAAATAACAACATCCGTCAGTCCGCTCTTGACAAGTTCATCTGTAAAATTGGCGATATATCGTGATAGTTTTTCGGTATGATTCATCGTTAGCCTCCTAAAACGGACAACATTGGTGTAAATTTGATTGCAGTTTCTTCATATTCAGCCATTGGATCCGAATCTTTTACGACACCACAGCCGGCAAACAGGGACACCTCATCACCCTGGATTAGCCCTGAACGAATAGCGACTGCAAATTCACCATTTCCATTGCTGTCAAGCCAACCGATTGGTGCTCCATACCAGCCTCTGTCCAGCTGTTCATGTTCCCGGATAAATTCAATTGACTCCTTGCGAGGCACCCCGCCTAATGCTGGTGTCGGATGCAGCTTTCCAATAATATCAAAAATACTGTATCCAGCACTTAATTTTGCTGTGACTGGAGTAAACAAGTGCTGTAAGTTTTTTAATGGATAAATAACCGGCGCATCCGGTATCTTAATGTCTGTGCAATAATGTTCCATTGCATGCTTAATCATACTGACAACAAACTCATGTTCGCTTCGGTTTTTCTCATCGTCAAGCAAATTTTTAGCAATCTGATTGTCTTCAGAAGAGGTTTCCCCGCGCGGAGCTGTTCCTGCCAGGCAAGTTGACAAAACGTGACTCCCCTCCACCTTGGCAAGTCTTTCGGGTGTAGCTCCAACAAAACAGTCCCCATCCTGTTCAAAAGCAAAAATATAACTGTTTGACTGTGTATAGATGAGGTTATCCAGCACAGCGGAAATGCCTGCCGAATGTTTCAATTTCACACGCAATTCTCTTGCAAGGACAATTTTATCCGCATCTCCCTGGTTAATCGTCTCAGTTGCCAGTTTGACGGTATCCATCCAATCCCGCGGCGCAATTTCCTCCTGCCATTCAATTACCGGTTCATCCGGGAATGAAGATTCACACGGATTTAGTAATAATGATTCATGTTGTTTAATTGAATCAGCCAATTTTCCGGGATTTGACCTTTCATCAGCCTGTACATTTACCGTTAAAAAATAACCCGATTCATTTACTGTTAACATATATTCGGGAACAGTAAACAAACTATGACCGAATTTTTCCCACAAACGTGATTTACGGATGTCGGGGTCAAACGACATACCGCCCAATGAAAGCAAACCAGTTCCAGGCACCTGGAAAGGATTATCAATAATTGCATCCTGCAACAAGCTTTCCCACAATTTTTCCGTCTGCTGGAATCGATTCGCTTCCGCGCTGATTGTATAGGACTTGCCAACGCCAACAATATAAAACTGGTCAGCAGTACTGGACCAAAATGTACGATCCTTTGTGAGCTGTTTGGCATTCTCAAAAAAGTGAAGCGGCTCAACAGCATTTATTTTTCGTGTAATGCTGATAAGTTTCGTACGGTTACTGTCTATTTTATGAATTGCCTCGGCAAGCTTGCTCTCAAGCAATTCCTCTTTTATTTCAATCATTTCATGAACCTCCGTAACATAACACTAAAAAAGTACCATATCTATTTTATTCTCTTTCGACTCGATTCTCAAGAAATCTCTTCTTTTATGTCGTCTTTGTGACATTTTAAATTGACACCCCATGCTAAATTGCCTAAAATTAATATGATATACAATGAAGGAGAGAACATCTGTGAGTACAGCAAATCATACATCAATAAAACAAGCATTAAATGAAAAAAGCGGATTTCAAATTTGGTGGCGCCTGCTCCGGCCGCATACATTAACGGCTTCATTTGTCCCGGTCTTCATCGGAACCATGTTCGCTACCCTGGAGCACACGCTTCATATCGGATTATTTATTGCCATGCTCGTTGCATCCATGCTCATTCAGGCTGCAACAAATATGTTCAATGAATATTACGATTTCAAACGCGGTCTCGATAATGACCAGTCAGTTGGCATTGGCGGGACAATTGTGCGGGATGGTGTCAAACCGAAAACGGTATTGAACCTGGCACTTATTTTCTTTGGTATTTCCATTCTGCTTGGTATTTATATTTGCATTTCATCGAGCTGGTGGATTGCCGTAATCGGCTCCGTATGCATGTTGTTTGGTTACTTGTATACCGGCGGGCCGCTTCCCATTGCCTACACGCCATTGGGAGAAATTTTTTCCGGCTTTTTAATGGGAACAGTCATCATCTGCATCAGCTATTACATTCAGGCAATGGAATTTTCTGCTTCGGTCATTTGGGTATCCTTGCCGATTGCCATCTTCATTGGCGGCATCATGATGTCCAATAACATCCGCGACCTTGACGGAGATAAAGAAAACGGCCGTAAGACACTAGCAATCCTGCTTGGCAGAAAAAAAGCAATCGTCTTTTTGGCAATAATGTTTACACTCTCATTTGTATTAACAGCTGTTTATATTTTTACGGGACTGCTTCCATTATGGTCCATTATTTCCTTTATAAGTGTTATTCTCGCAATTGACGTCATCAAGAAATTCCGCGGCAAAACGAAACCGCTGGAAATGCTTCCTGCCATGGTTGCAACCGGTAAAACCAATACAATTTACGGACTTCTTTTAGGAATATCATTATTGATCAGCAATTTCGGTTAAGGGGGACTAACGATTGAATGTATCCAATACGCTAATCGAAACACTTGGAATTGAAACAGTAAAAATGGAAAAAGATGAAGTCATTATGACCATGCCTGTCGATCACCGGACACATCAACCAGTCGGATACCTGCATGGAGGCGCAAGTGTAGCACTAGCCGAAACTGCTGCCAGCATGGGCTCCATGTTAAATGTGGATTTGGAAAAATATCTTGTATTCGGGATTGAAATTAACGCAAATCATATTAAAAGCAAACGTGATGGCGTCGTTACCGCAACAGCAACTCCAACACACATTGGTAAAACAACGATGGTATGGGAAATAAAAATCACGGACGAAGCGGACCGCCTTATTTGCATATCACGGTGCACTGTAGGAGTCGTCCCGAAAAAATAATCGCTTTTATTACGCCGCCTGGGTGATCAGGCGGTTTTATTTTGAGGTTGCCGACACTTGTTATTTTTCCCGTATTCCCCGCAGTTCTAACGATATTTCTTTTCTTATTACAATAAACTTCACTGAAAAAACATCTTTTTACATCCAAAAAAGCGCCTCCGAATATGGAGGCGCTCCTTTATATTTATGCTGCAAGATTCGATTGTTTTTGCTCAATCCATGTTCTCATCTTCAGAAATAGCGGTACAAACAGCATGCCTACAATGATGCCTTTAATCACGTTAAATGGCAGTACACCAAGCGAAACGGCAGCCCATTTAGCACCGCTGCTCATATCTTCCCACCCCATAAACCAGGCATATGCCGGAAGAATAATGAGATAGTTGAGAACGCTCATGCCAATCGCCATAATAATCGTTCCAGAGGCAAGCCCGGAAATGATGCTTTTAACACCTTTGTATTTATGATACAGTACAGCAACCGGTACAATAAACATTACTCCTGCCAAGAAGTTTGCTGTGACACCAATTGGATCGCCTGCACCTGATACAATCAGATAAAGAATATTTTTAATAGCTTCTACAAGCACTCCTGCCATTGGTGAAAAAATTAATGCAGCGATTAATGCCGGTACCTCACTAAAATCAATCTTCAAATACGGCGGCAGAAACGGTAACGGGAAATTCAGGAAAAATAATAGCAATGATATCGTTCCGAGTAACGCCAAAATAATAAGCCTTAACAATTTTGATGACTGCACACCTGCAGTTTTCATCATCAATCTCCTCCCTCATCTGCTATCGATTCACATCTGTCCGTTTTTGATGAAGGATAAGCTTTATTTCCCGTCCTACACAAAAATCCCTAAAGCCTAATCGGGGCCTTAGGGATTTATTCACAGGAAAACAGAGGCGCATAAGCACCAAGTTCAGCTCGCATCTTCTCCCATCCAGACTGTAACTGTCGGTCCCGGATTTTCACCAGGTCAGCCGCTTGTCAATACGCCTTAGCGGGTCACGGACTTAGAACACAAATGGCTCATTACCGTCGGTCGGGAATTGCACCCTGCCCCGAAGATGGAATCGATATGTTGTTTGAGATTATTATACTATCATTTTATGTATTTGCAAAGTATTGTGCTTAAAATAATAATAACCTGGATTTCGTTGAAAATCGAGGTATTATTCCATACAACTATTTGTTTATGAATCAACCTTCAACTGTTGCTATCAACCGTCGGAGGTGCGTAATCAACGTTCAACTGTCTTTATCAACCATCGGATGCGCGAAATCAACCCTCCCGCATGTTTTATCAACGTTCCTAAACAGAAAATCAACCCTGCGATCCAAATATCAACCTTCAATCATTGCTATCAACCTCCAAGGGGCGTAATCAACCTTCAACTGTTTTTATCAACCATCAGAAGCGCAAAATCAACCCTGCAATCCAAATATCAACCTTCCAACTCGAATTTCCACATGCACCACACCCCCGATTACCTCAAAAAAAGAGAGCGCTGTTTAGCGCCCTCCTTGTCAAGGTCAGCTGTTACTCGCCGTCTACGTTGATAAACAACTTGCCATCGGTCGTTTGACGTGTTTCATTACCGAAGTCATCGACGACTTTCACTTCGATAACAGCGCCCTCAGCAACGACATTGCTTGGAGCTGTCCAATACCCGACATAATGTCCGTCTTCCATTTCCATCATTGGAAGCTCTGTCGCATTGGATACGCGTGCACGAGCATTTGTCAATGGCATATGGATAAAGAATGTTGCTTCCTGTCCGGGCTCACTGTCAAATTCAATCCGTACACTTTCACCAGCATTGAGATGCTTATCCTCAGTTGGTGTCAGACTGTTGATTGTCGGTGCTACAAAATCAACATCTATCGTAACCGTTTTTGTAGTTGTGTTGCCGGCCAAATCTTTGGAGGCAACTTCAATTTCATTTTCTCCGTTGTCCAGCAAGATACGTTTTGAATACGATCCGTCATCAGCAACATCTGCTGTACGTCCATTAACTTTTACAAAGTCAAGGTTCGCATCAGAAATTGTACCTTCCACTGTAACGGTTTCACGATTTGTTTTATCTCCATCTTGCGGACTGTCAATAGATAATTCAGGCTTCATTGTATCAAGTGTGACTGTGATTGCTCCGGATTCTCCCGTCACTGCCCCATCCAATTTTGATACTGCCTTGAACTCATTTGCCCCTTCATCAAGTTCCACATCGATGGAGAATTTACCATTGTCTCCAATTTCGGCTGTTCCTGCTTCCTCACCATTATTCATAAGCTGAATAGTAGTTGTTGGTGAAGCAGTACCTTCAATCGTAACGTTTGTGTCATTGGTAATCAAACCAGCATCCGGGGATGTAATTTCCGGTTTGTTTACCTCATAACTTACACGTGCACGTATCATATAGTTACCTTCATTTGCAGGTGATTGTGACCATGTTCCGCCTACATATTGGTAACTGCGTTCTGCATTTGTACTGCTCTCATCAGTTGCCAGACCAGGTGCATTTGGATTCGGATCCTTTTGAATATAAACCATATAGAAATCGCCGTTTACGATAATATTGTGTTCGCGTAAATCAACGACAGTCCATTCATCCAAATTCCGCACTGCTTCTGCATCCACAGGACCTGCGATTTTTTCACCAGGTGTGCCATCTGGTCCGGAAGCATCCCATACTTCTACGGCAAAGTCAGTACCGCCTGGTGTCGGCCAGTCTGTGCCGTGGAACTGGAATACACCTTCTGTGACAACAGCTGATTCTTTTCCTTCAGGCAGTGACATTTTTACTGCCCAGCCATTACCGGCATCATAGAATGCGCGGGCATTCTCGGCTGTTCCATCATCATAGCCGATTTCACCGCCGGGATACGTGTAGAATGGCTCAAGTTCAATATCAAGCTGTTTGTCTTCAGTCAGATTCACTTCAACTTCCTTGCCATAGTAATCCCTGGCCATAACTTTTACAGTGTATGTTCCTTCATACCCTGTTATGGAAAAGTTTCCATTTTCATCAGAAGTGACAGGTTCAACATTCGCATCTTCCACGAGCATGATGGTTGCACCTTCAATTGTTTCACCTGTCTGCTCATCCGTTATGGTACCACTGATAGTAGCTTGCGGAAGTTCTTCAAGCGTGAAATCAGCCTGTGCCGTGCTATCAGCTTCAAGTTCAACTGTCTGTTCTCCGGATGCATACCCATACGATTCAGCTTTCAGTGTATATGTTCCCGCAGCATGGCTCAAGGAATAGTTACCAGTTGCAGGATCAGTCGTTACAGAACGTCCTGATTCCAAAACACTGACCTGTGCAGTCATCGGCAGCAAGTTCGGGTTAACTGCATCTTCTGTAACAGGAGCCTTTTCTTCTTTTGGCATTTTCGGACGTATTTTGTCCGGATTAACTTTTTCCTTCAAACCAGCTTTTGGATTGGCTTTTACAACACCCAATCCATTTCCATGGAATAAACGATTGTGATGCCCGTTATTTCCTTTTTCCTTTCCAATGGAAGCTTTGCTGCTTTGTGATGTATCAGATAATGCTACATCATCAATATACCAGCCTGGATCGGAAACACTATAGTCAGAAGTCAGGTTAAATCCGATATATACCCGCTGACCGCCGTATTCAGACAGGTCAACTTCCGCTGGAACCCAACCATCTGAATCACCCTCGATTTCCATCAACTGTGTCCATTCCTCACGATCGGTGGAAATGAATACATGACCGAAATCATAGGCATTTCCGGAATCATATTTTTCCAGGTTATACCACTGGTTGAACTGTAAATATGCGTTGCCTTCCGGTAAATCAATTGGGGGCATGACAAGTGTCGCATTCATTTCATCGTCATATTCACCATCAAGATTTGTTGCATATACATTTTCACCGGATGCAGCACTTTCAGGACCCGATGCCGGCACTCCCCATTCCCAGCTGTTATTGTCGCCGAATGATGTCCAGCCGGCAGGAGTTGATTCGAAATCCTCCGCGTAACCGGTGGAGATACCTTGTTTCACATCAACAGTATACGCTTCACTTACGACTTCATTGTCGCCAAAGTCGTTCACAATCCATTTATATGTTAGTGTACCTGTCACGATCTGTTCACCAGGAATAGTGGCTGCATAATCGCCATCCTTGAAATCGCCGGCAGTACGTCCTGCTTCAACAGATTGCCAGTCACCGTTTGAATCAAGGTAGCTCAATTCAACTGATTTTACACTGATATTGTCTGTTACATGTACATTTAAATGAAGGTCCATACCCTCGTAAGTTTGACTTGGGGCGTTATGTTCAAACGCAGGTGCCTCACTATCTTCACCTGGTTTTGTTACTGTCCCTTCAATTGTACCGATTCCGTTCTGCAGCGCCATTACCGCATCATACGCATTAACCAATCCATAGCCATATCCATTATTCGGCGTTTCAGGATATGTTTCATCAGTTAATGGAATTGCAGTATCCATCATCAACTGCTCCATCTCATCCGCAGACAAGCTGCTGTTTACTTGATGGATCAATGCTGCAACGCCGGATACTGCTGGTGCAGCCATGGAAGTACCGCTCCATCCCCCTTCATAACCACTGCCTGGAACAGATGAGCGTACACCAACACCTGGTGCAGAAACATCCGGTTTGATTTCATCGTATGGAGAAGGCCCCAACAATGAAAATCCAGCCAGGTTATTGTTACTGTCGGTTGCCCCTACTGCAAAGGATTCCGGGTAGTTTGCCGGTGCTGCAACCGAACCTGGACCACCTGGGTTAAAAAGACCAGTATTACCGGCAGAGAATACCGGAAGAATACCAGCTGCTCTCCAGTTAATCACGACATCACGGTACCACTCATCCAGACCTGGGCCACCACCCCAAGAATTATTGACAATGTCCGGTGCCATATCAGCACGAGCATTGCCTTCTGAATCGGTTGGTGCCAAGATCCATTGTGCCGCTTCAAGCAAGTCGACATCAGTACCGCCAGCAGCAGTGAACGCTTTCACGGAAATAAACTCAGCTCCCGGCGCTACACCGACCTGGTTCGTACCATCCGGTTCACTTCCAACCATAGTTCCGATTGTATGTGTACCATGCCCAAGGTCATCATACGGTTCAGATTCCCCTGCAGTCGTATCCAGCCAGTTAAAGTCATGATTCACTTCACCGGTTGCTTCATCATAGCCGCGATAATTATCTTTCAAGGCTGGGTGGTCCCATTGAACACCGGTATCAATACTTGCCACAACAGTACCGGTACCATCAATTCCCATATCCCAGACTTCAGGAGCATGGACCTGATCCACGTTCCATTCAACATTAGCAAGACGCGATTTAGGCGTTTTTGCATTTTTGGTTACGGCTTTAAACAGGTGTCTTGTTTCGTTAGGTAAAATTTTCTCAACTTCTGCAAAGTTTGCTACATTTTTTGCGACTTCTTTTGTTGCAGTAACAGCCATTCCATTGACAATATAAAATGATTTAATATTGTCAGCATTGCCCTTCTTCTTCTGTTGCTGCAAATATTTCTTCACATTTTGCTGTGATTCAAGGGAGGTTGACTTTAGTTCGGAAATGACTGCCGAACGTTGCACAAATTCTGTTTTTTGCGCGGTAAGATCAGCAGATTTTGCACTTTTCCTTGCCTGTTTTGCAATCTTCTTCGTATCAGCTTTTTCTTTGAACTTAATCAAGAATGTTACTTGGTCTTTCTGCTTAAACTGTTTCTGCAGCCGATTATTGATCTTTTCTTTTGCAACAGCCTGCGTATCCTTAACCGAATCGTACAATTTGTTTGCATTCGGTTGGGCGTTCGAGATACCTGGCATCAAAAGTGAAAAAATCATTAGCAATGAAGCTGTAATACTAAAGATTCTTGTTCGACGCTTTTTCTTGCGCAATTTCATTCCTCCTCCTTGTTTTTTAATGCCGCAATTCAACCACACAAAAAAGCTCCCATTCGCCTCCTTTACTAATAAAATTAGTGCCGGTTCTCAGCTGATTGTGGAGCTGCCTGTAATATCTTTGTTGTTATTGTAACAGTACTGTATTATTTGCGAATTTTCTGTCGAACGATGTCGACAGAATTCATGATTTTGTCAATTGATAGTTTTGTCGTATATTTAAAAAATTCCATATCATACCAAGGAACCAATTTTTGTCGATTATATGTCAAGCAAAATGTATTAAATGCCTTGAAGACAGCAATACGTAAAAACAATCAGGAAATACGTAACTTGCTTTCATTTTCCGGTTAAAAAAAATGCATCTTAAAGACCAGTATTTTTTACTTATCTTAAAAATAGATGAATTAATTTGCAAAAAGTGGTTATTTTTTCCTGTTTATATTACAATATTATTTCAGTTTGGTTACAAAGATATAGAAAATTTCAAAAAAACAACATCCTTTATTACTATTTTGAACACCAAAAAAAGCCCTGAATCCTTTTACAGATTCAAGGCTTTTTATATTGGTTCAATGATTAATCATCGAGTGGATTCATACTTTCTTCCCCGCTTAAGTTAGCAATCATCGTAACCAGCAGTTCGATTTCTTCATCGATGTCTTTTAAACTCGATGTTTCCACTGGTGAATGCATATAGCGAAGCGGCAGGGAAACAAGTGATACCGGTACACCCTTGCCGGTCAGACGCATTCTGTCCGCATCCGTTCCAGTCATGCGCGGTGTTAATTCATATTGTACATCCATTTTTAATTCACGCGCTGTTTTTTCCAGCAGCTTATTGATTTTGATGTTAATTGGTGCACCTTTGGCTAAAACAGGTCCGCCATCAAGCTTGACATCGCCATGCTTGTTTTTGTTGACACCCGGATAATCGGTTGCAAACGTAACATCACAGGCAAGCGCCATTGTTGGTTCAACTCCCGCAGCAGCAAAATAAGCACCACCCATATTGGTTTCCTCATTAACGGTGCTGGCTGCATAAACGCCTACATTACAACCCTTTTTGGAAAGACGCTTTAATACTTCAGCTACAATAAACGACCCAGTCCGGTTATCCAGGCCGCGGCCGGATACATAACGATCCATCAATATTTCAGGTTCGGTTTTATAAACAGCTAAATCACCAATCTGAACATGTTTCTCCGCTTCATCTTTCTGTTTATATCCGCAATCGATGAATAAGTCATCCAGGTCAAAATCATTTTTTAAACCACCATGATGCTGGGCATTAACACCAATGACACCAGTCACTTGCCCGTTATACCCAAGAACATTGACCTTCATTCCTACTGCAGCTTTCGGATTGATGCCGCCCATTTTATCGAAATGCAAAAATCCATCCTCGTCAATCCGATTAATAACGAGTGCGATTTCATCACAATGGCCGGCCAAAAGCACCTTAAAAGGTGCATCAGGATTCAATACACCAATTGCATTGCCTGCGTGATCTGTTCTGATTTCATCAGCAAACCCTTTCACATATTGAATCCATTTCTTTTGGATTTCTACTTCATTACTTGATGGAGACGGTGTATGTAATAACTCCAGCAAGAAATCTCTGTTCGCTTGTTCCATTGATTTCCCTCCTTCAAAACATAAAGAATCATTTCGCTTGGGATTCAAGTAAAACGCATTTTTCATCTTTAAAATTTCCCACATACCCATGATAGCAAACTTTTAGCACGGAAGCACATCTGTTTACCTTCCCTTTGCAATTGGATAAACTTATACCAGAATCACACTGAAGGAGTGGACAGAAATGGACTTGAATCAATGGTATGAACACGCAATCAATCCCGATGCCTACATTGATAACATGCAAAAAAACAAAGAAAACCTGCTTCATATTTATGATCATTTTACACCGCCTGAAGAAGATGCATTGATTAAGCGTCTTAAGGATAAACATCTACGTGCCATCGTTCTGACAGAAGACTGGTGCGGAGATGCCATGCTGAATATTCCGGTATTACTTCGTTTATCTGAACAGGCAAACATACAGGTTCGCATGCTTCTGCGTGATCAGAATCTTGAACTGATGGATCAATATTTGACCAATGGAAAATCCCGCTCCATCCCGATTTTTATTTTTATCGATGAAGATGGAAACGAGGTAGCAAAATGGGGGCCGCGTGCAGAAATAGTTCAGGAATATGTTGACGAATCCAGAAAAAAACTGCCTCCTAAAGAATCCGATGATTTTGATGAAAAGGCAAAAGAAATGTACATGTTTATGTCCAAGTCGTTCCGGGACAACCCTTCTTTCTGGCAAGCTGTATATGAAAGCATTAAAGATGCACTGCAGTAATTACCAAACCCGTCTTGTACAGGCGGGTTTTTTATGATGCATAGGAATGTCATGCAGTTGCCTATACTATCCATATACTATTTCCATTTAAAAAGGTGACCCCATGAATATTGAATCCTTTAAACATATATATTTTCGTATCCCCATTATCATAAGGCTTTTGGTCTCTGTTTTATTGTTAATGCTAATTTTCGGCACGATTATCAGTTTCGTTGAGCCGAATGAGTTTAAAACGATATTTGATGGTGTATGGTGGGTTGTCGTCACAGGTGCAACAATCGGATATGGTGATCTTGTACCTCAAACCGTATTAGGAAGACTTATTGGCATTGTTCTAATGTTGACAGGCGGCGGATTACTGACATTTTACATCACATCCTTATCATCAGCCGCAATTAACCACGAGCAGGATTTATCCAAAGGTAAAATATCCTACAAAGGAAAAAATCATATCATCGTGATAGGCTGGAATGAACGGACAAGGCAGTTAGTCAGAATGATAGAAGACAAAAATAAGGCATTTGAAATTGTACTGATCGACCGAACCGTTAACAATCTTCCCTATCGGCATTTTCCCGTGCATTTCATCCATGGCGATCCAAGTGAAGATGCGACGCTCATTCAAGCCAATATTCAACATGCAGCATCAGTCATTATTACCTCAGATATTACAAAAAAAGAACGGCAGGCTGATGTTTCCACCATTCTGACCACAGTTGCAATCAGGGGCAATAATGAATATGTGCCGATCAATGCTGAAATACTGTCCATTTCACAGGTAGAAAATGCGATTCGTGCGGGGGCTAATACTGTAATCAGTTCCAACGATTTCATGAGCACGCTTTTTTACCATGAAATTTTTCATCAGGAATCTACACGGCCATTCGAAACAATTCTTGCCATGTTAAACAGCCAGCAGTTTATTCAAAAACCGCTGCCGGAAAAATTAACAGATTGCACCTTTCAAGAATGTGTGATGCATCATATGCAGAATCGGCAGCTATTAATCGGTATAATCCGCGATGACACATGGACCATGAATCCCCCTGCTGAATTCAAACTCAAGAAAGATGACAGACTGCTCGTGTTGATGTCCTGGCAGGAAAAGTCAGCGGCGGACAAACAAGAATAGCTTTTTTGCCTCAATGGAATATTTATGATAAAATATTTTATTGTGTGAAAAGAAACGAATAAGAAATGGGAGTTGTTCAGCATGACGGAAAAGTTTGAGAAAGGTCAAATTCTGCAAGGAAAAGTTACAGGAATCCAACCATATGGCGCATTTGTTGCTTTAGATGAGGAAATTCAGGGACTCGTTCATATTTCCGAAGTAACACATGGATATGTTAAAGATATTAATGATCATTTGACAGTCGGTGATGAAGTAAACGTTAAAATCCTGAACGTTGATGAGGAAAACAACAAAGTGTCATTATCAATCCGTGCAACAGAGGAAGCACCGAAGAAAAGTTCCAAACCCAACAAAAGCAAAGTACAGGAAGAATCCAATACCGGATTCAACACACTAAAGGACAAGCTTGAAGAATGGATTGAACAATCAAAAGAACGCGAGGGAACATTTAAGAAGTAAAGATCCGGTTTCCTGAAATCAATCCTGTATTCGGGTACATTATGCAATCAAAAGGAATCTATTTTTCTTTTATCAGAAGGCTTTCTTCGTGATACAGCTGACAATGACCGTCAATGTTTCCGCAGAAAGTCTTTTTTATTATCCTACAGGAAATTATAAAATTTTATGCTTGTGTATAATTAGATTACCGAATGAAGCCACGTCCAGCTCCAGCGCCCAGCAACTAGCAAACTTCACACTCCTCCACTACGATAAAGAAGACTTGCCGATTGGTGAAACCAGAGGCTTAGTCGCACTTATACCCTTGTGGTGAAAGTCAACATCGTTCGCTTCCAGCTCACCGTGTTTCCTTTATCTCATTGCGGTTGGAGGAAGATCGGCTAAAACCGCCGCTTTGCGCGGCAACGCCGACCCACCCTGCATGGCAGGGCGCAGTTTGTACGTTGCTAACCGGGCGCTTGCGCTTTTGTTTTCTTCAAAAGCTCATTCTTGCTTAAAATCCTTCAGTTCGGTAAAGTGAAAATGTATCGTTAATAAAGGAGGATATCATGACACATCTATCTTTTTCATACAACAAAGCATTGTCTTTTTTTAATGAAAATGAATTGGACTATCTGAAACCATTTGTAGAACAAGCCCATCAGGCATTACATAATCAAACGGGACAGGGGAATGATTTTCTGGGTTGGCTCAACCTTCCGGAATCATATGATAAGGAAGAATTTACCCGCATTCAACAAGCAGCAGATAAAATAAGGAATGATTCCGATATCCTGCTTGTTATCGGAATTGGCGGTTCGTACCTGGGTTCGCGTGCAGCAATTGAAATGCTAACCCATTCATTCGGACTAAACAAGAATGCACCACAGATTATTTTCGCAGGTCACCACATGAGTTCAACCTATATGCATGAATTGTTTGACGTTCTCGAAAACAAAGATATTTCTATCAATGTTATCTCGAAAAGCGGAACGACAACCGAACCAGCTATCGCCTTTCGTATCTTTAAAAAGTACCTTGTCGATAAATACGGAGAAGAAGAAGCTCGAAAACGGATTTTCGCCACTACCGATGAAGAAAAAGGTGCCCTGAAAACGGCTGCTGATGAAGCAGGATATGAAACGTTTGTCATTCCGGATGATGTAGGCGGACGTTACTCTGTACTGACAGCAGTCGGGTTGCTCCCAATTGCTGTAAGCGGTATTTCGATTGATGACATGATGCAGGGTGCGAAGGATGCTATGAATGACCTCAATACCCCGGAACTTTATGATAATCCTGCATATCAATATGCAGCAGTACGAAACATTCTTTACAATAAAGGAAAGACAATTGAAATGCTTATCAATTATGAACCGCATCTGCAGTATGTTGCTGAGTGGTGGAAACAGCTGTTCGGCGAAAGTGAAGGAAAAGATCAAAAAGGTATCTTTCCTGCCTCCGCCAATTTTACAACCGACCTTCATTCAATGGGACAGTACATACAGGACGGCCGGCGGGATCTTTTTGAAACCGTGCTGCATGTAAAAGAACCTAAGCATGAGCTGACACTGGAAGCGGATGAAGCAAATTCGGATGGTCTGAACTACCTTGCCGGAAAAACCATTCATGACATTAATGACAAAGCATTCCAAGGCACGATGCTTGCTCATACAGACGGCGGTGTACCAAACCTGGTTGTTGAATTACCGGCACTTGATGCCTATTCATTCGGTTACATGGTGTACTTTTTTGAGAAAGCATGTGCCATCAGCGGTTACCTGCTAGGCGTCAATCCATTTGATCAGCCTGGTGTGGAAGCATATAAGAAAAACATGTTTGCATTGCTGGGAAAACCGGGTTTTGAAGCAGAAAAAGCTAAACTGGAGGATCGTTTGAAATAAAGCATTTTCCAAGAACAAAAGCGGAAGCGCCCGTTAAGCAATGTACAAACTGCGCCCTGCCATGCAGGGTGGGTCGGCGTTGCCGCGCAAAGCGGCGGTTTTAGCCGATCTTCCTCCAACCGCAATGAGATAAAGGAAACACGGTGAGCTGGAAGCGAACCGATGTTGACTTTCACCACAAGGGTATAAGTGCGACTAAGCCTCTGGTTTCACCAATCGGCAAGTCTTCTTTATCGTAGTGGAGGAGTGTGAAGTTTGCTAGTTGCTGGGCGCTGGAGCTGGACGCGGCTAATCAGAAAATGTTAATGATCCACAGGTGAAAATTCTATAATTTTCTAGATTGTATAGAAAAAAATTACAAATTTCTTGTCAAAATATGTTTATATTAATGGAATCCGGGTATTACTATAAATGTAAGACTTTCTCGTATTCCCCCTGTAAAGCAAGGCGTTTCTAACGCTTTGCTTCTTTTTTTTGCTATTTATTAAGCATGCGTCCTTTGCAGACAAACCGCTAATCAAGCGGCTCCCCTTCTATTTTGTTATAATAATCGTATGATTAAGTTTAGCAGGAGGAGATCATTTGGGAATATTTGAGGAAATTCACGACCGTAAAAATACGAGATCTGTTAAATGGGATATGCTGAAGCCCGTTTTCCAGACGGATGATGTACTGCCAATGTGGGTTGCCGATATGGACTTCAAAGCACCACAGGCCGTTAATGATGCATTAAAAGCACGTGCTGATCATGGGATTTACGGCTATACCATCATTGATGAAGACATAAAAAAATCAATTACCAACTGGGTTGAAAATCGTCACAACTGGACAATTAAACAGGATTGGCTATCATTCAGTCCCGGTGTTGTGGCAAGTTTGCATATGGCTGTTCAAACCTTCACAAAACCGCATGACAAGGTGCTGATACAGACACCCGTTTACACACCGTTTTATAAAGTTATTGAAGGTCATGACCGGCAAATTGTAAAAAACAAGCTTCAATTAAAGGATAATTATTATCACATTGATTTCGCCGATTTTGAAGAAAAGTTAAAAGAAGTGCAAGCCTTCATGCTCTGCTCCCCGCATAATCCGGTCGGCAGGGTCTGGACAGAGGAAGAACTTCAGAAAATGGCTGAATTATGTCTGAAGCACGATGTAATTATTCTGTCCGATGAAATTCATGCCGATCTGATCTATCCTGGTCAAAAGCATGTTCCAATAGCATCCCTTTCTGCGGACATTGCCAATCAGACCATTACATTCATGTCCCCGTCCAAAACATTTAACCTTGCAGGGCTGCAGGCATCCTATATCATAACTGCCAACGAGGATAAACGTAATGCTTTAAGTGAACAATTGGAAAAGCAGGGACATCATATGCTTAATACAATGGGGAATACTGCACTTTACGCAGCATATGAGCATGGAGAAGAATGGCTTGATGAATTGCGTAATGTGTTAAAAGAAAACCAGGATTATGCAACAGAACTGCTCGAGGAAAAAACCGGCGGCAAACTGCAGGTTATTCGCTCTGAGGGTACATACCTTCTTTGGATTGACTGCAGTAAGTTGAACATGGACAAAACAGCGTTAAAGAAATTCATGATTGAGACTGCCAAAGTTGGTTTAAATGCCGGTGCTGACTACGGCGAAGAAGGCGATCCCTTCATGCGGATGAATCTTGCCTGTCCGAAACAAATAGTGGAAGAAGGCGTTGACCGCATTGTGAAGGCTGTTAATACGTTATAAGCAAAAACGGGATCCGCACAGACCAGGATCCCGTTTTATATTTATTTTTCTTTCTGTTTCTCATTGTACATCGTTGGATCGGTTGGTGAATTTCCCGGATTTTTATCTTTATTGGAAATGACGCCGCAAGCAATCCGAGGTCCTGAATCACCGCCCGGCTGGCTTACCCCGTCATCCTGACCGGCTGTAATGACGAGTGAGGTTCCTCCCCCTTCGATCAATGAATTTTTTCCGTCAAGCAATGTTGCCTTTGGAAGCAGCAATTCAGCGTCAGCCAGTCCGCCGGAATCAGCCAGTATATTCGGCAAATCACCAAGATGCGCACCTTCAGGATTCATCGGTCCATGCTCTTTTCCCTCGGGATTAAAGTGACTGCCCGCACTTTTGAAATCCGGACCTTTGCATTTTGGGTATTCATGCACATGGATCCCGTGAAACCCTGCTTCTAATCCCTCCAGTTTCAATTTCACTTGTACCCCTTCAGGCTGCTCGGTCAATTTAGCGGTTCCTATCATATCACCGCCTGCATTATACATTTCAACCGTTCGGGCTGTTTCCATATCTGCTGAACATGCCGTTAATACTAATAGGAACATAATCAATAATACCCTCATTTTCGCCGCTCCTTTTCAAACACTTTACGAGTAGTATTTGCAAGGAGACAAAAAATAAACGGACCAATTTCGTTCGTGGTCCGTCACTCTTTGTCATGGTTATTCAGCTTGTGCTGGTACTGTTGATTAAATTCTTTTTCTTCTTTTTTTGATTTTTTATAAAAAACATACATCATGACGGCCGCACCAATCATGAAAATAATCAGTGTAATCACTGCAGGAATGTATTCTGTTTTATCCTCAGGAAAATAAAGAAATTCCATCATCACTATCACATCCTCGTCAGCTAGTATAACATTTTTTGCCTCCTTGCGGAATAATGATTAGCCATTCCAATTGATTTTTGGCACAATAGAAACGAGGGAGGTACATATTTATGACAATTTCAATAGGAGACACCGTTCAAGTAAAATATAACTCGGGAAAATATATTGGGGAAGTTCTTGAAGACCGTGGAGACCGTTTTTTGGTAAAAGTTCATGCTGTTCAAAAACACCCGAAACAAGGTGATCTGCACAATCTTGGCCAAGTGGAGGATGTCTTTTTTCATGAGCGAAAGGCACTGGCACATTATGAAAAAATGAACGTCGTCCGTTCTGCTGTTCGCCCGTTTGACGGAAAAATCCCGGACTACGCGGAATCACTTCAAGACGCAATCGACGATTTGAAACAGACACTTTTACAAAAAAATACAGAATACAACGAGCTTGCCCTGACAACGCTGAAAAACCTTGAAGAGAATGACTATACCAATAGTTATTATAAATAATGATACAACTGCAGCCCCGGTCTGGGGGCTGCAGTTGTTAGTTTTGAATCACCCGGGGCAATCCCACATGTGAAGGTCGATAACTCACATTGATGGTTGATTCGTACATCCCGAAAGTTGATTATCCCACAATTACGGTTGATTCCTATCCACTATTGGTTGATAATCCTTAATGAAGGTCTATTTCATCAGATGAAGGTTGATTCCCTGCCCCGCCATACCTTGTACACCTCCAGTTCACAAACCATCGTACATAAAAAAGCGCCCCATCCATAATGAGACGCTTTTTTACTTACACGGTTGGGACGCGTAAATTTTTCTTCTTCTTTGGTGGTTTCCCATATATTTTTGTAGTAATATTTGGTGCGTAATTAAATATCATCATGCCAAGAAATGCCGTTATAATAATGTAAACCCCACCAAATACCTTAATTGATCCAGCAGCAACGCCCGCAATAACAACGGAAAATTCACCACGTGCACAAAGTGACAAGCCCGCCCTTAATGCAACTCGTTTCGGAAGCCCGTACAATTTTCCACCAATTATTCCAAGCAGTACTTTTGCAATCAATGACCAAGCAACAAGTGAAATCAGCATTCCAACGAACGGAATACCATTTCCCAATTCAATCGTTGTTCCAAAGTAGACAAAAAAGGTAGGCAGCAAGAGGTCCTTAACTGGAGATACGGTTCCTTCCACCTGTTCAATTTTGCCAATTTCCGCGAGCATAACACCAGCCAGAAATGCACCAAGAACTTCGGATAGCCCAAGGGAGACAGCGAGCCCGCCAAATGCTACTGCAATTCCTACCAACAGCACAATCTTGAAGTCTTCGTCATCAATCCGCAACAGGAATTTTTCGAAACGCTTGAAAACTGTTTTTCCAAGGACAACCGCAATAAGTGCAAGCCCTAAAATTTTTCCAATCAGCAACAGCATGTCCATTCCAGTAAATTGATCACCACTGCTTAACGCTATGATAATTGCAACCAAAATTGGTGCAACCAGATCCTCAAATACCAAAATTCCCAGAATATATTCTGTTTCAGCATTTGCCATTCGGCCTTTATCATCAAGCAGTTTCGCTGTTATCGTTGAACTGGTTGCAAATGTAATACTGCCAATGACAAACGCACTGAACAAGTCCGCACCAAACATAACTGCTATTATAATAGAAACAAACAAACTCAACAGGACATCCAACAGACCAGAACTCCAGATTTTCCTGGCCATTCCCCCAAGACGGCTCATATTAAATTCGAGTCCCAAAAGGAAGAACAATAAAACAATCGCAACTTCACCCGAAAATTGCAAAATCTCATTCTCATGTATTAAACCTGCGATTGAAATTCCAAAAAGAATATAAAGAATGACATTTGGAAACCTGGTCCTGAATCCGATATATCCTAAAATAAAAATACCCAGTAAAATTAATCCGGCACCTAATAGTGTAGGAACGTCATTCCACAAATTGCATCAGTCCTCACCCTTACAAAGTTTAGACAAGGTGGAAATCTGTTCTTCTTTCCCAACGGACATAAGAACATCGCCTGGTTTTAAAGTGGTGTCCGCTTCCGGTATGGCGATTACATCCTCACCATGGACAATGCCAATGATTGTCGCACCGGTAATGTTCCTTACATCAGATTCCTCAATCGTTTTATTTGCGAGAATCGATTTTTTCTCCAGTGTAATGTAATCTATAATAATTTGCCGCTTAAACATCCGCATTTTATCAATGCCCACCGGCTGGTATGTCGCACCGAGCAGTTGTGCGGCAATTTCCCTTGTTTCATCAGGGGTTAAATCCATCGCAAAATCTGCTTCATCATTTTCAGCATCATCAAAAAAGTAAAGTTCCCGTTTTCCTGTATGATGCACAATGATAACCAGCATATCTTCCTCAGCAGTTTTCAACGAAATTTTTTGCCCGATTCCAGGCAATTGGGATACTGAAATATCCATCCATGTCACCTCTTTAATTCCAATTTCCACGCTACACAAAAAAATTAAAAGCTAGAGGGAATTCTCTCTAGCTCCAACTTATTCACCCAAATGTTCTTTCATTACTTCAGCAACACCATTGATTGCTTCTTCTTCGTCACCGCCGTTTGCAGTGATTTTAACTTGTGCATCTTTCGGAATACCAAGTGACATAACACCCATAATTGATTTCAGGTTAACGCTTTTGTCATTATAAGAAATCTCAATTTCTGATTCAAACTGTCCTGCCTTATTCACAAGCAATGTTGCCGGACGAGCGTGTACACCCGTGTCAGCTGTAATTGTAAATGTTTGTTCTTTCATATTATTTCATCCTTCCGAATATAAGTTCATTTTTTATGTACATGTATAACCTGCACAGGTTTATTATATACAATAACAGCTTATTTTGAAACCAAAAAGTTACTGCATTGTTTATTTAGATTGCACTAACTTATTTGTTTTTAAACGCGCATTATGATACCGTTACGTTGAATAATTCCGAACTGATAGGGAGGCAACAAAAAAATGAGTGTACATATAGGAGCAAAACAAGGTGATATTGCCGATAAAATTCTTCTGCCCGGTGACCCGCTAAGAGCAAAATTTATAGCGGAAACATTTTTGGAAGATGTTTCCCAGTACAATAAAGTCCGCGGCATGTACGGATATACAGGCACATATAAAGGTGAGCGCATTTCGGTTCAGGGAACGGGTATGGGAGTGCCATCCATCTCCATCTATGTCAATGAATTGATTCAAAGTTATGATGTACAAAAACTGCTTCGGGTCGGAACGTGCGGTGCAATCCAAAAAGATGTCCAAGTACGTGATGTAATCCTTGCTCAGGGAGCTACAACCGATTCCAAAATGAATCAAATGATTTTTAATGGCATTGACTATGCGCCGATTGCAGATTTTGATTTGCTGAAGAATGCTTATGATACAGGTATTGAAAAAGGCATGAACTTGCGTGTGGGAAATGTTTTTACCAGTGATACATTTTATCGGGATAATGCTCGGGAAGTGAATGAACTGCTGGCAAAATACAAAGTACTGGCAATTGAAATGGAAACTACCGCATTATATACCTTGGCAGCCAAATATGATCGACAAGCATTGTCCGTCCTAACTGTATCTGATCATATTCTGACTGGTGAAGAAACAACCGCGGAAGAACGACAGACGACCTTCAATGAAATGATGGAAATTGCCTTGAATGCAGCAATAAAGTAATTTCAGAAAGAGGCTGAGACAAAAGTGTATGATCCAAAGAAAATCCGAACAACTAATTAAAAAATGGAGCGAATAGCCGCTTCCGGAAATATACTTCTCTAGTCGCCAAATTGTTCGTCTTTTGAATCATACTTTTTGATATGTCCCAGCCTCTTTTCACGCCTTCATTGTTCACCTATGCATTAATAAGTTGACAATATTGCCTTGCCCCATTTAAGATAAATAAAGAAAGGGGCGAACAACGTGAAAGATTTAAGAGCAACTGATCTTACGTTTGGAGCGGTTTTTGTGTGTCTCATGACGGTTGGGGCCAATATTGCCGTCTGGTTCCCGATGCTGGCCATACCAATAGGAGGTGCATCGGTGCCAATATCACTGCAAACCTTCTTTGCGATACTTGCCGGACTAATGCTTGGCAAAAAACTTGGCAGTATTTCAATGATTACGTACATATTGGTTGGAATTGCCGGTGTGCCCGTTTTCGCAAACATGTCAGCAGGTCCGATGGCACTCATTTCACCAACCGGCGGATTTATATTCTCATTCATATTTATCGCGTTCTTTGTCGGAATGATCGCTGAATTGACTAAAAAACCGTCCATTCCCGTTTATACATTTGCATCACTTATTGGACTGGTCTTCAACTATGGAATTGGGGTTACGTACATGTATGCTGCCATGAATACATGGCTCGAACTGCACGTGACCTATCAGGCAGCATGGATTAGTATGATTCCATTTCTAATAAAAGATACTGCCCTCGCAGTACTTGCCGGTGTATTTATGCTCAATTTGGCCAAGCGGATTCCAGCGAGATGGACACCTGCCGCTAAAGCATCGTAAACTGTAAAGATGGCATTCCTGTATGGGGTGCCTTTTTTACGTGATAAAGCGCAGTCATTATGATAAAATTGCATATCATATAATTGAAGTACGTTTTCGTGTTATCCATGAAACACATATGACAACAACAGAAAGGATGTTTTCAGATTCATGGACTTTTTCGCGAATTTTCCATTATGGGCTGCCTTAGCTGCAATCGTATTTGCACAGGTGGTGAAAATTCCGCTTCGGTTTGCGGTGACTGGTGAATTCAAACCGGGACTCGCCTTTAGTACAGGAGGAATGCCAAGCAGCCATTCAGCAGCAGTGGCCGCTTTGACCACCGGTGTCGGGATCATGGAAGGTGTAACTTCAACCATGTTTGCCATTGCAGCCATCTTCAGCATTATCATCATGTTCGATGCCTCCGGTGTCAGAAGACAGGCAGGTGAACAGGCGGTTGTCCTAAATAAACTTGTCAAAGATTTTCAATACTTTGTGGACGGCGCCAAGGGCTGGAACCGGAAGGAAGAATATGAAAAACGAAAGGAACTGAAGGAATTGCTTGGCCACCAGCCAATTGAAGTGTTTTTCGGCGGATTGTCGGGAATCGCCATAGCTTTTCTTGTATATCAGCTCTATTAAAAACAGGCGCCCTGCACCATGCAGGAACGCCTGTTTTTAATTAGCTCTTTTTAATTTTTTCACGAAACACTTGCAAGGCATGATTTTCATTCAACTTTTTAAGCTCGTCGGCTGTTAAAGTACCATCACCTCGTTTGATGATGTACACTTCCACTTCCTGCTTCCCCCACTGCGAATAAACGTCTTCCACTGTTTCATAATAAAGATCGATTTCATTTCCGTTAATTGCAGCGCCTTTATCCGCAACCACTCCATATCCGTAGCCCGGAATGAACATTACAGTTCCTATCGGGTAGACGTCCAAATCCGCTGCGATAGTAGAGTACAAGTCTCGTGTAACTTCAATACCGGAATAAGTAATGCCGTATGTTGAATGTTCAGGTGTCTTGCCGGTTGACTCATATCCAGCCGTATATCCTGTCGCAACAACGGTATTACTCGGATATTGTTCATAATTTACAGCTTCCGCCAATGTTTGCGGCCCTTTAATCTGCTCACTTGAAATATACCTTTTGGGGGATTTTTCAACATTAAGCTCTTTCTTTTTCAATGCAACATGCCTTTTACTAAATGCATCTTCTGTCGTTACGGCAGCCGGCAGTACACTGTCCTCAACAGCTAATGCAGTCATATGCGACAATGCAGGCCATGCCGACCAAAGTAATCCGATAAGCAATGCATACATTCCTGTTTTTTGAATAAATTTCAGATTTTTCAATGATAACACCTCACTCTGCATGTCATCATTTCCAATCTATTAAGTTTTTATTCATATAAAAGAGTTAAAACATTTGATAGCCGCTCTTTCGCAGGAATTTTATTACAAATCCGGATACAATCGTACCAATGAATCCAGCGCCCAAAATAGTAATATCAACAATAGTAATATCCATCAGCCGCGATAAAGCCTCCGAAAACGCACTGTCTGGATGCTTGAAATATTCCAACGTTGAAAAATTATCCACAATCATCACAATAATAATCGGATAAATAAATGCCATCAGCCATGTACGTCGCAGCAGCATATTCAAAATAAACGCCAAACCAAAAAATATGACAAAAAACAATAATATCGAAACAACCAATTGAATCAATGCTGTGTCTCCCTTCACACTTACATACAAAAACCATTCTATAATAAAATAGCACCGGCAACAAGTACAGTCCCCGCACTTCTTTTTAACAATTTCACGACAACTATTCCCCTTGTATAAGTCTGCATACTGAAGAACGTGTGCTTTAATACACAGAAGCCGGTTGTTTGTGATACTATAGGAATGGTGTTTTATTCGACAATCATAAATGGGGGAATTTCCATGTCAGATAAAGTATACGACGTAACAATTATTGGCGCCGGCCCCACTGGCTTATTCACTGCTTTCTATGGTGGAATGCGCCAGGCAAGCGTAAAAATAATTGATAGTTTGCCGCACACTGGCGGGCAATTAACTGCCCTGTACCCAGAGAAAGATATATATGATATAGCCGGTTTTCCGAAAGTCGGTGCACAAGAACTAGTCGACAACCTGGAAGAACAGGCCAATATATTTGATCCAACCATTGTACTGGAACAATCCGTTCAGCAAATTGAGCGGCTGGAAGATGACACATTCAAGCTCATTTCAGATAAAGAAGTACATTATTCCAAGACGATTATCATTACAGCCGGAAATGGCGCATTTCAGCCTCGCCGGTTAAATGTCGGGGAATGTGACCAATTCGAGGGTGTCAATCTGCATTATCATGTAAAAGACATGAATCATTACAAGGACCAGAACGTTATGCTCCTTGGAGGCGGTGACTCCGCAGTGGATTGGGCGCTCATGCTGGAACCAATCGCGAAAAAAGTCAGCCTTGTCCATCGCCGCGATAAATTCAGGGCACACGAACACAGTGTCGAGAAACTTTTCTCGTCAAGCGTAGAAATTTTAACACCGTATGTACCAAAAGCTATCAGCGGAACGGAAAAGATTGATACGGTTACTTTGGAAGAGGTAAAAGGGGATAAGACAGTAGAAATCGACGTCGATTCTGTCCTATGTAACTATGGTTTTGTTTCCACCCTTGGGCCGATAAAAGAATGGGGACTGGAAATCGAGAAAAACAGCATCGTCGTCAACTCCCGGATGGAAACAAACATCCCGGGCATCTATGCAGCCGGAGACATTTGTACTTATCCGGGAAAAGTCAATCTGATTGCGACCGGATTCGGCGAAGGACCAACCGCCATCAATAATGCCAAGCAATACATTGATCCAAAAGCCCGCATCCAGCCGAAGCACTCAACCGCAATGTTTTAAATATATGAAGCCCGAGCACTAATAGAGTGCCCGGGTTTATTTATGAAAAATTTCCGATGATGGAAAGCTCGTTTTTTCCATGACGGACCGTATTTCTATGTGGAGAAGTGCCAAAACAAATTAAAAAAGCCGAAGCACTCAATAAGTGCCCCGGCTATACATGAAGTTTAGCAATTCTCCGGTGTACCTTCACGATTCTTCGCTTTAAACGAAGATCCGCACCCGCACGATACAATAGCATTCGGATTATCAATTGCGAATCCGCCGCCCATCATGTTTTGTTTATAATCAATGGTAGTTCCTTCTATAATCGGTTCATCCTGATTAAAAATAACAACAGGAATTCCGTTAATGTCATATGTGTTATCCAGATCTTCATTCACATCGTATTCAAAACCAAGTGAATACGAAAGTCCGCTGCAGCCGCCACCTTTAATGCCAAAACGCAGGCGAACACCTTCCTCTTCACCATGCATCATTTCTTTTACCTGATCAGCTGCTTTATCCGTAATGGTTATAACCATCTTTACCCTCCTCTGTATTTTGACGGTTTCATACGAATCATTACCTCAAGTATACAAACTATGTTCGGATCGTTCAACCAATCAATCTTTGAAGAAATAAATGCCCTCTGTTATAATCTCTGCCCCGCCAGTCATCCAGACCAAGTTTTGATAATCCCATTTAATCCGCAAATCCCCGCCGCTTAAATGGACCGTTATCTCATTTCCACGCTCTGCTATCCCGTTTAAAACCGCTGCAACAACTGCTGCGCAAGCACCTGTACCACACGCTTGGGTGACACCTGAACCCCGCTCCCATACGCGAAAATTCAGTTCGTCCGGTGACACTGCTTCAACAAATTCAACATTTACCCCGTCCGGAAACCGTGAATCGTCAGTTATAACAGGGCCAAGTTCATAAAGCGGAGCATCCTCGATGGCATCCACAAAAAATACCGCATGCGGATTTCCCATAGAGACTGCCGTAATCTCAAGTTCCTCCCCATCTGCAACAAACGGCTCAGAAACAACTTTATCAACTTCTTCCCCTGTCATCGGAATGTGTGACCGCTGCAAAATCGGCTCGCCCATGTTAATCGTAATCTCCTCCACCATACCATCGACAGGCTGAACCGCAGCCTTCACCACATTCGCGCGGGTTTGGATGTTAAAATCCTCCGTCTTAACAATTCCCTTTTCATACGCATACTTTGCAACGCAGCGTAATCCGTTGCCACAATTCATTCCTTCAGAACCATCCCTGTTAAAAATCCGCATACCAACGTCTGCTGTATCACTCGGATGTATCACAATCATGCCATCCGATCCGATACCAGTGTTGATGTCTGATACCTGCCTGGCCACCTCAGGAAATAGGTCCTCATCCAATTCATCATTAAATAAATCGATATAAATGTAATTATTTCCTAGTCCATGCATCTTTGTATAGGCTATCTTCATCTCCATACCTCATTCCATTAAGATTGCAGTGCAATACCGTGTTTATCCAATTCACGATAAATTGATTTCAGCCTCGGAATACCCTCCGCAACCAGTTCATCATTCACAAAGACAATCGGATAAAATAAATCTTCTTCAATAATCCGCTCTACAAAATCCTGATGCTTTTTCACTTCAGGCGGATTATCGATATCAATATATTCATAATCAATGTCATCAGCAACATATTTTCTTCCAATAGCTGCCTGCAGCCATTCATATGTATCCTTTGATCCTGGTGCACCTACACAGCTGGCACAAATCTGTTCAGCACCGTAAACCGTAACCAGTAAATTTTTCTCCATATATTGCTCCCTCACCTTCATAGTTACTTATATTTTACAAAATACTTGTTTAAAGATAAAATAAAAGAAGCTGTAATTGATGAAATGAAATTATGGATAGATTTTTTCGGCAATTCATTTTATAATGGTAATCAGAAAGGAGAAGATGGATAATGCATGAGCAAGTACAGGAAGTGTTAAGCAAATTACGCCCATTTTTACTGCGTGACGGTGGAGATGTGGAGTTAATTGATGTAGATGAAAATGGCATTGTACTTCTTCGTCTCATGGGTGCATGTGGCAACTGCCCAAGTTCTACAATCACTCTGAAGGCCGGAATTGAACGCGCATTGATGGCAGAAGTTCCCGGTGTAACCGAAATCGAACAGGTATTTTAAAAACATATAGATAAAAGCAGACACCCATACGTGTCTGCTTTTTATTTGATAAAATCCTATAGGCACCTGTCGAAATTTATTGTGTGCTTACCGGCGTTAATGGTTTTTCACCGTTGAATACTGCGGTTACGTTATCAAGGCATAATGTGAGCATTTTCGAACGTGTCTCCTCACTTGCGGATCCTATGTGGGGCAGTGCTGCCACATTATCAAGCTGGACAAGCGGATGTTCCGCACCGATTGGCTCACCTTTAAATACATCCAAGCCGGCAGCGCGAATTTCTCCTTTCGTTAATGCATCGTACAATGCATCTTCATCGACCGTTCCCCCACGCGACACATTCACAAATACTGCCGAGTTTTTCATTTTCCGAAATGCTTCCCGATTAAACAAATCCGCTGTCTGATTCGTTAACGGCACAAGACAAACAACAAAATCAGATTCGGCAAGCAATTCATCAAATGCTTTATAAACCGCCCCGATTTCCCTTTCAGCATCCGGTTTACGCGAGCGTGCATGATACATTACGTGCATATCAAACCCTTTTGCCCGTTTTGCAACAGCCTGCCCAATTCTGCCCATTCCAACGATACCGATCGTTTTATGATGTACATCTGCACCGGCCAGCAAATACGGTGACCAATTTTCCCATGCATTACTTTTAATATACTCACTGGCTTCGACAATACGACGGGCCGCTGCCATTAACAAGGCAAACGTCAAGTCAGCCGTTGTATCAGTCAAAACATCCGGTGTATTGGTTACCATTACACCCCGTTCCTTTGCGGCAGCTACATCAACATTATCAAAACCGACCGCCATATTGGCCACAATTTTCAGCTTTTCCCCATGTTCAAGCAGCTCACGGTCGATTTGTTCGGTCAGCAAACAGAGCAACCCATCGGCATCCTGTATTTCTTTAAGAAGCACATCCCTTGGCACTGGTTCATCCGCCGCTTCCCACATTCGAACATCAAAATGGCTGCGATATGGCTTTAGCACTTTTTCCGGTATTTTTCGTGTTACATAGATTACTGGTTTCAAAAGTCCATCGCTCCTCTAAAATTGTGATTATAACCAGTGTAACACAGGGATTTCCAACCTCTCACAATCAACACCCGCTTCATCAAAAAATTTCCCCAGACGCCGCTCATAATCCTGCTGTCGGTCAAGCAATTCCTCCAATTCAAGAACGCTCCCATCATTCCCTCCTTTGGCAAATCCCCTTTCCATTGCGTCAAATAGATGAATTGGGAAAATCAAACGTGCATAAATCATCCGCCAGCTGAATACCGATAACTGCCGCTCTTCCTGATAATCATTTAAAAAATCCCTGATCTTTTTGACCGGATCGTTTACCTGAAGCAGCCTGTGCCGGATATATTCCGCTAAATCCCTTGCCGGATGATCATAAACCAATTCATTTGTCCATACAAAACCATCCGCTAAATTTCCGGCATATCGCCTTAGTCCCATTGTTCCTTGGTCTACATCGCCAAAACGCTTTTCCCCCTCACTTTCCTGCATATATTGAATTGCATTTTCACTGATACCAACAACATATGGTAGCGCATCCGACAGCAACTTGCTCCACGGTGTCGGATTCTCATTCACATCCATAACAATTTTATTTTCAAATGCAGTAAGCTTATCAATCCATAATTGTTTCCATTGCCCATAGCTTGAAATTTCCTGCGGTTCATACGGATAGTCAAGACCACCCATGTGCAATTCCGCCAGCGCCTTCCCTTCCGACAAACTATGACCGGTTTCGGCAAATGGCGCCTTTACCACAAAGAAATGATCGTTCCGATAACGTGTAAACCATTCGCCGCTTACATTTTGAATTGGATAGGCAATTTTTGTATAATGATTTTCAACTAAAAAATACGCTGCAGCAGCTTGCTCCATATGTATCATTTCCTTATAGTCGGCTGAAATGGTAAAATAAAGAAAGTTATCCTGCTTAAAACCCTCCCTTCCGTTCATAATAATTTTTTCATGTGCCTGTATACCATAGAAATCAGTGAGCAATTCCTTCACGGATATCCTCTCCATTCAAAATAGATCTATATCCTATAACTATGTTTGTACCGGCAGTTTTTTAACTATAAATGAAAGAAAAGGTGGTTCGAATGGATAAAAATACACAACAGAGTGAACTTGAATTAAAAGCAAGAGAATGGCTGACACAACGCGGTGTCACCCTTCATGATATCGCAGAACTGGTTTATTACCTGCAAGCCAAGTACCATGAAGACTTGACGATGGATGAGTGTCTCCATAATGTGGACCGTGTCTTAACCAAACGCGAGGTGCAGAATGCGATTTTGACTGGAATTCAGCTGGATACACTTGCCGAAAAAAACATGCTTGACCGGCCGCTGCAACAAACGATTGAAACGGATGAGAGTCTGTATGGAATTGATGAAATCATCGCCTTTTCCATCGTCAATGTATATGGCTCCATCGGTTTCACGAACTACGGATATATCGATAAGCAAAAACCGGGCATTCTGGAAAAACTGAACGATAAATCAAGCGGGGAATGCCACACATTTTTAGATGACATTGTCGGGGCAATTGCCGCTGCCGCATCAAGCCGCCTGGCACACGGATCGGCTGACGTAAAACAATTGGATGACTGAAAAGATCAAAAGCTGCTCGATACTGAGCAGCTTTTTCAAATATTGTCCATCCATTGATATAAATTTTGCACATAGTAGGTTGGCTTTTTCGCCAATTGCGGATAATCGGCAAAAGGAGTGACACCGGTAAATACCATTAACGTATCAAGCCCTGCATTTATCCCCGCGAGTATGTCTGTGTGATAGTTATCGCCAACCATCAATGTATCCGTACTGGAAGAACCAATTGTCTCCAGCGCCTGTTCCATAATGATCTCTTCCGGTTTGCCAATAAAAGTCGGCTTTTGACCTGTACTGACCGTGATCACCGAGGTCAGCGCACCATTACCCGGCTCCAGTCCGCGCTCAGTTGGAATCGCCGCGTCACTGTTGGTCGAAATAAATGTTGCCCCATTGCGAACAGCAATACATGCTTTGGACAATTTATCATAGCTGATATCCCTGTCAATGCCAACTACCACAAAGTCACAGTCTTTATCCGTCAAAACAAGCCCTTCGTCATTTATCGCCTGATGAAGCCCTTCTTCACCAATCACATAACAACGTGCATTTTCATGTTGTTTCCGAATAAACTTGGCGGTTGCCAGACTTGAGGTGAAAACATGTTCAGGTGTCGATTGAATATCCATCCGCTTTAGTTTATCGGAAATCTGTTCTTGTGTTCTGGAGGAATTATTCGTCAAAAATAAATACGGTATACCCTCTTCAACCAGCTTGTCCACAAATTCACCGGCTGCCTCAATCCGTTCATTTCCTTTGTACATCGTTCCATCCAAATCAATTAAATATGCATTATATTTCCTCAACTGCAGTACCTCTTTCTACTCATTCTTTAAAAATGCGTTGGCAACCCCTAATTCATTATCCAGATATTTTCTCACATAGGCACTGAATTCCGTTAATTTATCCATGTTGTCCCGCAACGTTTTTTCGAGCAATTCATGGTCAACCGACAAATATTCTTTCACTAGATGTTTACGCAATAAAATAACTGCCTTCAGTCCCTCATCATAGTGCTCCGGAACGACTTTTTCATCAACCAGAATATCGATAATATCCTCATAACTGCCCGGATCGCGCATGATGAACCCGTCAATCATCATATTTCCGACATCAAGCATCGACTCAATTACCATATGTACGGTACGTTCCAAGTATAATTTTTCCATAAAAGAACTAAACTGATGCTTTTTCACCTCAGCAAGCAGTTCTTTCATATAATCAAGTATTTCTTCAATTTTTTTACGATCAACAAAGTACATTTTTCACCCTCCGAATATCGTGCTCATTTAACTATATCATAAGAACCGAATCATGTTATAGTAAAATAAAATCGCATGGAGTGAAATGAAATGGATAAAAGCTTTGACATACTGAAAGATGAAACACAAACAAAAGAAATACGCTACATAAGTTTCAAAGGCAACCTGCAACGATACGACTTTGCCCTTATGCAGCACGAAGAGGATCCATCCAAACTTGTTGTCATCTATCTGCAGAAAAACCGTTTCGCCTTTTTAGGAAAAGAAGACCTGGATAAAGAAGGCGAGATTGAGCACGTTTTCCATGAGACTGAAATGGAAGCGGATGAGATCAGGGCGTTTTTGCGGGGAGTGCTATAAGAATAAAGGGAAGAAGCCGCCCCCGAGGCGACTCCCTGGTTTTAATTTGGGTTTGTCAAATAAAGTGTGTAAGTTAATTATTACTCAAGATATTTGGAGACCCTGTCTTTGAAATGATCATGCACAAGAAGCTGATTCATCACCATAGCCCAGTTTTGGATGTGTCCACCATCCCATTTTTTCTCTAATTCCTGGATTCGCAAAAACAATAGCTTTAACAGGGCATTCTCGTTGGGGAATGCTCCTTTTTTGGTTACTTTGCGAAAACTGGAGTGGATGCTTTCTACGGCGTTTGTCGTATACATGACTTTACGTATGGCACTGCCGTAATCATAAAGCTGTTCGACATGATTAAAGTTTCGTTTCCAAACATCAATCGCTCCCGGATAGGCAGCCCATTGTTGCTTAAAGGATTCAAAGGCACTGTGACAAGCTTTTAAACTTGGTGCACCATATACCTTTCTTAATGCTTGAGTAAATGGCTTATAATCCTTGCTTGGAACGTATTTCACGGAATTGCGAATCAGATGGACCATGCAGCGTTGAACGACAACGTTCGGAAAAATGGCTTGCGCCCCTTCCTCCAATCCACTAACACCATCCATGGAAATAAAGAAAATGTCTTCCACTCCTCTGGCTTTGATTTCATCAAAAATCTGCATCCACTTATGCTTGCTTTCTGTTTCATTCAACCATAATCCAAGTATTTCTTTTGTCCCTTCCATGGTGTAACCAAGAATCGTATAAACGGCATATTTCTTCGTTTCATACTGGTTTCGAATGGTCGTATACATGCAGTCCACAAATACGAAGGCATAACAGTTACTTAAAGGTCTGGCCTGCCATTCTTCTAAATCAGGCAATACATTGTCTGTAATATCCGAAACCATGTCATGAGAAACCGAAAATCCATAGATATCTTCAATCGTGGAGGAGATATCACGTTGGGACATTCCACGGGCATACATGGCTATCACCTTGTCCTCAATGGCAGAAACATCCTTTTTCCGTTTAGGGATAAGTTTTGGATCAAAAGATCCATCACGATCCCGTGGAACTTGAATATCCAGTTCGCCTGAACTGGTATGGATGTTTTTCTTTCCGTATCCATTCCGCCTGTTTTCCGTGTCCTTTTCAGCTTTATCATTCGATTCATACCCCAGGTGATGATTCATCTCTCCTTTTAACATGGACTCAAACATAGGTCCAAATATATCTTTCAGGGCGTCTTGCATATCTTCAACGGACTTTGGCTGGTATTCTTCAATAATCTTGTTCGCTAATTCTTCGGAGTAAGGATTTCTTTTCGGCTTTGCCATAAAAATCACTCCTCTTATCTAGTAATTCTATTCTACCAAATAAAAAAACTGTGTGAGTAAGAACCGTACGCATTCTTACTTACACAGTTAATATTACACTCCCTTTAATTTTGAAATCTATTTGTGGTTTTTCTTCGTCTCATTTTCAAATCTTTCATTAATAGATTTTTTCATTTCCGTAATTTTTTGTTCACTGATTTCTTTTAATGTCACTTCCAGTTCATCTACTGTTTCATCAATTTCATCGATAATATCATCCACCCTGTCTTTAAGTTCCATTTTTTGATCATGCGTGATAATTCCAATGTCTTTCATCACATTGGCTAAACTGTTTAGATTATTACTTGTTCCCAGTGTGGTGAAATACCAGTCATTATGAAGCCCCATAATATCAAAACTATTTTCGACCTCAATATAATCCACATCTTTCAGAGCATCTTCTTTCCATTCTTCCCAGGCTTCCAGCACTTCTTTTGCACGCTTGAATTCCTCTTGAAGTTCTTTTTCATTGTCTGCAGTAGCAAAAATACCACCGGATACCTCAGCCATTTTTTCCAATTGCCTTTGTGCTTCAGCATCTGTTTGAAAACCAATAATATTAATAATTGGCTTAGCATTGGAATTCGCCAAAGATTTTGCCACTTTAACAGGATTACCACCGCAAGTTTCAATTCCATCACTGACAACATAGATCAAATTAGTATTTTTCTTTGTATCAAACTTACTTAATGCTTTCTTTGACTGTTTTAATGCACCAGCAAGCGGCGTCCATCCACTTGGCTGAAATTTATCCAATGCTTTCTGAAATTTCCCTTCTTTAAATGAATCAAATCCGTAAACCTGTTCAATTGCATTACATGACATTTCTTTATCACCCTCAGACCCGGTTCCTTTGTGTCCATATACACGTAATGAAACATTTGCTTCCTCAGGTAATTGCGATAAAAAGGCATTAATTGATTCTTTGGCTACATCCATCCGTGTTCCATTGCCAGCAGGATTAGCCATACTGCCACTGGAATCCAAAATTATTTCGACATTATAATTCTCTTTAAAATGGAATTTTGCATCAGGTAAATCCGGATTTCCAAACGAAGCAAATTCCCATTTTTTAATCATATCTTGTGGGTTGGGATAATTTTCAGACACAAGCCAGTACATGAAACGTAAATACTTTCGATATTCCTTATCTGTAGGGTTCTTACTCATTGGGCCTAGTTTCTCAAATTTCTTTTTAATCTTTTGTTCTAGATCGTAAATATTTTTTTTATCTCCTCCAAACGGACCAGCCGTCTGCTTAGCGAGACCCTCAACATCTGTTGGAATTGGAAGTAAATCCTTTAGCTTAACCTTTTCTGTTGGTTCACTTTCAGCGGGTTTATCCTCTTTTTCATTTTTGTCATTCGATGTTATACTGTTAACTTTCTTGTTCTGATTACCTTCTTTTTCTTCCTGTTTGTCAATTTCCGATTTTGCATTGTTATTTCCACTGTCGCCACATGCAGCAAGTAATGTAAACAATAAAATTACAATCATGAATACTAACCACTTCTTATGCACAAACACAACCCCTTTTCATCAAATTTCATTAGGTTTATTAACTTATTCCACATCCCGATACCGGTAATTGTATTTATAATAGACAACCCGTTCTTCCGTCGTGAAAGTTGATTGACTCCAAATGTCCCTATGTTCACTAGTTTCTTTCGTTTTAACCATCTTTAACTCGCCTGGTTCCAGTTCCATTATGTTGGAATTGATAACCTTCAGTTTTTCCTTGTCGCCATTCTGTACGTGTAACTTGACTTGCACCTCTTTTTTCTGATCCATGTTATTGCGTATGTAAAACACATTATCAAATTGCTCGTCAATACACCTGGTTCCTAGGCAATCACTTGTTGACCTCATAAGTACAATTGAAAAATCTTTATTTTTCGGTGATTCTTCCATCATATTTATGGCGTTGTTCAATGTAACAGCATATGTGACTTTTTGCCCCAACGGCATGAACCACAGGAAAAAGATAAGCAACGTTCCGCCTATTACACCGGTTATAATCCATACAACTCTTGGATTATGAAATGTTTTTGACAAATTATTACGACGTGCATATAACGTGGCAAAAAAGTTAATGATGGCCATAATACCCACAATTAATCCAACCACAATTAACCCAATGATACTGCCGGTACTATTTTGAAAGAATGCCAGATTATAGGCTGATGAAAGATAAAAATTAATGATGATACTACCAACCGAAATTACAGCAAACAGGAGAAGCGGCCCTTTCCAATTAACCTTTTGCCGCTTCCCTTTTCGGACATCAATCATGGACCACGCAAACCATATGAATGGTATTACATAAATAACAATCACTATTCCGATATAGAGCAATGCAAGTAATCCTCCCTCACCTTAGTTTTTCGACCGCTCTTTCTTCATCTTATCAATCAAATCACTTGCCTTTTGCTTCTCTCCTTCAATCCGCTTTTTAAGTTGTTCCTCTTTCTTTTCGTTCAATTGGTCCAACTTTTCCTCTCTGGATTCTATCAGTTCCTCTACTTTATCCGCTTCTTTTTCCGTTATTTTCTTCGTTTCAACCAATCCTATTAATCCCGATAACAGAAAATCTTTCTCCTGTGAAATAACATCATCAAAATCGGAAGCAATTGCATCCAAATCATCGTTCTTATGAATCGCATCCCAGGTTAGATCCACACCTTCCATAGCGCTCCACATATTTAGCTCTGCCGCTTCAACCGCTTCCTGGATATTATTCTGTGCTGCCACAAAAATATCTTTGCCGGAATCAACATTCGTGAAAGATCCGCCACCGGCTTTCGCAACTTTTTTCAGCTGTGCCTGTGCTTTATTTCCTACATCGAAGCCAATAATATTTACTGCAGTCGCAATGCCTGAATCGTGTAATGTCTTTGCGGCATTTACAGGATTGCCCCCACAGGTTTCCTCCCCATCACTAATGATGTACACAACATTTTTCACGTTTTTTCCGGAATAACCCTTTAAATCCTTTTTCGCCGCTTTTATTGATGCAGCAAGTGGCGTCCAGCCGGCCGGTTTAAATTTAGACAGCGACTTATTAAATTTTGCCTTTTTATATGTACTGAGCGGATAAACAACTTCCGTACTGCTGCAAGATTTTTTCTTGTCGGCGTCACTCCCGGTGCCTTTGTGCCCATAGACCCGTAACATTACCTTAGCATCTTTAGGTAAATCGGAAACGAACTTTTGCAATGATTCTTTTGCTGCTTTCATTTTCATTTCGCCGTTCACATAAGCACCCATACTTCCACTTGCATCCATCAACAAGGCAACATGCAATTTTTTATTTTCTTCCTTCTTGTCCGAACCCTTGCCCTGCTTGGGTGCTCCATCCACGATAAATGAAGGGTTGAAATTTTTGTATTTCTTCAATACCTTGCTGTAATCAGCTGCCAATAAATGAATTAAATGGTTATATGCTTCATCGGCGGTAAGATCCTCAGGCAATGACCCAACAGTTTTCTTTAATTTTTCAGGTCCCATTTTCTCAGATGTAAAGGCTTCACCCGGCCCTTCCTTCACCATTGCTTCGGGTTCTGTCGCCGCTTTCGGTATATTCGATTTGTCCGGTTCTTCTTGCTGTTCCCCGGCTTTTTCGTCTTTCTTACCTTTTGCTGCTTCATCTTCTGAACAACCTGTCAATAGAATCATAAATGCAAATAAAATTATGGAAAGGAATTTTGCTAGTTTCATTTGTACTTCCACCTACTTATCAATAAATTTTAACCAATGTAACATCAATTAGGCTTTCTTTTCTTCCGAGACCATCCCCCTCTATCAGTTTGCCATACATTTTGACCTTTCTGGATGTCTCCCAGAGGTTCGAACTCACTTCGGGAATATTATTTTGTTCCTGGGACTGATTGCTCTCTTTAGGGGGATTTTCCTTTTTGCAGTAACATCTGTACAGCCTGTAAAAATATTTTTCCTATATATGTATGCTCTTTATATAAATAAAAGGGAAAATGCTAAAACCGTCATTTTCCCTTCTTAAAATTATGATGATTGCTTCCCTTCTTTTTCCCATATGGCAGTGAGATGATTCTTCCTCATAAGCGGAAGGGCAAACCCAACAACAATCGCGGTTAACGGAAACCCTTCTGAACCCGCCAGCCATTCAAAAACCGTCACAGGTACAAAAATACCATAGATAAAAATCATTAGGATCAAGTAGAATCGCCGCCAGTTCTTTTCGGATTTTGACATGAATGTAACACTCCCTGAACAGGTTTATTTACTCCGTATCTAGCTGGACATTATACTCCTCAGCTAAGTTTAAAAACTTCTCGTCAGCTTTCTTCCCTAACTCTATTGCCTTCTTCAATTGCTCATTTGCTTTATTCACCAGTTCTTTTGCTTTTTGCTCGCCAATTCCTTCACCCATTTTTTTCACTGCATCAAATTTCATATTCATGCCTTTTTCCCATTTCTCAAATTGGTTGAGTCGCATTCTATGTAATTCCTTTACAACATCCGTTTTAGGATCCTGTGATTTCAGATATTCCGCAATATCTTTAACAATTGGCATTGCTTTTTCCTTTTGCATTTGATAGGCAGCCTTTGGATTTGCCTCTTGGAGAGATTGTTTAATAATTTTATCCAATTCTTCACCTTTATCATTTACATTTTTAAGATAGCTGTTATGGTATTCAACAATCTCCTTAGCCTGTTCGGATGCACAGGCCGCTAATAGCATAACAATTGATAAACCAATTAAAAATAATACCTTTTTCCCTTTCATTCCAATATCCCCAATCTATTAGTTGTCAAGTGGAATCGTATAACTATAATTCCAGATTTCATCCAGGAAATCTATTTCCGGACCGGCCGATTCCTGGTAAACGTTCTCCTCTAACCCTTCCATATACCCATCAAATGATACACTTTCCATTTCATTTGCAGCTCTTACATAAAATCGGTTATCCCGTATGTATAAAACTGCCCCCTCTAATTTACCACCATTATCTGTAATTGTATCTTTCACTTCATTTATGACCTTTCGTTCTATATGTTTATTCTGAAGCAACTCATGTAATTTCTGCCTGACAACGTCTTTGTTTAGCTCTTCTGTTAATACTTGGTCAAATGCCTCCACTTCAATTTCATTTTGTGACCAATCATTATAGGCTCCATTGTTTGCCAATGCAGTTGCTCGATCATCCACATCTTCTTCAATGTCCTTGAAGAAAGCTTGAAGTGCTCCTTCCAGCGTATCATGTTCATAATCGTAAATGACCTTCCGAACTTCTTCGTAGAGTACACTCGAACCTGATAGGCTTGCCTGTTGTACTGTTGTTGTTGAATCCTCCTTCGTAGCAAGTGCAGCACCTAAATTCAACACAAAAATAAGCAGTATCATAATAATGCTTAGCATTCCGAGGACAAATAGCGCAATATTTCCCTCTTCATTTCTGATAGATTTCCACATCACTCAATCACCCGACCATAGGCTTCAGTGGTATAGGGAACAGAGGGTAGGGAATAACCCAAAATTTCTTCGGGTAAAAAGATCAAATGTATATTAACACTAACGCTGGCAGAAAACTCTTTACTTCCCAAGTTCGAACCTGAAATTGAACTTGCCTGCAAATAATTGCCGGTGGAGGATAATATCTCTCTGGCAGCTGTTGCGGCCTCGGCAGGATTTTCTGTTACAGAGTATACCGTAGCATATTCATTTGCAGCCGATTGCGTAACTAATACAGCATTAACACCAACAACAAACTGGACAATAATCATTAACAACATCAGAGCCAATGGTACAATCCCCAGAAACTCTATTGTTGCTGAACCATCTTCACTTTTTGCCTTTTTTCTCCACCATTTAAGCATCATACACTCTCCTACCCTTATAGTTACTATTTTATAGATTTGGATGCCGGATATCCTTTTTCATGGAATTAATCCGCTTTTGCTGTTCGCTATAAAAATAGTCCCATACTGCTTCCTTATGCTCATTCATATTCATGTCCTCCAAACCTTCCACATAAGTTACACTATTGATTTCTTTCGTTAATTTCCGTTCACCTTTTGCAAATTCCTTTATATACTGATTGATTTCATGATTTGATAATTCATTTACGTGCTCATTATCTTTTCGATCTTGATCTATCTTTTCGAATAAATCAACTGCACCACGATTTACAAGCAGCTGTTTATATTGTATATAATCCATCTCGAGGAATACTTCTTTCGCGTATTCAATATCTTCAGGAAAAAATTTGGAACCATCAATTTCCTTTTGATCATAATAAGTCGTATATTCATTCATAAGTTTCACATGCTTTTCCTGAAGCTCTATTTGTGTATTGAGCGAATTCCAACATGTTTTATAATTTTCACGTACATTATCCAATAACACTGCTTTCTCAAGTACAGTTTCCAGGAAAGTTCTTGTTTTATAAAAAGCTTGCATATCGATATTCTTCCGTTCCATTCCATACCTCTGAATATTGCCAGTCATCGTTAACAGCAATATAAGCGATTCGAAAGCTTTTTCATAGTTTTCCAAGGACGTATTACTGCCTGATGACAAAACGGCTGCCTTTGTTTTATCAACTATTCTCTTTTGATAATAGACAAGGTAATAATCTGCATCCTCTAATCGAAAGTGCTGTGGATTAAATTTCACTTTCTCAAAAAACTTTTTATACTTATTGGCTTTTTGTTTGATTGATTGATCTACCTCTGACAACCTTAGCATCCTTTCTAACACAGATTCTTAGATAAGGCTTTCTTCATTATTAAAACCATCCAGTTACTGTATCCCATGCACTGGACGCAACATCTTTAATCGCGTTTCCTGCTTTTTTCGCTAAATGCTTCCCAGTATCCCATAAATTACCTTTCCAATTATCCGCAAATAATTTAACACCTTTGGAAACTACCCAAACACCCGCTCCAACGGCTACCATACCAGCACCAATTGCCTGACCGCCTGGTATTGCTGAAGCAACAACACCGGCGTTCATCAACGTATTTCCCAGGCTTGCCGTTGCATCAGCAACAGCGGAAGTTTTTTCAGCCCCGGATGCATCACTGGTTAAAACATCATATGCCTTGGCACCTTTATATCCCGTTTCGAATGCAGAAACTCCCGTGCCAACAACTGCTGCAGCAACATTTAATTTTGATAATGCACCTACAGAAGCCGCTGGCGGGGTGAAATTATCAGCTGTTCTAGCTGCATCCGCTAATGTATCAGTCGTTGAAGCAAATTGACGTGCAGTACGAAAATCCTGCACACCTTTAACACCATCAGCCACATGTGTATATGTATCATACATACTATTAATGGCATTATTCCCAACACCAAGTTTAACCCCGTTCATAAGTATATTGGAATAAAACCTGCCACCATAGTTAAACTTAGGGTTGTAGCCGAGGTCTTTCATCTTCATATAAGTTTGATAGTCACCCATCAGCTTGGCCTGACCCATTACCACATCATTGACAATATATTTACCTACGTTATATTCGTAAGGGAGCTTTGAATACTCTTCCAATCCAACATCATTGTCTGTGCCATTACCGGGCGTACCGTTTTCCTTTGCTCCATTGCCTTCTGTTTCGTTACCGTCCGTGACATTTCCTTCTGCTCCATCGCTGTCTGTTCCGTTACCGTCCGTGACATTTCCTTCTGTTCCATCGCCGTCTGTTCCGTTACCGTCCGTGACATTTCCTTCTGTTCCATTGCCGTCTGTTCCGTTACCGTCCGTGACATTTCCTTCTGTTCCATTGCCGTCTGTTCCGTTACCGTTCGTGCTATTCCCTTCCCAACTCTTACCTTCCCAGGGGTTTCCTGACCACAGTAAACTGTCACCATCCCAGGAGTTTCCTTCCCAGGTATCTCCGGACCAGGTGTCCCCGGACCATTGTGTATCATTACCTTCCCAAGAATCTCCTTCCCACGGATTTCCTTCCCAAGTGTCACCCTCCCATGGTCCCACTGCAAAGGCAACAGGAGTTAATACAGGTTGAAAGATAACAAAGATTATTGCCAAGGAAACTAAGATTTTTTTAATTAATCCGCTCATAAACTTCCCTCATTTCTAAGTAATTTAATGGAGATATATAGAAAACACTTTTCCTTTAAAAGAGTCAAAAACGTGAATTATCAACATCCAATGTCTGCAGTGACTTTCTCCACTTAATTATATAAAATGTAACAAGAAAAATAATGAATGGATAAAATATCAAATTTAATACCATTTGTGTAATAAGCTGGGCAGCAAACAAATCTGTAATTTTTATTAACTGGGTTGTTGTAAGAATTCCCAATCCCAGTTCTAAAACACCCGAAACAAGAATAATTAATGCAATTTTGAAAAAACGTTTTCTGCCAATCCGGAATCCTTCCTTAAATGCTTTCCATACAGATTTACCGTCAAATACACTAATATATGGAATCGGGAAAAATAGTATTAATATGATCAACCCAGGAATTATGAATAACGTCAGACCCGCAGTTATTAAAATCGAAACAATACAGGCAAAGACAAATACTGTGAATCCATTTGAAAAAAAAATATAAATGGCATTCCGTAAGCTATATTCGTTTCCTTCTTCTTCGTTATACACAAAACGAATATATGGTACCTGGGCATAGATAAAAATTAATAAAGTTATTAAACCGTAATATATGTCCGCAAATGAATAAATAGGAGTGGTTCTTGGAGTGATAGCATATATGTAATTGGTTACGAATGAGTGCAAAATTAATAATGGCAATGTTGTCGTAAGCATTAATACAAGAACTTTTTCAAATTCACCCATATATAATTCCCAAGTTAGTTTAAGTGGATGCTTCATAATTCCCTCCTTAACAAGTAATTAAAATACGTTTTCAGTTTCAACATCAAGTGTATCCTCTGACTCCCGCCATTTTATAATCAAGGATGTCAAATACATAATAACGAATGGAAAAAATAATATATTTAAAGTCATTTGCGTTATAATCTGTGCGGTAAATGACGACGAGATTTTAAAAATTTGAACTGACAGTACTACTCCGACACCAGCTTCAAGGAGTCCCGTAAATAATATAAGCAACAATATTTTTAAAAAATGTTTTTTTCCAATTCGAAAACCCTCTTTGCAAGACCTCCATACAGACTTTCCATCAAAAATGCTAATGTATGGAATCGGGAAAAAAATTGATAATAGAACCAATCCCGGAATCAGAAATAACATAAAACCAATTGTAGAAATGAAAGAAAGCAAACATGCGAATACAAATACGGTAAATCCATTTACAATGAATTGAAACAATGCATCCCGTAAGCTATGCTCTTTTCCACGATATTCATTATACACATATCTAATATAGGGAGTCTGTGCATAGAGAAAAAACAATACAGTCAAAAACCCATAGTAGATATCTGCATACGAATACCTTACAGTAAAACTTGGTGTTATTGCATACACATAGTTAGTTACAAAAGAATGAAGCAGTAATAATGGAAATGTTGTGATAATCATTATTACAAAAACCTTCTCGAATTTCCCTGTATATAGTTGCCATGTATTTCTAAGTGGATGTTCCATTATTATCTCCTTCCGGTTATGGGATAAAATTAGATAGTTATCCCATCCGTTCTACTACATATCGGTTATTATTTTGTAAAAAAACTATGGGAAACGTAATTTTTCATGGTCAACTTCAACTAGCTCATCCAGATCCCTATAATATCTGTTAAGCCATTTATCATATAATTCCTTATATGAATAATGTTCGCCCAAGACCCTGTCTTTTGTTAGTTCATTAAGAGACCTTTCCAAGTCATCTTCGGCAGCTGAACTTGTCATTTCTCTTAATAAGTTTGTATCCACAGATTCATTTACATTTTCCCGATTTTGATAAATAAAATCAAAATCCTTTCGGGTATCATACCTTGGCTTCAATTGTTTATACTGTATTAAATCAAATTCAGGGATATATTTAACTAAGCACTCCACCTCCTCAAAAGTAAACAAACCTTTTTCATTCACACGTTCTATAATATTTCTTGCCCTGGTAAGAAGATTAATTAGTTGATTTTGAAGTTCCTGCATTGAATTTAAGGTATCATACGCCCTTTTATAAATAACCTCTTTTTCACTATCTAAAATCTCTGAATCTATTACAGTTTTTAAATACATCTTTATCTTTTCATGCATTGAAAAATCTAAATTTGCGCGGGATTCACCTTTATTTGTTATGTTATGTTCACTCACTGAGTAATAAACATGTGGAGTAAGAGCCTTTAATGCATCATTTTTATTACCGTTGTCTGGAGTAACTACAGCGTATCCCTTTATTGATGCAGTCATCTTATTTTCGTATATCGCAAAATAGTAAACTGCATTATTCACCATAAATCCATTAAGATTAACTGTAGTATTTTCAAAGAATTTTTTGTGTTTTTCAGCTAATTTAAGAAGTTTTTTGGCACTGATTTTCATTTGACATCCCTCGCAATGTATAAGTCTATACCATTTAACACTATCTTGCATTGAGCATAACAGAATAGGATTATAATCCTATTCTGTTAAGAAAGCCAACCTGTTACAGTATCCCAGGCTTTTTTGGCAGTATCTTTTACCGCGTTACCAGCTTTTTTAGCTAAAGATTTTCCAGTATCCCAAAGGTTTCCTTTCCAATTATCCGCAAATAGCTTTACGCCTTTAGATACTACATATATCCCTGCACCCGCTGCGGCAAGACCAGCACCTATCGCTTGCCCCCCGGGTATCGCCATTGATACACCACCAGCACTCATTAAGGTTTCTCCAAAGTTTGCTCCGATATCCGCACCAGCCGATGTCACTTCGGTTCCCGAAGCATCACTACCAACTTTATCCACGAATGTACTTATACTTTGGCCAGTTTTATATGCAGATACAGCAGTATTTACAGCGGATAAACCTGCATTAAATTTGGATAATGCCCCCATACTTTGCCAAGTACCTTTGATCTTGGAAAAATCAGTATTATGTAGTAGCTTTGAGCCTGAATCACGAAATAATTCAGCATACTTACCAATACTTGATGTACTTGAAACACTTTGTGAGGCTTTTTGTGCTGACTCTGAAACATCGGCGAATTTTTTTGCCATTCCCCGAATGTCTCTCACGTTATCATATGCGTCATAGCCTTTGAACCCTGCATCAACAGCACTTACAAACTCATTATCACCCAAAAACAACTTCGTGCTATTGAGTAAAAAATTTGAGCCAAATTTCCATGGTCTGAATTTTCCTCCCTCAATTCCGAGGGCATAATTCAAACTATCATTAACAAAGTTTGCACTACTGTTTGCCACATCATTTACTAAATAATGCCCTGCCTTGTAAAAAGGAGAGTCATAGAAAGACTGATTATCGGTGGTGTTTCCAGAAAATCCAGAATTTGACCAAGGGGCATACTGAAAACCAATTCCCGGATAACCCGATAATGCCCATGGATTTCCTGTTGTTGTCTCTCCATTAAATCCATCCCTGGTCCATGGATTTCCATCTGTTTCATTTCCATTAAATCCATCTTTGGTCCATGAATTCCCGTCTGTTTCATTCCCGTTAAAGCCGTCTTTAGTCCAGGGATTTCCGTCTGTTTCATTCCCGTTAAAGCCGTCTTTAGTCCAGGGATTTCCGTCTGTTCCATTTCCATTAAAGCCGTCTTTAGTCCAGCCTTCCATATACCAGGGGAGGCTGCTCCATTCATAACCTAACCAATCTGTTCCCTCAGTACCTTCCCAGTCAGAACCTTCCCATGGACTGCCATCCCATTCAAGTTCAGATCCATCCCAAGGATTCCCATTCCATTTATCTCCTGACCAGGTATCACCTTCCCAGGTATCACCCGACCATGAACTGACAGCGTATACTGTAGGTGTCAATACCGGAAAAAAAGCAATAAATGAAATTGAAATCAAAATTAATAACTTTTTTATCCAATTGTCAATGTCCATCACCCCGTTAATTCATTAATTCTGGGTGTTATTTCTGTGCCTGTGTATCAAACTTTTCTTGAACAGTCTTTTTGGTTTTTTTGATATTTTCAGCACTGATGTTTTCCAAGTTTTCACCAATAACATCATTCAATTCTTTAATATGATCATTAATTTTTTCTGCCATATCTTTCATTTTTTGTTCCTGATCAAATGTAATTTTCTCCATCTCTTCTAACATGCTTACTACTGTTACCAAATGGTTACCCTGTGAAAGCGCGTTAGAGTACCAATCATTGGTAAGTTCCAATATGTCGAATGAGTTTTCAACACTTTTGGCGTCAAGGTCATCAATTGCATCTTCTTTCCATTCTTCCCATGCTTCAAGAACTTCTTCAGCACGCTCAAACTCCTCTTTTAGCCCTTTCGGATCGTTTACAGTTGAATATATCCCATCAGACACTTCCGCCATTTCCTGTAATTGCTTTTGAGCTTTTGCATCAGCCTGGTAACCGATTATATTTATAATTGGTTTTGAATTTGCTTTTGAAAGAGATTCAGCAACCTTTACAGGATTTCCACCGCAAGTACCTATCCCATCGCTGACAAGGTAAATCAAATTGGTATTATTTTTTGCATCATATTTTTTTAAAGCTTTTTTAGATTGTTTCAATGATGCGGCTATCGGGGTCCAGCCCTTCGGTGAAAATTTATTCAATGACTTTTGAAATTTAGCTTCTTTATATGGTGCAAATCCATACACTTGCTCAATTGCATTACATGACATCTTTTTATCAGCATCCGAACCTGAGCCTTTATGTCCATAAACCCGTAATGATACATTTGCTTTTTCAGGAACAGTCTTTAAGAAATTATTAATCGCTTCTTTTGCGAGTTCCATCCTGGTTTTACCATCTGCCCCCACTGCTGCCATACTTCCACTGGAGTCTAATATAATCTCTATATTATAGTTTTCTTTGAAATGATAGCGTGAGTCAGGTAAATCAGGATTGCCAAACGAGGCAAACTCCCATTTCTTAATCATGTCTTTCGGATTTGGCAAATCTTCTGCAACTAACCAATACATATATGCCAAATATTTATTCATTTCATCTTTTGATGCATTTTCACTCATATTCGGTAACTTTTTCAATTGCTTTTTTACTTTTTTTTCATTGTCATGAACGCTTTTACCCGCAAACATACCTGGCTTTTGTGAAACAAAGCCAGATACATCTGTCGGGATTGGCTGTACCTGTTCTAAAATAGTGTTATTTTGTGATTCATTATCAGCCTCTGACGAATCACTGCCTTCTTTTGATTTTGCTGCAGTATCTTCCCCATTGGATACTTCTGTATCAGTAGCATTTTCTTCGTCATCTTTATCGTCACTGCAACCTGCAATAATAAAAATCATAGATACTATTAAGAACATATAGAATATCTTTTTAGACATGTAGTAAAGGTCCCCTTATTTCTTACAATATAATCTATATTTAGTTAGCCAATATCTTCGATTAGCTCATTAAACTTATCAACAAGGGTATCTCCAAAATCCCCACCACTGAATGCCTGAGAAACAACACCAACTAGAATAACAATTACCGCTGCAATACCAATCCACTCAAGTGTTTGAGATCCTTTTTCATCCTGCTTTAATTCCTCAACTCTGTTCATAGCCTTTGCGTAAATTCCATTCATAAATTTCATTTAAAATTCCTCCTAGTTTTTAAAATAAATTAAAAATACTATTTTCACCCATCAACATATTCATGATCATTAAGCCAGCGATCATTAATATGGAAACAGGTGCGATTAAAAATGTTGTTACCAATGTTACTTTCGGCGATGCTTTTGCCGCCAACTCTTTCACTTGTTCCTGCCGTATTTTCCTTAACTCTTCCGCTTGAATTTTGAACGTTTTTGCTATCGGTATTCCAAGGTCCATTCCTTGTATAAGTGCCTTTATCAATGATTGAAATTCTTCATTATCGTTTCGTTTCAGCAGTTCACGATATGCTTTTTCTCTTGGAACACCAAGGTCGATTTCCTGATTGAATCGTGTGAACTCTTCACGAATTGGACCGTCGAAATATCGAATCACCTCCCTTAATGCATGATCCAGACTAACTCCCGCCTGTAAACTGGTACTTACCGTATCCATAAAATCGGGCAAGTCTCTTCGAATTAACGTTTGACGTTTCTTTGCCTCCCTTCGTACCAGAATAATCGGTATGAAATAACCGATTAGTGGATTAAATATAATCATATATTGAGAGAATGGCAGGCCAATAACCATGGATAACAATCCGGAAAAGAAACCGATAATAAATAAAAACATTTTCAATCCCTGAAAACGGGAAACAGTCAGTTTTAATGGGTTTCCGGATTTTCTCAGCCATTCTTCCACCATATGGTTCTCACTGAAAAAATTAATTCTTTGCCCCAAATCCGCAAAATCGTCGGCATAATTTGTGATACGACTAAAAAGTTCAGCTCTTCGGTTTTTCTTTTTTACTTTTTTCTCAAATGGATCGATGTGTGTTACATCTGCAACATGATCGATTGCAAATCTTTTCTCACGAAGAAAACTCCAGAAGTGTTTCATTGCAATCAGACAGCAGAACCAAAAAGCAATTATTGTTAAAATTATTAATGCATCCATAAACTACACCTTTATATTCGTAATTTTTCGAATCAGGAAAAACGATAAAAGAATTGCGACAATAAATATAACCAATATAATTAAGCCGAATCCTGAAAATAGTGGTTCAATAAAACCATCAATTACATTATTCATGACCAACAGCAGGAATATGGGCAATGCAGGTACAATAAAAGATATATATTTTTCTTCAGAAGTCATCGTTTTGATAACTTGATCTAGTACCTTTCGTTCTTCAAACGTATCCGCCATTGTATCCAGTGTTAATGCCAGGTTTCCACCTGTCTTTTTCTGAATCAGGAGGGTAGCGATAAATAGATTAAAATCCCTTGATTTATTCCGCTTTTGCACGGACCGGAAAGTCTTTTCCATCGTCACTCCGAGTTTTAATTCATTCGAGATTCGTTTAAATTCATCGCCTGCCGGGGCCGAAACCTCCCGTGCTACGATATCAATCCCCTGGTTTATGGTCAATCCGGATCTTGCAGCATTACCAAGTATCCTGCAAATTTCACCCAATTGTTCATTAAAACGGATTTCATAATTATTTTTTCTGAAGTAAAACAGTAAATAATTTGCTACAAAAAGTAACAGTATTGGCAACAATATCGCCACCGGAATCGGCATCCCAAATACTGAATAGAACAAAACAAATATTGTCAAATAACCAGCTATTAAAATACCTATGTATTCTGAAGGAAGGAGCTTTAAATTGGCATTTTGCAGTTTATTGTGCAATGCTTGGGACGACTCTTTTTCATCAAAATTGTCACCCCATTTACTTATAAAGCTCTTACGTTCCTCTTCCGGGAACCATTGTCTGACCTTCTGTTTCCATTCCTTTTTCTGGGTGCGATACCCTAAATAATAGTAACCGAATAACAGTAGAGAAAGTACAGCTAAACTATAAAGTATGGACACTGCTATATTCATAATCTGCCTCCTCTACTGGGGTAAAGAAATCCATATCCAGATCAATTCCAAAAACCTTCAAGTGTGGCATGCATTTCGGGATAATCCCAGTTGGTGTGAAGTAGCCCTTAATATTTCCTTCACTATCAACACCTGTACGCTGGAACCTAAATATATCCCGGATTTCGATTTTGTTTCCTTCCGTCTTTTCCACTTCAGATATATTAGTAATTTTACGGGTTCCATCGGTAAGTCGCTGTGCTTGAACAATATAGTCCAATGCACCGGCTATGTAATCACGAATAACATGTGTAGGAAGATCCATACCCGCCATAACAACCATCCCTTCAACACGGTTAACCGCATCTGTTGGTGTGTTCGCGTGGACGGTTGTCAATGAACCTTCGTGACCAGTATTCATTGCCTGAAGCATGTCGAATGCTTCCGCACCACGCACCTCACCGACTATGATTCTATCGGGACGCATTCGCAGCGAGTTTTTAACAAGATTTCGAATTGTAACCTCCCCGCTGCCTTCAACGTTTGGCGGACGGGCCTCCATCCCCACAACATTAGGTCGATCAAGTCTGAGTTCCGCTGAATCTTCAATTGTTATAACCCGTTCACCAAGCGGTATCGATTTAGCCATTGCATTCAGCAAAGTGGTTTTACCACTACCGGTTCCACCGGAGATTAATACACTTAGTTTTGTTTCCACCAATGCTTGCAGAAATATAGACATCTGCTGTGTAAACGTATCATATTCCTGTAAATCATCCATCAGAAAAGGTGTCTTTCGAAATTTTCGAATGGAAAGAATTGTTCCTCCCAGACTAATTGGAGCAATAACGGCATTTACCCGACTTCCATCCGGCAATCTGGCATCAACCATAGGCGAACTTTCATCAATTCTTCTTCCCAAAGGTGCAACCACACGATCAACAATATGCCGAACGTGCGACTCATCTTTAAATGATACATTCACCCGTTCCAGCCTGCCTTTTCGTTCCACGTAAATTTCTGTTGGTGCATTGACAAGTATTTCCGTAATGGAATCATCTTTCAACAATGGTTCCAATGGACCAAAGCCAACACTCTCATCAATTAACATGGATAGAAGAGATTCTTTATCCTGGCGTGGAATTACTACCTTTTCCTCTGACATAAACTGATTGATAAACCGTTCAATCTTCAACCGTTTATCCGATTCATTCAGCCTTGTAATTTGTTCGAGATTCACTTCCGTCAAAAGCCTGGTCTTATAATGTTCGACTAATTCATCTATATAGCCGCGGTTGGACACAAAACTAGTATCGATGTCATTATCTGGTTTATTAGCTGTACTTCTTTGAAAGAGGGACATGATACCACCACCTGTTTATTATTTCAGCATGGAGTGAACCCATTTATGTATATCTTTTGCCACTGGAGTCATTTTCTTTTCCTGTGGCACCTTACGTAATGGTTCACCCTGATTGATATATGCTTGAACGTGTTTTATATCCTTTCTGATTTCCGCTGCTATTCCATAGGATACAAATCGTTCCATATCTTTCTTTGTCAGTTCTTTTTCTTTACCTTTAAAGTTCATGACAAATTCCATTCGATCTTCCGTAATAATCCCTAAACGTTGGAATAATGTTTCCACACTTTTTAGTACACTAATCGCTACTGTATCGATATTCATAACATAATAGATTCGATGTGCTTCTTCCAATACGGTAAATGTTTTCTCATCCATTGAGACTGGCAGATCAACAACAATGAAATCATAGCTGCGTTTTGCGGCGCGCAGCAGTTTTAGAATAAAGTTTTCGTTGATTTTTTCCGCCAGTTCAGCATCCCTTGGACTAACTAATACGTTTAACTCGGAATGTTCTTCTTTTTCGGAGACATTTCTAATATGATGTTCTCCAATTTCATCTATTACTGGCAACAAATCGATAATTGACCGGTTGCTTTCGATTCCCAAAAAGGTTTCAGCACCGCCATATTGAAGATTCAAGTCGATAAACAGAACTTTCGCCGTTGATTCAAGTTTCAATGTTTGGGCAAATGTTGTGCTTATTAAGGATTTCCCGGTACCACCGCTACCGCTGTAGAATGCAAATACCTTTCCCCCACCGCGTTTAAAGCTGTCAGCAGTTTTGTCATCCCGGCTCCCCGCTTCTCTCGACATCGCCTCAAGTCTTTCCATGAAAATAAGCTCTTCACCCGGAAGTACATAAAACTCGGAAACTCCTAATCTAATAAGACCTCTTAACAATTCAAAATCCTCTTGATCATTTATACAAATAATAGATGCATTCGGATTTTCTGCCAGAACAATCTGTGCATCATCAACAGCTGACTTACCTTCGTTCACAATAATGATTAATTGTGCATTATATTTGGTTAAATCGGCTGCTGAAACAAAATGCAATTGAAAAGATTCGTTAATTTTCTCATTTAACGAAGCAATTAATTCTTCGTTGTTTCCTAAAACATAAATGTCATTAACTATACTCATTTGTGTCCTCCAACTACATTGCTATGTGCTTCAATTATTACTTATCACTTTTTTTGTTTTCATCTTTACCAGAATCTTTTTGCTGTTCTTTTTTCTTATCTTTTGAATCCTTGGATTCGTTTTTCTTCTTATCATTTGTTTTCTCGTTATCGGATTCCTTTTTCGCTTCCTCTTCTTCAGATTCAGAAGTTTGCTGTTCATTTGATTGCTGTTCCTGCATTTGACCCACACTTGATTTAACAATTCTTAGGCTGTCAGCATAGTTTTGCATATGTATTAATTCAGGAACTTTTTCAAACGGAACTTCCAGTTGTACCCCTTGAAATTTCCCTTTTTTCTTAGCCACTCTGGCTACCTTAACATCCTTCATGAAAACTTCAGTTACCGGCTTTTCCTCAAAACTATGCGAAACAATGATATCGACTCGATCAAGTGCAATTAACTCCTCATCAAAGAATACCTTTTCAGATTTTATCAAGGTAATCAATCTGTTTCCGGCCTCTGTAACGGTTGATGCTTCCTTTAAAATGTTTTTCGTGATAATGTCGCCTTTATCCACAGGGACTACCGCAACTTTTCCTACCAACGTGTCAGGGTTTGTTATGTGTTCATCACGAAGATATTTTTTAGGTATCTCATCGGTTGTAATATCATCTGGTGTTATTACCGATCTTGAAGAAATATCATCTTTCGCGACATATATCGTCACAATTGTCCCCAGATTGCTGTTCAAAGCCTGAACTTTTTTCAATACCAGGAAACCTGATACCAATGCTAATACAAGTGCAATGAGAAAAAATATTATTGCCTTTCTTTTCGATTCAAGCATTCATTGACCCTCTTTCCCTTCATTAAATAAGACATAATTATAGCTTTATTCAAGGTTTATATATACTACATGATTACATAAATTTAAAATATGTCAATTTGGTTACAATGGGCAGTAAGAATTATGTAGTTGCTTCTTCTTATACCTTTAATGCAAAAATGTTAAACCTCTGTAACAAATCAGACAAAAAATAGTTATTAATAACTATTTTTTGTCTGATTAACTTATTATTAAATAGGCATTATGTTTCATTATAGTTCTTTTTATCTATTTTTAATTATTGTGTATCTTGTGACATTTATCTCGAATTCGAGATATTTTTTTAGTAGTAAGGAACCAATCATTTATTGGAGGAAATTGGCATGGTTTTCGCTTTGATTATTATCAAAAGATAAACGGAAAGAAAGGATGATAAAATGACAAAAGGAAGCAAGAAAGAATATCGTGATTTTTCCAATGTGAAAAATGTCCGGGAAAACCTGATCCCCGAAGAATTTCCGGAGGGGCCGTTTGGATCTTCCATCAATGACGAAGAGCCGCCATATACGAAATCAACCCCATGGACGGAAGGGCAACGGCGGCAAAGCGCCTTTATCTATCCGGATAAACTGCAGCACGATGATTTGCCGAGACAAACACCCGGAGCTCATCCGCTGCATGATGAACCCGGTGATCAAACGAATGATGTGGATGACATTGATGAGGATTAGCAGCAGTTCCTGATGGACTGCTGCTTTTATTTATCCACTTTTTTCATAATGAAATATGCACAGCCAAAATTGCAATACTCATAAAGATAATCATCCAATGTACTGATTTTTGTATCGAATGCAGCTTTGGGGTTCTGGTCATCATAAAACCCCTTTAATCGGAGTTGTTCGTATCCCCAGTCGCCTACGATGAAATCATACTTTGACAGGATATCAGAATATCGCTCATTCAGACGGTCTTCCTGAAAACCATCTTTAACATTTTCAATTATTTCGTAGGTCTTGCCTTGTATTTCAATCAATTACACGTCACCTCGCAAAAAGCTGTCTTTAGTTTATCACATTTTCTTACTGTTGCAACCAGCAATTCATTATTAATTGGTATGATTTTTTTTAATTTCAACAAACTAAAGCCATAGTAAAAATTCGGAGGCTGATAAAAATGACCAGAATGTTATTGCTTTCTCTCCTGTTGATAAGTGCGGCATTGGCAGGCTGCGCCAATAATGATAACCCAGACAATGCAACTGATGAACGGGATCAGATTACAGATGAACTTGATCCTTCCAATGAAAGTGCACCCGGAAACTCGGAACAAGATAAGAAACTTGGTTATGTGCGGTATACGAAAGATCAATTAAATAATGATGCAGAGCGTGATCATTCGGTGCGTATCGATCGCACCAAACTGGCAAACATGATTACCCGGATTATTCTTCGGAATGACGGATTTGAGGAAGTCGCTACACTTGTGACCGACAAAGAAGTGTTAATTGCTTATGATAAAAACGATCAATTGAAAGAAAAAGAAGCGGCGGAGATTGCCAAAAAAACAGCCGTATCTGCTGTTCCGGGTTATTTCCATGTGTATGTATCTGGAGATGATACACTGATTCAGGATATCCACAGTTTGCATAATTCCAATGTACAGGACGACAGTTATGACAACACTCTTGACATTATCATCCGTGAGATGAAGAAATCGCCACAAGGTGATTAATCATACAAAACTGCCGTGATAAGGAGGTGGAAATTAAATTATATGAAATATGTTAAAAAATGTATTCTGTTTGCCTTGACTGCTGCCTTTCTGCTCCATGCGCAATCTGTTCATGCTGAGGATAAGGATGAGGAATTATTTGATGAGCGTATGGCACTTTATAAAAAAACGGAGGCAGTTACACAATTGCCATGGTATTATATTGCAGCAATCGATCAATACGAACGGAATAGCAAAAAAGATGATGAAGAAGAGAAGCTTATTTCGATATCCATTCCTCCCGAAATCTGGTTCGGAATCGGTAACAGTTCCAAAATAAAGGCCGAAAATTTTATTCAGTTCTTCCATGGTAAAGGCCGTGATGGAAACGGTAATGGGAAGGCTAATCCGAATAATCCGGAAGATGCGCTTTTTACAATGGCCAATATCATTATGGAATATGGACCAACAAAAGATGAGGTAAAAATTGCACTTTGGAATTTTTACCACCGGGATTTAACTGTTCAGACAATCATGAACACGGCAAAAGTCTTCCGCAAATTTAAAACAATTGAGCTGAAGGACCGGGATTTTCCGGTTTCCACCAAATATAATTACAGCTACCGCAGCACATGGGGGGATCGTCGGGGTTTCGGAGGTCTGCGAATACATGAAGGTACAGATATTTTTGCCGATTATGGCACTCCGGTGAAATCAACCACATATGGTGTTATTGAGATGATGGGCTGGAATCTGTACGGCGGCTGGCGTATCGGGATTCGCGACATCTACAATATTTATCATTATTACGGACACATGAGCGGGTATAATGATGATATTGAAGTTGGACAAGTTGTTAAGCCTGGTGATCTGCTTGGTAAAGTCGGTTCCACCGGTTATGGGCCACCCGGAACATCCGGCAAATTTCCGCCACACCTGCATTATGGGATGTATAAAGATAATGGATACAGCGAATGGTCATTCGACCCTTATCCGTATTTGAGAAAATGGGAGCGTATGGCGAAGGATTAGAGTCCTGTTGATCCCCCTGGTACGTGAAGGTTGATTTCCGGGGCACGATGGTTGATTTCTCGCCCTTGTTGGTTGATATCTCCCAAGGAAAGGTCGATTTCCGGCACTCGAAGGTTGATTCCCCACCGGTATTGGTCGATATCTCCCGTTGAAGGTCGATTCTTGGCACAGTAAAAAATTTAATTTCACAGGCACGTTTCTCCACTTCCATCAAAAAGAGCCTCTACCGCATAAGGTAAAGGCTCTTAAAAGTTACTTTGATTTTTTAACCGCATTTGTGATGCTGGCGGCTAATCCGCCCCAAATAATCACCATACCAAGGATCATAACAACTATTGCTGAAGCACTCATTTAGTTAGCCTCCCCAGTTTTATTTTTGTCTTTCTCATCTGTGTTTCCGGATGCTTTCCATTTGGCAAGTGCAAGCAGGATTCCAATGATCAGTGCACCACCAGCTACGAACCAGCCGCCGTATAGAATAAAGCTGTCGGAGTAGCCCCCATAGTTACCTGTCGGAGTCTCAAAAAGCTTCAATAGGTTATCTCTGAACAGCTGGAACATCGTGTACCCCAAGACAATTGGGGTTATAAAAGTCAGGCTGACAGTCCACCAGCCGCCTAGTTGGATATCCGAAATTTCGTCCGCATGGCTGCGGAATGTTCCCAGTTTGCGCAGGAACCATGCCATCAGAATGACTTCTACCAGACCGAGCATTGCTACTCCAAATTGATTAATGAAGTAATCGGCTGCGTCAAGGAAGTTCAGTCCGCCTCTTGTCGCAAACAATAAGGATATGATGGCCGCAGTTCCGCCGCCGAACAGAACAGCTTTGTTACGGGAAATTTTAAACTTATCCACCAGTCCGGCTACATATGTTTCTGTGATGGACATAAGTGATGTTATTCCGGCAAGTACGAGTGAAATAAAGAACAGGAACCCGAATAGTTCATTTAATGCCGGAAATTCGTTAATGATTGCCGGAAATACGACAAATGCCAAACCGACACCACCTGTAACAACTTCATCAACAGGCACTCCTTGCTGGGAAGCCATGAACCCAAGTACACCAAATACGCCGATACCACATAGCAATTCAAAGCTGGAGTTACCAAATCCGACGATAAAGGCGTTGTTCGTTAAGTCTGTTTTTCTAGGCAGATAACTGGAGTATGTGATCATGATAGCAAATGCAATCGACATACTGAAGAAAATTTGCCCATAAGCAGCGACCCAGACACTTGGATCCCATATTTTATCAAAGTTTGGTTCAAAAAATGCATTCAGGCCTTCTATTGCACCTGGTAATGTTACAGCACGTATAACGATAATAAGGAATATAATTACTAATGCAGGAATGAAAATCCTGTTTGCAATTTCAATACCTTTTTTAACACCTTTAAATAAAATTCCAAGTACAACAATCCAAACGATGATTAACGGGATTAGCACCCCTGGCACAAATCCGCCAACCTGACCCGGATCGGCAAGGTTTAAGTAATCGCTGAACAGGAATGTTTCTGTGTCATCCCCCCAGCTCAGATTAAATGAAAAGATGGAATACGATATTGCCCAGGCAATTATTACAGAATAATAGGTTGAAATAACAAAGGCAACAATTACCGCCCACCAGCCTATCCATTCGACTTTCTTTCCGCCTATGCGATTGTACGTCAGTGGTGCGGAACCCCGATATTTATGACCCATGGTAAATTCCATAATCAGAATTGGAATACCAGCGGTCAATAATGCAATCAGATAGGGTATAAAAAATGCTCCCCCTCCATTTTCATAAGCAACTGCAGGAAAACGCCAGATGTTCCCTAATCCAACAGCAGAACCAACTGCCGCTAAAACAAACCCTGCTCTCGAACCCCATTGTGAACGAGTTTCCATGATTAGACCTCCCCCTTTTTCCTGTTACAATCAATGTATGTCCGACTATAACAAGGAATGTTAGTAATCTTTGTTTTTTTCAGATATTTCTGCTTGTATTATACCGGTACTTTCCTACTATGTCAAAAATATAAATAGTAATATTCAATTTATCTTTATTAAAAGAACCCTTTCACCATGAGGCGAAAGGATTCATGTATTTAATTTTCATGTTTGGTTTTTTCCATAAATTGGATCAGCAAGGCAGTTGCGATAATAACAATGATGGATGCAAGCAATCCCACTGCCACCAAGTCAGTAAAACCAACTACCAGATAACCAATTGAAGCAGAAACAGCTGCGATAACAGCGTATGGGAGCTGTGTCATCACATGATCAATATGATTGGAGCCTGCACCCGTTGATGACAAAATGGTTGTATCAGAAATCGGTGTGCAATGATCTCCGAAGACGGATCCGGCTAGTACTGCTGCAAGGGATGGCAGCAGCATCGATACATCGGTTATCGATGTAACTTCTGCTGCTATCGGAAGCATAATGCCGAATGTGCCCCACGATGTTCCTGTTGCCAATGCCATTATCCCGGCAATCGCAAAGAATAAAAATGGGAGCAGTGACGGACTGATCGAAGCATCACTGACAATTTGGGATAGATACTCACCGGTTCCCAGGGTACCTATAATAGAACCGATCATCCAGGCAAGCAGCAAAATATAAATGGCTGGCAGCATCGTTTTAATACCTTCAACGAAAATCTTAATGATTCCCGCTTTCGGCTTCTGCTGCAGCCCATGGAAAATCCAGGCGGACACAACAGCAGCAACACCTCCGATTAACAGAGAAAGATTGACGTTTGTGTTTGCGAACGTCGACAGCAATGTAACGTCTGTACCGCTAGCCATTATCCCTGTCATAAGCATTGCCGCTACGGTTGCTGCAATAAGGATACCAATCGGTACAAGTAAGTGATAGATCCGCCCGTTGCTGTGCGGATCAAACACATCGCCCAAATCCCCCGGCACATGATCTGTTTCGGGATTAAGCAGGATTCCTTCGTTCATGGCGCGCTCCTCATGTTTTCGCATTGGCCCGATGTCCATTCGGAAGTATGCGACTAAAAACACGAGTAATAATGCTGCCAGTGCGTAAAAATTCAAAGGAATAATTTTTATAAAAGCTTCCAGCGGCTGTATTTCTGTAATTTCATTTGCAGCCAATAGTCCGCCAATAATTCCGATGATATACGCACCCCAGCTGGAAATAGGCGATATAACAGTCACAGGGGCTGAAGTTGAATCAATAAAATAAGCAAGCTTTGCCCGTGAAATGTTATGCCTGTCCGTCAGCGGCCTTGCAATCTGGCCTACAGCCAGACTGTTGAAATAGTCATCAATGAAAATAATTAATCCAAGAACACCAGTCATCACCTGAGCGCCTGCTCTGGTTTTGACCCGTTTAATCATCCATTCCCCAAATGCTCTGCTTCCGCCGGACGCGGTCAAAAATGCTGTTAATACACCCAGTAACAGCAAGAACCCTAATAATTGGAAATTGCCGACATTCAACTGACCATCTATCACAAATATTCCATAAAATACAGCCCATATTTCTTTCAATGAACCGATAATTGCAAAATCGTGAATAAATAATGCTCCGACAACGATTCCAGCCCCGAGCGACAGCAGTACTCTTCGTGTGAGTAATACAAGCACCAGCATTAACAATGCCGGAATAATCGAGTAAATAGTTCCTTCCATAATCATTTCCCCCATTTTCTGTTGCGGCACTTACTGATCAATAAAAATACAAAAAAAAGCAACGATAGAAAATAACCTACCATTGCTTCGCTTTAGTAATTGTTATCCTCCATCACGATCAGTAGTTCTCCATGCACTTCGAATCAGCATGACAGTATGCTTTTTATTCAAAAACATACCAGCAATAATGGACATGACCTCCACTACGCTTCGGCAAATGGCCCTTTCATCAATCGTCATCGATGTCATACTCGAATTGATTACTTATGCCAGCTGCACCTCTACCTCACCGATCTGATAAGGTAATGCTATTTAATTTCCTAGCATAGTATAGCAGTTTATTTGTCTTTCTTCAAGGAGTCTTTTGGAACAGATATGGATGGATTATTACCATCAGCTCCGTAAAACTCCGGCACCGGACCCATAATAACAGTTGAATCAATCGGTATTTTCGTACTGACTTCCTCTACCTCCGATGTGAACGGAATAACTACCTGTACATCAGCCTCGACAAGTATGTAAATGGTAACCAGTGAGTTGTTAATACCAAACGGTTCTACATTCCTGATGACATCTGTTCGCACACTTCCGGCTAGCTCCAAATTAACCGGAATTTTCGGACCTAGATTGGCAAGCGCTGAATTACCTGTTATCTGACCAAGCGGGATTTCCACAACAGTTGGATCTTTGTTTGGCAAGTCTTCCGCAGTGCCATTATATTCAATCGGTTCATCCAATGATTCTTCATATTGAGGCTGCCTTCCTTCGTTCATCGCCATAAAAAATTCTTCCACCCGATCTGTGGCAACCCTGTTTATCTTGCTGACCACATTCGTTTTCCAGCTAAGGGTGGTAACTTGCCCCTCATTATCTGTTGTGGTAACAAATATGTCATCAAAATCATAGTTCTCCGCAAACTTAACAGCCATATTAATCCCTCTTGTTGCAAACTCTTGTGTTTTAATTTTCGCGATATCCATCAACACCGGTTTAAAACCTTGGTTAATAATCCAAAAGCTGAACCAAACCGAAGTGATAAATAAAACCATTGTAATAATGATGATACTTTTTACCGGAGGCGGTGTCCGGGGTGATCGTTTTTTATGGATAAGCATTGGCCGTTTCATCATTAAAAAAACCCCCCTAAAACAACGTATGCTTGTTTATAGGGGGTTAGAATTAAATTCCATCCAGCTGTAGTCAATTTGATTCGTCATGATATTTTCAGCAGGGCATCTTTGCCGATCATTCCCGGTTCCCAGCCGTATTCCCCGGAAGCATCGGTTATTTTCTCCAGTGGTGCATGAAGCAGCTGATCAATTGTTTTCACCCCGACTGCACGGCCGGCGATAACCTTTCTGTCGGCCAGCACCTCGTTCAACAAATCGACATCCAGCGCACCACACATAATGTAGCCTATCTCATTTGAAATCACCAGTAAATTTGTTTTTGGAAGTTCTACTGTGATTGCCGTAAAGAACATACCTTCCACCTCTAGCGGATTGACAGTCAACATCCGAAAAATGCCTCCCTCCTGATACACATGATATGGTATGCAGGCGGAAGACATATTGTCACCTGGATTTTAAGTGGTTAGCCGAAGTGAGTACGCAATGTATCAGCAAGCAAATCACGAAGAAACTCCGGTAAATAGTATTGCTTCGTTTCTGATTTGGCGATTTCCGGCAGCAGCCGGCCAAATGTGAAAGTATCGGCAGTCGCCACTTTATATGTTTTATCCGGATCAAGCGGACTGCCATTACGGGTTACCTGTTGAACATATTCATGTCCGTCATCACGGAAAATAGTATCAACATGTATTCCTGAAAAAATCATTTTACCGATTACTTCACCGCGAAAGCCAAATCCTTTTAGTTTCAGTTCCGTCAGTTCCTTCGTATAGGAAGCACGGACAACCTCGATTAGTTCATCACCGCTCAACTCAACCGTACATGGATTGATCGGGTGCGGACAAATATGATGAATATCTTTATATGTTACATCGCCTGCCGGAAGCTGATCAAGCAGGATCCCCGCATTGAGCATCGCGACGTCTGCATTCGTCCAGTCTTTTATAGTATCAGTCAGCTTTTGCATGATTTCTGTCTGTTGGAACCATTTTACATCAATCGGCTGTTCCAGATGTATCACCGGCTGCCCCAGAATTTTATCCGCCCGAATGCTCAGGTCATGCAATGTCTCCTCAGTCCGAAGATCTTTCGCCATATGGGTAATATCTGTTGTGTGTGCTTCCTTTTTTACAATCGATTGTGCAGTATGGTCCCATGTCAGCGTAACCTCGCCAACAAATGCACAATGCTTTCCTGCAGCGGTAATCAAGGTGTCGTTGATGATTTCACTATCCCGGAGCAGATGGTGTGTATGTCCGCCAATAATCAGATCAACATCACCAAATCGCCGGGCAATTTCCTGATCCTCGGAGATGCCAAGATGTGATAGCAGCACAATCACATCCGATTGTTTTTTTAATTCGGTTATATATTTTTCCAATGTTTTATATGGCGGTGAAATATGCCAGTCCAGTAGTTCATAAAAAGCATTAAACGGGGCTGTCAGGCCAATCACACCTACTTTAACACCGCCTACGGATTGAATGTTTATCGTTGGCTGCTGCCAATCGGGTTCATCTGCCGTCATACTGTGCAAATTGGCACACGTAACCTGAAATTCCGCTTCGTCATACAAATGGCGCAAATCGTCATGTGCCAGCGTAATCCCTTCATTATTGCCAATTGTCGCAAGATCGAAACCTGCATCATTTAAAAGCCGTACATTTGCCTTTCCCATAAATGCTTCAGCAATCGGGTGAACCCGGTCCACATGATCCCCAATATCCACCATCCAGCAAGAGCTGTCTTCTGATTTCCGTTTTTCTTTTTCAGCTTTAAAATAAGCTACGACTCGAGACCAATTCTCAAAATTACTATGTAAATCATTTGTATAGTAGAAATGTATTTTTTCTTGCATGAAAATACTCCTTACATCAATCCTTCAACTATTAAGCGGATTCCAATAATAATCAATATAACCCGCAGCACCCATTCCAGCTTATTTCCTTTGATATGCTGATTAACTTTCGCACCGATTACACCGCCAACCAATGCACCCGGAATAAACAGGATAGCGTACTCCCAGATAACATGACCAAGGTAAATATGTGTGCCCGAGCTGATTATGCTAATAAAAAATATCATAAACATGGAAGTTGCTGATGCAATATGCACCGGTATCCCAAAAAGCAGTATTAACGCCGGTACCAGAATAGATCCGCCGCCAATACCGAACAAACCGGAAAGTATTCCAACGATAACAGAGATTACAATTGCCTGCCAAACTGATACATTATAATGATACGTTTCATCATCAACTGTGAAGGTACGTACTTTTTCCTTATTTCCCGGAACCGTGTCCGGCCGTTTTCGCTTGATTAGAAAAAGCATCGACAACCCAATCATTAACATCCCGAAATAAAGCGAAAATCCATTACTGTTCACAAATTGATTCAGCCACGCCCCGAAAATACCGGCCGGGATACAGCCAATCAGGAACAACAAACCAGTTTTGTAATCCACTCTCCCTTTTTTCATATAGGATACTGTTGAGGAAAAAGCAGTAAATACCATTGTGACCAGCGATATTCCGACAATCATCTGTGGTTCCGCCCATGCGAAGGCATCGGAATATTTATATAAAAATAACAGGCTTGGAATCAGGATAATCCCCCCGCCTAGCCCGATCAAACTGCCAACAAATGCAGCTGCCACTGCAATCACAATACATATGATATAAACCAAAGCCAATCCCTACCAATCCATCTCTCTTCCTTTATAGTAGCATTAATCGGAAGTGAAATGCACGAATTCAAATTGCAGCCAATACCGATTTGATGACAAATACGTGCAATGCCACATAAAACTTCCCGTTTATGTGGCACTGTGTAAAGATCTATTTACTTATACTTCATTTTCATTATTGTAATCATCTTTTCGTTCTGCTATTTCACTTTTTTCATCGGTCCACCATAATGCTTCTTCAGGATCTTCCAGAACATCTTTAATCTCATCCTTCTCTTCAACAGCAGGCGGCTGACCTCTCAATGATTTTCCCGAAGTCTCAACAACGAAAAATGCAACAATGAGAATGCCGACTATGGAGGCAAAGATGATATAGTATGCTGGAACAAGCCTGGTCATCGTTGCGCTGATCAACCATGACACAACGAGCGGTGCTGTACCTCCGAATACTGATGTCGCTACATTATACGTAATTGCCAATGATCCATACCGTACCTCTGTAAAGAAGAGCGAAGGCAATAATGATGGCATAACACCTTGAAATGATGCGAGCAGCGCTCCCAATATCAATAACCCAAGGAAAACCAGCCAGTTATTTCCGCTTCCGATTAATAGAAACGATGGAACAGACAAAATAATCATTCCGGATAAGCCGAACATAATAATCCGCTTATTCCCGATACGGTCACTAAAATAACCCGCCGTTAAGACAAATGGAATCATGATGACCATCACAACAAGTATTAATAACAATCCCTTGGTGTCCCCGTATCCAAGCACAGCATTTAAATGGGAAGGCATATAGGTCAATATGACATAGTATACGGTATTATAAAAAGAAACCAGCCCTAAACCAATCAGTAATGACCTGCGATGGTACACAAATATATTTTTAAGGGATGCCTTTCGATCCTCATTGCCCGCTTCCTCGGTTTTGGATTCAAACGCCGGTGTTTCTTCCAAATTACTTCGCAGGTAAAAGCCAATGATGCCAATAGGAGCAGCAATGAAGAACGGGATTCGCCATCCCCAGTCATGCATCGTTTCTGATCCTAAAACAAATGTAAGCAGTGTAACTATTCCGGCACCAGTGATATACCCCACTAAAGTACCTACTTCAAGACCACTGGACAAAAATCCCCGCTTCTTATCTGCCGTTGACTCTGCAATAAACGTCATGGCACCCGAATATTCCCCGCCTGCCGAAAAGCCTTGAACCAATCTGGCAGCAAGCAATAATATAGGGGCTGTTATGCCAATGGAAGAATACGTTGGAATCAACCCGATACTTAGCGTTGCAAATGCCATTATAATTAAAGTAATGGCGAGGATCCTTTTCCGCCCTAATCGGTCACCAAGCATTCCGAAAAATAACCCGCCAAATGGACGAACTAAAAAAGCGACAGCAAATGTGGCAAAACTGAACACCAGCTGCAATGGACCACTAAACTCAGGGAAAAATAGAGCACCAAGAATAACAGCGAGATATGAATAAATACCGAAATCAAACCATTCCATTGCATTCCCTATCGCTGTTGCAACAACCGACTTTTTCGCCACCTCTGTGTCAACTACAGTAACATCATCTTTGTGCAGGTGTTGTGTTTTGTCCTTATGTTTTTTCTTTTTATCCACCTATTTGCTCCTCCTCGTTTTCAACTTTCATAAACCTCAATCGTGGATTAATTTTATTTCCACAAGGTTTTAATTTCCTAAAGATGATAAGGTTAAACATATTTTACAAATAAATACCATTGTTTTTAATTGTATCATGTCACTAAGGCGGGCTGTAATTACGAATAAGGGGGGGAAGCAGTATGTTCAACCTAATAAAAATATGTACAGCTCATTATAACAATGAAACTGTACATATCGATACCGGACTATATATCTAATTTTTTACAGATTAAATATCCTTAACCTTTCATATTATTCCTTTTCTTTCGGATGAACAGAATAATCAACACGATGATTCCAGCACCAATCAGTGCGTAAGTTATCGTTGAGTATATATCCATAAACTGAAGAATATCTGTCCATGATTCACCCAAGACAGCGCCAATTGAAATGAGTATCACATTCCATGCAACGGTACCGATCATGGTAAACAGTAAAAATAACCAAAATTTCATATTTGACATACCAGCTGGAATCGAAATTAAGCTTCTTACAAGCGGAATCATCCTGCAAAACAGTACAGTCCAATAGCCATATCTGTCAAACCACCCGTCTGCCTTACGAATATCTTCTTTTCGAACACGGATGATATGTCCCCATCTGTCAACAATGTTCTCCATCCGTTCCACATCGAAAAGCACACCAATCCCGTAAAGAATGATTGCGCCAAGTACCGATCCTGTAGTTGATGTAACGACAACTCCCATAAAAGTCAATTTGGTTGTCGTTGTCATAAACCCTGCGAAAGGGAGAATCACCTCTGATGGTATTGGCGGAAATACATTTTCCAACGCCATCATAAAAAGAATTCCAATATAACCGAATTGCTCCATTATATCTGTTACCCATTCTTGCATGATTAACCTCCGTAATAGATAGCTTGTCCATTATTAATTATAATCCTATAGTATAGCAGATATGTTGAATTGGTACATTTTAATAACAAGCGTTATAATATTTGGTAAGCATTAAATATCCTTTGGAGTGATGATATATGTTAAGTAATATTGGTTTTTCAGAATTAATTGTAATCCTGGTCATTGCATTGGTCGTTTTTGGTCCTTCCAAATTGCCGCAAATAGGAAAGTCAGTTGGAAGAGCATTAAATGAGTTTAAAAATGCGACAAAAGATATTATGGATGATGATGGGCCCTCTAAAAAATAATGATTTTGCTTCGCAGCACACTTTAAAATAATAGATCTGATTTGCCCCCACCTTTCATTTTCTTGTTCCCCCAACTTCATCAACTTAACGCTTTTACAGATCAATCCACCGCTCATAACCTGCTTGGACATGACTGGTACATGCTCCTTGTGATAAAAACACAAATATCAGTAGCATCGGGGATATTTTTTTGATAAGATGAAAAAGGATTTTGTTATTTTGTGTCGTTAATTGTCTAAAAATGGCTGTATTTAATAAAACCCATGTTTCGTATTTCATAATGGAGGGACATTAAATGTTCAATAAAAAGTCAGATAAATTTTCACTTTACTTGGTCGATTTTGCTCAGCATTTAGTTCAAGCAACAGATCATTTCGTTCATTACAAAGTAAAAGACCCAGTAACATTGAGAGAATTCGCCAATACGATTAAACAATATGAAACAGAGGCAGACAATAAAGTACATGATATCATCAAGAATTTAAATCAGGCCTTTATAACGCCGATTGAACGAGAGGATATCATGCAGTTGACAATGACTCTGGACGATATCATGGATGGTATGGAGCAATTTACTGCATTAATGGATATTTACCAAATCTTAAATTCCGACAACTATATTGACCGTTTTTCAGACAACATATTAAAATGTTCAAATGAAATTTTGACTGCAATGGAGTTAATTGCCGATAAAAAATTAAAGAAGGTTGAATCCCACGCGATTATGATCAAGGATTATGAACAGCAATGTGACGACTTATACCGTGAATCGTTGCGAAACTTATTCCAATCCGAAAAGGATCCGATAGTTGTCATACAATACAAAGAAATTTATGAGACGCTGGAAGATATTGCAGATGCCTGCCAAAACGTCGCCAGCACACTTCAAAGCATCATCATGAAAAATGCGTAAAGAGGGATTCGGATGGATATTCTTTTTTTAACAGTCATATTAATAGTGATTTTTGCCCTGGCCTTTGATTTTATCAACGGCTTTCATGATACAGCTAATGCTATTGCCACCTCTGTATCAACCAAAGCCCTCACACCGAGGAAGGCGGTTATATTAGCGGCGGTAATGAATTTTGTTGGAGCACTGACATTTACCGGTGTTGCCCAAACGATTACCAGTGGAATTACAAATCCATTTAATTTGGAAAACGGCTTAATTGTTATCTTAGCTGCTTTACTTGCTGCGATTACCTGGAACTTAATCACTTGGTATTTCGGCATCCCAAGCAGTTCTTCCCATGCCATTATCGGATCGGTAATAGGGGCGGTAATTGTATCGGAAGGATTGCATGCGATTAACTATAGCGGACTTAGCGGGATTATTATTGCATTACTGGCATCCCCGGTTCTTGCTTTTCTGATCGGTTTTATTTTATATGGAATTATTAAATTCGTTTTTAGGAACAACAGTAATTTATCCAAAACCAACAAGCGATTTCGGCTTGTGCAAATAGCAACAGCTTCACTGCAGTCATATTCCCATGGTACGAACGATGCCCAAAAGTCAATGGGGATCATTACGATGGCGCTGATTGCGGGAAATATGCATGATTCCACCTCAATTCCCTTTTGGGTGCAGGTAGCCTGTGCCACAGCGATGGGGCTGGGAACTTCTATTGGAGGCTGGAGAATTATTAAAACAGTCGGTGGTAAAATTATGAAGATACGGCCGATTAATGGTGTGGCAGCTGATTTAACGGGAGCAGCTGTTATATTCGGAGCAACATTGATTCACCTTCCTGTCAGTACAACACATGTTATTTCATCAGGAATCCTGGGTGTCGGTGCTTCTCACCGTGTTAAAGGAGTTAACTGGGGCGTTGCCAAACGAATGATAATCACTTGGTTTATAACCCTCCCAATCACTGCAATACTTGCCGGAATATTTTACTGGATCATTAATCTGTTTTTATAGCGAATATATACAACAAACCCTTGCCGCAAAGATCTCATGGCAAGGGTTTGTTATATTAACTGATAGTGCATTTTATCCTTGAACTATTCACTCCGCCTGCTTTTGAAAAAATATTTAACAGCACTGCGGATGCATTCCTTCAATATTCATGTTGGGATTTTTTATCCCTTGACTTTTTAAACCAATTTACAGGATTCAAGTATTTTCGATAACGTTTCATCAATTCCTTGCCAGCAATAATACAACTAATCCAAAACGCAACTTCCCCCAACACAACAAATACAGGAATCATAATGACTTTTATGTTGGTAGATAGAGGAGCAAAGGGAACAACAAAAGCAATGCCATATAAAATCCAGGAAAGTATAAAAAGAAAAATACCAACCCTTTTCAAAGTATGTTTTGTGCTCTGACTTGCAGCAAATTGTTCCTTTTTTTGATATCTCATCATAACAGATACCCCCAATCCCCAAATATCGTTAAATCGGCCAGCTTGTTCTTAGACACCAGTATCCACTTCAATTTTTCATTTATTCCAGTATACCGTCTGGACGGTTTTTATGTCAAGATTTTTTTTCATTTTAAATTCGCTGATACTGGCTGTGTTCTATCAGTGTCGGACAAACATACAAGCAAACCTGTCTGTTTTTCCATAGGGTAGATTGGGGTGAAAAAATGAAAAAAATAATTTTATTTGCCGATACAGGTATAGACGATGCAATTGCGTTAATATACGCGTTGAAAAATCCGGAAATAGAGTTGATTGGAGTGGTCAGCGGCTATGGCAACATCGAACGGGAAAAAACTTACAGGAATGTCGAGTACTTGCTGGAACTGGCAGGTCGTACAGATATACCTGTAATTGCTGGTGCTACCCGTCCCCTGAGTGGTGATGAACCCGTCTTCTTTCCTGAAATTCATGGTATGGAAGGACTTGGGCCGATTGAACCTCCAATTCCAGAAGAACGTTATGCAAACCGGACGAATTTCAGTAAGTTGTTCAATTTGATTAAGAATAACGCGAATGAAGTAACCATCGTTAATGTCGGACGTTGCACATCACTGGCTATAGCCCATTATTTAAGCCCTGAAGTGATGGAAGATGTTAAGGAAACCTACTTGATGGGCGGAGCATTTATCGAACCAGGCAATGCGACTCCAGTTGCGGAAGCGAATTTTTTCGGTGATCCGATTGCAGCTAATTACATTTGTCAACATGTAGTTGATCTGACAATTGTACCTTTAAATGTGACAAGAGATGCCTTATTGACTCCCCGAGTTGTCAATCTCATCGACATGCTTGCCGATTCACCTCTTGAAGAAATAATCAAACCAATTCTGGATTTCTATTATGAGGTCTATCAACAATTAGAGCCAGGTATTGAAGGAACACCGATGCACGATTTGGCAGCATTAATGGCGGCTCTTGATATTGACGGATTGTTTCAATACAAAAAACGACAGGTTGAGGTTGAACATAAAGGTAACTTAGCATACGGTAAAAGTATCGCTGACTTCCGACCAGGATCGAGTAATTGTTTTGGACCAAAATGTTCACGAATTGCCCTGGAAATTAATCAGGATCTCTTTGTAACAAACGTCTTCAAAGTCTTGACGAATCATAGATAAACCAGCCTGTCCGGGGAATATTGTTTATCTCATGGACAGAAAATGAACAAATCAGGAAAATACTATTGGAGAAAGCATTCAAACGGGGAACAAATAACAAAATCAAAGAAAAAACCTTGCCACAAATACTGATGTGACAAGGTTTTTTTAGGGTTAACCGATCGAACCTTCCATTTCCATTTTAATCAGTCGATTCATTTCGACTGCGTATTCCATTGGAAGTTCTTTTGTGAATGGCTCGATGAAGCCCATTACGATCATTTCTGTTGCTTCTTCTTCACCAAGTCCGCGGCTCATCAGATAGAAAAGCTGTTCTTCTGAGACCTTGGATACTTTAGCTTCGTGCTCAAGTGAAATGTTATCATTATTGATTTCGTTATATGGAATGGTATCTGATGTGGATTCATTATCCATGATCAGCGTATCACATTCGATGTTTGAGCGCGCACCGTCTGCCTTGCGTCCGAAGTGTACCAGTCCGCGGTAGTTAACTTTACCGCCTTGCTTGGAAATTGACTTCGACACAATCGTTGACGATGTGTTTGGTGCCAGGTGATGCATTTTCGCACCGGCATCCTGTACCTGTCCTTTTCCGGCGATTGCGATGGACAGTGTATTACCACGTGCCCCTTCACCTTTCAAAAGGCATGCCGGGTATTTCATTGTCAGTTTGGATCCGATATTACCATCAATCCACTCCATAGTTCCGTTCGCATCAACGGAAGTACGCTTCGTAACCAGGTTATATACATTGTTTGCCCAGTTTTGAATTGTTGTGTAACGGCAATATGCATCTTTATGAACGAAAATCTCTACAACTGCACTGTGAAGTGAGTTCGTTGTATAAACTGGCGCTGTACAGCCTTCCACGTAGTGAACAGAAGAACCTTCGTCCGCAATAATCAGTGTACGTTCAAACTGACCCATGTTTTCCGAGTTAATACGGAAATAAGCTTGCAATGGTGTATTGGACTTAACACCTTTTGGTACATAAATGAATGATCCACCAGACCATACTGCCGAGTTCAATGCAGCAAACTTATTATCGGATGCAGGGATAACTTTACCGAAATATTCTCTGAAAAGATCCTCGTTTTCTTTAAGTGCTGTATCTGTATCTTTAAAGATAATCCCCAGTTCTTCAAGATCTTCTTTCAAACTGTGATATACCACTTCAGATTCATACTGTGCGGATACACCGGCAAGATATTTTTGCTCTGCTTCCGGGATACCCAATTTATCGAATGTCTGCTTAATTTCATCTGGTACTTCATCCCAGGTTTTACCCTGTCTCTCGGATGGTTTAACATAGTAAACGATCTCGTCAAAATTTAATTCAGAAAGATCGCCGCCCCATTGTGGCATTGGCTTTTTATAAAATTGTTCCAATGCTTTCAAACGATAATCCAGCATCCACTGTGGTTCTTCCTTCATTCTGGAAATCTCTTCAACCACTTCACGAGTCAGCCCTCTTCCAGAGCGAAAAACTGAAACGTCTTTGTCATGGAAGCCATATTTATACTCTTCCATTTCCGGCATGTTTTTAGCCATGCTGAATACCTCCTTGTAGTGTTCGTACTATATTCCAAAACTGATTTAATCAGTAATTCTTTTATTCCTGAACACCCTTCTCCATTGCTTTCCATGCAAGGGTGGCACATTTGATGCGGGCAGGGAATTTCGACACTCCCTGCAATGCTTCAATGTCGCCGAAATCCATACCATCTAAATCCAATTCTTCCCCAAGCATCATCTGTGAAAAAGCTTTTGACATTTTCAGTGCATCATCCAGCTTTTTCCCTTTAATTGCCTGAGTCATCATGGATGCTGAAGACATGCTGATGGAACAGCCTTCACCGGTAAATTTGGCATCTTTGACAATTCCATCTTCCACTTGCAGCTGCAGTTGGATCCGATCACCGCAAGTGGGATTATTCATATCGACGGTCAATGCATCACCTTCAACAGTGCCGCGGTTTCTCGGATTTTTATAATGATCCATAATTACCTGTCTATATAGTGTATCAAGGTTGTTAAAAGACATCACCGAAAAACTCCTTCGTTTTCAAAAGTCCATCGACTAAACGATCAATATCTTCTTCCGTATTATACAGATAGAAGCTTGCACGTGCGGTTGCTGTGACATCCAGCCAGCGCATAAGCGGTTGTGCACAATGATGCCCCGCCCTGACCGCAATACCTTCTGCATCGAGGACTGTAGCTGTATCGTGGGGATGAACATCATTCAGATTGAAAGTTACAAGTGCTGCCCGTTCTTCCGGACCATACACTGTAATTCCATCAATTGCACGAATTTTATCCAGTGCATATGCTGCAAGTTTATGCTCGTGCTCCGCAATGTTATCCATACCAACTTCATTCAAAAAGTCGATTGCAGCACCTAATCCAACTGCTCCGGCAATGATTGGGGTGCCGCCTTCAAACTTCCACGGAAGCTCTTTCCATGTTGAGTCGTACAGATTCACAAAGTCAATCATTTCTCCGCCGAATTCAACAGGCTCCATGTTTTCAAGCAGCTCCCTTTTGCCGTACAGAACGCCAACTCCGGTCGGTCCGCACATTTTGTGACCCGAAAACGCATAGAAATCTGCGTCAATATCTTTTACATCCACTTTCATATGTGGAGCACCCTGGGCACCATCGATTAGAATAACTGCACCATTATTGTGAGCAATTTGTGCGATTTCCTTGACCGGATTAACAGTACCAAGCACATTGGATACATGCGTGACCGCAACAATTTTAGTCTTGGATGTAACAGTTTCCCGGACACTTTCCAATGTAATTGTTCCATCAGGCTGCATTGGAATGTATTTTAATGTTGCTCCTGTAGCTTTCACTGCCTGCTGCCACGGAATGATGTTGCTGTGATGTTCCATTGGGGTTATCACAACTTCATCCCCGGGCTTCAGGTTAGCCCTTGCATAACTGTATGCAACTGTATTGATCGATGTCGTTGTACCGCGCGTGAAAATAATTTCACCGGTACTATCAGCATTAATAAAACGTCGAACCTTTTCACGAGCACCTTCATATTTCTCCGTAGCTCTAGTGCCCAGTGTGTGAACACCGCGATGTACGTTCGAATTATCCTGACGATAGTACGTATCAACTGCCTCAATTACGGAATGCGGTTTTTGTGATGTTGCTGATGAGTCAAGATATACTAAGGGATGTCCATTAACTTCCTGGTTTAGTGCAGGAAATTGCTGTCGTATGGCTTTTACATCCATTAGTAAACCTTCCTTTCAATTACCTGTGTCAACTGTTCTTTTACAGATGCAATCGGCAGTTCATTAACAACCGGTGCAAGGAACCCGTGAATAATCAGCCTTTCTGCTTCATGACGGGAAATCCCGCGGCTCATCAGATAATACAGCTGCAGCGGATCGACACGTCCGACTGATGCAGCATGCCCTGCTGTTACATCATCTTCATCTATCAACAGAATCGGGTTGGCGTCACCACGTGCTTTTTCACTAAGCATTAATACGCGTGATTCCTGTTCGGCGTTGGATCGTGTTGCACCATGTTCGATTTTGCCAATACCGTTAAAGATTGCAGTGGATTGTTCTTTCATAACACCATGCTGCAAAATATGCCCTTCCGAATCTTTACCGAAGTGGACGATTTTAGCGGTAAAGTTCTGTGTTTGCTTGCCGCGTCCTACAGAAACAGCACGTGCATTGGATCCGGAATTATCACCAATCAGATGTGTGATGTTTTCTGAAACCGTATTTCCTTCATTCATCTGGCCTAATGCCCAATCGATTTTAGCATCGCGGTATGCAACGCCACGGCGGTTTATATAAGAAGTTGTTCCAGCTGCAAGATTATCAACAGCACCAAATGAAATCTGTGCATTATTGTTTGCAATAACTTCTGTTACAATGTTTGCAACTGTTTCCTGTTCAGGATCCCGGGATATATAGTTTTCCACGTATGTGAGAGAACTATTATCGTCGGCAACAACCAATACGTGGTTGAACAACGCTGTCTCCGGGTCCTCCTGCCAGAAAATAACATGGAGCGGTTCCTCCAATTGTACATTTTTCGGAACATAGACGAATGCCCCGCCATTCATTAACGCAGCATGGAGTGCAGTCATACGGTGTTCATCAACAGCTACTGCATCCTTCATGTAATAGCGCTGTACAAGTTCCGGATAATCCTTCAGTGCAGTGAAAATGTCAGTGAAAATAACACCTTTTTCTTGCAAATCCTCGTTCACGGATGCATAGGCAAGTGTATGATCGCGCTGAATCAATAGGTTTCCTGATTTATTTTCCATATCCAGAAATTCCTGGATGTCTGCCGGCAAATCTTCCAATGATGAAATTTTTTCGCTTTGAGCAGCTTCATGCTTGAATTTATTAAAATTCCACCTGCTGATTTTCGTTTTATCAGGTTGTGGCATTTCCAGCGAATCAGCTTGATCCAAAGCTTGAAGGCGTAAATCCCGCATCCATTCAGGTTCATTTTTATCTTGTGAAAACTGGCTGATATAGTCTTTATCGTATGGCAGCTTTGTTTCTACAGTCATACTACCCCTCCTAACTTTTTACGCTTCTTGTTCAACTGTTTCGTCTTCAATGCCAAGTTCTTCTTTAATCCAGTCATAGCCTTCCGCTTCAAGGCGCTGTGCCAATTCCGGTCCGCCGGATTTAACAACACGGCCTTGCATCATAACGTGGACTTTATCTGGTGTGATGTAGTTCAACAGACGCTGATAGTGGGTAATAATCAGGCAGCCAAAGTTATCATCACGCATTTTATTAATCCCTTTGGATACGACTTTCAATGCGTCAATATCTAAACCGGAGTCAATTTCATCCAAGATGGCAATTTCCGGTTTAATAAGCATTAATTGAAGAATCTCGTTACGTTTTTTCTCCCCGCCTGAGAATCCTTCATTCAGGTAGCGCTGTGCCATGTTCTTATCAATTTCCAGAAAATCGAGTACACTGTCCATTTCTTTAATGAACTTCATCAATGAAATTTCATCGCCTTCTTCACGGCGGGCGTTAATGGATGAACGCAGAAAATCAGACGTTGTTACACCGCTGATTTCACTTGGATATTGCATTCCAAGAAACAATCCGGCACGTGCACGCTCATCAACTTCCATTTCCAGAACGTTTTCACCATCAAGAAGTACTTCCCCTTCTGTGATTTCAAATTTCGGATGACCCATGATCGCTGATGCCAGTGTTGATTTACCAGTACCATTCGGTCCCATTACAGCGTGGAATTCGCCACCCTTTATCGTAAGGTCTACACCTTTTAATATTTGGTTGCCTTCAATGGATACATGAAGATTTTTAATTTCAAGCGTTGATCCTGCCATGTCGATACCTCCAGTTACTATTATGTTCTTATTTTTCAAATGGACATTACATCCATTCTCAATTTATTCTCATTACAATCTTAAATCATTTCGAATGTATAATCAACTCTTTAATACCTTGAAAACAGATGTTTGAATATATGAAAACATTCAAGATTGAAGACTAGTTTCTACATTATTATATATCATTTTCAGGAAAAAATTAAATGTCGCGGGTTGTGTAATTATAATGTTTTTTTAAGGCGTTTTTTTATCAAAAAATCACTGGCACCCCGTCAGGAGCACCAGTGTTAACTTTTATTTATGAAGTTGACTATCAATATCAGCGACAATTTGCTTACACTTATCATATTCATGCTGTCGTCTCTTTTCCACGGAAATGCGTTGATCAAGTTTTCTTTCATACTCTGCAAAACCAATCTTGTGAGACTGTTGCATTGCTTTCTCCATCTCTGGAGTGTAATTCATCTTTATGCCACTATAAATAGTGAATCATCCTTTCGAATTGATTACAATAACTATGCTAACATAGGACGATTCCCGCTCCAAAAGTGATTTAAACCTTTCACACTCTCCAGAACCATATTTACAAATCAGAAAATTGGATAGCAAACTTTCACCAAAACTTTTTACGAATTGCTCCCATTTGCTATGGTTTCCTTAAAATTCGACTACAATAACACTCTGGTTCACTTGCTGTCAGCAGTTTTTCCATCAACGGGCACTACTGCTCCGTCAAATTCCTTCAAAATGTAATTCTGAATCTCTTCGGAATGCAGCACATCAACCAGCGTTTTCAATGCTTCATTATCTTTATTTTCTTTCTTTACAGCAACAACGTTCACATATGGAGATTCTTCACCTTCCAGAATCAGTGCATCTTCCATCGGGTTCAAATCTGCTCCGATTGCATAGTTCGTATTAATCGCTACCAGTGTATTTTCTTCTGTTTCGTAAAGCTCAGGCAGAAATGCTGCTTCATAGTCATATGAGAACTTCAGGTTTTTCGGGTTTTTCACAATATCATCCACTGTTGCCTCTACATGATCAACATCATCTGCTATTTTGATTAAACCTGCTTTTTCCAAAAGTGACAATACACGGCCATGATCCGCAACTGAGCGGCTCATAAGCACTTCAGTTCCCTCAGGTACTTCCTTAATACTATCAAATGATTTTGAATAAATTCCCATTGGCTCGATATGAATACCGCCTAAATGTGTAAAATCATAACCAATTTCTGCTTTTTGTTTTTTCAAATACGGGATATGCTGGAAATAGTTCGCATCAATTTCACCGCTGGACAAGTCTTCATTCGGAAGTACATAATCCTGATATTCTTCAATTTTAAGCGTAATACCTTTATCCTTCAAAATTGGCTTTGCTTTTTCTAAAATTTTTGCGTGAGGTGTGCTTGATGCACCGACTTTAATAACATTATCCTTCGCGCTGGATTCATCCCCGCCACATGCTGCAAGTACTAAAATAAATAATACAGATACGAATGCCAATACCTTTTTCATCTGAATTCTCTCCTTTTATCGTTTATCTAATTTACTGGAAATAAAGTCTCCAATGAACTGAAAAATAAATACAATAATAACAATTAGAATGGTACAAATTAGCACAACATCAAATTCCCGGCGCTGGAAACCAAAGAAATAAGCATAGTTCCCAAGTCCGCCTGCACCGATAACACCCGCCATAGCTGTGTAGCCAATGAGCGCAATCGCTGTAACAGTCAGACCGGATACAAGTGCCGGCATCGATTCCGGCAGCAGAACCCGGAAAATAACAGTCCATGTTTTAGCTCCCATTGATTTGGCTGCTTCAATTACCCCTTTATCCACTTCCTTCAAGGCAATTTCAACAAGCCTTCCATAAAATGGCGCTGAGCCAATAATCAGGGCGGGTAAAGCTGCGTTTGGTCCACGGATTGTACCTATTAAAAAATCTGTAAATGGGAACAGCAGCAAAATCAGAATAATGAATGGAATTGCCCGGAACACATTCACAACCGCTGCAGCAATCATATTTAAAAATTTATTTTGCCAAATACCACCTTTTCCGGTCAGAAAAAGCATCAATCCGAGTGCAATCCCCAGAATCAACGTGCCAACCAAGGCAAGTATCGTCATATAAAAAGTCTCATACGTGGCAACCCACAACTCCTGGGTGTCTATATTCGGAAATAACTCAGTCAACATCACGGACCACCTCCACTTCCACAGAGGTTTCATTCTTAATATAGTCGACCGCCTTGTCTATTTCAGATGGCTGACCATCTATTTGAACGAATAGGGTTCCATATGCCCCACGCTGTGTCTGCGTGATTTTTCCCTGTAAAATATTGATATCAATGGCAAACTTCTTGGCGACACTGCTCACCACTGCCTGATTGGCTGTTTCACCAAGGAAATGCAGGCGGATGATTTTACCGCTTTGGTACGTTTCAACCAGACTGGCATATACTTCATTCTCGTCACTGGTACCCATCACCTGTTCCACGAACTTTTTCGTAACCTGCTGCTGCGGCCTCAGGAAGACATCCATCATCTCACCTTGCTCCACAATTTTTCCTTCTTCCATGACAGCAACCCGATTGCATATCTTTCGGATGACATGCATCTCATGGGTAATCAAAATAACAGTCAGATCCAGTTTTTTATTAATGTCAACCAGAAGATCCAAAATCGCATTTGTTGTTTCAGGATCAAGTGCTGATGTTGCTTCATCACAAAGCAGCACTTTCGGTCTGTTTGCGAGTGCTCTGGCGATACCGACACGCTGTTTCTGACCGCCACTTAACTGTGATGGAAAGGCATTTTCCCTCCCGGACAACCCAACCAATTTTATTAATTCCTGTACACGTTCCTCCCGTTCACGTTTTGGAACTCCGGCAATTTCAAGCGGGAAGGCAATATTATCTTTTACCGAACGCGACCAAAGCAGGTTGAAGTGCTGAAATATCATCCCGATTTCCTGTCGTGCAAGCCGTAAACGCTTCGTATTCAAAGCTGTAATTTCCTGCTGATTTATAACAATTCTTCCGTCTGAAGGTTCTTCCAGCCGGTTCAGAAGCCGTACAAATGTACTTTTCCCTGCCCCGCTGTACCCGATTACACCGAATATTTCACCTTCGTTGATGGATAGGGTTAAATCATCAACAGCTGTAATGTTATTCTTATTAGATGTAAATACTTTGCTTAAACCCTCGATTGAAATCAACAAAATCCTCCTTCAGACATTACGATGTCACAAATTAAAAACGCCCTTCCGTAAGAGAACGGAAAGACGTAAGCTGCTATCTTCACGTTCTCTTATCTGTCAAAGCTGTTGCTTTGCAGGAATTGGCACCTTTTCAAATAAACTTCATTTGAGGTTGCCGCGGTTTCACAGGGCCAGCCCCTCCACCGCTCAGGATAAGAGAAAAACGTATTAAATTTTTAAAAAGTATAATCAAGATATTAGCATCCATTTGCCGGCATGTCAATCATTTTTTGCGAACAACTCCGGTTTATATTCCATTAGATAACGATAAATATTTGGTATGGAACGGAATGCATATACTTTTTCCTTCACTTCATTGTTTTCCTTTATCAACAGGCATGGAACACTTTCCACTTTATTTTCCTGCATGAAGTCAGGATTCAAGGATGCATTCATGTCATAAAATATATCTTCACCATGGACCGATTCAATTTTATTCAGCATTGATTTTGCCAAACTGCATGTACCGCAAAATGGTGTGTAGATATACAGTAACAAACGATCCTGTTGTAATACTTCCTCTGTTGCTTCCTGCAAAATGATCACCCTATAGTAAAAAAATCGGATTGACCCTGATTCCCTTTCCGGCCAACTCCACTGCTATATCGTGTTCAGGGGTCGCCGCAACTTCACGGTATTCACCGCTAACGTACATATGCTCGGCATGGGGCAGTTCCCTGGTCAATTGCCGCCGCAGTTTCACTCCTGAACTGTCTTCATCAACTAAAATATACACATCACGGTTATCGAGATTGTACGTTTCCAAAAGTTCGTCAAACTTTTCCACACCAAGTGTGCCGTTCGTACATATGATTTCGAGGTCTTCCGTAATGACCTTTTTAATTTGTTTTTTGTCTGTCAAACCTTCGACAATAATGATTTTTCCCGGATCATCCGTCATCACCAAATCGCTCCCAGTTGAAAACAGATTCTTTAAAATTATAACACAGCAGCCAGGGTGTACAGTTATTTTATGCTTGATGCATGATTTCATAGAAATATGGCTTCCTGCTAAAAAGAACTCTTACAAAAAGCATATTCCATTTTGTAACCCTTATGCTCCAAATTGTACGTTTAGTTGCTTGAGCAATACTCCAAAAAAAGAAAAGCAGGCAAAATTGCCCGCTCCATTCATTAATCTTCGTCAACAATTTCTTCGTATTTTTCTGCTGACAGCAATTTATCAATTTCTGATTCATCGGAAGGTTCAACAACAACCATCCACGCCTTTTCATATGGAGATTCGTTCACAAATTCGGGACTGTCTTCCAGTTCCTCATTTATTTCAACGACTTTGCCGCTGATTGGTGCGTACAATTCTGAAACTGTTTTAACTGATTCGACACTGCCAAATGGTTCATCAACCTCAATTTCATCACCGGTTTCCGGAAGCTCGACAAATACAATGTCGCCAAGTTCAGATTGTGCGAAATCGGTAATCCCAATTCGTACTTTGCCATCTTCTTTTTTGATCCATTCGTGTTCCTCGGAATATAACAAATCTTTTGGTAAACTCATTGAAATTCCTCCCATATTATATTGCAATTTTACTATACTAACTCTTCGACACTTTTTCCAGTACTATTTCCAAGTGTCTTCAAAAACTTCTTCTTTGAACCCAACCGTTACGTTTTCACCATCTGTAACGATCGGCCGCTTGATCAGCATGCCATCTGATGTAAGCAGTTCCGCCATTTCTCCAGTATCGGCATCTTTAATTTTTTCTTTTATGTTTTGTTCCCGATACTTTTTTCCACTTGTATTGAAAAACTTCTTCGCGGGCAGGCCGCTTTTATCAATCAATTCAAGCATTTTTTCTTTGGACGGCGGCGTATCCACAATATGTACAGGCTTATAATCCAATTTCTGTTCATCCAGCCATTTCTTCGCCTTTTTACAAGTACCGCAATTCGGATACCAGTAAAACATCAGCCCCATTCCGCATCCCTCCTTACATTAAATCAATCTAGATACATTATAGCAAAAACATCCTGACAAGGTCGACGAAAACAATTATTCGACATAATCAAAAAACCCGGGCGGTGCCTGCTACTTGTCGAAAATGTAAAAAGCCCCACCGGTATGGTGAGGCAGATTTGTTTGGTTTTTATACGTAATATTTTTCGGCTTCGATAATTCCTGCCGCGATTTCCCGTTTCTTTCCGATTACATTGGTTGGTGTATGACGGGTCAGTTTGCGCAGTGATGACAGCATCATACGCAGTGTGTCCCCGGATTCAACAGCAATTAATGTTTCTTTGGCATCTGCTTCTATACGGTTGAATGCTTCTTGTACATATACTTGAGTATACAGCAGTTTTTGCTTCGCTTTTTCCGCTCCGTCTCGGTTAAGCGCTTTTTCAGTACGAAGAATTGCGGATTCCATATTGTACACTTCAGCTGTCATATCAGCCAGGTTAACTAGGATTTCCTGCTCATTTTCCAGTTCCTTCATATATTTCTGTGTGGCAAGTCCGGCTCCAAGCAACACCATTTTCTTCGCATTTTTCAGGAGATATTTTTCCTGTTCGAGCGGTTCATCTCCGACTTCTTCCGGCATCATCATCATAAGCTCTTCCTGCAGGGTTTGTGCTTTCTGCAGCAATGGCAGTTCACCTTTCATTGCCTTTTTAAGCAATGTTCCCGGCACAATCAAACGGTTGATTTCATTCGTACCCTCAAAAATCCGGTTAATGCGGGAATCACGATACATCCTGGCAACTTCATATTCTTCCATGAAACCATAGCCGCCATGCAGTTGAACTGCTTCGTCTGCCACGTAATCCAGGCATTCCGTAGCTGTATATTTATTCATGGAGCACTCGATTTGATACTCTGCGATTGCCTTTGCAACTTCACGTCCGTCTTTCAATTGCTCATCGGTCAATGCGCCCATACGTTGTTCGAATAAGCCGACTGTACGGTAAACGGCACTTTCGTTAGCATATGTCCGGGCTGCCATGGTTGCAAGTTTTTCCTGTGTCAGACTAAAACTTGAAATCGGAGTATTGAATTGCTTACGTTCATTCACATATTTTGTTGCCAATTCAATTCCTTGTTTGGATCCGCCAACACCACCGATAGCCAATTTGTAACGGCCAACGTTCAGAATGTTAAAGGCAATTTTATGTCCCTTCCCTTTTTCACCAAGCAAGTTTTCAACAGGCACTTCCGCATCTTCCAAAACCAATGTACGGGTTGATGAACTTTTAATCCCCATTTTGTTTTCTTCCGGACCGGTTGAGACACCAGGAAATTCACGCTCAACAATGAATGCGGAGAAATGTTCCCCATCAATTTTTGCATAAACAATGAAAACATCAGCAAAAGCTGAATTGGTGATCCATTGTTTTTCACCATTTAAAATGTAATGTGTTCCAGCTTCATTCAGTTTTGCGGTTGTTTTTGCCCCAAGCGCGTCAGATCCCGAGCTTGGTTCGGTCAGGGCATATGCAGCCAGCAGTTCGCCTGTCGCCAGTTTCGGCAAATATTTTTCTTTCTGTGCATCGTTACCGAAAAATACAATCGGCAGTGAACCGATACCGACATGAGCACCATGTGTTACAGAAAAACCGCCTGCACGTGAAAATTTCTCTGTAATCAAGGAGGAACTGATTTTATCAAGCGCCAGACCGCCGTATTCTTCCGGTACGTCTGCGCCGAGCAGTCCCAGTTCCCCTGCTTTTTTTAGCAAATCAACGGAATGTTCAAATTCATGGTTCTCCAGATTTTCAACCTTTGGCAACACTTCACCGGCGACAAAATCTTCCGTTGTTTTGGCAATCATTTTGTGCTCATCGGTAAAATCTTCGGGCGTGATGACATCATTGCCGGTTAAATCCTCAATTAAAAATGCTCCGCCTTTAAAAAGCTTATCCTTCGTTTCACTCATTACAAATCATTCCTTTCCGTTACGGAATATTTTATTAGGCACAATGTTTGCCCACGATAGAGCCACTTCATAACTGGACGCGTATATCCCATCGCATTCAACAAAATACGACAAAATTCGGGTGGTGCCAGACACCTTATAACAATTCGAATACGCCGGCTGCGCCCATTCCGCCTCCAATACACATGGTGACGACACCGTATTGTACGTTGCGGCGTTTCATTTCATGAATGAGGCTGAGTGTTAATTTGGTTCCTGTCATGCCCAATGGGTGACCGAGTGCGATTGCCCCGCCATTGACATTAACAATGCTTGGATCCAAATCAAGTTCCTGAATTACCCTGACCGATTGTGATGCGAATGCTTCGTTCAGTTCAATCAGGCCAATGTCATTCAGCTCAAGGCCGGCAATTTTCAAAGCTTTCGGCACTGCTTCAATCGGACCAACACCCATAATCTCCGGTTCCACACCGGCTACCGCAAAAGAATGGAATTTCGCCAGTGGCTTCAACCCTTCTGAATCAGCCTTTTCACGATCCATCAGCAGAACGGATGCCGCTCCATCACTCATTTGGGAAGAGTTACCGGCAGTTACAGATCCAGTCATGCTGAATGCCGGTCGAAGTTTCGCCAGCACTTCGGGAGTTGTTCCTGCACGTACGCCTTCATCCATTTCAAATAGCTTCGTCTTTTCTTCAATTTTATTTTTGGGCCCAATGACGCGCTCTGTTACTTTAACGGGAACAATTTCTTCTTTAAATTTTCCTTCCTCAATAGCTATTGCCGCACGTTCATGGCTTTGTGCCGCGAATGCATCCTGATCTGCACGTGAAATGTTGAAACGGTTCGCCACTTCTTCAGCGGTATAGCCCATCCCCATATAATATCCTGGTGCGTCTTGAACAAGCTTCGTATTTGGTTTAATAACATGACCACCCATCGGAATCAGGCTCATTGATTCCGCGCCGCCGGCTATCATCGTATCACTTGCACCAACCATAATACGCTCAGCTGCGTATGCGATACTTTGCAGACCGGACGAACAATAACGGTTAATCGTGATTCCCGGCACATCGTTACGCAGCCCGGCAAGCCCCGCGATATTACGTGCCATGTTCATACCTTGCTCCGCTTCGGGCATGGCACAGCCGATAATGACGTCATCGATATTGCCATCATAATTGCCGGCGCGTTTCAGCGTTTCTTTAATTGTTAGTGCTGCAAGATCATCAGGTCTCGTGTTCGCGAGTGATCCTTTGTTAGCTTTTCCCACAGGGGTCCTTGCACCTGCGACAATTACTGCTTCCTTCACTGTTCCTTCCTCCTCTTCAATTAGTTACGTAGTGGTTTACCTTTTAAAAGCATGTGCTGCATACGCTGCTGTGTCAGTGGTTCTGAAATCAAACTCAGGAATGCTTCACGTTCCAGGTCAAGCATAACCTGTTCATCAATGCGTGTTCCTTCTTTTATGCGTCCGCCTGATAAGACATAAGCCAATTTCTCAGCAATTTTTACGTCATGATCTGATGCATATCCGCCAAATCGCAATGTTTTCGCTCCCAGGAGCATTGCAGCATAACCGGCATCTCCGACCACCGGAATTTTCTCCCGCTTCGGTGCAGTATAACCTGCCTTATCCAGTGCCAATACACGCTGTTTTGCATCATGCAGAAGATGATCCGGATTGACACTGATGGCATCATGTTTATTCAAATACCCATTTTCCACCGCTTCTGCTGCGGAAGTGGAAACTTTGGCCATTGCCACTTTCTCAAAAACATCGTTGGCAACTTTCGTCAGGTCCAGGTCAACGCCCTCCGGCAAATTGCGGAGTTCCTTTAAGTAAAGTTCCTTCGTTCCACCTCCGCCTGGGATTAGCCCAACACCGAATTCGACAAGTCCCATATACGTCTCAGCAGATGCCTGAATAGCTGCGGCTGGCAATGACACTTCTGCACCGCCACCAAGTGTCATGTTAAATGGTGCAGTAACGACGGGTTTCCCGGAATACTTAATGTTCAATGCCATGTTCTGGAACTGACGAACAACCATATCCAGTTCAAAGAAGTTGTCATCTTGTGCTTCCATCAGCATCATGCCAAGGTTGGCACCTACACAGAAATTTTTACCCTGATTTCCGATTACAAGCCCTTTATAATTTTTCCCGACTTCCTCAATAGCGTGATTTACCATCTGGATGATATCGAGACCGATTGCGTTACTTTGTGAATGGAACTCAAGCAGGGCAACATCGTCCCCCATATCTATCAAACTGGCACCGGTATTTTTCTTAATCACTCCATTTACATCTTTCATCCGTTTTATATTAATCTCTTTCGGGTTAAAATGCTGTTGTTTATATTCACCATTATCATAGTAATAGACATTTCCATTGTCCGTTTTATAGAAGGATTTGTTACCGGTCTCAAGCATTTTTAACACCCATTCCGGAACGGTTTCGCCTTCTTCCTGCATGCGTTCAACAGACTTTTTCACTCCGATGGCATCCCACGTCTCAAATGGACCGATTTCCCAGCCGAATCCCCATTTCATTGCCTGATCGATGGAAACAATGTCATCAGCAATTTCTCCGGTCAACTCCGCGGAATAAATCAGTGCCGGTTTCAGCACAGACCAGATCAGATCCCCAGCCCTGTCGCCTTTCGCTTTTACAAGCGCTTTCAATTTGCGACGGGAGCCTTTCTCCTGTTTGGCCATTTCCGTTGCTGGGGTCTTTAATTTTCTGCGATCCTCATATTCTAGTGTTTTCGGATTCAATTGATAGATGGTACTCCCATCTTTCCCTTTCTTTTTCAGGAAGAATCCTTGACCGCTTTTAGCACCGAGCCAGCCTTTATCCTGCATTTTCAACATGAAATCGGGCACCTCAAACAACTCTTTTTCCTTGCCTTCCACCTGATCGTGCACATTATTGGCTACATGAATAAACGTATCCAATCCAACAACATCAAGCGTTCTGAATGTAGCACTTTTTGGACGGCCAATCATTGGACCTGTTACTGAATCCACTTCCCCAATACTGTAACCGCCTTTTAACATTTCCTGTACGGTCACCAAAAGTCCATAAGTTCCGATTCGGTTTGCAATGAAATTAGGTGTATCTTTCGCTTCGACAACACCTTTTCCCAAAACATCCTCACCGAATTTTTTCATGAAATCGAGCACGGCGGGATCTGTATGTTTCGTCGGAATGACTTCCAGCAATTTTAAATAGCGCGGCGGATTGAAAAAATGCGTTCCGAGAAAATGTTTACGGAAGTCTTCCGAACAGTCCGCAGACATCGCCTCCACCGAAATTCCTGATGTATTGGAAGTAACAATTGTTCCTTCTTTACGATGTTTATCCACATTCGCAAAAACTTTTTTCTTTATATCCAAATTTTCAACAACCACTTCAATAACCCAGTCTACTTCTGCCAGCTTTTCCATATCGTCATCCATGTTACCGATTTCAATTAAATCAAGACTTTTTTTGGATGTGATTGGTGACGGTTTCTGTTTAAGCAGTGCCTTTTTGCTTTGGGCCGCCATGCGATTTCGTACAGCCCTATCTTCCAACGTCAGGCCTTTATTCTCTTCATCCTCGGTTAATTTACGTGGTGCAATATCCAGCATGATTGTTGGTATTCCCACGTTCGCCAAGTGTGCTGCAATCCCGGAGCCCATAACACCAGAGCCTAATACTGCGGCACGCTTGATTGAATGCTTCATGGTTTATCCCCCTATCTGCATTTGAATGAATACTCATTCATTTTACTTTTAAAAATAAAAGATAGTCCCCTATCCATCTATTCCAAGTATAAAATATTATCTGACTTTTAGCAAATGATTTTTTTAAATTAAAAAGGTGCCTCGGACTGTTATGTCCTTGAAAACTGCGTTAAACTATTAGAGGCATCATTCACAGAAAGGAACGTACATATATGAAAAAAACAGTTTACGAATACTTGCAAATAATTATCGGCGCAACGCTTGTCGCGCTTTCCTATAACATCTTCCTGCTGCCGGCAAAACTTGCTGCAGGCGGCATTTCGGGTGTCAGTACAATTTTATTTGAATTGTATGGGCTAAGTCCCGCTTTCACGCAATTTCTGATTAATTTACCGATATTTGTTATTGGCTGGATTGCACTTGGTAAAGACTTCAGCTGGAAAACGCTAGTCGGAACATTCTGGGTACCGTTTATTATTTATTTAAGTGCGGATATCCCGTATACCATTACCAATCCATTCCTCGGCGCGGTGTATGGCGGGATCATCCTGGGTATTGGACTTGGAACGGTTTATAAAGGCCGGGGATCAACCGGCGGCACTGCAGCAATCGCACAAGTCGTTAAAAAGTTCACAGGTCTCTCAAGCGGTTATTGCCAGCTGATTGTTGACGGATTTGTCGTCGTTTCTTCCATTATTGTATTTAATCTGGAGCTGACATTGTTTGCATTAATGTGTATTTATATTACAAGCAAAACGATTGATATCGTGCAATTGCGTACTTCTGCATCGAAATTAATTATGATTATAACGGAAAATGAAGAAAAAATTCAGCGGCTGATAAATGAAGAAGTTGACCGCGGCATGACAAAAGTCCGTACAGTCGGCGGTTATTCAAATGAGAACAAAACAATGATTCTTTGTGTTACTGAGCAGCAAGAGGCTGTGAAATTAAAGCGTACACTGCAAAATGAGGAACCAACTACATTTGTAATTTTCCTGAATGCATCTGAAATCCTTGGGCGCGGATTTTCACTGGACAAGTATTATGGACAGAAGTTGTAGTGGATTGGACAGGGTATCTGCTGTAGTTTAACAATGCAATCCGGTTGTAATATTATACGACGGTGTTCCGATCTTTGTTCTGCAGAAATTAGCCGGTATTCAGTCAGCGGGAGTCACTTTATCTATCAGCAAAAATAACCGGATGGTGCTCCGGTTATTTTTTTGTTTATAACTTTCATAAACACAATCGTAATCATTCCTATTTACAAATCGTAACCATTACGGTATTATAAAAAAGCAAACTTACCAAAGGAAGGAATTGAAGATGCGATTTTATAAAATACTAATGACACTTTTCTTAACAGCTATTGTGGCAGCAGGGTGTTCAACACCAACTTCTGAGAAAAATGATGGTGAACTTACCGTCTATACTTCCATTTATCCGATTCAATATGCTGTCGACCGAATTGGCGGTGACACAGTCCATACCGAATCAGTCTACCCTCCGGGGGTTGATGCACACACATACGAACCTTCGACAAAAGAAATGACTGCGATTGCTGAAGGTGACGCATTTATATATCTTGGTGCGGGAATGGAAGGATTTGCTGAATCAGCAGCGCAAGCACTTGATTCACAGGATGTCAAAATGATTGAGCTTGGAACACATGATGAACTTTTCCATACAAGTGGCGAACATGACGATGGAGAAGAACATGTGCATGGCAGTCACCATCATGGTGATAAAGATCCGCATATTTGGCTGGATCCAACACGAATGCTTGATATGGCGGGCATAATTAAAGGAAAACTAATTGATATGAATCCGGAAAATAAAGATACGTATGTGAAGAATTTCAACAAACTAAAAAAAGATTTGCTTGAACTGGATAACCATTACCGAAAAACATTAAAACAAAAAGATAATAAGGAAATTCTTGTTTCGCATGCCGCCTATGGGTACTGGGAAGAACGCTATGGTATTGAACAGCTTGCCATCAGCGGGTTATCATCAAGTGAGGAGCCATCGCAAAAGGAACTGACAAACATAATTGATACGGCAAAAAAACACAATCTCAAGTATATCATTTTTGAGCAAAATGGTTCTGACCGTGTCTCCAGTATTTTGCAGGAACAGCTTGGTGCGGAAGCATTGCACATCCATAACCTTTCAGTCCTGACACAGGAAGATATCGATAATGGCGAAGATTACCTTTCTCTAATGAAACATAACCTTGGGGTACTCGATAAAGCTACCAATTAAAGGAGAGATGAATGTTGGATGAACCGATCGTTTCAATGAAAGATATCACGTACGCATATGAAAACAAAACCGTCCTAAACCACATAAATTTTGAAATTCCCGCCGGTTCCTTTATGGGGCTTGTGGGACCAAACGGCGGTGGAAAAACCACCCTGGTCAAATTAATTTTGGGATTGCTTAAGCCTGATCACGGAAACATTCAGTTGTTTGGAGAACCCGCTGATAAATTTAAAGCAAAAAATAAAATTGGTTTTGTTTCACAAAAAGCAAATTCATTTAATAAAGGTTTTCCAGCAACGGTGTATGAAGTGGTTTCCATGGGTTTGACAGCAAAGGTCGGCTACTTGAAGTTTTTGAATTCGAAGCACAAAACCGAAATTCTGCATGCTATTGAACAGGTAGGTATGCAGGAGTACACCCGCGAAAACATCGGCAACCTTTCCGGTGGACAGCAGCAACGGGTATTTATTGCCAGGTCACTTGTCAGCAAACCGGAACTGTTGATTTTGGATGAACCGACTGTCGGGGTTGACTACGAAAATGTGAAACGATTTTATGAACTCCTGCATCGGCTTAATGAAAAGAAAAATATCACCCTGCTGCTTGTCACACATGACACGGGAACGATGACTGAACACGCTACAGATATTGTCTGTCTGAACAAAACACTACACTTTCATGGAAAACCGGAAGAATACACATCTCTATCCGAAAGGGACCTGTCGCAATTTTACGGACATCCGGTAAGCATTGTGGCACACGATCACTAACAATTGGGGGAAACATCATGCTGGCCGATTTTTTACAATACGATTTTTTACGACACACATTTTTGACAGGTCTCCTGATTGGAATAATTGCTCCGCTTTTAGGAACCTTCATTGTCGTCCGGCGTCTTTCCCTGCTGGCAGATGCGTTATCCCATGTGACACTGGCAGGGATTGCATTTGGTCTTTTAGTCGAAAAGAAAATTGCTGCGGGAATAATTACGCCATTATACAGCGGAATGGGATTTGCTGTACTTGGATCCATTTTTATCGAAAAACTGCGCGGCGTGTATAAAGCGTACCAGGAACTGGCGATACCGATTATTTTATCCGGCGGCGTTGGATTGAGTGTCATCTTCATTTCACTTGCAGATGGCTTCAATACGGAACTGTTTAATTACTTATTCGGCTCTGTTTCGGCAGTCAGCAGAACGGATTTTTATTCCATTCTGGGCATATCGATTGCCATTATAATTGTCATTCGAATTTTTTATAAGGAACTTGTCACATTATCGTTTGATGAAGAACATGCTATCGTTTCCGGAATTCATTCCAAACGAATTCATTTATTGTTTATTATAATGACTGCACTTGTGATTGCTGCATCCATTCGTGTTGTTGGCGTACTGCTTGTATCCGCATTGATGACACTGCCGGTTGCCGCAAGTATGCGACTGGCCCGGGGATTTAAACAAATGCTTTTTCTGTCAATTATTTTCGGTGAACTGGCTGTTATTCTCGGTCTGATAAGCGGCTATTATTTCAGCATCCCGCCCGGAGGTACCATTGTTCTTGTCTCCATTATCATTTTACTGGTTTCCATTGGAATGAAACGATTTTCATTAGTACCAAAAGGAGAGAGTGAATCTGAATGAAACTGGATGAAGCGATGAAACAATTAAAAGAAAAAGGCTATAAAACAACGGCAAAACGGAAAGACATGCTCACGTTTTTTGTGAAAGCTGACGGTTACCGGACTGCGAAAGATCTGATTCAATACATGGAACCGACATATAAGGGGATCAGTTTTGACACCGTATACCGGAATCTGCATTTATTTGATGAGATCGGATTACTGGAAACAACTGTATTAAACGGCGAAAAACAGTTTCAGATAACTTGTACACATAACCACCACCATCATTTCATCTGTAAGGAATGCGGCAAAACAAAGGAAATTGCCGTCTGTCCAATGGATGAAGTAATGAATGAACTTGGCAACTATTCCATAGAAGGACATAAATTCGAAATCTACGGATTATGTCCAATGTGTAAGAGTGCCTGATGCAAATTTATTTAGCTGTCGGTATTGGTGGTATGGCAGGGGCACTGGCAAGGTATGGAATTTCCGTTTTGTTTGCTTCTGTTTCCGGATTTCCCATTGCCACGTTAATCGCTAATTTAATCGGCTGTTTTTTGCTTAGTTATTTATTGAATCAGCCGCGCATCAAAAAAATACTTTCCGAAAAAGTCTATACAGCACTTAGTACAGGATTGATCGGGTCATTTACCACGTTTTCCACCTTTGCCGTTGAAACCATTGCATTATGGCATGTTAGCGCAAGTTTAACCTTCACATATGTTCTAATCAGTATCGCTGGCGGGCTACTATTTGCATACGCCGGATTTCAGACGGCTGGAAAGCAGGTGAACAGATGAGCTTTTTATATGTAGCAATTGGCGGATTTTTTGGCAGCATGGCTCGGTTTTCCTTTGCCAAACTGACGGGGAAACATCCCATTGGAACATGGATTGTAAATATTACCGGTTCCGTCCTGCTTGCACTGCTTGTACGTTTTCATGTATCCGAAGCCATTTCTGAATGGCTGTGGCTATCGGCCGGGGCAGGATTTTGCGGGTCATTCACCACCTTCTCCACTTTCGGAAATGAAACATTGAACTTGTTACTTGAACACAGATATTTTACAGCGTTGCTTTATATAATCTGTTCGCTGGCAGTCTCCTTCACGGCTGTTATATTAATACTATAAATTTTTATTAAAAGATAGGAGAAGGCTGGGACAAAAGTGTTTTATCCATTGAATAATTTGAACAACCATTTGAAAATGGAGCGAATAACCGCTCCGGAAAATCCCCTCTTGTTCGTTTTTTGGATTACACGATTCTGATATGCCCAGCCTCGCTTTCATTTTTTAACCAAATACAGTTTTAAGAACTTCTGTCTCCTCATGATCCAACATGTTTTTATGAATCACTTGGGTTACCGGTTTATTGAGATATTCTTCCAGCTCATGTGATCCATCTGATTCGCCGACAACAAATAATTTTTTCCAGTCATGATCTTTTGCCATCTTATCCATTTTTGGGGCAATTTGTTTATACCAGCGCTGTCTATTCGCCTGATACCGTTCTTTAAAGTTATCTTGCTGTGTACTCTTGCCGCCAGCCCCCATCGATGCTCCAGCCTTATGCGGGCCGGTAAACTGACGCCAGTGATCAGTGTTCACATCAAATTCATAATGGAATTCATCTAATATTTCGTTCATCGCAGTTTCCACTACTTTTATCTGGTCCTGCTGCACTAAAATAATGCCTGATTTCGGAAATTCCCAATGCAGCTTTTTCAGCTGATCCAACTGTGGTGTTTCCTCCCAATAAAATTCAGTTTCTACACCGAGCTGAACCTTAGTTGCATACCAGACTCTCTCATCAGCAGAGGCAAACAAGATAACACCTCTCTGTAAATATTGTTCATTCGAATGGACATATTTTTCAGCCTTCTGTTTCACAAGCTGAAAATTTTCCAACTCCTCTTTATTGTTGGATTCCTCCAAATAGCTTTCAAAATTGCGCAATCCATTTTTAAAATGAATTTTCCATTCACCCGCCTGCTGCTCCGGGTCAGATGGATCGGTGTTTAAATACATTGAAAATACTTTATTCGTACCGTCCTGTTTTACATGTTCCAGTTGCTTAATCTGTTCGGTTAATTCCATGTAATATCGGCACTCCTTTAAAATCGTTGTTAATAATTCCGTATCCGATATTACGTCTTAATAAACATGTCAGGAGATTAGTTTTAATCCAACCGCAGCAGTCAGTACCATACTTATAAACAGAATCCTGCGCCATTCAGTTGATTCTCCGTAAAATAGAATTCCGGCTATTGCACTGCCTACTGTCCCAATTCCAGTCCACACTGCATAAGCAGTACTCATCTGAATTTCTTCCATTGCAATGCTCAAAAAAATAAAACTGATGGTAAACCCTCCGAATAACCAGGCAAATGACCAAAAATTTCTCTCATCATTAACCTTGTTTATCCCCATCACGCCGACGATCTCCCCTATTCCAGCTATCATTAAAAATACCCAGCTCATGTTGCCCTATCCCCTTCCGCTTCCGTCGTAATTATTTTCAGGCCAATAACTCCGCTAAGCAGAACCGCAATCAGAATTACCTTAGCAGTGCTGAAAGGCTCACCAAAGACAGTAAAGTCCAATATGACCGTGCCGGCTGTTCCCATTCCTGTAAAAACCGCATATGCGGTTCCAACCGGTAATTTTCTGGACGCCACAATTAAAAGATGCATACTGAAATAAATGGCGATTACAGTCAGAAGCCATTCCCAGGTGCTATTGGCATGTTTTAAACCAACTACCCAGCCGATCTCAAATAGTCCTGCAAAAAAAACAATTGTCCAGCTCCTATTCATGTTTCTACCTCCTGTATGGTTGATGTGCACACTTATCACGAACATGTTTCCCAAGCTCCGATCGCTCAAAAATAAAAAGCCCGGGACGATATCATTCAGATATCCTCCCGGGCTTTTCTCCCGCCGTGCACACCTACGTGCGTCTTCTCTCGGACCAGTCCAGCCCACACTGCGGAACCCTAGAAGACTTTAATAATGTTAGTATAGCCGACAAGCTTCCCCTGGTCAACCTTCATCATTAATTATGGATATTCACTTCATTACTTACATATCTTTTTATATGGACTAATTTGGACAAGATATGTGGTGATACCTTAGATGATTAAAAAAATGATTTCCACTTTATTTGGCAGCTGCTTGATTGCCATCGGAATAAACTGTTTTGTGATACCCAATCATTTGGTTGATGGCGGTATTATTGGGCTTGGATTGATCGCAAAGTATTCATTCGGCTTTAAACCCGGTTTAACGATTATTGTGCTTAGTCTGCCTTTATACATTATTGCCTGGTTCCGCTTTCGGACGTATTTCTATAATGGCATGCACGGGCTGCTCATTTCCTCATTTCTTATCGACTATTTTCATCCATTATCCACACTCCATACCGCACCGGTCCTGATCAGTGCACTGACAGGCGGATTGTTCATTGGGACAGGTATTGGTATCATGCTGCTTGCAGAAATCAGCACCGGTGGAACTGATCTGCTCGCATTGATGGTAGCAAAAGTCACTTCATTAAATGTCGGGATGATTATCCTTTTTATTGATGGTGTTGTCATCTTACTGGGGTCAACCGTCATTAAGGAAACAACGATTTTTTATTCCAGTTTGATGGTCGCGGTTATTGGTTTAACAACTTCCATTATTACAAAAAACAGCAGCTGACAAATTTTCGTTGAAACTGGATTTTAAAAAGAAGGAGCTGGGACATAAGTGTTTTATCCAGCGACCCGAACAATTATTAGAGGAATGTATTAGCGCTATTCCCCTATCCTAATTGTACATCTTTTCAATAACACATTTTTGATATGTCCCAGCCCTCTAAAATGGACGTTATAATTTTTCCTGGAACAATCCTTCAGAAAGGAAAGCATCTGTTGCATTCCGGTCTGATGGTATTTCACGTTCTTGGAACTGTTCAAGCAATGATGCCTTATCTCCTTGGTAACCGATCGCAACAATTGCATGTACCGCATAATTTTCAGGGATTCCAAGCACCTCTTTCGCCTTTTGCTTGTCAAATCCACCCATCGCGTGTGTGGACAAGCCTTTACGAGCTGCCTCTAGTGCCAAGTATCCCCATGCAGCACCGGTATCGAACGCATGTGAAGGATTATTTCCTCCAGTAAATTCGGCATCCGTTTTGGAAATGACTGCTGTTAATACCGGCGCTTTTTCACACCATGCCACATTGCCATCATTGATGAAGGTGTAAAAACGATTACGATCTTTTTCTGTACGGGCAATAACAAATCTCCACGGCTGAATATTTGCAGCTGATGGCGCCCAGCGAGCCGCTTCGAAAATACCCCGCAATACATCCTCTGAAACTTCCTTATCCAAAAATGATCGTGGAGACCACCTTTTAATATAAATTGGATCAATATCATGTGCCGCCGTACGCAACTCTTTCACATCTTGCATATTACTGTTTCCTCCTCTGAATCCTTGCTAAATAAATTAAAAAAATTCCCGAAAACATTATACAAAAGATAATTGGGGAATGTAATTTATCTGCCTGATATTCAATCAAATATTTAACCCAACAAACTGCTCAAAAAGACAATAAAAAAGATCTACCCTTTATGGATAGATCCTAATATTGACATCTTTAACTATCGAATACGGCGAACATGACCACTGAAATGATTGCTCCAGTATACATTATTTACGCTGGCAACTGCTACCCCGGTACTATTCTGTGCACCGAGAAACTTGCCATTCCCTAAATAAATGGCTACATGTCCATTCTTCTTATACGTATCAAAGAAGATAAGATCACCAGGCTGTGCACTGCTGTATGAAACCTTTGTTCCAACAGACTGTAATGCAGATGTACTGGATGGGATTGAAACACCAGCTTTTCCAAATGCCCATGATACAAAACCGGAACAATCAAATCCGGCTGGAGTTTTGCCTCCAAATACATATGGTGTTCCTGTAACTGAGTAACCAGCTGATATTGCCGAACTGAAACTTCCAGATGAAGCTTTTGAAGAACTGCTGCTTAACTGTGTTAAATCCCTGCCATTATCTGAGGAACTTGATGTTGCATCCGAACTTCCGGATTCAGATGCTGAACTTTCCGTACTGTTTTGTGCTGTTTCCCGGGCTTCTCTTGTTTCGCGTGCAGCGCGATCGCGGATTTCCTGTTCAACTGCGGCAAGGCTGTCATCTTTATTTTCTAACTCGGCTTTCATGTCACGAAGTTTTTCTTCTTTCTCTTTCAATTGTTTCTTATCATCTTCCACTTGGGCTTTTTGTGTTAAAATCGTATCCTGTGTAAATTCAAGTTCAGCTTTCATATCTTTTAAGTCATGAAGTTTTTTCTCTACCTTGTCCTGTTTCTTTTCAAGTTTCGCCTTATCTTCTTTCTGTTGTTCCATCAGATTTTCATCAGCTTCCGCAATTTTGGAAACAGCAGAAACACGGCTGATTAGATCACTGAAATTCTTTGAACCGAAAACGACCTCCAGAAAACTCACATCCCCACCGCTTCGTTGATACGACTTAATGCGATCTTTCAGGATTGCGTAACGTTTTTCGATATCCTTCTCCAATTCCTTAATATCTTTTTCAAACGCTTCTACTTCTGTCTTCGTATCCGATATTTTACTTTTTGTTTCACTCATTTTTTCTTTGTTTTGTTTTAAAGCATTTTCGACTTTATCTACCTTTTTATTCAAATCCTTCAACTCTACCATAACGTCAGCGATTTTTGATTCGGCTTGAGATAAATCTGCTTTAACGTCAGATCGTTGGGATTGCACTTCCTGTAAATTGCTCGGAGTTTCCGCATAAACGGTACTGCCAAAAACTGCACTGCCAAAAACAACCACACCTGCTGTGGCGATTGTACTAATTGTTTTCTTCAACTTTCTATTCCCCGCTTCCCCTCATAACCGCAAAATCTGTTTATGTATGTTCGTGATTTTCTGGGTAATTTGCAGTAATATGAATAATTATTAAAGAATATGTAACTTTTTATCTTAGGTCATTCGCATTATATCATCTAAAAATGACATGATTGTAATAAATGTATTACAATTCTATTTCAAAAATGAAAGCGGTTCTTTCATTAAAAAAAGTGCAGTCATACTGCACTTTTAGTCGAACCATCCTTTTTTCTTAAACCAAAAAAACATCGAAACACTGACTGCAATCATAATAATCCATACGATAAAATACCCATATTTCGCATCAAGCTCCGGCATATATGTAAAGTTCATGCCGTAAACACCTACGATAAATGTCAATGGCATGAAAATTACCGAAATAACTGTCAAAACCTGCATCGTCTTGTTTGTCTGATGCGAGTTTAATGAAAGGTAGCTGTCCCTGATGTCCTGTGTCATCTCACGGTTTGAAGCAATCATGTCAGCAACTTTAATCAAATGGTCATGAATATCGACGAAATATTCCCGCCGTTCGTGAATACCTTCCAGATGGTGTGTATTTAAAACACGATATAACAAATCCCGCATCGGATGGACGGTCTGCCGGAGTTTAAGGAGTTCACCGCGACGGTCAAACAGCTGATCAAGCAGCTGCTCCATTGACAATCGGTTTGTGTTGTCCTCCAGTTCATTAATATGGTCCTCAATATCATAGACAATCGGAAAATATTTATCGACAACATTATCCAAAAGCTGATGAAAAACGAAATACTCGTCCAGCTCTTTCTTGTTTTTTATCCGGTTTAACAGACTGAAAACGGAGTTGATAGAACCTGAGGAATGCTTATGAAACGTAACAATTCTGTTCTCTTCCAGAAAAATATCAATTTCCCGCTTGGATAAGTCTTCCTTACTAACTGCATGAATAACAAAAAATGAGTGATTTTCATAATAATCCATTTTGGGGCGCTGCAGGTCATGCATACAATCTTCTACCGCCAGCGGGTGAAAATGAAAATGTGATTCCAACAATGCAATTTCATTATCGGTCGGTGCCTCGAAATCAACCCAAACCCAGGAAAATTCTTGTTTTTCCAGATCTTCGACAGTCAGGTTGTTGATTATCTCATTATCGTTTGTTTGTGCCACAATGCTTATCATGTGAATATCCTTTCTTTCGTGCTATCTTACTTTTTCCTATTCCGGCCTTGTTTAAACACCCCAGTTTCCAAAACACCAACCATGTTCTATCGGGAATATTTACCGTTCTATCAGGAAAAACTGTCATTCTATCAGCAAAAACAATAGTTCTATCAGGATTTCCAAAAAAAAAAGACACCCTCATCAATGAAGGTGTCCATCCCGTTTCGATAATTACGATGTAAATTGTTGGGTTTCCGTCGATCCTGCCAATGCTCCCGTTGATGATGTGCCGCCGGAAATAACCTGTGCCACTTCATCAAAATATCCAGTTCCGACTTCACGCTGGTGCCGTGTTGCACTGTAACCATCGGCTTCACTCGCAAATTCTGCCTGCTGTAATTTGGAATAAGCGGCCATGCCATGGTCCTTATATCCACTCGCCAAATCAAACATGCTGTGGTTTAATGCATGGAAGCCTGCTAATGTCACAAACTGGAATTTATAACCCATTTTACCGAGTTCGTCTTGAAAGGAAGCAATTTCAGCATCAGAAAGCTTTCCTTTCCAATTAAATGACGGTGAACAATTATATGCCAGCAGTTTATTTGGATATTGCTTATGAATGGCATCAGCAAACCGCTTTGCCTCCTGTAAATTCGGTTCGGATGTCTCACACCAGATCATATCGGCAAATGGGGCATATGCAAGACCGCGGGCAATTGCCTGGTCCAACCCGGACTTTGTTTTGAAAAATCCTTCCGATGTACGTTCGCCTGTAATAAAGTCTGCATCATATGGATCCACATCACTTGTGATCATATCAGCAGCATTTGCATCTGTCCTTGCAATAATAATTGTCGGTGTTCCCATTACATCAGCGGCAAACCGGGCAGAAATCAGATTGCGCACTGCTGTTTGTGTCGGCAGCAACACCTTTCCGCCAAGATGTCCGCATTTCTTTTCGGATGACAATTGATCCTCAAAATGAACGGCTGATGCGCCGGCTTCAATCATCGATTTCATGAGTTCAAATACATTTAACTGTCCGCCGAAACCTGCTTCTGCATCTGCAACAATTGGTGCAAACCAATCAACAGCTTTTTTTCCTTCCGCATAATGGACCTGGTCAGCACGCTGCAGCGCCTGGTTAATCCGCTTCACAACGTTTGGCACACTATTAACCGGATACAGGCTTTGATCGGGATACATCTGTCCGGACAGGTTGGCGTCGGCAGCCACCTGCCAGCCACTTAAATAAATAGCTTTCAAACCTGCTTTCACCTGCTGTACTGCCTGATTCCCCGTCAAAGCCCCAAGTGCATTAATGTAATCCGAACCATTTACAAGATCCCATAACTTTTCCGCTCCCTTTTTTGCAAGCGTATGTTCAATATCAATCGATCCCCGCAGCCTGATGACATCTTCCGCTGTATAAGGCCGCTCTACATTCACCCAGCGCAAATTGTTATCCCATTCATTTTGAACTTGTTCCACACGATTATTTGACATATTCGGTTCCTCCCTCAATTAATTGGATAACGATCAGATTCTCTGCAAATTCAGCTTCACATTGTTATAACACAAATACCCCATAATACATATTGTTATATAACAACTTAGGTAAAAAAATTACTCTTCCTTTTTAGAAAGACAATGTTCACATTCCAGTATCATACTACGTTCATCAATACGTTTTCCACACTCTGGACAAGTTGGAGTTTTCATCTGATCACCCTCCTTTTATATAACAGTTTATTATTTTATTTTATTGTTATAATACAGTCTATGTGATTTAAAACTAAATTGCAACCCCTTCTTTAAATTTTTTTATTTTTTTCCGATTGATTGTTTATAAAAGCTTGATAACTGCGGCTGTTACTGGAAAAATAGAAGAAGATAGTTGATGTTGGAGATGACGTGGTATGAAAAATTTTAAAATCGCCGGCAGTCGGATTGTTAAAACCGGACTGTCTGTTTTTCTGACAGCATGGATATGTGTCTTGCTGGACTGGCCGCCTGTTTTTGCTGTTATAACTGCAATTGTAACGATAGAACCAACTGTATCAGACTCCATAAAAAAGGGAGTTATTCGCTTTCCTGCTTCTGCAATTGGATCTGCCTATGCTGTATTTTTTATTTCGCTGTTCGGCAACTCGCCGCTTACATATACACTTGCAGCAGTTTTAACAATCGCGACGTGCTATAAACTGAAATTATATTCCGGCCTGCTTGTGGCTACACTTACTGCGGTTGCAATGGTGGAAGTAATTCACAGCAATTTTTTAATTTCCTTTTTCATTCGCTTGGGAACAACTACTACGGGACTTGTTGTATCAACAGTCGTCAATATGATTATTTTACCGCCGGATTATACACGTGAAATAACGGGCGGTTTACAAAAAGTATCGGGACAGACAGGGATTGTCGTTAAAAAGATTTATCATCATCTGCTTGAAAAGAACAATGAAGTCGATATTACCATTGAAAATGCAATAAACCGTCTGGATACTACCATTCACAAAACTGGGACACTTGTCCGGTTTCAAAAAGAAGAAGCTAAATACCATCCGCTTGCCGGCAGTGATAAACGGAAATTTGAACATGCGGAAAGGCAGTTGGTCCGACTGCGTCTAATTCATTACCACTTGAACAATGTGATGCAGCTGCCAACTGAGAATATTAACTGGTCTGAGGAAGAACGTTTGATTATTTTTGAGGCTACGGACGAACTGGCTGAGGCGTTGATACATAAGGGCAGTTATAATTCCAATATACATGCAGAGTATTTAAAAAAGATAACACATATTTTTTGGAAGCGGAACAATACGATTCCTGAGGATACTACTAACTTTCCACCTGAATATGTAATATTATATGAACTTGTTTCCATCTATAACCTTGCAGCAAACGAGTATAAAAAAGACCGGGACATATAAAATATAATTCCTCACTTTAACGGTTGATTTCTTCGTCTTGAAGGTTGATTTCTCCATGTGGAGGTTGATTCCTTCGTCTTAAAGGTTGATTTCTGCTCAATGTTGGTTGATTTTGTGTATCTAATGGTTGATAATCGCTGCAGAAGGTTGATATACCAATCATTCTTTGTATAACACACCTTTGACCCGGTCTCTTTTCAACTAAACCAAATTATGTTTAAACGCATAAATTACCGCCTGTGTACGATCCTGCACTTCCAATTTCCCCAATATATTACTGACATGCACCTTCACTGTTTTCAATGCGATAAACAACTCATCGGCAATTTCCTGATTCGTCTTTCCCTGTGCGACGAGGTAAAGAATCTCCTGTTCACGGTCTGTCAGCTGTTCATGAAGATTGGGTGCAGGTTTTTCACGCATACGGTTCATAATTTTACCGGTGACTTCCGGCTCCAAAATAGATTCTCCGGCATCGGTCTTCCGGATTGCGGCCGCAATTTCATCGGCCTTCGAAGTTTTCAGCATGTAACTGGTGGCACCAGCCTCAAGTGCCGGATACACTTTTTCATCATCCAAAAAACTGGTCACCACAATGATTTTGGCTTCCGGCCATTGTTCGATAATCCGTTTTGTTGCTTCAATTCCGTCCATTTCCTTCATGACAAGGTCCATCAGAATAACATTCGGCTTCAGCTCCAGCGCAAGCTTAACTGCTTCACCGCCATCATCTGCTTCCGCCACAACCTCAATATCCGGTTGTGCAGATAAATATGCCGATACACCAATACGCACCATTTCATGATCATCAGCAAACAATACATTAATCAAGTTGCTCACCCTCTTTTCTGTAGCTCGGAACTTTGACTTCCAAACGCGTTCCTTCATCCGGCAAACTGACTACTTTGAATGTACCGCCGATTTGGTAAGCACGTTCCCGCATATTCTCAAGTCCATATGAGCTCGTTTTTACCTGCTCCAAATCAAACCCAATTCCATCATCAACGACACGCATAATAATCATTTCATCGCGTTCAATCAGCATCACATTCAGCGATGATGCTTTTGCATGCCGCAGTGTGTTCGAAACCGATTCCTGCAAAATTCGGAACAGCTGATCTTCCACACCTTTGTCGATTGTAAAGGCTTCTGCTTTCCATTCAATCTTCATTGGTACTTTTTGCGTCAGTTCAACGAGCAGTTCTTTGACACCTTCCTGCAGAGATTTCCCTTTCAATGGTACAGGACGCAGATGCAGCAACAATGCCCGCATTTCCAGCTGTGATTGATGTATCATTTTTTCCACCATTTGCAGCTGTTTACGGATTGAGGTATCTTCAGGAGGGTTCATTTCATTAATAGCTGACATCATCATCGACGCCGCAAACAACTGCTGACTGACTGAATCATGCAATTCTCTTGCCAGTCTGTTCCGCTCCTGGACAACTATTTCCTGCAGACTTTTTTCCCGTTCCTGCGCCCGCTCTGTTACAAGACGTTGTGCATGCTCGGTTTGCAGACGGATTTTTTCCTGTATCTGTCCAACATGATATCGTATTTTTTCAAGTTCTTTAAAAGGTTCTTCATCATCCGAAAGTTTTTGCCCCTTGGCCACTTCATCAAGATGTTTTTCCACCCGTTGAATTCGCTGCCGCCAATACCAGGCTGTCATAATTCCGATCACGGCACCTGCCGTAATAGGGGTCCCCACCACATATACAATGAACGGAACATCGTATAGTGTTTTTTGTACGATATAGGACCAATCATCCGGCGGGAATGCAGCAAAAGTTATACCAACTACAGCAAGCGTAATAAATAAACTGAAAAATATCGCGGTAACGACGTGTCGGAAAATCGTACTCATATCCGTTTCACCTCGATATCCCCGGAAAACTGCGAGGTAACAATTTTTACCCGGGAAGAGGCATGATCATATTGTTCCGTCTGGTAAAAAAGTGACTGATTCATCAATTTCCGGTGATGATTCCCTAAAATATGCGCCCTCCCAAAAACAGCGCTGTGATGAATACTTACTTCTACTTCATACGGCACAAAGATTGTAATATTGCCAAGAACATGACGGATGGAGATGACCGCGGTATCATTTGGCAGCACTGTATTGCTTAAATCAATAGTCCGGTCACCAAAAGCACCATGTATATTTACATCCCGCCATTGATATACCGTATCCGTTGTTTGCTGATCACCGAACAATTTATGACCAAAGAGCGGGGTGATTTGTACTGTCGGTTGTTCATTAACAATATCCGGACCCGGCAATGACGGCTTAATAATGTCGGATTCCTGTTTGGATTTAGAATAGTTTACTAAAAACAGTACAATTGCCGCGACAATCAGAAATCGGACCGCCAGCATATTCAAAACGGAAAAAACTAAACTGATTAATCCAAGCCAGAAAAAGATTTTCCCCCATAATTTGGTGAAGTGTTTCCAGCCGATATAAATAAAAAATCCGGAAAACAAAGCGGATACTATCATCCCGCCGTGAAAAAAAGCGATTTCGATTACAAAGAGAATCACTCCAATAATGAATATCCAGTTTAAGGTGTCCGTTGATAATCGATGAAACATGAAGTGACCCTCCATTCCCCATTTATGTAAAACAGACGCAGAAGTACTGCGCCTGTTCAGTATATCATTTTTTCACAGTAGGCTCTATACTGTTCTAGTTAGCCTCTTCCTGCATTTCTTTTTCAAGTTTGGCAATTTTACTGTCGAACGTGCTTCTGTAATAAGAACTGTTCACTTTGTATTCTAGTCCTTCGATATATTTTTCCATTTCTGCAAAACGATGAAATGGTTTTTCGGTCGAATCATCGACTACCCGGTTAATTTGATGATTGGCGCGGGCGATATTTTCTCTTCCCATCAATTCCATCCGGCGTAAATGCATGTCTTTCAACTTATGTTTCATATCTTCGTATTTCTGTTCCAGTTCTTCCAGTTGTTGAACCGCTTCTTCACGGGAAGCTTTCATACGATCTGCCCGTGCCTGATACTCTTCATATTCCCGTACTGCAAATTCATGCATTTGTTCTTCGCCGGCTTTTTCGGCGATACCCGCTTGACGCTGGCGCTTATCTGCCATATCTTGCGCTTTATGAAATTCTCTTGTGAACTCATCTTTTAGCTTATGCTGACGATCCACCAGCCTGCGCACTCTCTCCTTCTCCTGTTCACTTTGACGCAAATACTGGTTTAACGCTGCAATCGGGTTCTTCTGTTCTTTCTGGTCCATCATATTATGAAGATCCGCTGATACGGAATCTTTAATACGTGTAAAAATATTCGTCATGGTTTTTCGCTCCTTTTTTAATATAAGATGTAACGTACCATTTTTATTTCTTATCGATTTATTTCTGCCCATTGACGTTCAAAATTTTGAAATGGATCATTATCTTCCACAAATTGTCCTGCAGGCTGTGCATCGTCTTCTTTCCAGCTTTTATAAATCAGGTACAGCCCATATGCTGCCGCAACACCGATCACTGCATAGATATTGGAAAGGCCAATGCTTAGTACGATTAACCCTGCTATGACCCAGCCGACCTTGCCTGCTGTTGAATCACTTTTAACAAACTTTTTAAAAATCACATACAGCAGCCATACACTTAGACCAAGCAATATCATCGGTCCGAGATTTGCCAGCAAAATGAAAAAGGCAATCAGACCTCCAACAAATAACATAAATTTCTTCATGCATTCCGCCTCCTTTCTTAATTCAATCTTATCGAACACAACGGTCGCACGTAATGATCCCCAGCCATATTTTGAACTAGGTCTGAAGGCGTATATTGAAATAAAAAAATGCACCCCGTTTGAGATGCATTGCTTCATCAAGTGTTTCCGATGTAAATTAAATACTGATTTCTTGCGGCAAGAACCAGTCCAAGTATTCGAACCTATTTATTTAAATCAAACACTGCATCAGCAAGGAGTTTATACGATTTCATCCTAGCTTCATAGCTGTGTGTAATCGTTACGATCATCCATTCATCTGCATTGTATTTCTTCTGCAGTTGTTCCAACTGCGTCCTGACTTGCTGCGGATTTCCGACAATCATTTTATGGCGCATTTTCCGGATTGTTTCCTGCTCCTCCACTGAAAATGCATAATTTTTAGCCGTACCTGCTGAAGGGACACGTCCATCCCCTTCACCTTTTCCCTTCTGAATATTCCATAATAAACTACTCAATGCCAATTGTTCTGCTTCCGCCGTCGTTTCAGCACAAATAACCGAAACAGTCACGATTGCTCCTGTTCCATCCTCTTTGTATTTTTTTACAATCGCCGGACCATCCGCATCACTCATAAAGTGACCAAATACATATGGCAGTCCTTTCCGGGAAGCAAGTAAGGCACTTTTTTCACTCGTTCCAAGCAGCCATACTGTTGGCGAACGATGGGGCACCGGCGTCGGCTTGATTTTGGAAAACATCTGATCTTCCGCAAAATCGTTATGTAAAAAGTGCAGCAGGTCATCAAGTGCATCCGGCATCCGACGTACATTTTCCAAAAAATTACCAGAGAGTGCGATGGATGCTTCAGCTGATCCACCTGGTGCACGGCCAATACCCAAATCAACACGATCCGGATATAACGTTGCTAACAAGTTATACGTTTCCGCAACATGGTACGGCTTATAATGCGGCAAAAGAACAGCACCTGCACCAATGCGGATTCGCTTCGTATATGATCCAATTAACCCAAGCATAACATCCGGATTGGGACAAGCGAGTCCATCCATATCATGATGTTCTGCTATCCAATACCGAGTGTAACCAAGCTCGTCCGCCAGCACAGCCAGTTCAAGCGATGCATGCAACGCATCCCGGGCTGATTTTCCGGATGAAATTGGTGACTGATCCAAAATACTAAGTTTCATTTTTGATGCCCCTTTTCTTCTTTCCCGATGGCATCGACCATTTTTTCCGCTGCCCTTCGATAGTAATTACTCATATTTGTCATGACTGCAACCATTAATAATTGTTCCAGATACTTTTTGTCATCATCATCCAAATGCTTTACCTTCTCATGAACCGCATCTGAATGTTGATGTACAGCTTTCGAAAACTGATCCACATTATCCCTGTCAAGCTTCAGATAACAGTCGTAAAAGTCTTGCAGATTAAAGGCTTTATCCGTTATATTTTCATTCAGCTTTTCAAGCGTCTGTTTAACATCGTTGATGGATAGTGCACCTTTCATTTGATAGATCATACTGATAAGCATCAAATGTTCTCGTGAATATTTTTTATTTTTAACCGGAAAAAATAACTTGCCCTTGGCATAATTATTAATCATCGTTTTCGTCAATACTTTTTCATCATCATTTCGTTTGGACGCAGCGAATTTATTCTCAAATAATTGTATCACCTGATCCATGTACAGATTTAAATCCGGAATATCCTCCAATGTTAATTGGGAATCTAAATGCATATTATCAATAAAGTGTTCCATATTATTCATCATAAAACTCCAGTTTGTTTTTTGTACATTATACGAAATATCGGCGCTAAAGTAAATGTTGACTACATAATGATATGCGTATATCATTGTTATATAGTTTTAAAAACTACATACAAAAAGGGGTTAATTTAATGAGTGTTTATATTCGCGAACCAGTTAATGGACTGACACACTTATTAGGAGCATTTTTATCATTTGCAGGGCTGCTTGCTTTGGTCATTAAAGCCGTGGAAACATCGGAATCAGCACTTGCGCTGGCATCGGTCATTGTCTTCGGAATCAGCATGATTTTACTTTACAGTGCATCTGCCACGTATCATATGGTGATTGCAAAAGATCATGTCATCGCATTTCTCAGACGAATTGATCACTCGATGATTTTCGTTTTGATTGCGGGAACGTATACACCATTTTGTCTGATCAGTCTGCGTGGCACAACCGGATGGACGTTATTCAGTATCATAACGGCAATCGCTGTCGCCGGCGTAACTTTTAAATTAATCTGGTTTCATGCACCACGACTGTTATCCACTGTTCTATACGTTGCGATGGGATGGATTGTAATCTTTTACAGTGCACACCTGCTGCCGATTATCGGCGGCGAAGGAATGTTCTTGCTCATGCTTGGCGGTTTTTTTTACACAGTTGGCGCCCTGATTTACTGGAAAAAACCAGCATTCCTGTCATTTAAACACTTTGGATTCCACGAAATATTTCACCTGTTTATCATGGCCGGAACATTATGTCACTTTTTCTGTATATATGGATATGTATTATAAAAAAAGCAGCCAATCGGGCTGCTTTTTTTTATTGATTCTCCACCACTTCATATTCCTTTTCTGCTTTTGCAAAACCTATGCTGTAGAGGAAGAGCAGTATCACAATACTTAAAATCGAAAATCCATAAATAAAGTGGTAGCTTGTTACAGATACCAGCATTCCCAATCCGGTTGAACCGATAGCCATTCCCAAATCCATTGAGGAGAAAAACATCGCATTTGCTGTCCCCTGCTTGTGTCTTTCCACAAAGCTGACTGCAATTGCTTGCAATGTCGGGGTGACAATCCCGTACGAAATACCATAGAATACCCCTGCAACGAGCAATGTTATCGTATGATGTGTAATAGACAAAAGAAACAATGCAATCATTCCGGAAATTGCCGCGGGGTATATAACAACTTTATGTCCATATTTGTCAAACCATTTTCCGGAAAACGGCCGAATAACAGTCATCATAATCGTCATGACAAGGAAAAACAGGGAAACAGATTTCAATCCCGCTTCGTTTCCGAGTCCGCTCAAGAAACTGATAACCCCTCCTAATGTAATCGTGAAAAATACAGTTAAAATACATGGAAGCAATGCCTTTTTATCAAAAACATATTCCTTCAGTGTAATGTCTGCTGTCTCATTTTCGGAAACAATCATTTCAGGAGCCTTGACAAAAAAACATAATAAAAGTGCTGCAATGGTAAGGATAACTGAAAAAATAATCATTACATTGTATGAATAAAACTGAAGTAATGCCAGCGCAAACATTGGAGCAACACTCGTTCCGATACTAGTTGCCATGCCATAATACCCTATCCCCTCGCCAAGGCGTTTTACAGGAATGATAGTCGTTGCCATTGTCGCAAAAATCGTTGACACAATCCCGAATCCAATCCCATGAATTGCCCGAAGACTAAGCAGAACAGCAATAGAATCCTGTTCATAGCTCAGGCCAACTGAAACGACAAGGAGGATTAAAGCGGCTGTACTGATCACTTTCATATTAATTTTTTGCATCATATAACCAATCAGCGGACGCGTTAAAATTGCGGCAGCCATAAAAACGGTCGTCATCAATCCGGCTTGTGTCGGGTCGTTTTTTACCGATGTAATATATGCCGGAAAACCTGCCGTTAATAACTGCAGGCATAGAAAAAATAAAAAGGCCATTACAACAATGGCCAAAAATTGGGGTGTCCATAACTTTGGTGCATTTCTCATATAAATCTATTCCTTCTTTCTGTTCCATTCAATTTCCAATAAGCTATCAATGTTGTTTTCCAGGGAGGAAAGTACTTCCTGATAAAGCCGCAGTTTTTCCGAATCAATGTCACCGATCAATTCACTGTAAACCTCTTTCAGGTATGGCCCCACACTATTTACCAGATTGGATCCTTTTTCGGTAATCTGTATTAAAAAGGAACGTCGGTCATCCGGATTCTGCACCCTTGTGGTATATTCGTGTTTTTCCAGTAAATCAAGGATTTTCGTTAATGTGGCTTTATCTTTATCAGCTCGTTCAGACAAAGTTCTTTGGTTGATTAGACCGGATTCATAAACAGTTCGTAAAACGGCCCATTGCTCTGTGGTAATGTTGAACTCCTTCAAATGATGATTAATAATCCGTGATATTTTCTTGCTGAGACGGACTGTGGCTGAACCAATCGCTTTATCTAAACTCAAGGACATGGCACATGCTCCCTTCATTCCAATCTTAATTAAGTATACACGAAAAGTATGTTTGTGTAAATATAATTTGTGCACAAACTAAAATAAATGATAAAAATGATCCGGTATTCGCCGGATCATTTTTTAGTTTAGTATTCTACCAGATCAGATTGCACGTAGTGATATAGTAATTTTTCCGTATGATGAAGTGACTTCTCATGTGTTCGCTCATATGCATGGGATGAATCGATTCCGGGACCAATCAAACCATGGATAATATCATGACCGGCACGTATTGCGGCCGATGCATCAGAACCATAGTAAGGATAGATATCAAGCTTATATTCAATATCATTTGATTCTGCAAGCTGAACAAGGTGCTTACGCAATTCATAATGGTATGGTCCGCTGGCATCTTTGACACAGATGGAAACAGTATATTCATCAGTGGATTGTCCGTCCCCCATGGCACCCATATCAACTGCCATGTATTCCACTGTTTCCGGAGTAATATTTGAATTTCCGCCATAACCGATTTCTTCATTATTTGAGATCAGGAAATGAGTCGTGTATGGGAGTGTTATATCTTCTTCTTTCAGTCGTTTAATAAGCTGCAGCAGCACAGCCACACTTGCCTTGTCATCAAGGTGACGGGATTTAACGAATCCGGTATCGGTCAATTGAACACGGGGATCAAACGCAACAAAATCGCCTACCTCAATTCCAAGCTTACGTATATCATCAGCATTTTCCACTTCCGCATCAATACGTACTTCCATATTTTCCTGATTCCGCTCAGCTTTACCTGCATCTTTATATACATGGACGGAGGTCTGATGCATCAAAATTGTTCCGGTGAATTTTTTACCATCGGATGTTTGGATTTCGCAGTATTCCCCTTCGACTGCATTATAATGGAAACCGCCAATCAAATTGATGCGAAGACGACCATTATCTTTTACCTCTTTAACCATTGCCCCTAATGTATCAACATGGGCTGTCAGCATTCGGTGTTCGGTTTTGCTCTTGCCGGGTAATGTTGCAATTAAACCGCCTTTCCGATTCCGTTTTGTTCCCACCTGCAAATCTTTTAAATAATTTTCCACAAAACTTATAACCTTTGCAGTATTTCCGGACGGACTCGGAATGGAAACCAATTGTTTAAGCAGTTCCTTTGTTTCGTTAATGTTTGGATATACAGCCATAAAACGTTTCCCCCTTCTATGTATTTATCAGTTTCATTGTAACATAAGAAGGATTTTTGGCAGTTCACTGCCGCTAATGGCAACAATCTAAATGGCTGCCGAATGAACATATCGAAAGTGTGTATTTCAAAAAAAGAACGGTACCCAGACCAAGCCTGAGCACCGTTGACACGCATGCTTCTAGTGAAGTGAAGTATATTTCCGCAGCTGGGTACAGGCACCGAGTTCTTCTTTTGACAGAACTCGCTTGCCCAGGAATCAATCAGGAAGCTTCTTCTGTAGCTTCTTCTTCATCATCGGTTATGCGGGCTTTTTTCAAGGCGCTGTTCACACCCCAATAAAAAATCCCCAAAGAACCAAGTGCCATTACAACACTATCCCACGGTCCCGCAAGCAATTGATATGGCATTTCCCCACTCTCTGTTGTCGGACCAAATGATCCAATGAGAGACATCAATACCAAGAAGACATAATAACCAAATAACCACCCTGATGCCTTAAAGTCTTCTTTTAGATTTTTACGGATGGATTCATCTTTATCGGCAAAAGCAAAGAACAAGACAATGGAGCAAACTGTAATTGACACTAGCAAAATAATATTTGACCAGCCGCTCCATAAGGCTACCAATGAGGCGGCCATAAATGTGAGCGGACCGATGAAACCAAGACCTTTCAATACGAATGGTCGCTTCAAATCAGGCGCAGATTTACGCAGAGCGGTAACTGAAACTGGACCGGTCATATACGTCAGGACAAATGAGAATGTAACGGCACCGATTAATCCGCTCCAGGCCTGGAACTGTGTTGGTAATGTCCAGGCAATCCCCATTATCATTGCAAGCCATAAAGCTCCCCGTGGCAACCCTGTTCGTTTATCCACCTTTGCAAAAACACTGTAGAAGTAACCATTCTTTGCCCAGGCAAACATAACGCGGGCAGTTCCAGAGAGAAAAATATTCCCTGTTGCAGCAGGCGAAATCGCGGAATCCAATAAAACAAGGTTTGCCAGCCACACAATTCCCAAGACACCGGCCAATTTAGCCCACGGTGATGTAAGTTCAATTCCTGCCCAGCCGTTGCTCAGCATATCACCGGGAACAGCAGCGACATATGCCAACTGCAGTAATACATACAATCCAAGACAGAGAACAACAGAAAGAACAATTGCCCACGGAACATCCCTTTGCGGATTTTTCGCTTCACCGGCAAAATCTACAGCCTGCCTGAATCCAAGGAATGAAAAAGCAATCCCTGCTGCAACCACGGCTTTAAAAATGCCATGAAGTCCCCCTGGATCAGCTCCTCCTGCACTAAAATTGCTGAAATCTGCATTCAGTAGCAGCATAATAACAATTAAGATTGGAACAACAAACTTAAAAAATGTGATAAACGTATTGAATTTTCCGAAGAAGTTAACACTCCAGTAGTTGATTAGGAAAAAGATAACAACCAATCCTGCCTGCACAGCGAAACCAAGCGCAGACGGACCACCATCAGCCGTTGTCAACGCACCCCAGTAAATCGTTGCATACTGCCGAACAGCGATAACTTCTACACCGATTACACTTGTATAACCAAGCATGGAAGCGAAACCGACCAGATAACCCACAACTGAACCATGCGAATAATCGGGATAACGGAGAAAACCACCACTTCTAGGCATTGCTGCGGACATTTCTGCGTAAGTTAAACCAATTAAAATTATTATAAAAGCACCGATTACCCAGGATAACCATGCACTTGGGCCCGCAAACCCTGCCGCAGTCATGGCACCATAGAGCCATCCTGAACCAATTATTGACCCGCAGCCCAGAAAAGTCAGGTCCAGCAGACTAAGTTTCTTTTTGAATTGACCTTGATTTGACAAAGTAAATTCCCCCTTTAATTAACAAACAAGGATTTTCCGGTAAACTATAATTTATGTATTCCCTCCCTCCGCTTTACAATTTTTCCATGATCATAATTTGGATTTCATCCTAATCACACTGTAAATAGCGAAATGGCATTTTCTGCTATTTAATACCTAGTATATAATTCACAAAAAATGTTGTCAAACAATTCCTAAAATACACATTAACAGGAAAATTGGATTAATTGGAAGAGCAGTATAATACAGGATTTATTGGAATAAATAAACATTTAATTTCAGGAGGTATACGATACGGCTATCCTAATAATAATATGGCGCAAATCCTCATGCGGATTTGCGCCTTGTAACGTCCTTTTAACGCTCATTTTAAAATAAATTAAAAATTGACAATTTTCCCGAGCGAATTCCTGAAATAAAAACCCATTCACCCCATTGTTGCTCCATAGCTGGCCTATAAAAAAACATTTGTTCTAATTCATAAGAAAATGGAGATGAAGAAATGAAAGACTGGGAGGCAGCATACATAGCTGGAATACTGGATGGTGAAGGCAGTATAACCTTAGAATAGTACGTAAAAGGAAACGTGCATTATAACAATGTGACTCCCCGCAATAGGAAATACACCGAAAAAACCTATGCTAGAAAACTTTCTTTTGAAAAGACTTTTTTGCAATATAACCTGTGGAGGAATTTTCATAAAAAAACCACCAACATATGTATTGGTGGAGACGGTGGGAATCGAACCCACGTCCAGAGATATCGCCACTCAAGCATCTACACGCTTAGTTGGTATATTATCTTTCACTGCATCTTTGGCCTGCCAACAGGCTTCAAAGCAGCTAGTCTGATTCGTTTCAACTATCATCCTCAGACGGCGAATGACAGTATAGCCCGCTTCATTTGAGACCCTTCAATCTGCCACACGGGCGATGGCAGGAAGGATCGCTTTAGAACTACTTACGCAGCTGCTAAAGCAGGTTGATTTGTTTCTTTGCCAGTTATTATAGGCGATAACGTTTTACGAGCCGTAACCTCGACGTGCAGCCTGAGCTCAATCTATCCCTGTCGAATCCGTAACGTCCCCATTTAGTGGAGAATCGCTCGGAATAGAACGAGCAATATTTAATTGATATATTTATTATAACATATAAACCGTTGGAATCAAGAGCTGGTAGGTTTTACCGCATATTTTCCTTAATAGCACGATCAACATCACGCTTCATTTGCTTGCGTTTCAGATCCTCTCGCTTATCATATTTCTTTTTCCCTTTTCCAAGGCCAATCAGCACTTTTGCTACCCCGTTTTTAATATAGACTTTCAGCGGTACCAATGCATACCCTTGCTGTTGGGTCAGACCAAGCAATTTATCAATTTCCTTACGGTGAAGCAAAAGTTTTCGTGTGCGGGTTGGATCGTGATTGAACCGATTTCCCTGTTCGTATGTTGCGATGTGCATGTTGATCAGGTAAAGTTCACCCTTATTGATTCTTGCGTGCGAGTCTTTAAGGTTTATTCTGCCGGCACGAATTGATTTGATTTCGGTTCCCTGCAAAACAATTCCTGCTTCGTATGTGTCCTCTATAAAATAATCGTGACGGGCTTTTTTATTTTGTGCGATTACTTTTCCATTTCCCTTAGGCATAACGTGCTTCCTCCTACTACTTGCGTGAACCTTATTCTATCAAAATCCTTCACGAAATCCAATTGTTTTTACTGCCGGGTGTGAATGGATGGTGAAGTAGCTGTGATGTATTAAACTGTTTTACACCGATAATCAACCCTTTATGAAGGATATTAACCTTTACCAGGAGAAAATCAACCTCCAAATGAAATTATCAACCATCATCGGTATGAAATCAACCGTCATTGGTCAGAAATCGACCTTCATCCACATGGAATCAACTCCCCTCCCAAGATATCAACCTTCAATTGAAGTTCCGTTTCCACACGGCAGTCTTTTGACATTACTGTAAAAATTCACATAAAAAAACCAATGCAGGCGCCAAGCAGCTGCATCAGTTTTAAAAATGGTGTGTAGTTTTTATTTCCGTTTATTCTTTTGGCTGGATGGTGTGTTATCCGCCAGTTCAAAATCAACAATCCGCTCATCAAGATTCACCTTAACAACCCGTACATCCAGTTCATCACCGATGCGGTAGATATTCCCGGTCCGTTCCCCGATCATGGCATAGCTGCGTTCGTCAAAATGGTAGTAATCATCGGTCAGGTAACTTACATGGACAAGCCCTTCGACTGTGTTTTCCAGTTCAACAAACAATCCGAAATTAGTAACAGAACTGATTACACCGGTAAACTCCTCACCGATTTTATCCTGCATGTATTCCGCCTTCTTCAAATCATCGGTTTCCCGTTCCGCATCAACTGCTGCCCGTTCCATTTCTGATGTGTGACGGGCGATTTCAGGCATGTGTTCTTTCCAGTATTTGATTGTCTGCGGATCCATTTTTTTATCAATCAGATACGTCCGGATCAGACGGTGTACCGTTAAATCGGGATATCTCCGAATTGGCGATGTGAAATGGGTGTAATATTCAGTTGCCAGTCCGAAATGCCCGATGCTTTGCGGATCATATTTTGCCTGCTGCATCGAACGCAGCATCAGCTTGGACACAATCATTTCTTCCGGTTTGCCTTTAACCGCTTCGATTACTTTCTGCAATGCCTGGGGATGAATTTCATTGGCAGTTCCTTTAACCGAGTAGCCAAGTCCGGCGATAAATTCAAAGAAATGCTGCAGTTTTCCTTCATCCGGGTCCTGATGGATGCGATGAATGAATGGTACGTCCATCCAGTGAAAATGTTCTGCAACTGTCTCATTGGCTGCAAGCATGAATTCCTCAATCAGCCGTTCAGCAACGGATCGTTCACGCAACACGACATCACTTGCTTTGCCGTTTTCATCGACAAGTACCTGGGCCTCTTTGAAATCAAAATCAATCGCACCGCGCCCCATTCGCTTGCCACGCAAGATTGATGCAAGTTTCTCCATCTGTTCAAACATTGGGACAAGTTCCTGATATTTTTCACGGACTTCATCATCGTGATCAACCAGGATTTTATTCACATCTTTATAGGTCATACGTTCATTCGTTTTAATAACGCTCTGAAAAATATCGTGATTTATTACTTCCCCTTTTGGACTGATTTCCATTTCACAGCCTAGGGTCAGCCTGTCCACCTGTGGATTTAATGAACAAATCCCATTTGACAGCCGATGTGGTATCATCGGAATCACACGGTCAACAAGGTAAACACTTGTCCCGCGTTCAAATGCCTCTTTATCGATTGGTGTATCCTGTTCCACATAATAACTGACATCAGCAATATAGACGCCGAGCATGTAATTGCCATTGTCCATTTTTTTCACAGATACGGCATCATCCAAATCCTTGGCATCGGCACCGTCAATGGTAACAATCATTTCATCACGGCGGTCGACCCGGTTTTCCAGTTCGTCCGGTTCAATTTCTTCCGGAGTGTTGGCCGCCTGATCCATAACCTCTTCCGGAAAATCTAGTTTAATACCGTTTTTATGAATGATTGAAAGAATATCAATACCCGGATCGTTTTTATGTCCGAGGATATAAATAATTTCTCCTTCCGCACTTTTACCGGCTTCCGGATATTTCGTAATATGGACAATTACTTTATGACCGGTTACAGCCCCGCCAAATGCACCTTTTGGGATAAATATATCATTTGGAATCCGCTTGTCATCTGCAACCACAAACCCAAATGATCTATTGTTCTCAAATGTTCCAACAATCTGGTGTGTTGCCCGTTCCAAAATCCGGATCACGGTTCCTTCTGGTCTGTTGCCATCATTGCTCTGTTTTTCCAGCCGGACCAGTACTGTGTCGTTGTTCATTGCTGACCCCATATCCGAATGATGGATGTAAATGTCGGCCTGGTTTTCATCATCCGGAATTAAAAATGCGAAACCTTTGGCATGCATCTGAATTCTGCCGCGGATCAGATTCATTTTTTCCGGCAAACCGAAACGATTTTTCCGGGTGCGGACAAGCTCCCCTTTCTCTTCCAATTCATTAAGTGATTTGATAAGTTCTTTAAAATCATCTGTTTCAGTCAATTCCAATTCTTTTTCCAGTTCATTCACAGATAAAGGTTTTTCCCGATGTTCGTTAAAATAATTTTGCAATCTTTCTTTTATTGCTTCACTCATATGTTCACCTTCTTTCTATAGTATTGTTCACGTTTTTTCCACTTTATAATCATTCGCTCCAATCCAATGACTCCAGAAAATTATAAATATCCTTGTGCAATTGTTCTTTTTCTTTATCCATCGTAATCACATGACCCGAATTCTCATACCATTTGATATCCTTTTGATCGGACTGGATATTTTCATAAATATAATTCGCACTGTCTGTATTAATCATTTCATCCTGGCTTGCCTGTACAACCATTGCAGGTGCGTAAATCGTGTCAACATTATTTTTCACTTCTGTTATGAATTTACCGAGATCCTGAAACATGTCTTTTGAATGATCCAAAAGTTCGTTGATTTCCCTATCAATCGTTTCTGCATCTTTTCCTTCAAGCTGCTTAAATTCTTTTGCTTTTGCCTTAAATCCTGTTGTAAGCTCTGTTTCATTGTCAAAGAACATTGGAGCACACATGGTAACCAGTCCCTTGACCTGATTTGAATAAGCAAGCTTTAATGTAAGAACGCCGCCAAGTGACAGTCCGGCCACAGCAATTTCCTTATATCCGAGCTCTTTCAGATGATTGTATGCATTGATCACATCTTCCCACCATTGTGACGCATTCGCCTCGACAAGCGCCTCGGGTTCCTTTCCATGCCCCCGGTAGATTGGGGCATGGCTTGTATATCCTTTTTTCTCTAAAAACCGGCCAAGCATACGGACATCGGCGGAATGTCCGGTAAATCCATGCAGTAATAATACCGCACGAGGACCAGCTTCAAACGTAAATGGTTTTGGTAATATTATTTTCATTTTGCGACATCTCCTTTATTAATTCCCGGTATATACCATACCCTATTAAAAAACCCTTATCACATGGTTTGCGATAAGGGTTATCATAAATTATAAAACGTATGCACTTAGAAAGGCTAAAACGAAAAACAGCACCCCGGTTACAACTGTTCCTCTATGCAGTACAAGATCTGCACCGCGGGCCTTCTGTTTCCCGAAAAGCTGTTCGGCACCGCCGGAAATTGCTCCGGAAAGCCCCTCACTCTTACCTGATTGCAATAATACAAGAACAATCATTACAATTGCATCAACTATCAATAAAATATTCACGACCCCTGCCATAATCAAATGACACCTCCCATAACGGACAAATACCTACAAATAATGTAGCATAATTACATATCCAACCGCAAGCTATTTTCCTTAATTTTGGACGTTTCACTGTTTTCATTTTATCATAGAACGTATATTACCTACGAAATGGATGGTTTTAATATGGAAAAGACTTTTTGGCTGACAATGGAGGATGGTGTGCAGGTACATGTGAAAAATTGGTACAATCCTGCCAGAAAACCACGGGTAGTTGTCCAGCTTTCCCATGGGATGGTGGAACATATTAACCGGTACAATGAGTTTGCTGCATTTCTGCTGGCACATGATATTTTTGTGTATGGCAACGACCACCGCGGTCATGGGAAAACCGGTGAAAAACAAGGACTCTTCGGGCATCTGGCTGATCAGGATGGTTTCGAACGGACAACAAGGGATCTTATTATGATTACAAAACAAATCAAAGCGGATTATCCGAACGTCCCGTTAATTTTATTCGGGCACAGTATGGGATCATTTCTCGCAAGAAATTATATTGCTCAAAACAGCAATTTGCTTGACGGGGTTATTTTGTCTGGCACAGGCTATTTTCCCAAAATACAAAGCTGCATCGCCAAATTGATTGCTTCACGGCTTCCGCCGAAAGAAAAATCTCCATTGATGAATTCGCTGGCATTCCGTTCATATAATAAACGAATTAATGACAAGCAAACCAATTTCGACTGGCTGTCCAGTGACAGAAAAATCGTTAAGACCTATATGGAAGATCCAATGTGCGGACATATTCCGACAGCACGCTTTTTCTATGACTTAATGACAGGACTAATTAAGATTCAGAACTGGCAAAGCATCCAATCAGTCCGGAATGATTTACCATTATTGTTTATCAGCGGAAGTGAAGACCCCGTCGGTGACTATGGTGACGGTGTCTGGAAAACGGCTGAAATGTATTATCGTGCAGGTGTCGAGGATTTAATTGTCATGTTATTTGATCAAGGAAGACATGAATTATTAAACGAAAAAAACCGTGATCTCGTCTATGATGAAATTCTTCGCTGGATCGAGGCCCGAATTAGTCGCAATGCTTGAACCAAGATGCAGGAAAAGGGTACAATAAAGAGTGGTACAAACAGAAAACTGAAGGGTTGGTTAAGAATGATTCAAGGAATAGCAGCATCAAACGGGATAGCAATTGCCAAAGCATATATGCTCACTGCCCCGGACTTATCTTTTTCAAAAAACAACGCTGAAAATCCTAACCTGGAAGTGGAACGCCTTGAGAAGGCCCTGGAAGTTTCCAAACAGGAACTGGAAAAAATAAAAGCACATACAAAGAAAGAAATTGGTGACGAACATGCGGAGATATTTTCTGCACATTTACTTGTCTTAAGTGATCCGGAATTGATTAATCCAATGAAGGAAAAAATCAATACCGAAAACGCAACGGCTGAGGCGGCACTTGATGAAACAGCCAATATGTTCATTGAAATGTTCAAAAACATGGATAATGAATACATGCGGGAACGTGCAGCAGACATTCACGACGTTACAAAACGCGTGTTGGCACATCTGCTTGGTGTAACTTTTCCCGATCCGGCATTGATTGATGAAGAGGTTATCGTTATCGCAAACGACTTGACTCCATCCGACACGGCACAATTGAACCGGCAGTTTGTAAAAGGTTTTGCAACCGACATCGGCGGCCGCACGTCACACTCGGCTATTATGGCGCGTTCACTTGAAATACCTGCTGTAGTTGGCACAAAACAAGTTACGAAAGATATCCAAAAAGATGACATGATCATTGTAGACGGTATCGAGGGAAACGTCATCGTGAAGCCGTCTGATGAACAGTTGGCAGCTTATAAAGAAAAACAAGAAGCATTTGCGAAACAAAAAGAGGAATGGGCCAAGCTAAAGGATGAACCAACCATTGCTTCTGATGGTGAGCAAGTTGAACTTGGAGCAAATATTGGTACTCCGCAAGATGTGGAAGGTGTTCTCGATAATGGCGGTGAAGCTATTGGGTTATACCGGACAGAGTTTTTATACATGGGTAAAAATGAACTTCCTACTGAAGAAGAACAATATGATGCCTATAAATCCGTGCTGGAACAGATGGGAAAAAAACCGGTAGTCGTCCGCACACTGGATATCGGCGGCGATAAGGAATTAAATTATCTGGATCTTCCCGAAGAACTAAACCCGTTCCTTGGCTTCCGGGCGATTCGATTTTGCCTGGAGAATACAGATGTGTTCCGTACCCAATTACGTGCATTGCTGCGTGCAAGTGTACATGGCAACCTGAAAATTATGTTTCCGATGATTGCAACACTCGAAGAATTCCGCCAGGCTAAAGCAATTCTGCTCGATGAAAAAGATAACCTTAAACAGGAAGGCGTAAAAGTTTCCGACCAAATTGAAGTCGGCATCATGGTCGAAATTCCATCCACTGCTGTAACGGCAAAACAATTTGCGAAAGAAGTGGACTTTTTCAGCATCGGTACGAACGATTTGATTCAATATACAATGGCGGCGGATCGGATGAATGAACGTGTATCCTATTTATATCAGCCATATCACCCGGCAATTCTGAACCTTGTCAGCAATGTTATTGAGGCAGCGCATGCCGAAAATAAATGGGTCGGCATGTGCGGTGAAATGGCCGGTGATCCGATTGCCATTCCAATTCTGCTTGGGCTCGGCCTGGATGAATTCAGCATGAGTGCAACATCCATTCTGCCAGCCCGCACACAAATCCGTGAGCTGTCGAAAGAGAAAATGGCTTCTTATAAAGATAAACTATTGTCTATGGCTACTGCCGAAGAAGTCATGGAATTTGTGAAAGAGAAAACGGAATAATTTTTATAGCAACTTTGCCCGGACAACAATAAAGTCCGGGCTTTTTTCTCTTCCCGCATCCACAGTACTAAACCCACTTATACTCTAAAAATGATTGGAATCATAAAAACTTTGTAATAACCCGTATCTTTTTACACCAATTTTTCGTTTATATGAGTGAAAGGAAAATATTAAGGAGTGATTTGCAATGCGGCCGCATGTACAAAAAGCTCTAGCCAAAGCGAATGAAAACTTTGAAAGTGCTGTTCAGCCATACTTGAATGACTTAAAAAACTATTGCTTGTCATTGACAAAATCATCATGGGACGGCGAGGACCTGATGCAGGAAACGTTAATAAAAGCTTACAAAAGCTGGATTAAAAAACCAAAACAAGTATCCAAGGCTTATTTTTTCGAATTGCATCCAATACATGGATAGATGGATTCCGAAAACGAAAGCCATCTGTAGATTTCAATCAGGAACTGTCCGAATTGATGGTAAAGGAAGAAATGGTATCCGATGAATTGTATCACGCCATGGAATTATTACTGCGTGAACTTACACCTAAACAACGCTTGGCTATCTTATTGTCAGGTATGGATTATACTGCGCAGGAAACCGCACAGATGACAGGAACAAGTGAAGATGCAGTTAAAGCAGCTCTCCGAAGGGCCAGAAAAAGGTTGGAGCGGAGCAAACACGAAGATGATCAGAATATAGATGATGACAGAATAAATACGTACATTACCGTATTGCAAAACGGTAATTCCGAAAAATTGATTGATCTTTACCAAAGAGAAATAATGGAACCGCTTCAGATATCCAACCAATCTGCACATATTGGTCCCGGTTCACTTCCGTCATTGCAGCAAATTTCAGGCGCTGGTCTGTCATACATTCTTGTGGCAGTCCGGATTCAAAGCGGAAAAATGCTATTTATACCGTTTTACCGTTCAGAATGGCTGAATTTATGGTTAACACAGGGTTTTTCATTCGCGGCATAATGAAAGGAGTTATCAAGAATGTCAAATGTCATTCCATATGTCGTTGATCAAACAAATCATGGAGAGCGATCCTATGATATTTATTCCAGGTTACTAAAAGACAGGGTAGTATTCCTTGGTACAGAAGTAAATGATGAAGTTGCGAATAGTGTCGTTGCACAGTTATTGTTTTTAGCTGCGGAGGATTCGGAAAAGGATATTTCACTATATATTAACAGCCCGGGAGGATCCATCACAGCAGGATTCGCAATTTATGATACAATGCAGTTTATTCAGCCGGATGTACAAACAATATGCACCGGATTTGCGGCGTCATTTGGTGCCATGCTGCTTGTAGCCGGAACAAAGGGTAAGCGGCTCGCGCTGCCAAACAGTGAAATCGTGATCCATCAGCCGTTGGGAGGGGCAAAGGGGCAGGCAAGTGATATTGAAATTAGTGCACGTCGTATTATCCAAACGCGAAAAAGGATTAACACTATTCTTTCCGAGCGTACCGGGCAACCAATTGATAGAATCAATAAAGATACAGATCGTGATTATTTCATGACAGCGGAAGAAGCCAAAGAATACGGGATGATTGACAAAGTTGTAAAATCAGTGGATTCGGTATAACCCCCGAATTATCCCTTGAACTTCGCACAAATGACAGGCTGGGACAAAAGTGTTTACCAAAAAACTGAACAACTAATTGGATAATGGAGTGTATAGCCGCTCCGGAAATTCCCGATTGTTCGGCTTTTGAATTACACGTTTTTAATATGTCCCGGCCCCTTTTTTCAAGCTAGTGTATCATTCCGATACGATCTCCAGTTTTTCTTCAATCGGTGTCCTTCCTTTATCCCGTGGTATTTTTGCGGGGTACCCGATTTGCATTACTGCAGCAATTTTAAACCTTTCTGGATCCAATCCGATATCCTTGGAAAAACCGGTATCATGCATATACGGGGTGATTGTCCAAAGCATTCCGACACCAAATTCCCATGCAGCCAACTGAGCATTTTGAATAAATGCACAGACAGAAGCGTATTCCTCCTCATAACGCACGGGATCTTCTTCTTTTTCAAAAAAGATGACCGCATGGTGCGGTATTTTCAAAAGGAATTCCCGCATTGACTCTGTCATCTTAATTGTCTTTGGGTCATCATCAGTTTTCAGCATTCCAATTCGCTGATAGCTTTTAAGTATCGCATTAACAAATTCACGTTTGCCATTTTCCTGGTAGATTTTTATGTTCCACGGTTCTTTCATATAATGCGTTGGCGCATACGTGCCATAAGAAAATATTCTTTTTAAAATTGACATATCCACTTCGCTGCTTTTAAAACTGTGAACGGACCTGCGTTGTTTGATTGCATCCAGTAACTCGATGGTCATCACCCTTTTTTCTTTTAGTCGGACTGTTGAAGTGACATCGTTGTCATAAAATCCATGTAAAACTTTTTATAATCCATGGCAAACGCAATTCGTTGCGGCCGAACTTTATCTTTTTCTTCCATTGGACCACCGGGACGAATATCCGCGATACTCTGCCCGCGTGCAACACCAGTTTCCTGCTGCACTATTTTAACCGGCAGTGTCCGGTATGTGAACATATCTTCATGAATAATGGCCATTAACGTAACCACATCATGCATTGGGCCACCCCGGATATCGGGATAAATTTGTTTATAGTAATTGTAATAATAATCAAGCATCGGTTTGATAATATCCAATTTCCCAACCTGATCGATATAATCGGTCATCTTAGGTGTGACCACCGCTTTTTGTGTCACATTCAACGGAAGAATGGTTACGTCCCGAGCATATTTTAACACAATCTGGGCTGCGATAGGGTCTCCATAAAAATTCGCTTCTGATACAGCGGTTACATTTCCCGGAACCCAAAACGCCCCGCCCATAATATAATACTGTTTTATATTATCCATCAATGACTGATATAAGATAAACATGGTTGCGAGCGATGTAAGCCGCCCAATATTGACGATGATTAATTCATCTTTGTATTCATTAATGATATCGACAACCTTGGAAAAGTTTTCGACAACTTCATTTTCTTCAGCCTCTGGCGGGATAATCGGACCAAGCCCGTATTCGCCGTGAATTTCCGGAAAATACTTCGGATTCTCCCCTGTCATCGGGTTTTCTGCACCACCCATAATAATAACCCGATTCCCTATATCTAACAGTTCCCGTATATAATTTACATTAGCCAGCGCATTTTCTCTTGAAATATTTCCATAATCGGCCACTACCCCAATTATATCAATCTCATCCTTAAAAAAAGAATAAATAAGTGCAATCGTATCATCTATTCCGATATCCCCGAAAAGCAATACTTTTTTGACCATCCTCTACCCCACCTTTAATAGGAATTGATTTATCAACAGATTATTCCAGAGAAAGGTGTCCTGTGTTAATGGGATCAGGAAATCTGCATTTGGAAGGGCATATTCGCGTGTTTGGAGGGTGTCTTCGCACGTTTGATGGCAGGTTCGCACGTTTGGATAAACGCTTTGTAAGGAGGAGTTGAATTTCGATTCTTCATTATTGCAATAAACGAAAAGAGGAGGCATCTATTATTCCAAACAAAAAAGAGCGGAAAAATCCGCTCTTCCTTCATTACTTCAAGTTATAAAATGATTTTAAGCCGCCGTACTCACCCATTCCGGCTAATTCATCTTCAATGCGAAGCAGTTGATTGTACTTCGCAACACGGTCTGTACGTGATGGTGCGCCGGTTTTTATTTGTCCGGCGTTTGTTGCAACAGCGATATCCGCAATCGTTGCGTCTTCTGTTTCGCCGGAACGATGTGAGATAACTGCTGTGTAGCCGGCTCGCTTGGCCATTTCGACAGCTTCGAACGTTTCGGTCAACGTTCCGATCTGGTTTACTTTAACCAGTATGGAGTTGCCAACACCTTGTTCAATGCCCTGCGACAATTTGCTTGTGTTCGTTACAAATAAATCGTCACCAACCAGTTGCACACGGTCGCCGATACGATCGGTCAGAAGTTTGTGACCTTCCCAGTCATTTTCATCCAGACCGTCTTCAATGGAGATAATTGGATATTTGTTAATGAGCACTTCGTACCAATCAACCATTTCGGCGGAAGTTCGGACTACACCTTCACCTTTCAGATTATACTTTCCATCTTCGTAAATTTCGGAAGAGGCAACATCCATTGCAAGCTTTACTTCCTCACCAGGCTTGTAGCCTGCTGCTTCGATTGCTTCCACGATTGTTTCCAATGCTTCTTCATTTGATTTCAGGTTTGGTGCAAAGCCGCCTTCATCACCGACACCGGTGTTATAACCTTTGGATTTCAGTACATTTTTTAATGCATGAAAAATTTCCGCACCGGTACGCAATGCTTCCTTAAATGTTGGAGCAGCAACCGGCATAATCATAAATTCCTGAATATCCACATTGTTATCGGCATGTTCACCACCGTTTAAGATATTCATCATTGGTGTAGGCAATGTTTTTGCATTAAACCCGCCAAGATAGTTATACAGTGGCAATCCAAGATAGCTTGACGCAGCGTGGGCTGCTGCCATGGATACACCAAGAATGGCATTGGCACCAAGATTTCTCTTGTTTTCGGTACCATCCAGCTCAATCATGATTTGGTCAATGATATTTTGACGTGTCACATCAACACCGAGCAGTTCCGGTGCAATCACGTCATTTACGTTCTGCACTGCTTTTTCGACACCTTTTCCAAGATAACGGTTCTTATCACCGTCACGAAGCTCAACCGCTTCATATTCACCTGTTGATGCACCACTTGGCACCAATGCGGCACCAAACGCACCGGATTCGGTGGATACTTCCACTTCTACTGTTGGATTTCCTCTTGAGTCTAATACTTCACGTGCATATACGTCTGTAATGTATGGCATCACAATCGCTCCCTTATTTTCTTGAATACATTTAGTTTACCATGAATCATTTTTTAATTAACGTTTCACCAGTCATTTCAGCTGATTTTTCTACATCGAGTAAATCAAGCAATGTTGGTGACAGATCCGCTAGAATTCCACCTTCGCGAAGTTCAGCATCTTCTTTTGTCACGATAACAGGTACTGGATTTGTCGTATGCGTAGTCATCGGTTCATCTTCCATCGTGACCACTTCATCTGAGTTACCATGATCGGCAGTAATAATTGCATTTCCGCCAAGATCGAGAATTTTATCCACGACCTTTCCAAGGCATTCATCAACTGCTTCAATCGCCTTGATGGTTGGTTCGAGCTTGCCTGAATGACCAACCATGTCCGGGTTGGCAAAATTCAGTATGATAGCATTGGGCTGCCCGGAGTCCAGTTCCTTCAAGAGCGCATCTGTTACCTCGAATGCACTCATTTCCGGCTTCAAATCATATGTTGCCACTTTTGGTGAATCAATCAGAACCCGCTTTTCACCGGGGAATTCCTGCTCACGACCGCCGCTCATGAAAAAGGTTACATGCGGATATTTTTCCGTTTCGGCAATACGCAGCTGGTTCATGTTGTTCTGTGACAGCACCTCACCGACTGTATTATCCAAATTCACTGGATTATAAGCTACATAACCATCAATTGATTCACTGAAATTCGTCAGCATGACAAAGTCCAGATTTTTAGGTACTGCATCACCACGATCAAAGTCATGAAAATCCTCATTGGCAAACGTGCGGGAAATTTGAATTGCCCGGTCAGGACGGAAGTTGTAAAAGATAATAGAATCCCCATCCTGCACCTTGCCGATTGGCTCATCGTTTTTATCAGTCAGTACAGACGGAATAACAAACTCATCATAAATTCCATTTTCATAAGAATCATCAACAAGCTCATATGGATCTTTATATTTCGGTCCCTCACCATATACCATGGCATCATAAGCTTTTTTAACACGTTCCCACCGTTTGTCGCGGTCCATTGAATAATACCTTCCTGAAATGGTTGCCAGTTGACCGATACCATATGCTTTCATTTTTTCTTCGGTTTGTTTAATATATTTCTTCGCCGTTTGCGGTCCGACATCACGGCCATCCAAAAAGGCATGAACATAAACATCCTGCAGGTCATTGTCACTGGCCAATTTCAGCAATGCAAACAAATGGTTAATATGACTGTGCACACCGCCATCTGAAAGCAGGCCAAATATATGCAGTGCTTTACCTTTTTCTTTTGCATTTTGAATTGATTTCAGAAAAGCTTCTTTTTCAAAAAAGTCACCTTCCTCAATGGACAGGTTTACCCGTGTCAGACTTTGATATACGATACGGCCGGCACCGATATTTAAATGCCCTACTTCCGAATTCCCCATTTGCCCTTCCGGAAGTCCGACCGCCTTACCACTGGCATTCAGCTGGTTATGCGGGTATTTCTTCCAAAACCGGTCAAAATTAGGTGTTTTTGCTTGTTTTACTGCATTACCCTTTTCCTCACCCCGGATACCAAAACCATCAAGAATGATCAAGGCAGCTAGTTTATCCTGATTCATTTCGTACCTGCCTCCACGAGTTTGAGAAATGATTCTGCTTCAAGACTGGCACCGCCGACCAATGCTCCGTCAATATCAGATTGTGCCAGCAGCTCATCAACATTGGCTGGCTTAACACTTCCGCCATATTGAATCACAACTTTTTCAGCAACAGCTTCTGATGTCACATCTTTGATTACATTCCGGATATGCGCACACACTTCATTGGCATCTTCACTTGAAGCTGTTTTACCTGTACCAATTGCCCAGATAGGTTCATAGGCAATGATTACGGAAGCGGTCTGTTCATCAGTTAAGCCTTCCAATGCTTTACGTACCTGATTTTCAATATGATGCTTCGTTTCATTCGCTTCCCGTTGTTCCAGGGTTTCTCCTACACAGATGATTGGAGTAAGATTATGACTGAATGCTGCATGTGCTTTTTTATTAACAGTTTCATCGGTTTCAGCAAAATATGCGCGACGCTCCGAATGGCCGATGACAACATGTGTGACACCCAAATCACTTAACATAACCGGGCTTACTTCACCGGTAAAAGCGCCGTTTTCTTCATAATGCATATTTTGGGCACCGATTTTAACAGGTGTACCTTTTGATTTCTCTACAAGTTCCGGCAAAAATGGAAACGGTGCACAGACAATCGCTTCCACATGATCATCAGCCGGCACCTTATTTACAACATCATCAGCAAATTGTTTTGCTTCTGCAAATACCTTGTTCATTTTCCAGTTGGCAGCAATTACATTTTTCCGCATTTCCTCACCTCATTTATTATTTTTCATCCAACACTTGTACGCCTGGAAGAACTTTACCTTCCATAAATTCTAGTGATGCTCCGCCACCGGTTGAAACATGATCCATTTCGTCAGCGAACCCGAACTTTTCAACCGCTGCTGCGGAGTCCCCGCCACCTATAATCGTATATCCTTCCGTATTGGCAAGTGCTTCAGCAACCGCTCTCGTTCCACCGGCAAAAGCGTTCATTTCAAATACACCCATTGGACCGTTCCAGATGACCAGCTTCGAATCAGCTACAATCTGTTCATAGGCTTCACGGGTTTTCGGACCAATGTCCAACGCCTCCCAATCGGCTGGAATTTCATCGATTGCGGTGATTTTCGTATTGGCATCTTCGGAAAAATCATCCGCAACTACTGCATCTTTCGGCAATACAAAATGGACGCCTTTATCTTTTGCTTTTTGCATAAATTCTTTTGCCAGATCAATTTTGTCCTCTTCCAACAATGACTTTCCGATTTCATGCCCCTGTGCCTTTACAAATGTATAAGCAAGACCACCGCCGATAATCAGATTGTCTACTTTATCAAGCAGATTATCAATGACGTTAATCTTATCTTTTACTTTTGCACCGCCAATAATGGCTGTAAACGGGCGCTCAGGGTTGTCCAGTGCTTTACCCAGAACTTCGATTTCTTTTTCCAATAACAGACCCGCTGCTGACGGCAGCAGTTCGGCAACGCCTGTTGTCGAAGCATGTGCACGGTGTGCCGCACCGAACGCATCATTCACATACAAATCAGCCATATCGGCAAATGCTTGCGCCAGTTCCGGGTCATTCTTTTCCTCACCAGCTTCAAAACGAACATTTTCAATCAGTAAAATATCCCCATTACCAAGCTGGGAAAGAGCCTCTTCCACTTCGCCCCCGACTACTTCATCTGTTTTGATGACTTCTTTTCCAATCAGGTCACTGAGTCTGGCCGCAACGGGATCAAGGCGAAGTTCTTCAACCGTTTTTCCTTTTGGCCGTCCCAGATGACTCGCCAGAATGACTGCTGCACCATTTTCAGTCAGTTGACGAATTGTCGGAAGTGCCGCTTTAATGCGTGTATCATCTGTCACTTCACCATCTTTCATTGGAACGTTGAAATCAACGCGGCAAAAAACTTTTTTACCCGTAACATCCAAATCCTGAAGTGTTTTCTTGTTCATGTCAAAACCTCCCGCTACTTTACTTATGTACCAGTTTAGATTTTCCCAAATCTTCTATCCGCTAATCATTATACTAGAAATCGAAACACAAATCACAATTCACCTGATGGAGCATTTAAACCGCGCCCATTTAAAAAGGAAATATCCACGTTTTCGGGACATATATCCACGAATTTAGATAGGTTATCCTTGAATGCTGAGTGTTTATCCACGAAAACAGGTGTGATATCCACGATTAGCTTCCAGGCAATGATTTCACTCATCGGCCCTATACAATCAGAAAAGGAGGAGGAAACTTCCCCCTCCTTCCTATTGACTGTTCCTTACAGCCCTTGATTCTGAATATATACTGCCATATCAACACAGCGTGAAGAGTAACCCATTTCGTTGTCATACCAGGAAACAACCTTAACCATGTTATCTTCCATTGTCATCGTTGAAATACTGTCAAAAATGGATGAATGGGTGTTTCCGACAATGTCACTTGAGACAAGCGGTGCTTCCGTATATTCCAGAATACCCTTCAATTCGCCTTCTGCAGCTTCTTTGAATGCTTTGTTCACTTCTTCTTCAGTAACATTCTGATCCAATTCCGCTACAAGGTCGATAATAGAACCGTCTGGAGTTGGAACACGGATTGCCATACCATTCAGTTTGCCGTTCAAGTCCGGCAGCACTTTTCCAACAACCTTTGCTGCACCGGTTGTTGTCGGGATAATATTTTGTGCTGCTGCACGTGCTCTGCGATAATCTTTATGCGGCAAATCAAGAATTTGCTGGTCGTTTGTATATGAGTGTACGGTTGTCATCAAACCGCGTTTCAGACCGAATTTGTCATGCAGCACTTTTGCAAGTGGTGCAATACCATTTGTTGTACAGGAAGCGTTGGAAAGAATATGGTGTTTTGCCGGATCGTAATCCTGTTCGTTTACACCCATTACCATTGTCAAGTCTTCTTCTTTTGCCGGTGCTGAAATAATTACTTTTTTAGCTCCTGCATCCAGGTGTTTTTTAGCATCGTCACGTTGTGTGAAACGTCCGGTTGATTCAATTACAACTTCCACACCGAGGTCGCCCCACCCAAGGTTAGCCGGATCGCGTTCAGACAATACTTTGATTTCCTTGCCGTCCACAACAATGTTTGAGCCGTTCACAGTAACCTCTTCATCCAAAATACCATGAACAGAGTCATACTTAAGCAAGTGTGCAAGCATGTTTGCATCGGTTAAATCGTTTACTGCAACAACCTCTACTTCATCATTTTTCAGTGCCTGACGGAAAACATTACGTCCAATTCGTCCAAATCCGTTTATACCTAATTTTACTGCCATTTATAATTCCTCCTAAAAATTATAGTTAAATTCATATATTTTAAAAGGGATACTTACCCCTTCAATATCTTTTCTGCTGCCGCTTCATCGGTGATCAGCAAATCACTGTTTCCTTTTTTAAAATAGGAAGCAATTGCGTTTGCCTTCGATTCACCCCCGGCGATTGTCATAACTTGCTGAGCGTCTGTCAAATCATCCAGTTGAATGCCGATTGTCCTGACTTTATGAACAACATCACCCTGTCTGTCAAAATAATAACCAAATGCTTCACTGACAGCCTCGGATTTCTCCAATTTCCTGTAAACTTCTTTGGGAGTCTTTCTCCGTTCGGCCATTGTCAGCGCATCACCAATTCCATGCAGTACAATGCCAGCACTTTTTATAAGTTGCAATGTATCCTGTATGGAAGGTTCATTAATCATCGTCTGATAGGATGTTTCACTTAATGGATCCGGAACATACAACAGTCTGTATGAACCATTCGCCTGCCTTGCCATTCGTGCTGCAATGGTATTGGCCTGGTTTTCTTCTTTTTCACCAATCCCTCCTCTGGCTGGCACAAACCGGCAATCCTCCGCATGTTCAAACGGAGTCATCATCTCAGCAGCAGCGGCCATTGTCGTACCTCCCGTAACAGCAATCGTCATGCCGGTTTTTACAACTTTTTTCAAATTTGAAATGCAGACTTTGCCCATTTCCTGTTTAACCCAATTGTGTTCATCGCTGTTTCCGGGAACGATTATAACCTCTTTCACTTGTAATCTATCCTTGAGCTGCTTTTCTAAAACACTCAATCCCATTGCTTCTCGCATAAATTCCGACAAGTGGTCAATAACCAGTTTTCCCGCTTTCGTTATTTGCATTCCTTTTGCAGTTACATGAATCAGACCCTGCTCCTGCAAAAAATCAACTTCGCCCCGCACAAAACGTTCGGTATATTCCGTGTTGTCGGCAAGGCTGCGCCGTCCAATCGGCTGAAGCAATTCAATATGCTGCAGGATAGAATATCGACGCTGCATAATTTCCAGCAAATCAGGATATAATTTTTTCTGTACATCAATTAATTCCCACATCCGAAATACTCCTTATCCGGACATTTATTGTCCCGCCTTTGAAAATTATGTCCCGCAGTTGCCAAAAAAATATAAACAACTTCTACAGCTATTATTTTACCATACGCTTTGTATTATGCAATTAATTTGATTTTTTTAAAGCTGTTTCCAATGAATCATAAGTAATCTGCTCACAATCAAGCATGATGTCATTTATTTGCACCACTGGAATCATCAACTGATATTTTTCCAGCCAATCATCCTTTGTATAAATATCCCTTTCCTCCATTTCAAAGGGATATTCAGGCCGCAATAAATCCAGCAATACTTTGGCATCATCACACAATGGACAGTTTTCCTTTGTATAAAATATTAATTTATGCATCAGTATACTCCTTTTTATTTTCGTTTTGTGGAAGACGGTATTCCCAGTTGTTCACGATACTTCATAATTGTTCTGCGCGCCACAGCTACATCAAACTGCTTCTCCAATTTTTCTTTTATTTTTTGGTCCGATAATGGTTTTCGTTTATTTTCATGCTGGATCAGTTCATGGATCAGTTGTTTTATGACAAATGAAGATGTCTCTTTCCCATTCTGCTGCGTGATACCGGATTGCAGAAAAAACTTAAGCGGAAAAACACCATTTCTTGTCTGTATATATTTATTGGCAATTGCACGGCTTACGGTTGATATGTGCAGATCCAAATCGGCCGCTATCTCTTTCAATGTCAGCGGCTGCATCATAAACGATCCGTGTTCAAAATATAGTCGTTGTTTCTCAACAATTTTATGGATAACTTTTTCCAATGTATTTGACCTGTAGGCTATCGCTTTTTTCAACCAATTAACCTGGTTATATTTTTCTTTCAAAAATGCCGCAGCCTCTTTTTCGTCTGTTTTAAAATCCAAGTAGTCTTTATTGATTTCAATTACAGGCGAGTTCCATTTAAAGAAAGAAATTTTCCATGTTCCATCTTCTTCATAAATGGCGGCTTCCGGAATGATGTAATCCGGTCTGCTATCAGCCAGCAGCTGCCCAGGTTTTGGGTGACAGGATTTGATCTGCTCAACCGCTTCCATTGCTTCGCTTTCAGATATGGCAAACAGCTTGGAGATTTCCGGTATATCTTCTGCAGCAAGCAGTTCCATATGCTGATCAATCAAATTGAATGCAACACTTTCGGCATCGTCAAGTTGTAAAAGGATGCACTCCTTCAAGTTTCTAGCCCCAATCCCGGCAGGTTCCAGTGACTGAATATATGTGAGTGCCTTTTGTACATTTTCAATGGTTGTCTCACAGTTGTCCGCCCATAGGGATAACTCAATATCCAAATATCCATCCTCATCAAGCGAGTCAATCCCGAATACGACCGTCTCTTTCAAATGTTCCGGAATGGAAAGTGTATAAAGCTGGCTTTTCAACTGCTCATACATCGTCAATGTTTTGGAATTGATTTCTCCGACAGCAGCCTGACCTGTATTTGATGTCTTATAATTATATATTTCATAATCGTAATTTACTTCTTCAATTAGAGGGTTCTCCTTGGAAAGCTCACTGATATAGTCAATCATTTCCAATCCTGTATACTGAAGCAAATTAATCGACTGTAAAAGAGACTGATTCATTTTCTGTTTTAATGTCTGCTCCAAATTCAATTTCTGCTTCATTGTATCCCTCTCCCCCTATTCTCCTATTTTGCCATATAATCCACAAAAACTCATCCTGTACACACATTATTTTCACCATGCAATGTAGAGCCGTCTTTTGTTTTGTACTGGAGCTTTAGAAAGAATGCATGTTTATCTGCCGAAATTTATATACATGTACTAAAAGTTTGGTGAGAAATTTTATTTATGCTGCGTAACGGTAATTGGTTTTGTAACTGAGACATTTTGATGATTCCACACCTTTTTCACCGGGCTTCCTAATATAAATTTAGAAGGAGTGGATAAGCGTGTAATTTTATTCTCCTTAATCTCTGCGATTGAAGATTTTAACAAAATCAACAGGAGGAGGCTAACCGTGAACAATGTCATCATTGTTGAATTTGCGCTCTACTTCATTGTCATTATCGGAATCGGCTATTTAACAAGCAGGACCAAAATGAGCCATTCCGTTTTTTTGCTTGGCGGCAAAAAACTGCCTGGCTGGGCACTGGCTTTTTCAGAACGGGCCACTGGGGAGTCTGCATGGCTGCTCTTAGGATTTACCGGGTTTGTATTTACGACCGGACTGGCCGGTATTTGGGTGGCGGCCGGGATTGCGCTTGGTATTATATTTTCCTGGCTTGTCCTGGCCAAAAAGTTTATGCACGAAACTGACAAACACAAAGTTTTGACCCTTCCTGATTATTTGGCGGTCAATTTCGGAGCTAAAGCAAATATCATCCGCTGGGTGTCAAGTATTTTAATCGCAAGTTTCTTTATGTTTTACGTTGGAGCACAACTGGCAGGTGCAGGAAAATTATTTTTCACTTCATTTGAAATGGATAAAACGCTCGGAATTGTTTTGGCTACTATTGTTGTTTTGGCAATTGCCTTTTTTGGCGGATTCATCTCGGTTGTCTGGACGGACATGATCCAAAGCATCATGATGCTAATCACATTATGTGTTTTGCCCGTCGTTGCACTGATTTATATCGGGACCCACGACTTATCCATAACTCAATCGCTTGCGACTGCGGGTGATTCATTCAATTCATGGTTTGGCGGGACAACCGGGTTTGCACTTGGGATTCTGTTCTTTAACAATTTTTCCTGGTTTTTCGGGTATTTGGGTGGACAGCCGCAGCTTAGCGCCAGGTTTATGGCGTTAAAAAATGAAAAAGAGGCTAAACAAGGAATCTCTGTCGCTATCATTTGGACTATTATGGCTTATACAGGCGCATTCCTAATCGGGATTGCAGCAATCGCAATGTATAATCAAGGTTCATTCACAGATGTGGAAACCATTCTGCCGCACATGATTTTAGATCTAATGCCGCCTTGGATTGCCGGCATCTTACTTTCCGGAATTCTGGCGGCAATTATTACGACAGCCAATTCCCAATTAATGGTTGTCACTAGCTCAGTCAGTGAGGATATTATCCATAAAGCGCTTGGTATGAATTTGTCAGATAATCAGCTGTTATGGGTATCAAAAATTACGATATTGGTTTCCGGGTTGGTTGGAATGGTCATCGCCCTGACGTCTGATTCGCTGCTTTATCTGATTGTCAGTTGGGCATGGGCAGGGGTTGGCTGTACATTATCACCTGCCATTCTGATGACCTTTTTCTGGAAACGGTATTCGGGGACAGGGGTTATCGCAACGATTATTTCCGGGTTCATATTTACCGTATTGTGGATCAGCACACCACTCGATTCCATCATCACATCACGATTTTCCACATTTTTCATCGCAGCATTTTTCGGAATTCTATTCAGCCTGCTTTTTCCTGACAAACAACCAACAAAAGAATAACCGAAATCCCCTAACGGTCAGCCGCCACCCAGGCTGACCATTTTATCCCCCCCGCTGAAGATTATTCGACAAAATCCGGGTGGTGCGAGACACCTAAAATTCTCCTTGATAACCATTCTCAGTTGCTTTATACTTATTGAGTGAGAATGATTTTCAATATTAATTAGGGAGTGTTTTGATGAGAAATACATACAGGGTTTCCACCGCTATTATACTTTCTGCTTCTCTCTTATTCGGGTGTGCCCCATCAAATGAAGATACTTCTGCCGATACAGCACAGCAGAATGGCAATTCTCTTGAAAAGGCATCATCCGAAAATCCCAAATTGGCAAATGTATCTGAGAAGTACCGGAAATTTGCGATTAACCAGATTGATAAATTTGTAGAAAAAACGGTTGATTTTTCCGATGCTGTTATCAATGGAAATATTAAAAAAGCTAAAAAGCTTTACGCACCAGCCCGTATGTACTATGAACGATCAGAGCCAATTGCCGAGGCTTTTGCCGGTCTTGACCCGAAAATAGATGCGCGTAAAGGTGATGTGCCGCTAAAAGAATGGGAAGGATATCACCGAATTGAAAAGGGTTTGTGGGAAGAAAACACGACAAAAGGTTACGAAAAATACGCAAAACAACTGAAAAAGGACGTTAAACTGCTCCGTGCAAAAGTTGAAACAGTTGACGTAACACCTGAACTGCTTATTACCGGTGCGGTGGATTTATTGAATGAAGTATCCACTTCCAAAGTTACCGGCGAAGAAGAACGTTATTCGCACACCGATTTGTATGATTTTGCTGCCAATGTGCAAGGAGCGGAAAAGATTTTTGAAATTTTAAAACCAGCGTTGCAGGAAAACCATCCTAAGCTGGCTGACAAGATCAAGAACCGTTTCGATGGGTTGAATGATTTATTAAACCAGTACAAAACAGAGGACGGTAGGTATATTTCCTATACAAAACTAAAAAAAGATGAAGTAAAGGAATTGAGCCAATCCATCAATAAACTGGCAGAGCCACTTTCACAGCTTGGAGTGGTGCTGGAGGGATAATGATGAACAACGAAAAGAATCAGCAAAACAGAGACTTTTTCGAAAAGAAATACTCCAGACGCAGCCTGCTGAAAACTGCGGGGATCGGCGGCGTTGGTGTTTTCGTTGGTGCATCAGGACTTGGCGGCATCCTGTCATTAACCGATACCCCTGAAAAACAAGCAGAAACATTGGCGGCTGATACAGTTCCATTCTATGGAAAGCACCAGGCAGGCATTGCCACAAAGATGCAGAATAATACATATGTCATGGCGCTAAACATTACGGCTGACACCAAAAAGGAACTAACCGATCTTTTCCGGAAATGGACGAAGGCAAGTGATGCAATGGCTTCCGGAAAATTGGTCGGTGATCCAACAACGAACGAATTTCTCCCGCCGGATGATACAGGGGAAACAATCGGGCTATCGGCAGCAAATTTAACAATCACTTTCGGTGTCGGTCCTACATTATTCACCAAAGATGGCAAGGACCGATTCGGCATTGCACATAAAAAGCCAAAGGAACTGAAGGAACTCCCCGTTTTTTCACGTGACCGTCTGGAAGACAAATGGTCTGGCGGGGATGTTTGTATACAGGCGTGCAGTGACGATTCACAAGTAGCATTCCATGCTGTACGGAACCTTGTCCGGATTGCCCGTGGAAAAGCAAATGTACGCTGGGCGCAAGAAGGCTTCCAGCGAACAAAGAAAGCCAGCGAGAAAGGCAGAACACCGCGAAACCTTTTCGGATTTAAAGATGGTACGGTAAACCCCGATACGGGCAATAACGAGGAAATGAACAAGGAAATATGGGTCCAGCCCGGTGATGGGCCTGACTGGCTCGCCGGAGGATCTTATCTTGTTTTCAGAAGAATTCAGATGTTTATTGAAGTTTGGGATCGTACCACCCTTAAAGGCCAGGAGGAGACCTTTGGCAGGCACCGCGATACGGGGGCACCACTTGGGAAACAGAAAGAATTCGCACCGCTTGAACCGGAACGAAAAGATGAGCTGGGCGCTAATGTCATTCCGGTAAATTCCCATGCCAGCCGGGCGCATGGAAACGGTAAGGAGCAAATTCTTCGCCGCTCCTACTCCTATTCGGATGGTATGGATCCGAAAACCGGAACGTTCGATGCAGGGCTTCTGTTCATGTGCTACCAGCGCAAGCCAAGCGAGGGATTCATTCCAATTCAAAAACGGTTAGCCCAACAGGATAAATTGAATGAATATATCGTTCATAAAGGCAGTGCCGTTTTTGCATGTCTGCCGGGAACAAAAAACGGGGGATTTATCGGGGAAACATTGTTTTACTGATTCTTCCTCCGATCAGGAGTTGAGTGCCAATGAAATGGAATAAAACTAAATGGCTGATAAGTATGATAGTTTTTTTGGTTGCAATTAGTGGAATTTTCATCAATCAGAGCAAAGTGGTTGCTGCGGGAAAACTTGATGCTTTATATATTCAAATCGGTGATGCCATGATGAATGCAAAAGATATGAATTGGCAAGCCGTTGATCAGAATATTACCTCTTTCAGTAATCTATGGAAAAATACCAATAAAAAAAATCATGCTACGGCAGATGATGTAACGAAACAACTCGAAATCATTACCGCGAATCTGGAAAATAAAGAAAAGAGTGCGAAAAAAATCAGAGCGCATCTTTCCGCACTTTCCCAATCACTGAATGCGTTCAAAAACAAAACCAAACCAGCCGGAGACAAAGGTCAGCATAAATCTATTAAACAACTGCTCCCCTACCTTGATACGATAGAAAAACATGTTAAATCCGGGGAAATGACGAAAGCTGCGAAAGGGTACGATGAGTTTGTAACAGCATGGACAGAAAAAGAAGTAATTGTGCGTAACGAAAGCATTACATCATATGGTGCCATTGAAACCCAAATGGGCTTTTTACGAATAGCCTTATCCCAGGAACCACCAGATATAAAAGGTGCGAAAGAAGGAATTACTAAATTACGAACAGCCATTCAAGACTTTTTAAAAGGAAAACGTGCGGCAGGTACCGGAGATCAGAAACATTCTTTAACTGATGCGGTACAATTGTTAAACGATTCTGCCGGTGCAATGGCGGATGGAAAAAGTGAAAAATCTGCTGATTATCTTAAGCAACTGCTCGTCATCTGGCCGTCAGTTGAAGGTAAAGTACGCACATCAGACCCGGCTTTGTACAGTGAAATTGAAAATAATGTTCCAAAAACAATCAGTATCCTGAAATCGGAAAATGCGGACCTGGAAAAGGCTGAAGGAATTATTACGGATCTGGAAAAACGACTGCAATTAATTACCGGGGACACCGAATATACTTTTGTCGATGCCCTGCTTATCTTATTCCGGGAAGGTATGGAAGCTATATTGATTATTGCCGGGCTGTTGGCCTTCCTGAAAAAAACAAACAATGAACGAAAAAAAGGATGGATTTGGGGCGGTGCTTCAGCAGGGTTAATTGCCAGTGCCATGATGGCCATCTGTATTAACCTTTTTTTCTCCAATGTCACAGCTGCAGCCAGCCGTGAATATTTGGAAGGCATAATCGGTTTGACAGCTGTTTTCATGATGCTGACTGTTGGGGTCTGGCTGCACAAGAAGACGAATATCAATCACTGGAACCAGTACATTGAACAAACGATGTGTAAAGCGTTAGCCAAGGGAAGTCTTGTTTCCATTGCTGTGTTGAGCTTTTTATCCATTTTCCGTGAAGGTGCCGAGACAATCATATTTTACGCCGGAATGGCCCCTTCCATTAAGTTGAGTCAACTGATACTGGGAATTGGAATAGCACTGGTTATTTTGTTTATTCTTGGATTTTTCATTATCCGTTACAGTGCAAAAATTCCTGTTCGGAAATTTTTCCTTGTAGCAACAGTGCTGATTTATTTCCTTGCATTCAAGATGGTCGGTGTAAGCATTCACGCACTGCAGGTAGCCAATTCATTGCCGATTCATTATATACAACAGATTCCTTTTTTTGAATTTATCGGCCTGTATCCAACAGTAGAAACAATTGTGCCACAGATGATCCTGCTACTCGCCATCGCCGGAACAGCCCTTTACGTACGCCGAAGCGGCAACCTGAAAGCCGCAAACGCAATATCTTCAACATAATTCGGGAAAATGCGGGTGGCGCTTTGCACCAACCGCATTTTTTCCATTTAAAAGGACCCGCCTGTCAATCTTAGGCGGGTCCTTTTTGTTTTTAGCGCGCCCAGAGGGATTCGAACCCCCGGCGCCTGGTACCGGAAACCAGTGCTCTATCCAGCTGAGCTATGGGCGCAAATTCAATCGCACATAGGCTATTATAACGCCACATTTTCAGATAAACAAGCCCTTTTTCAAAATACCTTCTTCAAAATATTATTTTCCAATTTTATTATTTTTGAGAAAAAAGAGAAAAACCCCAAAACCAAGAATCAACCTTGTATACTGTACATGAATTCCAAATCATCTAACAATTACAAATGAATGTACGTAAAGGAGGATGCAAATGGACAAGGATGAACCACTCCTTGAAGTTAAAAATTTACATACACATTTCTTTACTAAATCTGGTGTTGTTAAAGCTGTTGATGGTGTCAATTTCACTGTCAACCCCGGCGAAACACTGGGAATTGTCGGTGAATCCGGATCAGGAAAAAGCATTACAGCACTATCTATTCTTGGCCTTATCCCCTCTCCGCCGGGAAAAATTGTCGATGGTGAAATCAACTTCAAGGGTGAAAATCTTTTTAACAAATCGGCTAAGGAAATGCGAAAAATCCGCGGAAAAGAAATCGCCATGGTCTTTCAGGATCCAATGACATCCTTAAATCCTGTCTTTACCGTCGAAAAACAGATGATTGAAACCATCCTGGCACATGAGAAAATGACCAAACGGCAAGCGAAAGGCCGTGCACTGGAACTGTTGGATCTTGTTGGCATACCAGATCCCAAAAAAAGGTTGCGGAATTATCCGCATGAATTCAGTGGCGGTATGCGGCAAAGAGTGATGATTGCGATGGCTTTGTCATGCAACCCCTCCCTATTAATTGCAGATGAACCAACAACTGCGCTTGATGTGACTATCCAGGCACAGATTCTTGAACTGTTCAAACGGATGCAAAAAGAGCTGAATATGGCGGTTGTCATGATTACCCATGATCTAGGCGTTGTTGCCGAAGTGTGCGATCGTGTCATGGTCATGTATTCAGGAAAACCGGCCGAATATGCAGGGACAGGACATTTATTTGATTATGGAAAACACCCGTACACACTTGGCCTGATGAATTCAATACCAAAAATCACCGCTGAAAAAACGAAACTTGAAGCAATCGAAGGACATCCTCCCGATTTGCGTGCCCTGCCCAAAGGATGCAGTTTTGCACCCCGATGCAAACATGCCATGGAAAGCTGTCTTTCCGATGACCCGGAACTTCGGGAGGTTGAGGATAACCATTACGTTCGCTGTTTACTATATGAGGATTCGAAAAAGGCGGTATCGACATGAACACATTATTGGAAGTAAAAAATATTAAAAAACATTTTCCGCTTAAAAAACAAAACCCTTTGTCAAAAGAACAACCCGTTTTAAAAGCGGTGGATGGCATTTCTTTTTCCATTAATGCCGGTGAAACGCTCGGGCTTGTCGGAGAAAGCGGATGCGGGAAATCAACTGCCGGACGGGTTATGCTGAAATTGCTGGAACCAACTGAAGGAGAAATTCATTACAAGGGTGAAAACATAACATCTTACAAGGGTGAAAAACTCCGCAAGCTGCGAAGGGACATGCAAATCATTTTTCAGGATCCATATGCATCGTTGAATCCGCGTAAAACCATTGAACAGACAATCACAGAACCAATGAAAATATTTCGCATTTCCAAAGTAGAACAGCAAAAAAAATTGAACCGGCTGCTTGATGTTGTCGGGCTCAGTTCGTATCACAAACAACGGTATCCGCATGAATTCAGCGGCGGTCAGCGGCAGCGCATAGGAATTGCCCGATCTCTGGCACTGGAACCGGAACTGGTCATTTGCGATGAACCTGTCTCAGCGTTGGATGTTTCGATTCAGGCGCAGGTAATTAATTTAATGGAAGATTTGCAGGATGAATTTGATCTCACATATATTTTTATCGCCCATGACCTGAGCGTTGTTCACCACATCAGTGACCGTGTTGCTGTCATGTATCTGGGTGAGCTTGCCGAAATTGGCGAAGTAAATGAAGTCTACCAAAATCCGAAACACCCATATACACAGGCATTACTTTCAGCGGTTCCCGAAGCAAATCCACACCATGAAAAAAAGCAGATTATATTATCCGGTGATTTGCCTTCACCTGCAAACCCGCCCCAGGGCTGCAAGTTTCACACACGGTGCCCTTTTGCCGAGGAAATCTGCCGCACCCAGAAACCAAAACTGAAAAAAGTTTCCGAAAACGGACAAATGGCAGCGTGTCACTTTGCTAAGGAGGTGGTAGCGAAAAACACCGCCCAAATCTAAAAATGATCTGAAGGAGGATGTATGTTGAAAAATCGAAAGTTCATGTTTCTGTTATCTTTGCTCTTTACTGTAATGTTTGTACTGGCAGCATGTACACAGGATGCAGGCACCGGCTCCGGGGGAAGTGCTTCCGGTGAAAGTGGATCTTCAGATGATTCCAACGGTAAAAAAACACTGGTCTTTGGCCGTGGAGCCGATTCCATCCAATTGGATCCGTCAAAAGTTACGGATGGTGAATCAATCTATGTTACTAATCAGATTTATGACCCGCTAGTCCGGTACAAAGTGGAAGGAACCGAAGTTAAACCTGCCCTGGCAACCGAATGGGAAGTCAGTAAGGATGGACTGGTCTGGACTTTCCAGCTTCGGGAAGGTGTTAAATTCCATGATGGAACAGATTTCACAGCGGAGGATGTTGTATTCAACTTTGAACGATGGGCATCTTCAGGTGAATATATCTACTATGGCTACATGTTTGGAGCTACGAAGGATGACCTTGGAGGAATTATTGAAAAAGTTGAAGCTACAGACAAGTATGAAGTGAAAATCACCTTGTCAGAGCCTAATGCTCCATTTCTCCAGACATTAGCAATGCCGCCATTTGGTATTGCCAGTCCGGACGCCATCAAAAAATATGGTGAAGACTACTTTAAGAACCCTGTCGGAACCGGTCCATTTGTCTTTAAAGAGTGGATTCCGGATGACAAAATCACCCTAACGAAAAATAAGGATTACTTTGGAAAAGTCGCAAACGTAGACAAAGTCATTTTCCGCACTATTCCGGATAACGGCGCTCGTTTTCTGGAGCTTCAGGCAGGATCAATTGACCTGATGACAGGGCTGAACCCGCAGGATATTCAAACAGCGGAAAATGATGAGAATCTGAAAATCATCCGCCGACCATCGATGAACATCAGCTATATGGCAATGAATATGAGTAAAGATGGCCCAATGTCAAAGAAAAAAGTACGTCAAGCGATTAACTGGGCTATTGACAAAAAAGAACTGATGACACTATTTGAAGGTATTGGCAAGCCTGCCAAAAACCCAATTCCGCCGTCACTCTGGGGTTACAATGATGAAATAGAAGATTACGGATACGATGTGGAAAAAGCTAAAACACTGCTTGCTGAAGCTGGATATCCGGACGGGTTTGATACAACTTTGTATATCATGGCAAACCCGCGACCCTATTTACCGCAGCCAAAACTGACTGCACAGGCCATTCAGCAAATGCTGAAGAAGGTTAATATTAACGTAAAGATAATTGAAAATGACTGGGATACGCATTTAGCAGTAACCGAGGATGGAAAACATGACATGGCATTTTTGGGATGGACCGGTGATAACGGTGACCCGGACAACTTCCTTTATGTATTACTTGATAAGGATAATGCCAAGAAAGGATCTGCGGGTAATATTGCATTTTATAAAAGTGATGAGGTCCATGACTTGCTAAAGGCAGCACAAACGGAAATGGATCAGGAAAAGCGGGTTGAATATTACATGAAAGCACAAGAAATCATACATGAAGATGCACCATGGTTCCCGATTGCACACACAACACCACCGCTCGCGGCAAGCAAGAAGGTTGTAAACTATACACCACATCCTACCGGAAGTGAACCATTCAACCTTCTGGATATTAAAGAATAAAAAACAAAACAGGAACATTCCCGGGGATTCACGCAACAATCTCCGGGAAATGGCTTCCTTGAATTTTACATAATAGACGGGAGGTACACTGATGCTTCAATATATTGTAAAACGAATACTGATGCTTATCCCCGTGCTGCTTGGTGTGTCCATCCTTACCTTCTCCCTGATTCATCTGATTCCGGGTGACCCGGCAAAAAGTATGCTTGGCAATAAAGCAACGGAAGCACAACTGGAGGCACTCCGGCATGAGTTAGGTCTTAATGATCCCTATGTCGTGCAATACGGCCGATTTTTAGGTGATATTTTGCAAGGAGACCTTGGACAATCTGTACAGTCCAAAGAAGATATTGCCGTACAGTTAATGCACAAGCTGCCTGCAACGATTGAATTGACTATATTTGCTATGATTTTAGCGGTCGTTATCGGGGTTACAGCAGGGGTTATCGCAGCCGTGAAACAGTATTCCTGGTTTGACAACCTCAGTATGACCGGAGCGCTGTTCGGTGTTTCGATGCCAATCTTCTGGCTTGGCCTGATGATGATTCTGTTTTTCTCTGTTGAATTGCAGCTTATGCCGCCTTCCGGACGGTTATCGTCGGGTATTGATCTGAACACCATTACCAATTTTTTTCTGCTGGACAGTATATTAACCGGCAACTGGATAGCGTTTAAAGATGCATTCTTCCATCTTCTTATGCCAGGCATTGCACTTGGAACCATACCGATGGCGATCATTGCCCGGATGACCAGATCAAGCATGCTGGAAGTGATGAAGCAGGATTATATTCGAACAGCGGATGCAAAAGGGCTGAGAAAACATTTAATTATTTTTCAGCATGCCTTAAAGAACGCCTTCCTTCCTGTTTTGACCGTCATTGGTCTGCAATTTGGACTGCTGCTCGGTGGTGCCGTTCTGACCGAAACGATTTTCTCCTGGCCCGGTGTCGGGCGATACGTCTACCTGGCAGTACTTGGGCGAGATTTCACCGTTGTGCAAAGTACTATTTTAGTGATTGCAACCATTTTCGTACTGGTGAACCTTATAACAGATTTACTGTATAAATATTTTGATCCGAGGATCAGTTATGATTGATACCCTGACGAAAGGATGTGCATTTGATGGAATTGCAGCCGAACCCGGCCGGAAATACAGATACAGCGCTTCCTGATGAACTTGCCCACAAAAAGAAAAGCAGCTTATGGAAAGATGTATTTTTTCGGCTTATTAAAAGTAAAACATCACTGATCGGGTTGTGTATCATTCTTCTTTTAATTGTTACTGCTATATTTGCACCATTAATCGCAACACACAACCCTACAAGCTATGAATCCATTACCAATCGCTATCAGCCTCCATCCGCAGAACATTTTCTTGGAACGGATGCACTCGGAAGGGATATTTTCAGCAGAATTGTATATGGTACGCGTATTTCCATTCAAATTGGTGTTTTTACCGTAGCCATATCGATGATTATCGGTGTCCTTCTTGGAGGAATTGCTGGTTATTTTGGAAAATGGATTGATCAGATTATCATGCGTGTTGTCGATATTCTAATGGCGTTTCCAAGTATTTTACTGGCTATAGCACTCGTTGCTGTCCTGGGGCCGAGCCTGCAAAATGCCATGATTGCAGTCGGGATTGTCGGAATACCACAGTTTGCCCGGATTGTACGATCGGCAGTATTATCAGTAAAAGAAACAGAATATATTGAGGCCGCTAAAGCTATTGGTGCCAAAAACGGCCGGGTACTGATGCAGCATGTATTGCCTAATTGTCTTGCTCCAATTATCGTTCAGGCCACACTTAGTGTTGGTACGGCAATTCTGGATGCAGCCGGATTAAGTTTTCTTGGACTTGGAGCACAGCCGCCGACACCCGAGTGGGGCGCGATGTTGAGTGACGGGCGTGCAGCATTGCAAAATGCACCATGGGTTGTCGCCTTCCCCGGAATTGCCATCTTTTTGGTTGTTCTTGGCTTCAATTTATTCGGGGACGGATTACGTGATGCTTTAGACCCACGATTAAAGGAATAATTACAATATTGGAAAAGTGTAGTAAGATAAGGTAAATGCATCCGCATTTTCCTTATCTTTTTTTGCCTGTATGCCGGTATTTTAAGGGAGTTGACAAAATTTTGAAACGATATGTCCCCATTTCGGTTTGTTTTGTCAGTGCTTTGATCCTCTGCTTTATCTCGATCAATGACACACATTCCGAACACTTTAATACATACCCAAATCTGCCAGCACCAATTGGCAAGGAAAAAATACTGATTACATCCACCGGACAAGCCCCCGAGGGAAGCATTTTGCTGCAAATCGCCCAGAAGCTTAACCTTGAGGCAGATTACCGCCCCAGAGCATTGGGGTCAGATTTATATGATTACAATAGTGTTGTTATCCTGCTCGGCTACAGTGCCAATGGATTGAAACAAACAAACCGGACATTTCAAGAGGAACTAATTCGGACACGAACACTGCTAAAGGAAGCAGAATACACACATCTGCCCATCATTCTTGTAAACATATCCGGCTTTTTCCGTGATGATCGCCGAACCATAAAATTATTTAAGGAAACCGCCCCATATGCGGATTATTTCATAGGGATGAAAAATACGAAGAAGAAAGCAGCGCAAATTGACCATCTGAGGGAACTTCAAGTCCCTGTTACCCTGGTTAACGGGTTGAAAGACCTATCCGTACCGTTCAATGCCATATTCCGATAGAAAGGCTGACAAATCATGATCCGCAAAAAAAAATCGATACTATTATTATCAATTGGGCTGCTGCTGATTTTTTACGGCCTGATACTTCCTGTATTTCTGAATGATTGGTCAATATGGCTCGCTAAAAATATCCATAAGAGTATTATACAGCATGACAGTGGACTGCTTTTAATTACTTCCTTTTTATATATTGCAAAATATATGATGACGTTTTTTCTTGTTCATTTTGGATCGATGCTCATTGTACAAGTCTTTCGGATCAAATTAAATACCGTTTCCTGGTCATTCGCCTACATCGGAATTGTTCTAATCTCCCTGTCGATTTTTAATCAAATATACACGGAGCACTTCACATACCTTGGTTACTTTTTGACAACTGGCATCATTGTACTGCTGCTGCAATATATACCCAGGCATAAATATTTTTATTTTATTTATTCCATCATATCATTTCTCGTTCTGCTTTCCGTACAATGGATGCAGCTTATTCCGGCACTTTCCCGATTTGGAATTGGCACCAATGACCTTGCTGCAGGCATTAAGATCGCGGACAGTTACCTGACGGGAAATAACCTTTTCAATACATTGGCAACCATCTTTTTCAGTGTGTTTTCAGTCATTGCCATCATTGTTACGTTACTAATCCATCTGTTTAATAAGCAAATTAATACATTGCGGAAATATCAGGTTCAGGAAGAAATACTGCACGAAACCCGCTCAGCACTTGTTGATTCAAAAGTTCATGAAGAGATCAATATGCTTGTTCATGATCTGAAAACCCCGTTGGTAACAGTTGAGGGCCTTGTATCGCTGATTCAAATGAAAATGCAATCGAAACATAATCCTTCTTTAAAAACATACGTCAGCCGGATCGACCGTTCCATTACGAAAATGAAAGACATGATTTCTGAAATACTGCATGATCAGATGAAACAGGAATTATCCGTTCAGGAACTTCTCCAATACGTAACAAGCCATCTTAGTATGGATGAACAGCGGATTAATTTGAAAATAGATTTAGATGAAAATCTCCCATTTATCTATGTCAATAAAATACGGTTTTCCAGAGCTATTTCGAACATTCTTGAAAACGCCATCATTTCTTTTGATGGAAAAGAAGGATATATCCATGTCACTGTCAAAAGTATAGATACGAGAATTTTAATTCGCATTCAGGATAACGGTCCCGGTATAGACGCCACCCACCTGAAAGAAATCTGGAAAGAAGGATTCAGTACACGAAACTCATCCGGATTAGGTCTTTCCTTTGTGAAACGGGTGGTTGAAAACCATCATGGTACAATTGATCTCAAAAGCATCCCCGGGAATCAGACGCAAATAAATATCAGACTACCTATCAGTAAAGAAGGTGAAAACGCCAATGAGCACCACTATATTAATAGTTGATGATAACGAAGACATTCGTTTTACACTGAAAGAAATATGCTGCTCCGCCGATTGGAATGTGATAGAAGGCAGTACAGGAAAGCAAGGCATTGAACTTTTCAAAAAAATGCACCCTGACCTTATGTTACTTGACTACCATATGCCGGATTGGGATGGAATAAAAACAACGAAAGAATTACGCAGTATCAGTGAGAAAACCCCTATTATCATATTGACCGTTGATGAACGTCAGGAAATTGCCGATGCATTTCTACAGGCTGGTGCAACTGATTTTGCCCTGAAACCAATCAAAGCACCTGATCTTATTTCCCGGATCCGTATTAATTTAAAGATCGCAAAACTTATGGCCGGCAAGGAAAATGTCTTTGTGGAAAAAGGCATACGGCAGGCTACCCTGAATTCAATTAAAAATTACCTCGTGCAACAAGATTCCCCATCCTCCATCAACGAGATTCAACAGGCATTGCCGATTGCCTACCAGACTGTCCACCGGTATTTATACTACCTGGAAAACAAGGGCGAAGTAGAAATCATTTCACAGTATGGCAAGCAGGGACGCCCGACAAATACGTATAAACTTGTTTAACTGGGAGGGTTTATATTATGGTGGAAAGGGAATGATGGAAAATGTGATTTTTATGCAGGATTTGTTGAACGTTTTTGTTTGACCTTTTTTGACCTATTCGTTATGATAAAAATATCCAATAAAAACTGGATTAATTTGAGATGAAATAAGGAGGATTTTACACATGAATTTAATACCTACAGTCATTGAACAGACAAACCGTGGAGAACGCGCATATGATATTTACTCACGTTTATTGAAAGACCGAATTATTATGCTTGGAAGCGGCATCGACGATAATGTTTCCAATTCGATTGTGGCGCAATTGCTTTTCCTCGCTGCGGAAGACCCGGACAAAGATATCTCCCTATACATTAACTCACCGGGCGGATCCATTACAGCCGGCATGGCAATTTATGATACGATGCAATTCATTGAACCGGATGTATCAACCATCTGCACAGGTATGGCAGCATCAATGGGTGCATTCCTGCTTGCCGCCGGAGAAAAAGGAAAACGCTATGCACTGCCAAACAGTGAGGTGATGATTCACCAGCCACTAGGCGGTACCCAAGGTCAGGCAACAGATATTGAAATTCATGCCAAACGGATCATCCAAATGCGTGAAAAAATCAACCAGATTCTGGCTGAACGCACTGGTCAGCCAATCGAATTAATCGACCGAGATACAGATCGGGACAACTTCATGACAGCTGAAAAATCAGTGGATTATGGCTTAATAGACAAAATCTTAACAAACAACAAAGACAAGAAATAAGTAAATATGAATTGTATTGTGAGGCTATTCCAATGGGGATAGCCTTTTTCGTGTTGTGTAATTTAATTTACTACAACAGAACCAATTTAAAAATGCCTCCTCATCTAAGAGACATTTTTAATCGTTCCTAACAAATTGGGTTAATCTGTCCAAAGCTTCGTTCTCATCCGATCCTTCCGCAAAAAGCGTAATCGTTTCCCCTGTTGTCACCGCAAGGCTCATTAATCCCATTATACTTTTGGCATTGACCCGTTTTCCATCCTTTTCAAGGAATAAATGTGCAGCAAATCGGTTTGCCTCCTGTACAAATAATGCCGCCGGCCGAGCCTGTAACCCGGTTTCTAATTCAACCGTGACCGATTTCTCAATCAATCTCCTCATCCTTTCCAACTGAAATCGTTTACAAGTAATATTAAAAATTCGGCCCCCGCCCGACTTTGACGGTAGCCTTTCAATTAAAAGAATTATAATTAAATTAACGCTAGTATATCATAATCGGCTTTGTCCAGTAACATTTATGCTACTCATTTTTCAAAAGTTTTGTGTCAAATTGAATTTTATCAGCAAATTCATCAATCTTTTTTAGACGGTGATTGACACCGGATTTCGAAATTTTCCCTGTGGAGACAAGTTCGCCCAGTTCTTTCAAGGAAACATCCTGATGCTTAACGCGCAGTTCGGCAATTTCCTGAAGTTTCTCCGGAAGTGCATCAAGACCGACTGTCCGTTCAATCAGCTTAATATTCTCGATTTGCCTGAACGCCGCACCAATTGTTTTGTTCAGGTTGGCCGTCTCACAATTCACGAGTCGGTTTACTGAGTTTCGCATGTCCCGCACAATCCGGACATCCTCAAACTTGAATAATGCATTATGCGCACCAATAATACTTAAAAACTCCGTAATCTTTTCTGCTTCTTTCAAATACGTAATATAACCTTTTTTCCGCTCCAGTTTTCGTGCACGAAGATCAAAATCATTCAATAAATCGCATAATGCATTATTATGCTCCTCGTATGCATTGAAAATTTCCAGATGATAGGAGGAAGTTTCCGGATTGTTGATGGAACCTCCGGCAAGAAATGCTCCACGCAAATATGATTTTTTGCAGCAGTCTTTTTGTAAATATTTTTCGGAGATAGTTCGCACAAATGAGTGGGGTTTGTGTAAAATATCCAATTCCGTTAATAATTTTTCCACATCTTCCTTTATCCGGACGATGTACACGTTATTTTTCTTCAATTTCATTTTTTTTCGGACAAGCAGTTCGACCGGTAAATCATACAGTGACTTGATCAGTGTATAAATGCGGCGTGCAATCGCTGCGTTCTCCGTCTGTGCGTCCAATGTATATTTACGCTGTGACATGGAAATAGCACCATTCATTCGAATAAGTGCAGCAAGTTCAGCGTGTTGACAGCATTGATCTGTTTCAATCCCCGTCAGTTCTTTCTTTATTTCCGATGCAAACGACATTTCGTCACCCCCTCCAGCAAAATCATTTGGATTCAATTATGGAATAAAGCAGTTTGGCAATTTTATGTGTATCATGTCTGAGTGTTGTTCTGGAATGGTTTATAATGTCTCCCTCTATAATCTGCAACCCCATTTCCAGCAAACGATCTGTATCATAAATCACCGGTTCGGCATTTTCTTCTGCATACACATCACGCACATTTTTACTGATTGGTTCATTATGGACAATTATTGAATCGACCGCGTCATTACCGACGTGATCGCATATTGCCTGAACATGGTCAGATGCCGTATAGCCTGTTGTCTCCCCTGCTTGTGTCATAACATTACACACATAGACAACTTTTCCGTTTGTTTCCTGAAGCGCCTCATCCACTTGCGGTATAATCAAGTTTGATAAAATACTTGTATATAGGCTTCCTGGAGCAATTACAACAAGGTCCGCCTTTTCTATTGCTTTCAATGCATTCGGAAATGGCTGCACCGGCTGCGGACTTAAAAAGACACGTTCAATCCGTTTGTTCGCCAGAGGAATTTTTGATTCACCGGAAACGATAGATCCATCAGACATTTTGGCATGCAATGACATATTCTCATTGGAGATTGGATAAATTTTTCCTTTCACATTTAAAACACGGGAAATTTCCTTTATACCAGTGTAAAAATCACCGGTTATAGAGGTCATTGCGGCAAGCAGCAGATTCCCCATCGAGTGACCCGACAAACCATTACCGACTGCAAACCGGTGCTGGAACAATTCAAGCAGCATCGGTTCTGCATCAGATAGAGCAGCAATTACGTTTCGGATATCACCGGGGGCTGGAATTGCCATTTCATCGCGAAGCCTGCCGGTACTGCCGCCGTCATCTGCCACTGTAACAAGTGCAGTAAGATGTACAGGCAAATTTTTTAAACCTCTCAAGAGTACAGGCATTCCTGTACCGCCGCCAATCACTACAACCCTTGGCTTCCTGTTGTTCTGCATCATGAATGTCCCTTTCTCTTATCAATATCGCGATGTGTCACATGGGTAATGTAATTTGCAGATAATTGTTTCGCAAAATATTCCGCAAGTGCTACCGATCGATGTTGTCCTCCGGTGCAGCCAATTGCGACTACCAGCTGTGACTTTCCTTCTTTTTTGTACTGGGGAAGCATAAAATGAAGCATATCCAGTACTTTTTCATTAAATTTAATTGTATCCGTCCATTTAAATACATATGAGGAAACTTCGGGATTTAAACCGGTCAAAGGCTGCATATGCGGTACATAATGCGGGTTTGGCAGAAAGCGAACATCAAATACAAGGTCCGCATCAATTGGAATTCCATATTTAAAACCGAATGATACAAGGTTCACCGAAAATATCTCCTGTTTTTTTTCCGTGTATGCCTTCAAAATTTTTTCCCGCAATTCCCTCGGTTTCAAATTGGTTGTATCAATAATCCGTTGTGCCCTGCCTCTTAACTCATCAAGAATTTTCCGTTCCTGCTGGATTCCTTCCAGTGGAAGGCCGCCGACTGCGAGTGGGTGTGAACGGCGTGTTTCTTTATATCTTGTCACAAGTGATTCGTCTTTTGCATCCAAAAACAGTATATGTTCATGCACCCATTCTTCTTCACCCAAAATATCAAGTGCTTCAAAAAGAGAATCAAAAAATTCCCGTCCGCGCAGGTCCATTACCAGAGCAACTTTACGGATGTTGTTGGTTGAATCCTTCATCAGTTCAAGAAACTTTGGGAGCAAGGCCGGGGGAAGATTATCCACACAGTAATACCCCAAATCTTCAAAGCTCTGTACAGCTACCGTTTTCCCGGCGCCTGACATTCCTGTTATAACAACTAATTTTGTTTCCTCTTCATTCACTGACATGGTATTTCCCCCTCATATCACCTTCCGATCCGAAAGGTGATTGATCAATTCCAAGATCTCTCTATATACAAACAATCTATTCAGCATCGACTCTTTTTTAACCATTATCCCTATTATACAATGAAAAAATTCAAAGCAACAAGTATCTGTTTGACATCGACAGATTTGGACAGGACTGTGTACTTTTTTTACACAAAAAAAGGTGCAGATGAACGTATCATTCATCTGCACAAAGAACTAATTTATTTATTAAAAGGGGGTCAATTAGTTAATTATATTGTACCCGATTTTTATTGCATGCGTGTTACAGCAGCGTTAAAAAGCAATTACTTTCTGAAAAATTACTTTTACAGAAGTTGGATTAGGATTTTGCAGCTTTTAATTCTTCCATTAAATCCTCAATATACTTTTGTGCATTTTCAGCAGCAATACTTCCATCCCCAGTTGCTGTCACAATCTGTCGAAGGTTTTTCTCCCGAATATCTCCGGCAGCAAAAATTCCGGGAATTGACGTTTCCATCTCTTCATTTGTTGGAATATAGCCATCTTCATTGGTAATACCAAGTGATTGAAAAGGCTCGCTAAGCGGGACCATTCCAATATAAATGAAAACCCCGTCAATTGGATGTTCGTATTCCTCACCGGTCTTATTGTTAACCAGGGAAACGCCGCTTACTTTTCCGTCGGGACCATTGATTGTTTTTGCTTCCGTGTTCCAAATGAATTCCATTTTTTCATTGTCAAAGGCACGCTGCTGAATAATCTTCTGAGCGCGAAGTTCATCACGCCGATGCACAACCGTTACCTTATCCGCAAAACGTGTCAAATAAATACCTTCTTCAACGGCAGAATCACCGCCGCCAATTACAACAAGATGTTTTTCTTTAAAAAATGCGCCATCACAAACTGCACAATAAGAAACTCCGCGTCCCCCAAGTTCCTCTTCGCCGGGAATGCCAAGCTTTTTGTACTGTGCACCGGTTGTTATGATTAGTGCTCGCGTATGATATTCTTTTGATCCGGCAATAACAGTTTTATATTCGCCGTGATCCACAACATCTTTAATATCTCCATACGCATATTCCGCACCAAATTTTTTGGCGTGTTCAAACATTTTATTTGATAAATCCGGTCCCAAGACATGCTCAAAACCAGGGAAATTTTCCACATCTTCTGTATTTGCCATTTGACCGCCGGGAATCCCTCGCTCAATCATCAAAGTATCCAGATCAGCCCTTGATGCATAAACCGCAGCTGTCATTCCGGCTGGGCCGGCGCCTGCTATAATCACATCATATATACGCTCTTCGGACATAGCTCTCAGTCCTTTCTTAACATTATAATGAAGCCATATTTATCGTATTAGATTTACCACATTACGTCTACTTTTATGCTTGATTACCCCCATGGACCATCCTGTTTGGACAAATCCGGATGACGCCTGCATCCCTCTTCCCATAATGAAAGGGCTTTGGACGGCTCTCCAAGCTTGTAAGCCGCAATGCTGTAATACTTATAAAACGATAAATGATTTTTCGAAGTACCTTTTGCAAGTTTGCGAAATCTGTCATATGCCTCCTGATACAACCCTGTCCTGGCAAAAGTAATTGCTACACGGAGCTGCAGCTGTTCATGAAGCGGATATACATTTCGCAACGTCTGAATATGGGTTTCATACTGTGTAATATTCCCGGATTCGTACGAAAATATTGCCATATTTATATGACTGTTCAACGAATTTGGATCCTCCTCCAGCAATTCCATTTCCATTTTAATTGCGTCGTCCTGATAACCGGAGAAGAACAATGCCTGTGTATAGTCATGTTTGATTAATGGATGCCCCGGGAACAATGTCTTCATTTCATCGAGTAATGTCAGTGCTTTTTCCCATTCGCATTTTTCGATATGATAAAAAACGGTTTCCTGGTAGATCAGGAGCTCATCTTCTTCATCGGTAAACCATTCATCATCTTCCTCATCGATATCAACCATTTCGATCAGACTTTCAGCCGCCTCTTTAAACTCACCATCCGGGTCTTTGTCCAGATAGGAATTTGCATACTTTTTGGCATCATTCAATAGACCAAGGTGCGCATAATTGTTTGCCAGCAGGTAATAACAGTCTATACAATCATCACCGGAAAATTGCAGCACTTTAGTCAATAGCTGATTCGCTGCATGGTATGCACCAATTTCCGTATAAATAACCGACATCTGGCATTGATAAAGCGGATCCTCGGGTGCCATTTCAATGGCCTTGCGCAGCCATTTGATCGCACCTTCGAAATTCCGCTTTTGAAATGCTTCAACACCTTTTTGAAAATAAAAATCGCCTTCCGGAATAAGCGGGAATACATTTTCGTGCTGTTGATCTTTTTTGTTTTCCGACTGGTGCATGCATATCCCCCTTATCTCGATTAATATCGACAAAAGTATATCATAAATGAATGCAGAATCCTACATGAAAATTTATAAAGAATGGACACTTATTTGGTATGTAATTTTTCAAAAGCAGGATCTTGCCAATTTTTGACGAATATATAGCATTAACTATACTTGGAGAGGTGATTCCACTGGTATCTGGTCTCCGATTAAAAACATATGATTTACTGATTTTGGAAGCAATTTTACGAAGGCTCAAGGAGAATTATCGGTTTGATGAAAAACTAATTGCAGCATACCGAAAAGAAAAAGCAGGATATGACGGTGAAAGAAATGTTGACACACTCTCCACCTTCCTCCGAAATAATTTTTTAGTAATACGAGGACTTCGCCTGGAAAATCCCCCATTCCAATTTCAAATCGATACTCTCATCCTTTCCAAAGGTTTTTTCCTTATTCTAGAAATTAAAAACGTTGCCGGCACACTTCAATATGATTCCAAACAGAGGCAATTAACACAATTTGCGGATGGAAAAACCAAGTCCTACAAAGATCCGATTATGCAGGCTGAAGCGCAAAAGCACCATCTGCAAACATGGCTCCGGCAAATTGGAATTATCAATATTATCTACGCCTCTATCGATATAGTTTCTCTTCTGTCGATATATCTGCGCTCATATTTGATAAAAGTTTCCCATGTTGCCCGGGCAAATCATGGTATACTATATCTTGGGATTATTCACAAACGAAAGCGCAAGGAATTCAGAGCATGTCCAATCTGAAATAAATTATATGCAGTACATTTCATCCAGATTATGTTACTGCAGCAACAACCAAAATTGCATAGAATCGAAACACGAGGAGGGTTTTACGGTGGAAAACGTGATTGAAGTGAACCATTTGCGGAAAAAATTCGGGGGGAATTCTGCAATTGATGATTTAAGTTTTCATGTCCGGAAAGGAGATATTTTTGGTTTGCTGGGACCAAGCGGATCAGGAAAAACAACAACAATTAAGATTCTGACAGGCGAACTGGATAAAACAGATGGTCAGGTTTCGGTTTTGAATGAATCTTCATCTACATTCCAATCATCCTATTTTAAATCTAAAATTGGCATTCTTTCCGACAACAGTGCATTATATGAGCGCTTGACCGTGTATGACAATCTGAAACTGTTCTGCAAACTTTATAATGCTCCGCTCAAGCAAATAAATGCAATACTGCAGGATGTAAACATGGAACAAGAACGTTCTAAAACTGTTTCAAAACTTTCAAAAGGGATGAAACAGCGGATTTTGCTTGCAAAGGCATTGATTCATAAACCGGATTTGGTATTTCTTGATGAACCGACCTCTGCACTCGATCCTGGAAACATGGCACAAATCCATCGCGGTCTTAAAGCGCTTAATGAAGCCGGTACAACGATATTTTTAACCACACACAACATGGAGGAGGCTACGGAATTGTGTGACCGTGTTGCCTTTCTCAACAATGGAAAACTTCAGGAACTGGATAACCCTGAAGCACTTCGTTATAAATATTCTACTCATGCGTTCCATGTGGAGACGATAAATGGAGAAAAGCTGGTCATTGACAACTCACCTGAGAATGCGGACCAGATCCGGAACATGATTGCGGAAAAGCAAATCAAGTCAATAAACACCGATAAACCGACACTTGGACAAATCTTTTTAAAAGTAACCGGAAAGGAGCTTGTCTAATGAATGTGCATCGCATCCAGGCTATATTTGAAAAAGACTTAAAAGATTTCATGAAAAACATGATGCTTTTGATGATGCCTACAATTCCAATAATACTGGCGTTACTATATTCCCGTCTCGGCAAAGGGGATGAAGAACTTCCGTTGTTTATGCTGTATATGATTGTCGGCATTACCTTTTCGACTGTTACATCCAGCTGCATGATGACCATGATGGCTGAAGAAAATGAAAAGAAAACATTACGCGGGCTTGTTCTTTCACCTGCTTCATTTATTGATATTTTAGTAGGGAAAAGTCTTGTCACAGGGTTAATGACAGCTATTTCATTGGTTATTTCTCTGCTGATTGCCGGAATAGATCCATTCCTGGCTGTAAAACCAATTATTGGGATGGTGTTATTATTCCTATTCTTTCTGTTTCTAGGTATAGGAATCGGCCTGTTTGCAAAAACCGTTGCAGCAACATCGGCATATCTGATGCCTGTCATGTTCCTATTTGGTTTTACCCCAATGTTTAATTTACTTGGAATTGACGAGGACAGCATCGTTACCAAAATCATTAACGTTTTCCCGCTCCCACAATTAATTAAAATGCATGAAGATGGATCATGGTTCCCACTTGGGATTGTACTGATTTGGGTGATTGCAGCTGCAGCATTTATGGCTTTATGTTTCCGGAAAAGAAGTACAGATGATTAAGAAAAGGCTAATCGCAAATCGCGATTAGCCTTTTCTAGTTTCGACCGGATGAACCGCCTCGTATAATAACTGTTCAAGTTCATCTGTATACTTTTTCGTTTGTTCCTCGCTCCATCCAAGTCTTTCAGCCATGTAGGCAATGACATGATCCTTATGTTTCTGAACAAATTCAATGTCAAAAAACAGTGCACCTGTCCGCCTGATGAAGAAGTCGACCGGTTTATACGTTAATTCGTATTCAATGGCATAAGTCAATTCGGCAAAAACGGCCGGGTCAATGCCTGCTTTATCCGCATTTGTCGTTTCTTCCTGATATAACTCAAAAATTTTATCTGTATTGGCACCGTATTTCTGAACCAAAAATTCAGCTGTTTCCTTATCGATCCCAAGCTCTGCCGCTTCAGATAGTTTGGCATCTTGATAACGTTGAAATCCTTTTGAACCGCCAACATCACCACCGGAAATCGACAAATGTTCAGTAACCGATTTGGAATAAAGAATCCCGTCTTCTTTCTTCAATTGATTCACAACTGTATCCACTGCATCTGCAGCCATTTTTCGATAACCTGTTAATTTACCGCCAGCCATTGAAATCAGTCCGGAGTCGGAGATAAAGATTTCATCTTTGCGGGAAATCTCGTCGGGATTTTTTCCATCTTCTGCTATTAGCGGCCGCAAACCTGCATAGCTGGAATCAACATCTTCCTTGGTCATGTCCAGAGATGGGAAAATATAGTTGATAGCATCAAGCAAATAGTCACGGTCATCCTCTGTCATTACCGGATGTGAAATATCACCGTCATAACTTGTGTCCGTAGTTCCAACATACGTTTTTTTATTACGCGGAATGGCAAAAACCATCCTTCCATCGGGGGCATCGAAATAGATCGCCTGCTTAAGCGGAAAACGGTCATTTGAAAAAATCAAATGTACACCTTTTGTCAAATGCAGTGATTTACCGGTTTTGGAACCATCAATTTCTCGCAGATCATCCACCCATGGACCACCAGCATTTACAATCTTTTTCGCGCGGATTGTATGCTGTTCACCTGTCAACTGGTTTTCCGCTACAACACCGGTAATTTTCCCGGCTTCGTAAATAAAATCGACAGCTTTTGTATAATTGATAGCATGTGCGCCCTGTTCAACAGCTTTCTTGATTACCTCAATTGTCAGCCTGGCATCATCTGTTTTGTACTCCACATAGTAGCCGGAACCTTTTAATCCGTCTGATTTGATTAGGGGTTCTTTAGCAAGTGCTTCATCCGGGCTGAGCATTTTTCTTCGTTCCGATTTCTTGACGCCTGCCAAAAAATCGTAAACGCGCAAACCAATATTTGTTGTAAATGGCCCGAAGTTACCTTCTTTATAAAATGGAAGCATCATCCACTCCGGTGTTGTAACATGCGGTCCATTTTCGTATACAATAGCCCGCTCTTTTCCAACTTCGGCAACCATCTTCACTTCAAATTGCTTCAAATAGCGTAATCCGCCATGGACCAGCTTTGTTGACCGGCTGGATGTTCCTGCAGCAAAATCCTGCATTTCAATTACTCCGGTATTCATGCCGCGGGTGACCGCGTCAAGCGCAATACCGGATCCAGTGATACCGCCGCCAATGACAAGAACATCCAGTTGATGATCCGTTAAATTTTGATAAATTTTATCCCTGTGATAACTTGAAAAAATAGTCATAGTCCGTTTAACCTCCCTTAATATCAATACCCTTTAAATGATATTTTCATGTGTTTTATGGAAGTTGTTTTAAAAAAAGAAAAAACCACAAATCAAACTGATGACACAGTAGTGTTCATCAGCCATTTGTGGTTTCTCCATTTCTCCGACACATGTATTAACTTACATACATCATATCAAACTGTTCTAAAGGTGTAAAGTTACTTGACTTCTTCGCCGTATTTTTTAACGACAGCAGCGTAAACATCATCAAAACTTTTTCCCATACCAGACTCAACGGCTGCAAGATATGCTCCTTCCATGACCGGCGCTTCAGCAATTCGAATGTCTTTTGCATCAGTCATCTCTATAGCAATCTCGGCATTCATTTTCGCGCTCCCAATATCGTAAAAGAGCAATACGCCGTTTCCATTATCCGCCCGCTCGATAGCCTCCTGGATTTTCCCAGCATTTGTACCGATTTCATTGTCTTCTGTCCCACCGGCAAGTTCTACCGGGACATCAAGAATAACCTGCCGTATCATGTCTTTAATCCCTTCCGCAATCTTTGGGCTGTGTGAAATCAGAACAAGACCTGTATATGCCATTAATGGTTGCCTCCTTTAACCGCATAAGCCAGACCGGCGAATATATAATATGAAGTTGCAGCCCCGGGGTCGATATGACCAACGGACTTTTCCTTAAAATAAGCTGCTCTTCCCTTGGTTGCCTGCATATCTTCTGTGTCCGCCATTGCTTTTTTGGCGGTTTCTATAATACTATCCGATGAAAAATCATCTGTTCCCGAAAAATAATCAGCCATTGGTGACCAGACATCCAAAAGTGTTTTTTCACCCTCGGTTGACTTTCCACGTTGTTTCACACCGTTCACAGCCTCATTTAATGCAGCGGAAAAAGCCGCAGTATCAAGGTTCTCCTGCCCTTTTACCGAAGTTGACATTTTCAAAAATGCTGTCCCCAATAAAGGTCCGGATGCACCACCAACTTTTGAGATCAGTGTCATTGCGGTATCCTTTAATACATCCGAAATGGTTTGGTAATCTTGTTCTATCATTTTATGCATTACTTCCTGAAAACCTCTTGCCATATTAATGCCATGATCACCATCACCAATTTTCTGGTCGAGTTCAGTCAGGTATTCTTTGTTTTCCTGAATGTACTTGTTTGAAAGTTCCAGCCAGGTTGCTACATCCTTAACGGTTAATTCCATTTGCATTGATCCTTTCTCAATTAAAATGCAGGTGCAGAAGTTTCCGCATCCAGAAGTTCTTTCAAGTTATCATCCAACTTCATTAATGTAACGGAACATCCTGCCATTTCCAGTGATGTCATATACCCGCCGACATAAGTCCGATAAACATGAATACCTTTCTCCTTTAGTATTTCCTGAACCTTTTTATTTACAATATACAATTCCATCTCCGGTGTTGCACCTAATCCGTTAACCATTACCGCAACATCGGAGTCCGCATAATCCATGTCCTCCAGTACTTTTGCCGTCAGTCTTTCGGCTATTTCATCGGCTGATTTTAATGTTTCCCGTTCAATTCCCGGTTCGCCATGAATACCGATACCAACTTCCATTTCATTATCCTTCAATTCAAAACTGGGCTTGCCTGCTTCCGGAACGATGCATGATGTTAACGCCATTCCAATTGAACGTACA